>JAQQAI010000001.1 GCA_028532915.1 Sphaerochaetaceae bacterium
AGTGAATACCCGCTTCACGAAGTGGGGTATTTCGAACTGAACAGGAATCCCGAGAACTATTTCCAGGATGTGGAACAGTCTGCATTCAATCCGGCAAACAGCGTTCCGGGAATAGGCTATTCACCCGACAGGATGCTGCAGGGGCGGCTGTTCGCCTACGGTGATGCGCAGCGCTACCGTCTCGGGGTCAATCATTATCAGATACCGGTGAACAGGAGCAAAGTAGAAACCAACCATTTCCACCGCGACGGGGCTATGAGAATCGACGGAAACTTCGGCGGAGCTGTCCACTACAATCCCAACTCGTACGGGATGTGGAGAGATCAGAATGATCAGAAAGAACCTCCGCACGACGGTCGGGGACCGGCTGACAACTACGATTTCAGAGAGGATGATGATCACTACTATCAGCAGGTAGGCTCCCTTTTCAACATCATGAAAGACGATGAGAAGAAACGGCTGTTCGAGAATACCGCACGCAACATGGAAGGAACGACGCTGACTGTGAAAAAACGGCATATCAGGCACTGTTATCTTGCTGATGAACAGTACGGAATAGGAGTCGCAGGAGCTCTCGGCATCCCGATCGGGGATGTCGATATGAATGACACCTACGGGGCAAGAGGATAAGATCATTCCCCGGCAGCGACTGTTGCCGGGGCATTGCGTTTCTCGTTATTCACTCAAAAAAGAGTCAACCGACTCGGCACACTCACGCCCGTAGTTGATCGCTCTGACGACCAGAGATGCTCCGATGACCGCATCACCTGCAGCGAAGATCTTAGGTTTCGATGTGCGGTACTTCGAATCGACAGCGATCGAACCTCTCTCGTCGACTGCAAGACCGAACTCTTTCACCAGCGGAGACTCTC
Organism: Sphaerochaetaceae bacterium; assembly: GCA_028532915.1. GTDB lineage: Bacteria > Spirochaetota > Spirochaetia > Sphaerochaetales > Sphaerochaetaceae > SABI01. The sequence goes on from JAQQAI010000001.1 coordinate 873, forward strand.
TGTAGGGGACGAATCCCATACTCAGCAGAACAAGATCCGCATCAAGGATGAACTCGCTTCCTGGAATCTCGGTGAACTCTCTTCCCTTCCACTTCAGATTCACACAGGAGAACTTTTTCACCCTGCCGTCTTTCCCGATGAATTCTTTGGATCCGACACTCCACATCCTCGTAGCACCCTCTTTATGGCTGCTCGAAGTTCTGAGGATACGGGGCCATTGAGGCCACGGGTTATCATCCTGACGCATCTCGGGAGGTTTAGGCAGCAGTTCGATCTGAGTGACCGAGGCACATCCTCTTCTGATAACCGAACCGACACAGTCGGAGCCGGTATCGCCGCCGCCGATGACGACGACATTCTTACCTTTCGCATCGATATAATCTTCAGGAGCTATTGTGTCACCCAAAACAAGTTTGGTCTGCTGGGTAAGATATTCGAGAGCGAAGTGAATGCCTTTGAGGTCTCTGCCCGGAATCGAGATATCACGGGCTAGTGGGGTTCCGCTGGCGATCACCACCGCATCGAATTTGCTGAGAAGATAGTGAGCGGAAAGATCCGTGCCGATCTCGACCTCTTTCTCGAAAATGACGCCTTCGGCTTTCATCTGAGCGAGTCTACGGTCGATCACCTCTTTTTCGAGTTTGAAATTGGGAATCCCGTACATCAGAAGACCGCCGATACGATCCGATTTTTCGAATACGATCACTTCATGTCCTTTTCTGGCAAGCTGCTGCGCAGCTGCCAGTCCGGTCGGACCAGACCCCACGATCGCGACCCTCTTTCCTGTCTTTATCGGTGCGATCTCGGGTACGACCCATCCTTCTCTCCAGCCCCGCTCTGCAATATTGAGTTCTATCTGTTCACAGGTGACAGCTTCGAAATCTGTAGCAAGCGTACAGGAAGTCTCACAGGGTGCAGGACAGATTCGTCCGGTAACCTCGGGGAAATTGTTAGTCGATTCAAGAAGTGTGAGGGCTTCTTTCCATTGTCCGTTGGCAATCAGTTCCGAATAATCGGGAATCCTGTTGCCGAGAGGACATCCGTGCATGTGACAGAAAGGGACACCGCAATCCATACAGCGTCTTGCCTGCTCGACCACTTCACTTTCAGAAAGCGGTCCGTTTACCGGTTCGAAGTCGCAGATGCGTTCTTCGACATCTCTGTAAGGAGGTTCTTTTCTCTTTATCGTTCTGAATCCATCTAATTTAGGCACGGTACACCTCCTCGGTAACACTCATCGTTTCATCGTCCCTATTCTCATTCATCTGCATTCTCTCAAGCCCTTTTCTGTATTCGATTGGTACAACCTTGACGAACTGAGGATACTGCACTTCCCAGTTCTCCAGAATATACTGAGCAAGATGACTGTGGGTGTAGGTGAAATGTTCGCTGATCAGGTCCTTGAGCGTCTTCTTATCATTATCATCCCATACACCTTCAAGTTCCACCATATCAAGATTGCATCTGGAATCGAACTGTTCCGAAGGATCATATACATAGGCGATCCCGCCGCTCATTCCGGCAGCAAAGTTCTTACCCATCTCTCCTAGAACGACGACCGTCCCTCCTGTCATATATTCACATCCGTGATCACCAATCCCTTCAACGACGGCGGTAGCTCCGCTGTTTCGTACGCAGAATCTTTCTCCCGCCATTCCGTTGATGAATGTCTTTCCTCCGGTTGCTCCGTACATCACCACATTTCCGCAGATGATGTTCTTTTCCGGTCTGATCTTGGATTTGTCAGGAGGAACGACAACGATGGTTCCGCCGCTCATCCCCTTGCCGAGATAATCATTCACCTCACCTTTGAGTACCAGTTTGATACCCGGAGCAAGGAATGCACCGAAACTCTGTCCGGCTGATCCTGTGAGGTTGAACGTCAACGTCCCCTCTTCAAGACCTTCCGCTCCATAGGCTTTGGTGATCTTCCCGCTCAGCGCCGAACCGATCGCCCTGTCGGTATTGTTTACATTCAGGTTGAAGGTCATCGCCTTCGGTTCCTGCCAGAAGTTCTTCATCCTCTTTTCTATGGCCTTGTCGAATCGGCTGATTCCGGGCCGTTCACCCTTGTTTTCGAAGTGGAGGGGAACACCTTCTCTGATATGATCGGAAGCGAGGATCGCATCGAGTTTGACCTTCGATGCTTTCTTCTTGTCGGCGTTCGGGACGAATTTCAGTCTGTCTACCCGTCCGACCATCTCATCGACGGTTCTGAATCCCAGATAGGCCATGTATTCTCTCAATTCTGCAGCCACGAACTGCAGGAAAGCAATAACGAAATCAGCTTTACCTCTGAACAGTTTCCTCAGTTCCGGATCCTGTGTCGCAACTCCGAATGGACAGGTATTGAGATGACATTTTCTCATCATGATACACCCGAGCGAGATAAGGAGGGATGTACCGAAACCGAATTCCTCGGCTCCGAGAAGAGCCGCGATCGCAAGATCCTTACCGGTCTTGAGATGCCCGTCTGTCTGGACGATGATCTGGGAACGAAGCTTGTTGACGATCAGCGCCTGCTGAGTCTCGGCGAGTCCCAGTTCCCAGGGAAGCCCGGTATGTCTGATACTTGTCAGCGGTGAAGCTCCCGTTCCCCCGTTCTGTCCTGAGATGATCACTCTGTCGGCTTTTGCTTTCGATACACCGCTGGCGATCGTACCGACACCAGCCTCGCTGACCAGTTTGACCGATACTTCTGCTTCGGGATTTACGGATCTGAGATCGTAGATCAGCTGTGCCAGATCCTCGATCGAGTAGATATCGTGATGCGGCGGCGGAGAAATGAGTGTCACCCCCGGTGTGGTATGACGGATCTGTGCGATGTATTCGGTTACCTTATTCCCCGGCAGCTGCCCCCCTTCTCCGGGTTTTGCTCCCTGAGCCATCTTTATCTGGAGTTCGTCCGCACTCATGATGTATTCGGTTGTGACTCCGAAGCGTCCCGAAGCGATCTGTTTGATCCTTGAACGCATCGAATCACCATTCTCCAGCGGTTTTATCCTGATCGGATCTTCTCCGCCTTCCCCGCTGTTGCTCTTCGCATGCAGGCGGTTCATCGCGATAGCGACCGTCTCGTGAACTTCCTTGCCGATAGAGCCGATCGACATGGCCGCCGAGACGAACCTTCGTGTGATTGCCTCGACAGGTTCGACCTCATCTATGGGAATCGATGTACCTTCTTTGAAATCAAGAAGACCTCTGATCTCTCCGTTCTTCCGGTACGAATCGTTCATAAGTGCCGTAAACTGCTTGAAGATCGTATAACTTTTCTGATGGGTTGCCGACTGGAGGAGACTGATGGATTCCGGTGACCAGTAGTGAGGTTCACTGTTTTTCCTGTATCGGTAGGAACCGCCGGGACTTCTCAGCTTGACTTTCCTTCCGTCTTTCGGATAGGCCTGTTCATATCGCTGTTGAATCTCCCATGCAAGTTCCTTAAGCCCGACACCGCCTATTCTCGAGATCGTGCCTCTGAAGTAGGATTCTATGATATCCTCACCGAGACCGACAGCTTCGAAGATCTGGGTGTTGAAGAAACTGTGGAGTGTCGAGATCCCCATTCTGCTGAAGGTTTTCAACAATCCTTTCTTAACTGCATTGACGTAGTTATCGCCGGCCTCCTCGGGAGTAAGCTCACCGAGAACACCTTCTTCGGCCAGCTGTCTCACACTCGCGAATGCGATATAGGGACACAGAGCATCACAGCCGAAAGCGAGATGAAGTGCGAAATGGAATACCTCGCGGACTTCACCCGTTTCAACGATGATACCGATCTTTCCTCTGAGCCGTTTGTCGAGCATATACTGATGCAGGGCCGAGATGGCCAGAAGTGAGGGGATCGGAGCTCTTTCTGGTCCCGCACCTTTGTCGGTGAGGATCATGAGGCTGACTCCCTCGCCTGCAAGCCTTTCAGCCTCTTCACAGACTCTGGTTATGGCATCCCTCAGAGCCTCTGCGCTGCCATCCGGAGTGAATGTGATATCGATATCGCTGGCAAGAAGATCTTTGTTGGGGTTGTTCCTTATTCTCGCCACATCGCGTGTCGAAAGGACGGGGTGCGACAGTTTGAAGGAACGGTACTGCCTCTGATCGATATCGAGAGGATTGCTCTCGTTCTCGATGAAACTTTCCAGAGACATCATCAACTGCTCGCGCAGCGGATCGATCGGAGGATTTGTGACCTGGGCGAACATCTGCTTGAAATAGGAGAACAGCAGTTCGCTGTGATCCGAAAGGACCGCGAGTCCCGTGTCGTTTCCCATCGAGCCGATGGCTTCCTGTCCCCGTTTCGCCATAGGGGTGATGATGGTCTTCAGATCTTCGTCGCTGTAACCGAACAGAACCTGTTTCTCCAGAAGTTCCTGAGGTTCTATCGATGAAACACCTGAAGGCATGAACAGACCGCGCAGTTCCAGCCGTGATTTCTTCACCCATCGTCTGTAGGGATATTCTCGTGAAAGTCTTGATTTTATGACATTGTCGGGTATGATGCGATGCTGTTCGAGATCGACAAGGAACATCTTTCCCGGATGCAGCCTGCCTTTCATTCTCACTTCTGCAGGATCAAGGTCCAGAACTCCCGCCTCGGAGGCGAGAACGATCAGACCGTCTTTCATGACAGTGTACCGCGCCGGTCTGAGCCCGTTTCTGTCCAAAGTAGCTCCGATGAACCGTCCGTCCGTGAATACGACTGCCGCAGGGCCGTCCCACGGCTCCATGATCGGCGAATGATATTCATAGAAGGCTCTCTTGTCGGCACTCATCTGGATCTCGGGAGAATAGGCTTCCGGGATCATCATCATCATAACATGGGGAATGCTCCTGCCTGCCATGGTGAACAGCTCCAGTACGTTGTCGAAGATCGCAGAATCACTTCCGGTCTCATCGATGATCGGAGTGATGGTGTCTAAATCATCACCGAGCAATGTGGAGGACATGAAGCCTTCTCTCGCCTTCTGTCTGTTGATATTCCCCTTTAGAGTATTAATCTCGCCGTTGTGGGCGAGATATCTGAACGGTTGAGCCAGTCGCCATTGAGGAAGTGTGTTCGTGCTGAACCTGGAGTGGATGATACTGAACGAACTGATGAAATCGGTGTCGCTCAAATCGGGGTAATAGGTATCAACCTGTTCCGGAGTCAGCATCCCTTTGTAGATGAGAATCGTTGAAGAAAGGCTGCAGATATAGAACTGGTTGGAAACACCTAATGTCGAGAAGATATTCTTCTCTATGAATCGGCGGAGAACGAACAGCTGGCGCTGCAGCTCATCCCCTCTGTATTTGTCGTGTGTGATGAACAGCTGGAGGATCTTCGGCTGGGTGGCAAGGGCCAGTTCGCCCAGGATCTCGGATCTGACGGGAACTTCTCTCCATCCGAGAGGAAAGAAGCCCCTGTTTGTAACAGACCTTTCGATTTCCTTCTTATAGCTGTCCGCGTCGGCATTCTGCGGAAAAAAAAACATACCGACAGCATAGCTGCCCGCCTGGGGCAGCTTGAAATCTTTGATGACCTTCGTAAAGAACTTGTGTGGTATCTGAACCATGATACCGCTGCCGTCGCCGGTCTTGTTATCCCCGCCGACAGCACCACGGTGTTGCAAATTATAGAGCACTTTCAATCCGTCACGGACGATCGAATGTCTTTTCTGTCCGTCCAGATGGGCGATGAATCCTACGCCGCAGCTGTCATGATCGAATTCTGATCTATATAAACCATAGCTCCCATTATCAATAATCTTAGTACGAATCTGTTCAATCCGCTGGTCACCTGTAGGTTCCTGCATATATTCTCCTCGTATATAATCTCAATTCTAAATTCTACAAACGAAACAACAGATCTTCATACTTCGGATACGGCCAGTATGAAGAATCGGTAAGTTCTTCGAGAGTATCACCAAATCCTCTTAATGTCTCCATCGTTCCCACGATCTCGTCGTGAGTGAATTTCGCCATCTCGAGTGTTGATTCTTCTGAAGCTGCAAGCTGTTTGATCTTCGAATCAAGAACCTCGACTTCTTTGAGAGTAGAATCTATAGTCTCGGAGAGTTTCTTCGCGAGAAGAGTCAGCTGAGTCGGTTCGAAACCGAATCCCTTCTGCGCCGTGATGCCGCTGAGAAGTTCGCTCAGATAGCGGTTTGCTGCCGGAACTATCTTTCCTTTGGCCATCTCGACCATGAGACTCGCTTCGATATTGATCTGCTGCATGTAGATCTCAAGATAGATTTCCTGTCTCGATGCGATCTCGTGAGATGCGAAGATCTTGTGTTTCTCGAACACTTTGACAAATTCCTCGTCAGTAAGGTGACTGAGAGCTTCGACGGTGTTGGGAAGATTGGGAAGACCTCTCTTCTGTGCTTCTTCCACCCACTCTTCGCTGTAACCGTTACCGTTGAAGATAATTCTTTTGTGATTGCAGTAAAATTCCTTGATGATCGCTTTGGCTTCAGCCATGACATCACTGCTCTTTTCGAGACGGTCACCGACTTCGCTCAGAATCTCAGCGACTGCCGCGTTGAGCATCGTGTTCGGACCTGCGAGGGACTGTGATGAGCCGACCATTCTGAATTCGAATTTGTTACCGGTGAATGCGAACGGACTCGTTCTGTTTCTGTCGGTATCATCGATCGGGAACGAGGGGATGGTAGTCAGTCCGAGTTCGACAAGCTTGCCGTCTCTGCGTACCAGAGGAGTTCCGTTGCCGATGCTCTCTAGAATCTCGGTGATCTTTTCGCCGAGGTACATCGATACGATGGCGGGAGGAGCTTCATTGGCACCGAGTCTGTGATCATTACCCGAGTTCGCAGCTGAAAGTCTCAGAAGAACAGCATATTCATCGACGGCTTTGATCACCGAGGTGAGGAAGAGGAGGAACTGGACATTCTCTTCAGGGCTTTTTCCCGGGCTCAACAGATTCTGACCATCATCTGTGGAGATGGACCAGTTGTTGTGTTTACCGCTGCCGTTGACTCCGGCAAAGGGTTTCTCATGCAGGAGAGCAACGAGCTTATGATGTTTCGCGACATTCTTGATGGTCTCCATGAGAAGCTGGTTGGTATCGGTGGAGATGTTGGCTGAAGAGTAGACGGTAGCGATCTCGAACTGGTTGGGAGCAACCTCGTTATGCTGAGTCTTTGCCGGAACTCCAAGCTTCCACAGTTCGCAGTTGAGTTCTTTCATGAACAGTCCGACACGTTCTTTGATGGCTCCGAAATAGTGGTCATCCATCTCCTGACCTTTCGCACTCATCGTTCCGAAGACTGTTCTTCCTGCAAGACGGAGGTCGGGACGCTTGTCATAGAATTCCTCGTCAACGAGGAAGTATTCCTGCTCGGGACCCACGTTGATACAGATCTTCTTCGTTGTTGTGTTTCCAAGAGACCGCAGAACTCTGAGTGCCTGATCGTTCACAGCTACCATCGAACGGAGGAGAGGAACTTTCTTGTCGAGAGCATCTCCTGTATAAGAGAAGAATGCGGTCGGGATGGTCAGAGTCTTCACACCGCCGACTTCTTTGATCACTGCAGGTGAACTTGTATCCCATGCTGTATAACCGCGTGCTTCGAATGTGGCCCTCAGCCCGCCGTTAGGGAAAGAGGATGCATCAGGTTCACCCTGGATGAGTTCCTTATCCGAGAACTCCAGCAGCATCGAACCGTCAGACTTGGGAGAGATGAACGAATCATGCTTCTCGGCTGTCAGACCGGTAAGAGGCTGAAACCAGTGAGTATAGTGGGTAGCACCTTTTTCAAGGGCCCAGTCTTTCATGCTTTTCGCAATGACCTCCGCTGCTTTTGATGAAAGCAGCTGTCCGTCATTCTGAACAGCAAGTAGTTCTTTATAGACATTGGCCGGAAGCCTTTCTTTCATTACTGCATCACTGAAACAGTTATCACCGTACACTTCAGATAGCGGGGTCTTTGAAAAATCGATCTGGTTTGGCATACTTCATTCACTCCTATGATTCTACGTTTGGTATTGTATTTAAAATATGCAAATAGCGTGCCAAGTCTATAACTCTTTATGATATAAGTAATTAACAAAATTATAGGGGATGAAAGACCTACCATATCGTAGGAATTTCATCCCCTAAGCTACATAAATGTAGGATTTGACGATTATCTGAACGCCCCTCTTTCCGGTGTATCACCGTCTCGTCTTTGCGATTGAAAGAGCAGAGATCTCACAGGTCTCTGATGGGAATTGTCCCTTTACCCAAGAGCGTCCGTGTAAATCGAACCGGTTACTAACCGATTGCGGCAGCACCTTCTTCTCTGTTTCTGATGCGGATCGTCTTTTCGATCGGAAGAACGAAGATCTTTCCGTCTCCGATCGATCCCGTTTTGGCACCGAGTATAATCGCATCGATCGTATCATCTACAAAGGTCTCATTCACAGCGATCTCGATTCTCACCTTCTTCAGAAGATTAACCTCGACATCGACGCCGCGATACACCTCGGTATATCCCTTCTGCTGACCGCACCCCATCGCGTTGGTCACGGAGATCTTGAAAATCTCCTTCTTGTACAGCTCCTGCTTTACTGCAGAGAGCTTGTCCGGCTGTATGTAGGCAATTATCAGTTTCATTATTCTTTCTCCTTCTTAACTACATCGTTGTGAAGATCTGGAACCCGCTGTAGGCTTCAGCATTATGTTCGCTCAGATCGAGACCCTGGAGCTCTTCAGTCTCAGTTACTCTCAGTCCTTTGAACTTCTTGATGACGGCGAAGAGAATACCTGTGGTGATAATGACCCATGCCGCGACTGCCACTACGCCGATAAGCTGAACGAACAGCTGATGGAAACCGCCACCGTAGAACAGCCCTCTGATATCGTCTGTCGCGCCGAACAGTCCTACGGCAAGTGTTCCCCACACACCGCAGATTCCATGAACACTGATGGCTCCGACAGGATCATCGACGTGGAATTTCTTGTCAATGATTTCTACCGAGTACACTACGATCAGACCTGCGATCAGACCGATAAGAACAGCACCTGTGGGTGTAACAACTGCAGTCGGGGCTGTAATACCAACCAAACCAGCCAAGGCACCGTTCAATGACATACTCACGTCGGGCTTTTTGAACTTCATCCAGGAAACTGCCATTGCGCCGACTGCCCCTGCGGAAGCGGCAATTGTCGTTGTTACAGCAACGCTTGCCATTGAAAGGTCAGTACCGCTCAGAGTAGAACCAGCATTGAAGCCATACCACCCAAACCACAGTATGAAGACTCCGAGACTTGCGAGAGGCAGATTATGTCCCAAAATCGCTTTACTGGTCGTTGTCTTCCCTGAGACGACATATTTCCCGATCCGTGGTCCTAGAGCCAAAGATCCCATCAGAGCCGCCCATCCACCTACAGAGTGTACAACTGTTGAACCGGCAAAGTCATGGAAACCGAGATTGCCGAGCCAGCCTCCACCCCAGATCCAGTGACCGCTGATCGGATAGATCACTGCCGAGATAATGACACTGTAGATAAGATAGGCGGAAAATTTCGTCCGTTCTGCCATCGCACCTGAGACGATAGTCGCTGCAGTCGCTGCAAAGACTACCTGGAACATCCAATCTCTGAAGAGCACAGGGTCTGCATCAGTGATGAAGAACTGGGAGAATCCGAACAGGCCTGCATATGAAGTTCCATACATCAATGCCCATCCGATAGCCCAGTAGAACAACGCGCCGACGCTGAAGTCCATCAGGTTCTTCATGATGATATTCCCTGAGTTCTTTGCTCTAGTAAGTCCGATTTCTACCATAGCAAATCCAGCCTGCATAAAAAATACGAGCGCCGCTGCCAATAGTAGCCAGATCATGTCTAGCGATTGCTGGTGCAATGCGACTGTCTCAGCAAGTTCATCGGCTCCCAGCGATCCTGCTGCAAAACATAGAATCATGCATACAGCTGCTACCACTTTGTGTTTCTTCATATCCATCTCCTTGAGATTATTTTGGCAACTATTATTGCAAATGGTGTGCCAACAGAGGAGAAACACATCGATCACATCGCTATTATATTTATAACTGTTTATATATTAATGAATAATATTTTCTAATTTAATTTGTGAGTTTAGAGAGTATAGTTTTCTACAGACATTTAAAAACCTACATTTCTGTAGGTTATATGTTAATTCCTTCCAATTTTGTAGGATTTAGTGCTTATATCGATCCGGTTCGATATGGTATTTCTCTATTCTCAGCCCCATGATCCTTTCAGAGATGCCGAGATTCCTCGCAGCTCTCGCCTTGTTCCCTCTGGAATTCTTCAGTGCATCGCTTATCAGCTCGTATTCGAGGGAATCGATGGCACTTTGAAGAGAAGAAGAGAACTTCGTATTCGATGATTCTGCAGACTGGAGGCTCGGAGGAAGATGATAGCCGTGTACCACTTCATCATTGCTGATGAGAACTGCACGCTCGATGCAGTTTTCCAGCTCTCTTACATTTCCGGGCCAGTGATACATCATCAGAAGGTCGATCGCATTCGATGTGATCCGTTTGATGGCGCAGCGGTTCTTCTTGTTGTATTTTTCGATGAAGTGATCGCACAGCAGCATAATATCCGATTTACGCTCCCGAAGTGGTGGAATATGGAGAGGAAAGACATTCAACCTGTAATACAGATCCTCTCTGAAGGCTCCTCTTGCGACATCCTTCTCGAGGTCTCTGTTTGTAGCCGCTATGATCCGCACGTTGACCTTGATCGTCTTCATTCCGCCGACTCTTTCGAATTCCTGTTCCTGAAGCACTCTCAGAAGCTTTCCCTGCATCTGCGGGGATAGTTCACCGATCTCATCAAGGAAGATCGTACCTCTGTCGGCAAGCTCGAACCGCCCTTTCCGGGCTGCAAAGGCTCCTGTGAAAGCTCCTTTTTCATGACCGAAGAATTCGCTCTCGATGATACTCTCCGACAGGGCCGCACAGTTCACCTTGATGAAAGGCATCTTCTTGCGGAGACTGTTATCATGGATCTCCTGTGCCACAAGTTCTTTCCCTGTACCGCTTTCCCCTCTTATGATCACCGTGGCATCGCTTTTGCTCACCTGGGCTATCAGAGAGAACAGCTGTTCCATGACCTGAGACCTGCCGATGATCCTTTCGGGTGTGTATCGTTCGTCAAGTTCCTGTTTCAGCCGTCTGTTCTCGGCGACGAGTCGTTCGTTCTCTTCGCGCAGTTCCTGCCGGATCTTCACGATCCTGGCCAGCATGCTTGCGATGATCGACAGAAGTTTCAGGTAATTCTGGGCTTCGGACTCATCGAGATTCTCGAACGATCCGTTGAGGGTTCCCACAACATCCTTTCCACTCTTGATCGGTACGCTTATGAAGGAGATGGTGCTTTCGGAATTGAGCAGTTCATCTTCAGCTCCGGTCTTATTGATATAGCGGGAATCCTTTGAGATGTCGGGAATCATGACGGACTGACCGCTTTTAACCACGTTTCCGGTGATTCCCTCTCCGAGATGATACCTACCCTTCTTCTTCTGGGTATCGGTAAACCCATGTGCTGTCTCTATGAGGATCTCTTTCGTATCACGGTTCAGCAGCGTGATCGCTCCTCTGAGCATCGGAGAATTATCCGATATAACTTTCAAAATAGGTGTGAGAATACCTTTGATATCCTCGCTTTCGTCCAGGATCGTACTGATCTCCTGAAGCACCTGTAATTCAACGGCTTGTTCCATTTTTCAATCATACGAAAATGTAGGATTGTTTTCAAGCGATGTTACACAATTGAAGGAATATCTCACTCCTATTTTTCTTTGGAGAATATCTATTTACAGTAAATTCACATATTTGCGTGACCGGCCAATTGACACTCAGGTATAAAAACCTGTAGGTTTTCCAATTATATTTGAATAAAACCGTTTGTACGGAATACAATTTTTGCAAGGAGGAAGGACATGTGTGGATTTGTTGGAGCATTCAACATCACAGCTGACACTGATAACATGCGTGAACGCGTTATCACTATGTCAAGAAAAATTAGACATCGCGGACCTGATTGGTCAGGGGTATATGCCTCCAATAATTGCATTCTCGCACATGAAAGACTTGCAATTGTCGATCCTTTCAGCGGAAAACAGCCTCTGAAAAGTCCCGACGGAAAAATCTCTCTTGCCGTCAACGGCGAGATATACAACCATCTCGAGATCCGCGAGAAGTATGCCGATTCCTATGAATTTCAGACAATGAGCGACTGTGAAGTCATTCTGGCTCTATATAAGGATAAGGGGACCGACATCTTCGAAGAGATCAACGGGATATATGCCTTCGCGCTGTACGACAGCGAGAAGGATCTGTTCTTCATCGGCAGAGATCATATCGGCATCATCCCTCTTTATCAGGGATGGGATAAAGAAGGTCAGTACTATGTCGCGAGCGAGCTGAAGGCTCTGGAAGGTATCTGTGCCGCTTTTGAGGAATTCCCTCCGGGATCATACTTCATCAGCGGAGAGAAGGAACCTGTACGTTGGTACTCAAGACCCTGGGAATCCTTCGATGCGGTCAAGGACAATACCACCGATATCAGCGCCGTCAGAAAGAGTCTCGAATCTGCCGTCAAACGACAGATGATGAGTGATGTTCCGTTCGGTGTTCTTCTCAGCGGTGGTCTCGATTCATCGATCATCGCCGCGGTCATGATGAAATTCGCGAAGAACCGTGTCGAAAGCAAGGATCAGCAGGAAGCATGGTGGCCCCGCCTTCATTCTTTCGCCATCGGCCTGAAAGGATCTCCCGACCTCGCCGCAGCCCGCATCGCCGCAGACTTCATCGGGACAGTCCATCACGAAGTGCACTTCACGATCCAGGAGGCTCTTGATGCCCTCCCCGATGTCGTGTACCACCTAGAGACATACGATATAACGACTATCAGGGCATCAACTCCGATGTTCCTGCTTGCGAAGGTTATTAAATCGATGGGAATCAAGATGGTTCTCAGCGGAGAAGGATCAGATGAGCTGTTCGGGGGATACCTCTACTTCGCAAAGGCTCCATCAGCGAAAGATTTCCATGAAGAGACTGTGAGAAAACTTTCCAAGCTTCATCTGTATGACTGTCTCAGAGCGAACAAATCTCTCATGTCATGGGGTGTCGAAGGGAGAGTTCCTTTCCTCGATTTCGAGTTCATCGATACTGCAATGACTCAGAACCCGAAAGACAAGATGTCCAGCAATGATCCGAAGAATATCAGAATCGAAAAGCATATCCTCAGACAGGCATTCGAGGATCTGCTGCCCAAGGAGATCGCCTGGAGACAGAAGGAACAGTTCTCCGATGGTGTCGGATACAGCTGGATCGATACTCTCAAAGAGATGACCGAACAGAAAGTGAGCGACCAGATGTTCGAGAACGCTCATCACCGGTTCCCGACAAATACTCCGCTCAACAAGGAAGAGTACTATTACCGTTCATTGTTCGAAGATGCGTTCCCTTCAGAGTCGGCAGCCAGATGTGTTCCCCACGAAGCATCCGTCGCGTGTTCGACTCAGACAGCCCTCGAATGGGATGAGGCGTTCAAGCAGATGAACGATCCCTCGGGTCGTGCTGTCGCCGGAGTCCACGAACAGGCCTATTCGAAAAAATAACACCGAAAATGAAGAAGCTGCCGCAGATATGATATCTTCGGCAGCTTTATCTTATTCTCCCAATACAACCGGTGTGGAGCGGTATCCGATCCCCATCCGGTCTATTCCCATATCGATAAGTCTCAGGAAGTGCTCTTTCGTCCGTATGCATCCTGAACCTTTTATCTTAGCTTTACCGCCGGCAGATTTCATCATCATTTCAATCACTTCTACAGTCGCTCCTCTCTGCTCTCCTCCTGTATAGAATCCTGTGGAGGATTTCACAAAATCGGCACCTGCTTCGACAGACGTCAAAGTCCCCCTGTGTATCTGATCCATCGTCAGAGCATCTGTCTCAAGGATCACTTTCACAGCAGTACCATAGCTGTGACATGCTGCGATCACGGCGGCAAGGTCCTCTCTCACTTCAGTCCACATTCCGCTTCTCATCATTCCATAGTTGGCGACGATATCGAGTTCGAAGATATCATTTCCTTCGCAGTACTGACGAGCCTGCTCTACTCTGGAACTTGTCGTCGAAAGACCGAAAGGAAAATCACACACGACACAGATATCGGTGTCCGACTTAGCGCACAACCTCCGGGCGATATCGATCGATGAAGGATTGATACAGACGGTCCTGCACCCGAAAGCTATCCCTTCTTGTATATGCTGCTCAATCTCTTCGACCGTGAATTCGGGTTTCAATACACTGTGGTCGATATATCTTGCCAGTTCAGCTCTGCTCATTTCGCTTGATTTCTTCATTTTTTCCACTCCATACCCCATTTTCTCATAGATTACCATGAATTCCAGTGAAAAATTTTAAAAGAAAAAACTTGACCGACTTGTATTTACATCCTAACATCATTACAGGAGAATTTCATTCTATCAATTATTTAAATCTTTACAAAAAAAGGAGACTGTTGTGAAAAGGAATATTCTGATGATATGTGCCATAATGCTGCTGGGTTCTGCATTGTTTGCAAGTGGTGCAAAAGAAGCTGAAGAGTCTAGCGTATACCCGCAGGCTATGGATGAGTGGGCAAAAGAAGCTAAACTCGGGATCTATGAGGGAGAACAGGATTGGGATGAGATTACCCGCCTGGCTAAAGAAGAAGGGGAAGTCATCGTCTACAGTGCATCGAGCCGGATGAGTGCCGTCGGTGAGGAATTCTCTAAAAAATATCCGGAGATAAAGGTTACAAGCTATGACTTGGGTTCTGTGAAGACTTTCGAGAAAACGATAAGTGAACAGGAAGCGAATATCTTCAATGCAGATATCATCACGACCGGAGGAAGCGGTAATTTTATTTACGATCTGGTTGAAAAAAACCGGGTGGTCAACTTTGTCCCTTCCATGTACAAAGATATGATCCCTCTTGAATATCAGGAACCGGCACTGGTAAGGATTCTTGAAGCGATGGTTCTGATGTACAATTCCGAAATCCATGATGAGGCACCGATCAAAAACATATGGGAACTCACCGAGGAAAAATACCGGGGAAAGGTTGTCATCAAGGATCCGCTTGCTTCTCTTTCAAACCTCATGGGTGTCGTATCGATCGCAGGTCATGCTGATGAGATGGCGGCAGCCTACAAACGGCTGTATGGAGAAGATATAACATTGAGCCCGGGAGTGAAAAATGCAGGATTCGAGTGGATCTACCGTCTTCTTCATAATGATCTGATCATCAGCGATTCCGGCGGAACCGTTACCGGGGCATCAGGCAAGAAAGGTCAGCAGGGGCTTCCTCCCGTATCTATCACGACCTTCACCTATCTCAGGTACAATAGAACGAAAGATTATATCAATGAACTTCTGTTCCCTCTCGATCCTTTCGACGGGATAATCTTCCCGACTTACACGGCGATTGCAAGACAGGCTCCTCATCCTAACGCTGCGAAACTATTCACGGCTTTCCTTCTCGGAGACCCTTCCATCACTTTGGATACAGAAATTCCCGAACCATATACAGAGGGTGAAGCTCTTGAACTACTGCAGGGCCTCGCACCATATTACGAAACAGGTTCAAAGAGTCCAAGAAGCAATATTGCAACACCTAATGGCGGTGAAGCATGGGATCAGATGAATATGTGGCTGGTCAATCCTGAGGATGACTGGTATTTAGGACCTGAAGTACAGGACTTCTGGATGCAGGAATCTTCAAAATAAAACATTCAATGAGGAAACTGACCTGAGGCTTGCTGTATCAGGTCAGTTCCGATCTTTCAACTGCAGCGCTAGAAACACATCCTTCTCATCATTTACAGAAAAAGGAATAGTATGAAACCAATTGTAAGATTCTACACCTCGAAATTACGGTCAAAACCCGAACTTATACTGTCGATTCTGTTCGTGATCATTTTCTCGTTCCTTATTATTGCACCCTTCATTCAGATGATCTATACATCTCTTACTTATCAGGATTATGATCTGAGACTGCAAAGAGGCGCAGTAGAAGGCGCCTTCACCCTGTTTCACTATATAAGGATTTTCGCAAGTGATCTTACCTCCGCTCTGCTGATAAAACCCCTTATTCATAGTTTAGCGATAGGGTTTGGCGTAACAATATTAGCTATGATCATCGGATCCATATTTGCATGGATCTTCGTGCGAACAGATATCTCTCACAAAAAATTCTTCCAGACGGTGATAACGATCCCTTATATGATCCCTTCCTGGGTCATCGCTCTGGTATGGCAACTTTTCTTCCAGAACAACAGAATCGGCGGAACCGCAGGAATCCTTCAGTCGACTTTCGGCATATCGATTCCCGACTGGCTTTCCTACGGATACGTACCTATAGTCATCACGCTCGCCCTGCATTATTATGCATACACATTTCTAATGATTTCAGGAGCATTAAGAACGATAGACTCGGAGCTGGAAGAAGCCGGAGCTGTTGCCGGTCTATCTCGAATGAAAGTCCTTACAAAGATCACGTTCCCGCTGGTTTTACCGGCTCTTGGTTCATCTTTTGTTCTGACATTCACACGAAGCATGGGAACTTTCGGAACGCCTGCTCTGCTGGGACTACCTGTCAGATACTTTACCCTCCCCACGCAGATCTATGCTCTGATAAACTCAAGGAATACGGGTGATGCTTTCGTTCTGGCTCTTGTACTGATAGTTCTTGCAATAACGGCAATCTCTATCAATAACAAGATAATCGGAGTAAGAAGAAGTTTCGTAACGATGAAAGGCAAAGGCTTCAGAGCAAATCCTATGCCTCTTGGAAAACTCAGGCCTGTTATCATGGGGCTTCTTATCCTGTTTCTGATGCTTGTTATAGTATTTCCGATCATCATGCTGATTCTCAGCACCTTCATCCTTCTTCCTGATAATTATTCCTTCAGCAACATGACAACTCATTTCTGGGTCGGAGAAAGTGAACCCCTGATTGCCAGCGGTCAGAAAGGGGTCCTGCGCAATCCGGGAATATTGAATGCACTGTATAATTCGATCCGACTGGGAATCATTGCAGCTGTAACCAACGCTTTCCTGGGATTGCTTATAGGCTATACAGTCGTGAAAAACAGGGGAACGAAAATCGCCAAAATCATTGAAAGTGTGGCATTCGCTCCATATGTTTTCCCGGGAATCGCATTCGCCGCTATCTATCTGAGCATGTTCAGCAGATCTATCGGTCCGATACCTGCATTGTACGGAACGTTCGCTCTGATAGTACTGATCGTTGTAGTAAAAAACCTTCCGTTTTCTTCACGATCAGGGATCTCAGCAATCATGCAGATCGACCAGTCCCTCGAGGAATCGGCCGTGATTCAGGGGATCCCATGGCTGAGAAGGTTCAGATTGATCATCCTTCCTCTCAGTAAAAGCGGTTTCATCAGCGGGATGCTCCTTACTTTTATCACAAGCATGCGAGAATTGAGTCTTGTGATTCTTCTGGTGACTCCGAAGACAGGGCTTCTGACGACCATGATATTTGCGTACAAGACTCAGGAACAGACGCAACATGTGAATGCGGTCACTCTGCTTCTGCTTATTGTGATTATCATTGCCAACATACTGATCAAACTGATCTCGATGCGATCTCCATACAAAACCATTGATTTAGGATAACATATGAACAAAATCGAATTATCAAATATTTCAAAGATCTACGGAAAAGTGAAAGCTGTCGACAGGCTGGACCTATCTATCAGAGAAGGAGAGTTCCTTACCCTCTTAGGTCCTTCAGGATGTGGAAAGACTACCACGCTGAGAATGATTGCAGGGCTGGAAGAACCTACCGAAGGAGAAATAAGAGCTCAGAATACTATTCTCTATTCGAAGAAAAAAGGAGTCTATACCCCACCTGAGAGAAGGGCTATGGGATTCATGTTCCAAAGTTATGCTTTATGGCCTCACATGAATGTCTTCAAAAACATCTCTCTCGGACTAGAATCCCAGAAACTCGCAAAAAGTGAAATCGATTCGCGTGTGAAAAAGGTTCTCGCTCAGGTGCAGATGTCTGATTACGGTTCCAGATATCCGTCCGAACTGTCCGGAGGACAGCAACAGAGGGTTGCCCTCGCACGAATGATAGCTTCTCAGACAGATATTTTTCTGATGGACGAACCGTTGAGCAATCTTGACGCTCTGCTGAGAATCGATATGAGAAGCGAACTGAAACATCTTCACCAGACACTCCATTCGACCACAATATATGTCACCCACGATCAGATAGAGGCTCTTACCCTATCCGACAGGATAGTAGTCATGAACAACGGTGTGATCATGCAGCTCGATTCTCCCGAGAAGATATATCATAAACCGAAAAATCTCTTTGTAGCTAAATTCGTCGGCAATCCTCCTATCAATCTGCTCAGAGGAGTCGTAAGAAAGGACTCACCCCATCCGTACAGTTTTGTTGCTGACGATGTATCTATCGATGTAAGCAAAGTCGACGGAGCTGAGAGCATACAGGAAAACAATGAAGTGTTTCTTGGGGTCAGAGCCGAGCATCTGCACATTACTGAGAAGACGGAAGGCGACGGGATCATCCCCTTCGATGTCTATGCGGTATTGCCTTCGGGAAGCGAAACCATCATCACGGCACGAAGAGGGAACAGCTATATCATGATAAAAGAACCCGGATTTTTCTCATCTTCCAAGGTCAATCAGAAAATCGGGATAGAATTCGATCAGAAAGAGATTCTGTTCTTCGATGTGAATACAGAGCAGTTGCTCAATTGACAGCTGAAAGTTAAGGATGGGATCGATGAGTATATTTAAAGAGTGTGATATACGGGGTGTATATGATACTGAACTGAC
This sequence comes from Sphaerochaetaceae bacterium, assembly GCA_028532915.1. Classification (GTDB taxonomy): domain Bacteria; phylum Spirochaetota; class Spirochaetia; order Sphaerochaetales; family Sphaerochaetaceae; genus SABI01. The sequence goes on from JAQQAI010000001.1 coordinate 19,725, forward strand.
AATAGATGATGCACTTCTGATCGGCAAAGCTGTCGGCACGATTCTTCAAGGAGAAAATATTGTCGTCGGCGGAGATTCAAGAAATTCCACGCCCGTGTTAAAGGAAGCTCTGATCAAAGGACTGGTCTCTACCGGTGCGGATGTGATTGATATCGGAGAAGTACCCACTCCCATTGTATATTTCGCAAAGAGGGAATTCCGAACCAGAGGGGCTGTGATGGTAACAGCTTCTCACAACCCGTCCCGATACAACGGGTTCAAGATAATTATGGGAGATATGCCTCTCACTCCCGAACAAATATATAGGATCCGGGATCTCACATTAAGCCGGTGTTTCCGAACCGGTGAAGGACATTACGAACGATCTGCGATCCTCCCTCAGTATGCTGAGATGATACGAAAGCATATACCTGCTGCCGGCTCGTTGAAGATGGTAGTTGATTGCGGTAACGGAATAACCTCCATCCTCGCTCCAGGGATTCTTGAGGAAATGGGTCATTCTGTGGTTCCCCTCTTCTGTGAATGTGATGGAGATTTCCCTAATCGGGACCCGAACCCTTCTGTCGAAAAAAATCTGTTAGAGCTTAAACGTAAGGTGGTTGAACATAAGGCCGATATCGGAATCGCTTTTGATGGTGACGGCGACCGTGTCATTTTCATTGACGACAAGGGGCGGTTCTGCAGTAGTGAATCTGTATTCATCATCTTATGCCGCCATTATCTTTCACAAAGCCCGGAAAAGAAGAAGATCGTATTCGATGGAAAAGCTGCATCGAACGTAAAGAAATCAATTGAACTCTACAACGGGATTCCTCTACCCGAACGAAGCGGACATGCATTTATAAAGAAAAGATTCATCGAAGAACAAGCAGTTCTTGCCGGCGAAGTGAGTGGACATTTCTTTTTCAGTGAACTGGGATATGATGACGGATTATTCGGAGCATTGAAATTCTGCGAGATATTGTTAAAAAACAATGAAAAGCTCTCAAATATGATAGACAAAATGGAAAAACCTCTTATCACTGAGGATATAAGAATATATTATGAGGAAAACGAGAGAGAACGATTACTGAAACATATCAACCAGAAGGGATCGGATTATTCTCTTTCATACCTGGATGGTGTGCGTGTTGATTACCCTTTCGGCTGGATAATCGTACGTAAGTCCGTGACAGAACCATGTGTCACTGTTCGACTTGAAGCTGAAAGTCTTAAAGACGCGAAAAGAATCACCAGCCATCTTTTTGCGGAGAAATACAAAGATATCGGAGAGCAGATTCTATCAAGTCTGCTGAACAGGAAATGAATACAGAACTGAACGACGAAAAAATCGATAGATCATCACCAATACCCTTATACCATCAGCTAAAAGTCATTCTGAAAGAATTCATATCGCATCAATCTCCTGATACCCTGTTGCCGTCAGAACCTGAACTCGCGCAGCATTTTGAAATCAGCCGGCCTACTGTTCGTCAGGCCATCGCTGAGCTTGTGAATGACGGTTTGGTATATAAAACTCACGGAAAAGGGACTTTCGTCAAAGCAAAAAGGCTGCGCAGGGATTTCGGTGACTGGCGAGGTAGTCTTACTGAAGAAATCAGTCATCTTGGCATGACCACCACTACAGAAGTCCTGGAGTGCACCACAATCACAAGTGACGACAGGCTGGCGGAAAAATTCGATATAGTATGCGGAATCAGGTTCCTCCATATAAAAAGAATCAGGTCGGTAAGCGGTTATCCGATCCTCATTGTTCATTCATATCTTCCTTTTGACCTTATCCCGGATTTTCATGATAAGGACCTGAAAGACAGATCACTGCATGAACTGCTTGAGACTAAGTATAAACTTACTATAAAGAAGACCCGGCGGCTGCTCGAGGCCGTCCCGGCTGAGGGAGAAGTTGCTTCTTATCTTAACATCCCTGCAGGGTCGCCTCTTCAGTATTTCAGGAACACGGTGATTCTTGATACAGGTGATGTGATAGAATATTCGGAAGGATGGTATCGGGGAGATGCCGTGAGTTTCACTTTTGAATACGAAAAACGGTATCATCATTCACATCGGTAAGATCACCTTTCTACTTATTCTCACAGAATGAATTTCCCCATTTTTCATCACCGGGGACTATATCTGCTCGCTATTATCGCATTGGCGACATCCACCTGGTGTCCGAGAGTGAACAGATCGAACAGCCATCCGATTCCCAGCAGGCCTCCTGTGAACAGATAGAGGAATCCCATACCGATTCTTTCACAATAGAACTTGTGAGCTCCGAAAAGTCCCAGAAA
>JAQQAI010000002.1 GCA_028532915.1 Sphaerochaetaceae bacterium
TTTTTTTCGATCATCGCTGTTATATCCATGCCCGAGAGTGTCCTGATCCTTCGATATTGGAACAAGCTTGTTGATACAAGATAGACGGAGAATTGTCACCCTGAGATTCGACCTTCACGACTTGACGGATGATCCTGGAACTGAGCCATATAATCTCAGGGGTGCTCGCTGACTAAACGTCGAATCGGCGCTGACTGATTTGACGCTTACAACAGATATGAAAATTATTCCGGTTAAATCAATCAAAATTTGTGATATGTCTGTATCAGCTTTCTAGAACGACAATGACAGTGTGTTGACTGCGGCCTTTTCCTTATCGGTAAATCCGGTCGGTCTTTGAACTTTCGATAACCGGCTTTCAGATGTATCATTCTTTTTCTTGGATTGAATCTATGTTTAATATCAATATTATAGAGAAATAGTTGAGAAGTGAAATGAAGGGAGAGATCATTCGATTCTCTGATTGGTTCTGCCTGTTAAAAGTATGTTTTTTAGTAAACGTTAGAAAAAAATTTGATCATCTTTTAATGCTTTTTCTCTTTACCTTCGCTTATTTTTTGCTTAGGTTATACAAATCTACTTCAGGTAACACAAAAATGAAGTGAAAAATGTGAGAAGTACAACGAGTATTATCATTATAGATTTCAAGGAAATGTGCTACTGTAGAAGAACCCAACTGTTTGAAGGAGGAAATGAGTGGCATCAATTCCTTGGATCTGGACATTCATAGTATCTGCCGGGTTAATGTTGTCTCTCTGGGTGTTCTCTATACAATTTATCAAAAACCAGATAGGAAAAGCGTATTTTTTTCTCCTGACTGCGGTGCTTTTCTGGACTCTCATGCAGATAGGAGAGCTGGTCGCTGTCACGCTTCCTGCCAAGATGGTCTTCGTACGGTTGCAGTTCATAGGAATCAACAGTGTGCCTCTGACGCTGCTCTCGCTAGCTTCCAAACATTCCAACATAAGATTCCACCGTGTCTTCTGGCTCTCCACCGGAGTTATCTGGTTTGTCCTTCTTCTTTTCATCATAGTGGTCCCTGAACCGAACTATTTCTGGGGAGAACCTGTTCTCTATCTCACAGAAGGATCAATCCCGATCGTCGATTACAATTACGGTCCCCTGTTTAACTATCTGTTCATTCCGTTCGCATATATCTTATATTTAACTTCATTCTATATATTCGTTAAGGGTCTGGCCAGCAGACGAAAATTCTATAAGATGCAGATTCTGCTGATCGGAATCGGGGCTCTTCTTCCCGCTGTCAGCAATATCCTCTATGTTCTCAACATCTCTTTCGTTCCTCATGTGAATTTTACGACAGTCTGGATTTCAATCAGTGCGTTGATGATCGGTTTTGCGCTTTACCGGTATCGATACCTTGATGTGAATCCCGTTCCGAGAGAGAAACTGCTGGAGAGCATAACCGACGGGATCGTAGTCATAGACTATAATTACCGGCTTCTCGATATCAATTATGCGGCGAAGAATCTTCTTTCGATAAAAGATACTGTTGTCGGTGAGACGGCCGATGAAGTCCTTCCCGAGAAGATGATGTCGTTTTTACGACCCCTGCTTACAAGAGAGGGCTGTACTCTGCATCTGCTGAGGTATGAGGATAAAGTTTTTGATGTAAGAATATCCCCGCTGACCAAGATCGGCGGAGCTCAAAGCGGATACCTGATCATGTTCCATGACATAACAGAGAGAGAGGTCCTCCACCAGAAGATCAAAGAGAAGGCTAAACTCGATCCTCTGACACAGATACTGAACCGGAGAGAACTGTTCAACAGGATCGAAAAGGAACGGTCTGAGGTGAAGAATGAGAAAATTCCCCTCTCGATTCTCATGATGGATATCGACCATTTCAAGATGATCAATGACACATATGGGCATGAAGCCGGTGACAGGACGATAGAGAAGATCGTGGAATCTGTGGAATCTATCATCGGGTCCCACCAGATATTCGGCCGCTATGGCGGAGACGAGTTCGTCATTGCCCTGAAGAATACTCCTTCATCAATAGCGCTACGGATCGCCAGGGATATCCACAATAAAGTTGCCACGAATTCCATCGTTTCCCGTAACGCTTCTTTCAATGTTCATCTGTCGATCGGTGTGATCACTGTCGGCGGTGATGACGATATTCCTCTTCCTGATTCGAGTGATGCGCTGGTGGCTCTGGCCGATGCGGCTTTATACAGAGCCAAAGAGAAAGGAAGGAATACCGTCGTCTCCTTGTCGGCAGACGATGATCATTCCTTCCTGTGAAGTACATCAGATCAGCCCAGAAGCTTTTCCAGATCTTCCGTTGCTGTAGCGATGGGAGTTATCGAAAAGTTCTCCACAAGTATGTTCAGCACGTTCTCGCTTACGAATGCGGGAAGTGAAGGTCCCAGATGAATATTCTTCACACCCAGATGAAGAAGAGTCAGCAGTATGCAAACGGCTTTCTGTTCATACCACGAGAGGATGAAAGAGAGCGGCAGTTCGTTCACCGAGACCTTGAAAGCATCTGCAAGGGCAAGTGCCACTTCGATTGCTCCGTAGGAATCGTTGCACTGTCCCATATCCAGCAGGCGGGGTATCGATCCGATGTTTCCGAGTTTCATGTCGTTGAAACGGAACTTCCCGCAGGCAAGGGTGAGAATCACAGTGTCTTCCGGTGATTTCTCGACGAATTCGGTATAGTAGTTTCTTCCTACTCTTGCACCGTCACAGCCTCCTACGAGGAAGAAATGTTTGATGTCACCTTTGTTGACGGCATCGATCACATCACCTGCGACCGAAAGGACGGTTGCTCTTCCGAAACCGGTGGTCATAGTATCTCCGCCGTTGATTCCCGTCATCTTTCTTGGTTCACTGTAGCCTCCCAGTTCCAGAGCCTTCTCGATTACCGGGGTGAAGTCCTTGTCTTCTCCGATATGTACGAGTTCAGGATAGGAGACGACCTCGGTGGTGAAGATCCTGTCTTTGTAATTATCCTTGGGGGGCATCAGGCAGTTCGTAGTGAACAGAACTGCACCGGGTATGTCGATGAATTCCTTCTGCTGATTCTGCCATGCAGTTCCGAAATTTCCCTTGAGGTGGGAGAATGCTTTCAGTTTCGGGTATCCGTGTGCAGGGAGCATCTCTCCGTGTGTGTAGATGTTGATGCCTTTTCCTTCGGTCTGCTTGAGAAGCTGGTACAGATCGAACAGGTCGTGACCGCTCACTACGATGAAAGGACCTTCTTCGATCGTCAGAGGGACTTCGACCGGGGTCGGGTCTCCGTATGTCTCGGTGTTCGCCTGATCAAGAAGCTTCATACATTTCAAGTTGACCTCTCCGGTCTTGAGAACGAGAGGAAGCAGTTCATCTACTGTCAAAGTGCTGTTCCCTATCGCTCTCATCGCCGAAAAGAAGAAGTCGTTCACTTCTTTGTCCTTGTAGCCGAGAACCCATGCATGGTAGGCGTAAGCTCCCATACCTCTGAGTCCGAGGAGGATGAGTGATTTGAGGGAGCGGATGTCCTCATTGTCTTCCCATACCTCTTTGATCGTATAGACATCGAGTCTTCCCTTATACCGCAGTGTGTCATCATCGATTCTCGAGATCAGCTGTTTGAGAGTCTCGTTATTGAAACTCACATTCGTGATCGCTGTGAACATGCCTTCCAGCATGAGATGATACGTCTTATCGTCAATCTCTTTTCCTTCGGTTGCAACAGCAAGGGCTACCAGCGAGGAGGTCATATCATCCTGCAGATTTGCTGTATCTGCCGACTTTCCGCATACGCCTCTCGCACCGGTACACGCGATTCCTTTCGCAGTTTGTTCACATTGGTAACAGAACATTTCGTCCATAGTGGTCTCCTGATTGAAAAATATGAGCAGGAAATACTTCCTACTGTGCTTTGATTACGAATACATGCAGAGTCTCATCTCCGCCGTTTTTTATATGCATCATAGTTCCCGCGGGAATCTTTATGATGTTTCCCTCTTCATAATTGTGAGGCTCCTGATCGCCTAAAGCTATGGAAAGCACACCTCTGGTAACGATCATGTGGGCATCATCCGGTGTCGGATGGGGATCAGCCTGATCGCCTGCAGTCAATACGAGATGGTTGATCCTGACGTGTGAATCATTCACGATCATCTCAACCTTGGTGCTCTCCTGTGTATGAAAACCGTACACTTTTTCAATCATCCGTTCTCTCCTAATATTGGGCCTTTCCCGTGATCTCTCCTATGTCGATCGCGAGTACGGCGGTTTTGCCGAACGCCCGTTCTATATATGCTTTTCCCTCTTCCATGAAGCCGGGACTGTATTTTCTTACAAGTGCCATCAGACCCTCATAACGTTCATTCTCATCTTCAACGATCCTGATGGTTCCGCATATGACAGCCGATTCATATTTCGTTGTGAATTTTTGGGGAATCACTTCAGTCGAACCTACACAGGTGAAAGCCGCTGCGTTGTTGGATCCGATCAGATCGATCTTCATTCCCTCTTTTGCTCCGTGAAGATATAGTTTCATTCCGTCGAGAGCGAAAGACATGGGGATGGAATAAGGACTGCTGCCGTCGCATACCAGAGAAAGGACACCCCATTCGGCCTTCTCTACAATCTCAAATGATTTCTCTGCAGTTAGTTGTTTTTCTTTTCTTCTCATCATGCTCTTAAGTGTATTGGAAAAATATCACAGGTGATAGGATAATTAAGTTGCAAATGCAACATAAAATACTGTTTTTTTATGATTTTTCATGGGACTGGAAAAAAAGAATAAAATATTGTATAAATATACAGAAATAGGGTGTACATTTTTAAAAATATGTATATATATACAAAGACCTATCTAATTTTGAATGGAGGCTATATGATAAAAGCAGGTGTTATCGGATCTACAGGTTATGCAGGAAGCGAACTGGTGAAATTGCTGCATCTCCATCCTCATGTTGCTTCAGTGACAGCCTCTTCTAAATCATACGCCGGGCAGAACTATGCGGATGTATATCCGAATTTTCTGGGAGAATTTGAGAATACGTGTGCCGATGTCGATATCGAACATCTTGCCGATGAATGCGATGTCCTGTTTCTGTCACTTCCCCACGGACTTGCCAGTTCCATGGTAACGTCCTCCATCCTCGAACGATGTGTGATCATAGATCTGGGTGCCGATTTCAGACTGAAGGATGCCGATGTATATCAGAAATGGTACAATACGACTCACCACAGTCCCGCTCTGCTTGAGAAATCCGTATACGGACTGAGTGAGGTAAATCGCCAGCAGATAGCGGAAAGCCGTCTGATAGCCAATCCGGGATGCTATACGACCTGTTCCATTCTCTCTCTCTATCCTCTTTTAAAAGCAGGTCTGATCGACAAAGATTCGATCATCATCGATGCGAAATCAGGCGTAAGCGGAGCAGGAAGAAAGGCTCAGCTCTCTTTGATGTTTGCCGAGGTCAACGAATCGGTAAAGGCATACGGGGTGACAACACACCGGCATACCCCGGAGATCGAGCAGGAATTGTCGCTGGCCTTCTCTCACGGAGTGTCGGAAAATGAGATCACACTTTCATTCACTCCTCATCTTATCCCGATGAGCAGGGGGATACTGACGACATCCTACGCATCTCTTCTTCAGGGTGTGAAAGAAGAAGATGTGAAAAAAGCATACACGGATTCCTACGGTGAAGAGAAGTTCATACGGCTCAAACCGGAAGGAAGTTTCCCCGAGACCAGATTCGTGAAAGGATCGAATTACTTCGATCTTTCTTATATCGTAGATAAGCGGGTGAACCGCCTGATCGTCATCGGTGCGATCGACAATATCATGAAAGGGGCCGCAGGACAGGCTGTGCAGAATATGAATATCGTCTTCGGTTTGCCGGAAGAGAGCGGACTCGAGCTGCTGAGTTCGATCCCGATGTAACAAAAAGGAAGGAAACGATGAAAATAATAGATGGTGGGATATTAGCTGCGAAAGGATTTTCCGTCGCCTCTTGTGCGACAGGTGTAAAAAGAACCAAGGTGGATATGACGTTGCTGGTGAGTGATGTCCCCGCCGAGGTTGCAGGTGCATTCACGACGAACGTTGTGCGTGCCGCTCCGGTCAATTATGACAGTGCCGTGCTGAAAAAAGGGAAGCCTATCAGGGCGATTCTGGTCAACAGCGGAAATGCCAATGCCTGTACCGGAAAGGTTGGAATAGAGGATGTCCATACATCGGCCTCGATGACCGCAGAAGAACTCGGTTGCCTCAGCGATGAGGTGATGATCTGTTCGACCGGCGTTATCGGTGTCCCTCTCGAGATGGAGAAGATCGAAAAAGGGATCAGATACTGCAGCAGAAACCTCTCATGTGAAAAGGATAAGGCCCACGAAAGCGCTCTGGCCATCCTCACCACTGACACCTTCGCCAAAGAGGTCGCTGTCGAAGTGACTGTCGCAGATAAGAGTGTCAGAATAGGGGGAATGGCGAAAGGTTCGGGGATGATACATCCCAATATGGCCACGATGCTCTCTTTTATCACAACCGATGCGAACGTGGACAGAACATATCTTCAGTCATTGCTCGGCTCTTCCATCTCCACCAGCTACAATATGATAAGCGTCGATGGAGATACAAGTACGAACGATACAGTTCTCGTGATGGCTAACGGTACCGCCGGATCTCCTCTCATCGATGCCGACAGTGAGTTTGAAGAAGTCTTCAGAGAAGCTTTTACCTACGTTCACACCGAACTGGCGAAAATGATCGTCAAAGACGGTGAAGGGGCCAGCAAGTTTGTCGAGGTGAGTGTGACCGGCGCGAAAAGTGATGAGGACGCCTCTCTTCTGGCCCGTTCGGTAGTTTCCAGTTCTCTGGTCAAAGCGGCGTTCTTCGGCGCCGATGCGAACTGGGGAAGAATCCTCTGTGCTATGGGCTACAGCGGAGCCTCTTTCGATCCTTCGAAAGTGACGATGCGTTATCGCAGTGAAAAAGGTAAGATCGTTGTGGTCGAGGAAGGCACTCCCCTAAACTTCGATGAAGAGCTTGCAAAGAAGATCCTCGGCGAGAATGTGATCAATCTCGATATCATTCTGGAAGATGGTTCTTCTGAAGCGATGAGCTGGGGATGTGATCTGTCCTATGAATATGTGAGAATCAATGGAGATTATAGAAGCTGATGAAACATGCGATAGAAAAAGCCAATGTACTTATTGAAGCACTTCCCTATATAAGAAAGTTCGCCGGATCGATCGTCGTTGTGAAATACGGCGGTTCTGCGATGGTGGATGAGAATATGCGCACGAGTGTGATCCAGGACATCGTTCTGATGAAAAGGATCGGTCTGAATCCTGTCGTCGTTCACGGCGGCGGGAAAGCGATAACCGAGATGCTTGATAGAATCGGGAAGGAAAGCGCTTTCATCGACGGTATGAGAGTGACCGATGAAGAGACCGCTCAGGTCGCCGAAATGGTACTGTGCGGGTCCATAGGAAAGAAACTCGTTCAGGCTCTACAGGCTCAGGGTATCCAAGCTGTGAGTATCAGCGGAAAAGACGGTGATACACTTCATACGAAAAAGAAACTTGTCAACGGAAAAGATATCGGATATGTCGGGGAGATCGTCAAAGTGAATACCGGCCTGATCACCTCGCTCATGGATGATGAGTTCATCCCTGTCGTGGCTCCTGTCGGCACTGATCTGGAAGGACATACCTACAACATCAATGCCGATTATGCCGCAAGCGCCATCGCGGGAGCTTTGAAGGCTCAGAAGCTGGTATTCCTCACAGATGTCGAAGGAATTCTGAAAGACAAGGATGATCCGTCATCGATTCTCAGACGTCTCACTCTCAGTGAGACGGAGAAGTACATCGAAGACGGTACGATAAACGGTGGGATGATCCCGAAAGCAAAATGCTGCATGGACGGGATAGAAATGGGGGTTCAGAGTGTTCACATACTCGACGGCCGTCTTCCCCATTCCCTGCTGCTGGAGATCTTTACCAATGACGGTATCGGAACGATGATGACGCGATAAAGGATGGAGTCTGTTATGAATGAAATGATAAACATGGCAAAAGAAGTTTTCTTGCCCACCTATGCACAATTTCCGATCGTACTTTCCAAAGGTGACAAAGTTCATGTCACCGACAGCGAAGGGAACAGTTATATCGATATGGTAGCCGGAATCGCGGTGAACAGTCTCGGGTATAACGACAGCCAGTTCACCGATGCGCTCAAGGAAGTCATCGAAAACGGACTGCTTCACTGCAGCAATCTCTATTACAACCGCTATGCTGTCGAAGCTGCTTCATACCTCAAAGAATTGAGCGGTATGGACAAGGTCTTCTTCTGTAACAGCGGAACCGAGGCCAATGAAGGCGCTTTGAAGCTTGCACGAAAGTACGGAAAGAGCTTTCCTGTCGTCAGAGAGAAGATCATCACCATGGAGAGCTCCTTTCACGGCAGAACCTACGGCGCGATGAGTGCGACAGGACAGATCAAGTATCAGAAGAGTTTTACACCGCTGGTTCCGAAGATCGTCCATTCTCCTCTGAACGATTTTGAATCTCTTGCAGATAAGGTCGGCGATGATACCTGTGCGATCTTCATCGAGGTCATTCAGGGTGAAGGAGGTATCAAGTGCGCTGATCCGGTCTTTCTCTCGAAGGTGAGAAAACTGTGTGATGAGAAGGAGATCCTGCTGGTCTTTGATGAAGTGCAGTGCGGGATGGGGAGAACAGGGAAGGCATTCGCCTGGCAGAATACCGATGTCGTTCCGGATGTGATGACGCTGGCAAAAGCTCTGGGGAACGGAGTCCCCATCGGTGCGATGGTCGTCTCTTCCAAAGCCTCCGATGTCTTTTCACCCGGTGATCATGCAGCTACCTTCGGGGGCAATCTTCTCAGCTGTACAGCCGCCTGTGTCGTCCTCAAAAGGATCTCGGAGGGAGCCTTGCTCGAACATGTAGTTGCTGTAGGGGCGTATTTCAAAGATCAGCTCGAGCAGCTTGCACAGACTCACGACGTGATCAAAGAGGTGCGGGGACTGGGGCTCATGCTCGGACTCGAGCTTACATGCGAGGTCAGACCTGTGATCGACATGTGTATGAAAGAGGGGATGCTGATCGTAGGAGCCGGTGCGAATGTACTGCGTTTCGTTCCTCCTCTTATCATCGAAAAAGAAGATGTCGATGAGGTTATTTCGATACTTTCTTCCGTTTTGGGGAAAATTTAGCATCTGCAGTTCAATTGTCATCTCGATTAAAATCAGGTATTATTGAGGTAACAAGGAGATACTGTTTGATCACCAAGAAGCTGATTGCAGCTATAATCATACTCCTCATGATCATCTTCCCGGCTTTTGCCCTGACAGAATCCGACACGACAGTTCTGAACAACTCCAATGAACTGCTCCATTCCGTAATTCCCGTCGAATACGGTAGATCCTCCTTTGTCAGCAGGATTAACGATAGGACACAGGGAAAGAGAGAACCGGTCGGATTGCTTCTTTCGGGTGGTTCGGCCCGTGCTTTTGCCCATATCGGTGTCATCCGCTATCTTGAAGAGAAAGGAATCACTCCCGATTACATCATCAGCAATTCGATGGGATCTATCGTAGGTATCATGTACGCGGCAGGTCTTTCAAGTGATCAGATCTTCGAGATAAGCACGAGCCTGGAGATCTCCTCTCTTTTCGATATCACCTTCCCGGTGGCCGGGGGGATACTGGACAGCACGAAATTCGTCTCGTTCCTTACTTCGTATATCGGAGATGATGTCAAACTGGAAGATCTGGAAATTCCCATCATGGTGGTTGCAGAAGATGCGGCGACCAAACGGCAGGTTCACATCATGGAAGGTGATATCTTCAAAGCGCTTTCGGCAAGTTTCGCGATCCCGGTCTATTTTCCCCCGGTTCAGCTGTACGGACATATGCTCATAGATGGAGGAATAACGAATCTTGTACCGCTCGATACCGCCTATGAGTATTCTTCAACTGTCATCGTTTCCACCACTTTCTATGAAGGAAGCGGCCTGAATCTCAGAAACCCTCTTTCACTGCTGAATATCGCGATGGATATCGGAAAAAGAAGATCCGGGGCCCGATCGATTATAGATCATCCCGATGCCGTCTGGATCAGATGCGATGTGGAAGATTTTTCCTTCATGGATTTCGATGCTGTCGAGGAACTGGCAATGAGAGGATACGAGTCCGCAAAAGAGAAGGAGAAGGAGCTGAACGATCTGGTTCGAACGGATGTACAGGAAAGTTCAGCATCTGATTCTCAGTTCGATCTGCTCCATCAAAAGATTCTCGAAGATTATTCTCTTTACGATATCGTGATCCCCGATTATCCTTCACATCAACTGTTTTTCGGATTGAAGAATTTTGCATTTCAAAAAGATTTACAGAACCTGCTGAGAGACGAGACTGTTCTCGGCCTGAGATACTCTTATACGAATTCGATCTTCAGGTTGTCCGCTCTCGGAGGATTTGGAATACAGAGTTCGACAACCGATAACGGCTATCCCGAACTCTATCTCTCTACGACTCTCTCATTGACGGAATCCACGATGATCACAGCTGATATGGTTACCTCGTTCGAACGTGGAATGATCCCGGGCTTCTATTACATGGGACTTCTCAGATCACGTCAGCAGCCGGTATCCAATATGGTTGTTCTCGAAGAGTTCGTCCGGTTCGAACAGCAGTATGATGATTCCTCTCAAGAGTTCGAGTCTCTGTTCGATGCGGGGCTCACCTCCTGGTTCAGGGGAGGTCCATCCTATCCTGCTAAGTTGAATGCGACCTTGTCATATCAGTCGACACAGTTGTTTGAAAGGCATTTTTTCAATACTCATTTTGATTTTAGGCTTCCGCTTCCGCGTGATTTCGTTCTTTCAGGGACGTATTCGGGACGGTTCGCCTTTGACGGAGCCGGGAACGTTCCCTTCTACCGCAGTGACGGATTCCTGTCTACAGATTCCTCGCTGGTAGGCCAGGGCGGTGCATCTTCGGTGTCGAATGATGCGAATCACCTGATAGTGAGTGTCGTGAATTTCGACTGGGTTCCCGAAAGTTTCAGACCCACAGCGGGGGAACTGCTGATTATGAAGGATACGTCGATGGGGATTTTCGGTCAGTTTATCTGGTACGAGAGGTCTCAGGCTTCTCCCTACTGGATAGCCGGGGCGCGTTTCAGCTCAACTGTCTCATTACTCGGGCTGAAAGAGCTTCCAACTTCTCTCTATCTTGGGTATGATTCTCTCGCCAGAGGATTTCTGGCGCAATTTCAGTTTGGAATAGGAACATGGGAATAGATCACGAAATATTTGAAACACTGGCGAAGAGAACTCTTCCTGAAGGAATCTCTCTTCAGATGATAGATGCAGGCGGTACTGTCCTTTTTGAGGACAGCGGTAAATGGCTCCACCCTCTTTTCTCTCTCGAGCATTTTCTGAAAGGCCGGAAGATAGACACTTCCTGCTGTATGCTTCACGACAGGATCTCGGGAAAGGCGGCGGCCGGATTGACCAGCCGTCTCGGTTTCAAATACGTGAAGGCCGATATGATAAGCGCCCTGGCTATCGATCTGTATGAGAGAAATGGTGTTTCCTACATTTACGATGTGAAAGTAGACTCGATCATGTGTCTTACTGAAAAGCTTCTGAAAGACATCGATGATATTACCGCTATCTACAGAATCATCGAGGAGAGAAGAAGAATTCCGTATTGAGAAGATCCTGTCTCTATCAGCTATTCTTTTTCTTGAGGTGATGCATGGAGAACTCGCAGCCGCAGTAGTTCTGCCTGTAAAGATTTAGTTCCTTTGAAAGCTCGATGCTCCTTTGGAAACCATCCTTCTTCTTGAAATCGACAGGAACGAATCCGCGTTTTGTATTTCCTATTGCGAAGATGGTAAGAGACTTCTTGTGAGGAGATACACTCAGTGTCGTCGTGAAATATTCGAAACCCAGTTCAGCGGCTTCCTGCGCTGCCTGCTGCAGGTTGTGATCGAAACATCGTGCACATCGTGCACCCCCTTCAATCTCATTTTCGAATCCCTTCACATCATCGAGCCACGCACCATGATCATACTCCTTCCTGCTGACAGGAATATCGAAATAGGAAGCGACTTCTTTGAGAGAATCATATCGTTTTTCCCACTCCCCGACGGGATAGATATTGCTGTTGGCGTAAAAGAGATGCGGCTCATATCCCAGACTCTTCAGGCGCTCTATACTGCTTGTGGAACAGGGGCCGCAGCAGCAGTGGAGAAGGATAGGGATGGCGGGATTCTCAGAGTGCTCATTGTTCATGCATCCATCATACAAATTTGTCCAGAGTATGGCAATCACATGAAAAATATGTCATGATAGAATCAATCAATTGTTCTAAGGGGCCTTTCATGAAAAATCCGACCTTGCTGATAGTTCTCATCGCTATCATCATTGTTGCAATTCTCCCGGTTTCACAGATCGTGAAATCTCTGCTGATAGCTTTGATAATCATCCTGTTTCTCTACCTCAAACGGGGATATGTATACGTGGCACTCGGTTCATACTATCTGAATAAGGATGGAGATGAAAATAAGAGAAGAGCCTGGTCGTTATACGAGAAGGGGTGGAAGGCGAATATCGCACCGAACTATACCGTAATGCTCGGTAACCTGTTCGTACAGAGAGGCGACAGCAGAATAGCGAAAGAGATCTTTGAAGATGTGATCAGAAAGAGCGAGGCTAAAAAGGGTAAATACGGTGAGGTTCTCAAAAGTGCCAAAGTCAGCTATTCAATGGCATTATGGGTCACAGGAGAAAAGGAAGAGGCTATCCGTTCGCTGCAGAAAGTCAAGGACGAAGGATATTTCGATGCCAACCTCGCCGTCAATCTGGGAGCCTATCTGCTCGACAGCGGGCGTCTTGATGAGATGGAGAATTTCATGGAGGAATACGGCAGGGTTCTTAAAGAATCGAGCGGGATGATAGACAACAGAGGCCATTATCTGTATCTGAGAGGATCGCTTCTGGAAGCGGAGAATCTCTATAACACCTTTATCCCCGAAACTTCCCCGAAATTCCCTGAAGCATATATGCATGCAGGATTAGTGAAGATGGCTCTTGGAAAATACTCTCAGGCGGCAAGCCTGTTCGAAAAGGCTTTGACATTCCCGTTTTATCAGACATCAACGATCACGGAAGATGAGGTCAGGAAACTGCTCAATGATGTCGAGAACATGGAAAATGCCGATGTGGATGAGAAAGACATCGATCAGGAGCTGCTCGAAGCATCCCTCTATGAGGATGACATGTTCGAGGATGAGACTCCCTACACCGATATCGATGACGACGAAGAAGAGATTGAACCCAATATTGAACTCGATGAGTTCGATTACGACGATGAAGAGGAGAGCGAGGTCATCGTCGATCCCGAGGAATTTTCTCCTCTCGAATCCCAGCTGTACGATGAACAGGATGACGAGTCGAAGAGTTAGATCATAAAGGAAAAGAGATGAAAAGACTGCTGAGAATTCTCACTGGACGATTTTTCGCCTTCATTGTGCTTATCTCCATTCAGATTTTCATTCTTGTTGCCCTGATCCTAAATTTTGCTGAACAGAGCAACGTATATCTTACGATCATCTATATCCTGGGATTCATCGCGGCTTTCTATGTAGTTTCCAGAGAGGAGCATCCTACGTTCAAGATGAGCTGGGTCATCGTCATCCTGGCGGCTCCTATATTCGGAGTTCCCTTCTATCTGATATTCGGAAACAAAAGAGATACGAAAAAGGTCGCAAAACAGCTGAGCGACTATAATAAATATTTTTTCTACAACAGCGCTAAAAATCTTTCGCTACAGAATGAACAGACACTGGAATCTCTCTCTCTTGTCAATCCGAATTACCGCAGACAGTGCGATTATCTGGCAAACATCAGCGACGCAGCTGTCTATCAGGGAACCCGTGTTTCCTACTTCGAATCGGGAGACATTGCCGTGGAGGAAATCCTGAAGGTGATGGAACAGGCAAAACGGTTCATACTTATCGAAACCTTCATCATCGATTTCGGGTACCTGTGGGACAGATTCCTGGCACTTCTCGAAAAGAAGATAGAAGAGAATGTCGACATCTATCTGCTGTATGACGATCTGGGGACCATCCGCAATTTCCCGATAAACTATGTGAAGACGCTGAATAGAAAAGGAATCAAGGCAACGGTATTCAACAAGCTCAAAGCTCATCTGAACCCCCGGCTGAACTACCGCGATCACAGAAAGCTCATCATCGTGGACGGACATACCGGGTTCACAGGCGGAATAAATATCGCCGATGAGTACATCAATAGGAAGATCAGGTTCGGACACTGGAAGGATACCGCAGTCAAACTCGAAGGAGAGGCTGTCTTCTCTTTGACGGAAATGTTCTTTCAGCAGTGGTGTTTCGCTTCAAGGTCGACAATAGATATCTCCCGGTTCACCTGCAAAAGGGAATTTGAGAGCGACGGATGGGTTCAGCCTTTCGGTGATTCTCCTCTCGATAACGACAATATCGCGGAGAATGCATATATTCAGATCATCAATCACGCGGTGAAATATGTATGGATCACGACTCCCTATCTGATTCTGGATACTCAGATGATCACAGCTCTCACCATAGCAGCCCAGAGCAAGGTGGATGTGAGAATCATCACTCCGAGTATTCCCGACAAGTGGTATGTTCACAGTGTTTCAAGGTCTCATTACGCGCAACTGCTGCGCGCCGGAGTGAGAATCTA
Source organism: Sphaerochaetaceae bacterium (assembly GCA_028532915.1). Classification (GTDB taxonomy): domain Bacteria; phylum Spirochaetota; class Spirochaetia; order Sphaerochaetales; family Sphaerochaetaceae; genus SABI01. The sequence continues at coordinate 14,756 of JAQQAI010000002.1, forward strand.
CGAGTACACTCCCGGGTTCATCCATTCCAAGATGTTCGTCTGTGATGACAGTGTCGCCATCGTCGGTACAACGAATATGGATTACAGAAGTTTCTATCTTCACTTCGAGTGCGGAGTCGCCCTCTATTACAGTTCTGTGATCAATGATGTGCGAAACGATATCGACCGGACATTCGATGTCAGCAGAGAGATCTCGCTTGAACAGCAGATGAAGACTCCGTTTCTGACCAGACTTTTGAGAAATATTCTGAAACTGTTCAGCCCCATGATGTAAGTTCTCTACAGAGTTGAGATCATTCCCCTTGATGCTCTCATTCCGCTTGCCCAGGCTGCAGTGATTCCTCTGGAAGTTCCCGCTCCGTCTCCGGCGAGGAAGACGTTTCCGGTCACTCTGAAATTATCATCGAGATAGACCGGTTTGTTGGCATAGAGTTTGATCTCGGGATAGTACATGATGGTAGAGGGATGAAGTATCCCGGGGACGATAGTGTCAAGATTCTTCATTCCTTTCCAGATCACTCTCAGGATCTTCGACGGCATAGCCAGTGAGATATCGGATGGACAGCAGTCTTTCAGTGAGGGAGCGAAATTGAAATAATCACTGTTGAAGGATGAATCTTTGCTTCGTGAACCCAGCCTGAAATCACCGACCCTCTGCATCAGAGGTCTTCCTCCTCCCAGCAGAGCTGCCTGCAGCCCGAGATTCTCTGCGTAGGCCTGTCCGCTTGCAAGGGGTTCTGTGAGTTTGACTGTCTTGAGGATGGCGAAATTCACCAGTCCGTTCGCCTTGTTTCTTTCTGCAGAATATGCGTGACCGTTCACACTGTACCACGTGTCGCCTCTTGCTGTCGTATATTTTTCTTTGACAACATGTGCATCTCCGCTGTTGGTGCAGAAGGTTCTGACTTTTTCATCGAAATAGAATTTCGGATCGTAGTAATCTTTGACGATCGGATAGTGTTCGATACGAGTCTCAACCCTTATTCCGATATCGACGATATTGTCGACGAATGGGACAGAAAGGGACTGGAGCATCATCTGAAGGAAATGAAAACCTTTTCTTCCGGGTGCTATCAGAAGTTTCTTATAGGAGATATCACGGGTATCGGTTGAGATGTATCGCTTCTCGTCGTTTACACTAACCATCATCTCCCCGAGAGAAAGAGTGACATGGAGTTCTTCAAGCCGCTTCAGAAGCTGTTTGATCAGCAGAAGACCTCCATCTGTTCCCAGATGCGATTGTCTGATATCGACGAGGGTGCAGCCCAGCCGTTCAGCCCGTTTCTTATATATTTCGATATTGCTCTTTTCGAGGATCGAAGGTGCAAGGAATTCGGTGACATCATCGAGATATTCAGCAGCAGTCTCCTCATTCCAGTACTCCTGAGGAAATCCGATGGGGTAGGTGAAATTCATCTTGCAGTCATTTCTCATGCCGCCGGTACTGTATTTTTCCCTGTCCAGAATCAAAATCGAAAGGTCCGGTCTTTTCTGTGCTATCTCGAAAGCAGCACCCATTCCGGCAGGCCCTGAACCAACAATAATCACATCATATGCATCCACTTATCTACTCCTTCTCTTGAGCCGTTGCCATTATACACATTCAATGCGATGTGGTGAACAACCTAGACGAAAAGATGACTTTTAAAATAGTATGTACGTATGAAAGCTGATCTGATCATCGAAGGGGCAACCATCGTAGACGGTGTGAGCGCAGAGCCTTATAAGGGAAACGTGGCCGTCTCGGGCGATACCATCGTTCGAATCGATGAAGGACCGGAGTCTTCTGATGCCCGCCGTACGATAGACGCAAGAGGCAAGATCCTTATCCCCGGAGTCATCGATGTTCACTCACACAGTGATCTGCTGCATCTGAAATCCGTACCGTTTACTCATAAGATAACCATGGGCGTTACGTCCGAGATAGTCGGAAATTGCGGAATCGGACCATTTCCCTCACTTCCCGGTTTTCCTGTGCCGGCATTGAACATTGATGTACTCGGCGATGATAGACAGTTTGCCTCTCTGGCACAATACAGACATGCCTTGCGTGAATCATATCCTTCCAACAATGTCGGATCCTTGCAGCCTCATGCTCCTTTGAGAAGAGCCGTAATGAAAGAGGATATCCGCAGGGGGGCTACACGGCAGGAGATCGCACAGATGGTGCATCTTCTTGAAAAATCCTTCGGTGAGGGTGCTGCCGGCTTCTCTACCGGTCTGTACTACGATCCGTGTCTGTATGCATCGCATGACGAGCTGACAGCGTTACTGAAAGCGACTGCACAAAGCGGTAAGATCTTTTCGGTCCATCACAGACGTGAAGGAGACGGAGTGCTCGATTCGCTTGGCGAGGTGATCGATCTGGCGAAAAAGACGAAAGTCCAACTTCAGATTTCCCATTTGAAGGCCATCGGGCAGAGAAACCAGCAGTACGTACCCCGTATGCTCAAAATGATAACCCGTGCAGCCGAAGATGGAGTGGATATTCATTTCGACCAGTATCCCTATGAATGGGGAGCCACTTCTCTGTCTTCTTTACTACCTCCTTCTGTTCTTGCTCTGCCTCAGGCTGAATGGAAAGCCCTTGCGGCCGATAAAGGCAGAAGAGAGGACATCATATGGGAGATCGAACATCCCGACGGCTATGACAGCATCATAAGTCTCTGTTCCTTCGACCGCATCACTCTCCTTTCCTACGAAGCTGATCCCTCTCTCGAGTCGAAGACGATCTCCGAGATCGCTTCCATGTGGAACATGAACGGATATGATGCATTCTTCAACTTGGTCTCAGAGTCTGCAGGGGGCGCTTTGATGAGTGATATCACGCAGTCTCAAACATCACTTGAGATGATCATGTTGCATCCTCTGGGCATGTTCTGTACCGACTCCATCTACAGCGGAAAACATCTTCATCCCAGATCGCTCAGTGCCGTGACCGATCTGTTCGACCGGTTTTACAGAAGAAAGAGAGTTCTTGACCTTGCCGGTCATGTAAGGAGGATGTGTGTTCTTCCCTCACAGACCTTTCATCTCGAAAAGAGAGGGATGATAAAGTCGGGGTATAAAGGAGATATGGTCCTGCTGGATTTTCCCGAAGACGGCAGCAGAAGAAGCAGTATAGAACAAGTGATCATCAACGGTGAGATCGCCTATGATAATGGAAAAGTCTCTGAGAACTATACCACCTGTTTCTTATGAGCTGAAGCGTTGAAGGAATCTTCTGGTACGCTCCATCTTCGGTTCAGAGAAGACCTGACGGGGATCTCCCTGTTCTACGATCAACCCCTCGTCCATGAAGATGACACGGTCGCTGATGTCGCGTGCGAAGGCCATCTCGTGGGTGACGACAAGCATCGTCATATGCTCTTTTGCCAGAGATTTGATCACATCAAGAATCTCTCCGGTGAGTTCCGGATCCAGTGCGCTGGTAGGTTCGTCGAAACAGAGGACTTCGGGATCCAGAGCAAGTGCTCTCGCGATTGATACTCTCTGCTGCTGTCCTCCCGACAGCTGATAGGGATAGGCATCTGCCTTATCTTCCAGCCCCATCTTCGCCAGCAGTCTCATGGCAGTCTCAACCGCTTCCTTCTTGTTTCTCTTAAGCACATGTATCTGAGCCTCGCAGATATTCCTCAATACCGAAAAATGGGGGAACAGATTGAAATTCTGGAACACCAGGCCGACCGAGAGACGGATCTCCTGAAGGGTCTGTGCCTTGGCGTATTGAGGGTGAGAAGAATTTTGAGGAGTATCGACAAGAGTCTTGCTGCAGATGGTGATAGTGCCGCTGTCGATCGTCTCGAGATTGGTGATGCAGCGCAGCAGAGTCGATTTTCCGGAGCCTGAAGGTCCTATGATGGAGAGAACTTCTCCTTTATCCAGCGAGAAGCTGATCCCTTTGAGAACTTCCAGATTCGAGAACGATTTTTTTACCTGTTCAACACTGATTAACGACATAGTTCCTACACCCATCCTCTAATGATAATAATCCAGTCTGCGTTCGATCATCTCGAAACTTCTGCTCACGATGGCGTTCATAACGAAGTAGAATACTCCGGCGATGAAGATCGGCATTGTGGAGAACTCCCTCGCGGCGGCATTCTGTGCCACTCTGAAAAGTTCGGCCACACCGATCGTCTGGGCCAGAGCAGTATCTTTCACCAAAGTGATCACTTCGTTTCCCATGGCCGGAAGAATCCTCTTGACGACCTGAGGCAGCACGATGGTGAAGAATGTATGCGGTTTGGAAAACCCCAGGACATGAGATGCCTCATATTGCCCCGGATCGATACTCTGTATTCCTCCGCGGTAGATTTCGGCGAAATACGCCGCATAGTTGATCACATATGCGATGATGACCGCCGTAAACCTGCCGCTGGAAGCTCCGAATATATAATACGGGGCGAAATAGACAAATATGAGCTGGAGGATGAGAGGTGTCCCTCTCATCACCATGATATAGATATTTACGACAGTACGTATGACCAGATGTCTGCTCATCTTTCCCTTGGCGACGATAAGTCCCAGAGGCAATGAGAATAACAGTGTGAGAAAAAAGATTTTCAGGGAGACCAGTGTGGCCTCCAGCATCAAAAGTATCATCTTGGTCATCGTATGTTCTATCCTTATTTTCCTATGACTGTGATATCACCATCGAACCATGCAGTCGAGATCTCTGCCATCGTTCCGTCAGCAGCCATCTCTTCGAGGATCTTCTGCACTTCGTCTCTGAGAGCATTATCGTTCTTTCTGAATCCTACTCCGTACTCTTCGTTCGTCAGAGTCTCTTCGATGATTCTGAAATCCTTACCGCTTCTGTGGATGTTGTCGTTGGCTACGAAAAGGTCGAGAACGACCGCATCGACACCGCCGATCTCGAGATCCATCAGTGCAGTGAGATTATCTTTGACTTCGACCACTTCGTCGAGAGAAGAGCTGAACTCTTCGTCGGAGTAGACGGCTTCGGCCGCGCTTGAACCGGCCTGGATCCCGACTTTCTTTCCCTCGAGGTCAAAGAGTGAATAGTAGGGGCTGTCAGATTTCACAACGGCGACCTGAGCATTGTTCACATAGGCTTCTGTGAAGTTTATCATCTCCTTTCTCTCTTCGGTGATGGTGAAACCGTTCCAGATACAATCGATATTGCCGGTGTTGAGTTCCTGTTCTTTTGCATTCCAGTCGATAGGCTGGAGAATAAGTTCGACACCCATTCTGTCTGTCACTTCTTTTGCAAGGTCGATATCGAAACCGACGATCTCGTTATCTTCGTTGCGGTATCCCATCGGAGGGAATGAATCATCAAGGCCGAGCACGAATTCCCCTTTATCCAGGACCTTCTGCAATGACTGATCTCCCTGAGATTCCTGAGTACCTGCACTGAAGAGCATGGTAACAGTGCACAGAGCGATTACACCTACTAACAACAATTTTTTCATTTTCTTACCTCTATTATAAGATTTGACGGGATACACCCATTTCATGTATATTGATGGCATGATAAAATGTTTTCAAATATTTTGAAAGAGCCTTTTGCATATAGCGTGAATAATTATTCACACTGTTGACCCTTTTCAATGAAAAACGTATTTTTTTCTGTTAATTCTTTATCGAACGCAATAACCCCAAAGGAGTTGGTATAACAGCATGTCATTTCTTCTAACCGGAATTAATTCCACTACATTTCAGATCATTGTGATGTATATTATCGGAGCTCTTCTCATTTATCTGGCGATCGCAAAGAAGCTTGAGCCGGCTCTTCTTCTTCCCATGGGGTTCGGTGCGATACTGGTGAACATTCCATTTTCGGGAGCAATGAATACAGTCCTTCCCGGTATAGGGGAGGTCTCGGGCATTCTCCAGTGGCTTTTCGAGGTGGGTATCGAAGCTTCGGAAGCCATGCCTCTTCTGCTGTTTATCGGTATCGGTGCGATGATAGATTTCGGTCCGCTCCTATCCAACCCGAAACTGATATTGTTCGGAGCGGCCGCACAGTTCGGGATATTCGCTACGATCACCATAGCTGCTCTGATCGGATTCCCTCTTCATGATGCAGCATCCATCGGTATCATCGGAGCCGCTGACGGGCCCACATCGATCCTTGTCTCACAGATATTGAAGAGCGAATATGTAGGGGCGATCGCGGTCGCCGCCTACTCGTATATGGCTCTGGTTCCGATCATCCAGCCGTTTGCTATAAAACTTGTGACGACCAAAAAGGAAAGGAAGATCAGAATGGCCTATTCCCCCAAAAGTGTCTCGCGCATGACCCGGATCATCTTTCCGATCGCTGTGACGCTGGTGGCCGGATATGTCGCTCCCGCTTCGGTCTCTCTGGTCGGGCTTCTCATGTTCGGAAATCTTATCCGTGAATCAGGTGTTCTCGGATCCATCTCGGATACAGCCCAGAACGTCCTTGCCAATCTGATCACTCTTCTTCTGGGCATCACGATTGCGGCGAGTATGAGAGCTGAACAATTCGTCAGAGCCGAGACTCTGCTCATCATGGTTCTGGGGCTCATCGCGTTCATCTTCGATACGATCGCAGGAGTCCTTTTCGCAAAGTTCCTCAACCTTTTCTCGAAGACGAAGATCAATCCGATGGTCGGAGCAGCCGGGATATCGGCGTTTCCGATGTCGGCAAGAGTCGTTCAGAGGATGGGAGTAGAAGCCGACAGCCAGAACCACTTGCTGATGCATGCGGTTGGAGCTAATGTCGCCGGACAGATCGGATCGGTCGTCGCAGGCGGAGTCATTCTCGGGCTTGTCCCCCATATGTTAGCAGTATAAGGAGATACACAGTATGTTAGATACAGTCAGACAGTCATTGACTCTCATGTGGCAGGGTATGGGGGCGATTTTCCTCGTGATCTTCGTCATCTATCTTCTGCTGCTTGCTTTCCCCAAAATCTTCAAGAATAAGTAACACTCTGTACATTTATCAGATTTTATGCGATTATCATCGTTAACATTACGGAGGCCTTCCTTAGTTTGACCTCAGATTAAGGTTGTTGAAGTCATCCAGATTATCCTGACAATAAGGAGATTCGGATTATGGAACAACAATCTGGTAAAGTTTCATCGTACATCGTCAAAATCCTCAATGGTATGGCTCAGGGGCTGTTCGCTTCGCTGATCATAGGTCTGATCATCAAACAGATCGGACTGTACATTGATTCATCACTGATCATGCAGTTCGGACAGATAGCACAGTATCTTATGGGCCCTGCGATCGGCGTCGGGGTCGCGATGGCTGTCGGTGCACCACCTCTGGCAGTCTTCGCCTCGGCGGTCACAGGTGCCATCGGAGCCGGTACGTTCGTCTTCGAAGCCGGAATGCTTATTAAGGTGGTCATCGGGGAGCCTGTCGGAGCTCTGCTTGCATCACTGCTTGGAGCGGAGGTTGGCAGAAGGATCGCAGGAAAGACCAAAGTCGACATCCTTCTGGTCCCGATCGTGGTCATTTCTGTCGGTGCGTTCACAGGAGTGTTTCTCTCACCGGTGGTCTCCGCGATGATGAATGCCATCGGTGCCTTCATCAACCGGCTGACTCTGCTTTATCCGATACCTATGGGCATCGCGGTAGCTGCAGTCGTAGGTATGGTTCTCACTCTTCCCATCAGCAGTGCAGCCATCTGCATATCCTTAGGTATCAGCGGTCTGGCCGCAGGAGCCGCGACAGTGGGGTGCGCCTCACAGATGGTAGGATTTGCCGTCTCGGGCTACAAGGAGAACAGGGTAGGCGGACTCATCAGTCAGGGACTGGGAACTTCTATGATACAGATGCCGAATATCGTTAAGAACTGGAAGATCTGGATCCCTCCCACACTTACCGCGGCGATTCTCGGTCCTTTTGCTACGACACTGTTTCAGATGGAGAACAATGCCGCCGGGGCCGGAATGGGAACAAGCGGTCTGGTAGGACAGATCAATACACTTGCCGTCATGGGAAACGAGTCGTGGTGGAAGATCCTTCTCCTCCATTTTCTGTTCCCTGGTGTACTCTCTTTGATCTTCTCGACAGTGATGAGAAAACGGGGGTGGATAAGAAATGGTGACTATCTGCTGGAATAGTCCTCCGGCAGATGTTATTCTCGTAATCAGGAGGCTGTCATGCAGGAATCCGGAGAGAACTATCTCAAAGCAGTGTTTCTTCTTCAACAGAAGCACCCGCAGGTCCATCTGACCGAAGTTGCCCGCTATCTCAACGTGACGAAGGCCAGCACCTCCAGAGCGATGAAGGTTCTCGAGAAAGACGGTTATATCATCCATCAGTCCTACAAGGCGATAGAGCTGACCGACAAGGGACGCTCTGCTGCCGCTGACATCATAGAACGGTTCGACTACCTTACGACCTTTCTTCATGAAGTACTGCAGGTGGATTACGAGGTGGCTGTCAAAGATGCATGCAGGATCGAACACGACATCAGTGAGCAGACACTCGGCAAGCTCATCGAATATCTACACCGGTGCCGTACCCTCGATACGTAAAAGGATTTTAGCAAAGCTCTTTCAACAATGATAAATTTGTTACATTGTCTCCTTCTCCATTGTATCTGATAATTAACATATCAAAAACAATACTTGGAGGAAGTAAAATGAAAAAGTTACTGCTGCTCATGTGTGTGCTCTCACTGCTTTTCTCACCTCTGTTCGCAACCGGAGAGAAAGAGGAGACAGGTCCCATCACATTGAAATTCTGGACTCACGAGGACCCAAACCGGACAAAGATCGAAGACCGCTATATTGCAGAATTCGAAGCTTCTCATCCGAATATCACAATCGAACGGACGACACAGGCTTCCACGAAGCTGATCGAACTGGTCCAGACAGCCTTTGCTGCGAACTCGGGACCCGATATCTTCAACCTCTCAATCGAGGATGAATACCAGTATATCGTCAATCAGCGGGTTGCCCCCATCGATGTCGAAGCCGCGGGATACGGTTCCAAAGCCGAACTCGTCGACACCTATGCGAAGGGTATGCTCGACCCTGTGACCTATGAGGGTGAGATCTACGGACTTCCTCTTGAACTGACTAACTGGTCGATCTTCCTGAACAAGAAAGTATTCCGGGATGCAGGACTGGATCCCGATACCGATTATCCTAAAACCTGGGAAGAGATGGTTGAGGTTTCAGAGAAACTTGTGATCCGTGACGGAGACATCCTTTTAAGAAGAGGGTTCGATTTCCGTTATCCCTACTATCTGGTTGCCATGGTTCCCATGGTCGAACAGCTGGGCGGAAAGCTCATCAGTGATGATGGAACGACAGCGATCGTCGGCGAAGAGGCCTGGATCGAGTTTTTGACCTTCATGCAGATGTGGGGACCGAGCGGCAAGAACCTCGGATCACCGACATACACGAACGCAAGGAAACTGTTCAATCTGGACAACAATGATATTGCCATGGCCCATACGGGTTTATACCAGGAAGGAAGGATCAAAGCCGACAATCCCGATTTCTACGACAGCGATGACTGGATGGTCGTTCCCTTCCCTACATTCGAGAATGCAGTTGAGGATGTGGCTGCTTCCTACTACGGACACTATTACATGGTCAACGCCCAAAGCAGTGATGCCAAACAGAAAGCGGCATGGGAGTTCATCTCCTACATGCTCTCTCACGGAGAAGAATATCTGAAGGAAGTCAACATCATTCAGCCGACAAAAGCTCTGTTGAACAGCGATACCTACAAGAATATGCCGTTCTCATCGGTGTTTACCGAGGACTTCGAAAGAGGTCATATCGTCTACTACGGAGCAGCAAGCAGTGAATTCCAGACCCTCATCAGATCAGCTGTAGAGTCTGTGATGCTTTCGGGAGAGACCCCTGAAAAAGCTCTTGCGACTTTGAAAAGAGCAGCTCAGGAGCTGCTGGACGAACAACGCTGAAGTCCTGATTCGCAGATGAGACCGGATGGTAAAGTATCCGGTCTCTGATTATTCAACGGGAGAGGAACAATGAAATACAAGTACATCGGTATCGAAAAGAAGGAAGCAAGATGGGGATTTGCCTTCACTGTTCCCGCCATTCTCTTTTTCTCGGTATTCAGTTTTTATCCGATAATCAATGCTCTGTTCACGAGTTTCTTCAACAAGAGGGTCCTATCGCTGGCTCCGCCTGATTTTATTCGACTGGAGAACTATACCTATATCTTCACCTCTCCCGATTTCTTCAATTCCATACGGGCTACATTCGTGTTCACTCTGGGAACCTTCATCCCTATCGTCATCTTCTCTTTGCTTATCGCGACATTCCTATCGATGCTTCCGGGCAGGAAGATGAAAGGTTTCTTCCAGATCGCGTTCTATACACCTGCGGTCATCTCCTCGGTCGTTGCCGCCACGATCTGGCTGCTGATCTTCGATCCGCGGGGGCTTGGTAATCAGCTTATCAATTTTCTTACGTTCCAAAGCGGTGTCGACCAGAAGTGGCTGGCGGACAGAACGATGGTCCAGCTTTCCACGATGATCGTCTACTTCTGGAAATACATCGGCTATTTCGTGGTTCTTTTCATCACAGGACTGGCATCGATCCCCCCTGCCATGTATGAAGCTGCCACGATAGACGGAGCTTCCCGCTGGCAGTCTTTCTGGAGGATCACACTGCCGCTGCTGAAACCGACAGTCGTTCTGGTGTCGATAATGGCGATGCTGCAGTGTCTCAAGACCTTCAGTACCCAGTATCTGTTCGTTCAGGGAGGAGCGCCGAGAGCTCCGATCAACGTTATCACTCTGAATATCTATACTACAGGGATCAGGAATCAGCGAATCGGCAGGGCGAGTGCGATGTCGATCGTCCTGTTTCTCATCATGCTGATCTTCACCTGGCTTCAGTTCAGATTCAGCAAGAGCGAAGAAGTCGAGTATTAAAAGAGGTACACGAAATGATAGTTACAGAAAAACAGCGGCTTAACTGGGTGACACTTCTGATATGGGCAATACTGATTATGGTTCTCATATTCACAGTCACACCCCTTCTTTTCATGCTCACCAGCGCCTTCATGACCCGTTCTCAGATCCTCAGGATGCCGTTCTCATGGATTCCCGAATCACTTCACTGGGAAAACTTTGTCAAGGCGATCAAAGGAAATGACGGGAACTGGATGTTCGCGAGGAATCTTGCCAACTCACTGATCGTATCATCGACTGTGGCCGTCACAACGATACTGATCGCATCGATCACGGGATACGGAATCGCGAAATTCAAGTTCAAAGGGAGAAATATCATCTTCATGATGATCATGGCAACCATGATGATTCCCTTCGAGGCGATCATGATTCCGCTGTACATGGTGGCTACCACTTTGAAACTCCAGGATTCCTATGCGGGGCTCATAGTTCCGTTTCTCGTGAGTGCCTTCGGTGTCTTTCAGATGAGACAGTATCTCACCACCTTCCCCTCAGAGTATCTGGATGCGGCACGTGTCGACGGGATGGGTGAATTCAAGATCTTCTGGAAGATCGTTTTCCCGAACTGTGCTCCGGTCATAGCCACACTGGGAATCCTTTCGTTCAGAGGGCAATGGGACAATCTGCTGTGGCCTCTCCTGGTCACTCAATCCGAGAAGATGAAGACGATTCCTCTTTATATCTCGAAATTCGCAGAAGAGAAACTGACCGACGAGGGTGCGATGATGGCAGTGGCGCTGCTCGCTTCCATTCCGATGTTCCTCCTGTTCGGGTTTCTCTCCAAATACTTCATAGGCGGTTCTGCTGTCTTCGAATCGAGGAAGGGATAAAGATGAGAGATGATTCACTGGTGATGTTCGATCTGGGAAATGTGGTACTGAATGATATCGATGTGCTGGATAAGATCGTCGCGGCTTACAACATTGAATCACGTTCGTTCTACGAAGAATACAGAGCCCATGAGAATGATCTGATGACAGGTGATCTTGATACTCGGCAGTATGTATCCTATTTCAACAAGAAATTCAGCTGTTCCCTTCCGAATGAAGTGTTCGGATCGTTGTTCACTCCGAAAATAGATGAACAGGTCAAACAGGTGATTCTTCAATTACGTGCAAAAGGACAAACTGTCATATGTGCATCAAATACCTTTGCCGACCATTGGGATGTCATCGAAAAACTCGGGGTATTCGACCTGTTCGATCGTTCGTATGCATCTCACATCATCAAGGCGGCAAAACCCGATCCTCTTTTTTTCAGTAAGATCCTCGAAAGCGAGGGGAAAAGCCCCGGTCAGTGCCTTTTTATCGACGATCTGAAAGAGAATGTAGTGAGTGCACAGGAAATGGGAATAGAGTCTCTATGGTACGTGGACGATGATCTGCCGAAACACCGGAAGCTGAAGACTTTTCTCAGCTGATCTGTAATGA
>JAQQAI010000003.1 GCA_028532915.1 Sphaerochaetaceae bacterium
TTAAGCTTCTCAATGTTCCGCAACTCCCTGCATACGGTGCGGTCGTGAAGCATCTCGCCACTCCATTTTATGTGAATGTCCATAACGTCGGAGATCACGATCATGTCGGTTTCTACTATATCGCATCTGCAGAAGATAAAGCTCAAGTCACGATCAATGAAGATGAGCTGACCAGCTTTAAATGGTTCACACTCGAGGAACTCGAGAAAGATGAGAGGGTGACAAAAGAGGTTCGTTCTCTATCTCGAAAAGCCTTTACCGAATTCAGTAAGGTTGACTTATTCTGTTGAGATTTCTCACTTCTAGCATTACCCAGATGAAGGTGACGAGTGTCGAAAGTGCATCGGCAAGGGGGAATGCTATCCACACACCGTTTATCCCCAGGATATTGGGGAGAAAGAGAAGAATCGGAATGAGAAAGATGAACTGCCTGGTAAGGCTGAGAAAGATGGAAGGGACACGTTTCCCGATCGATTGGAACAAAGTCGACCCGATAGCCTGAATTCCTACAAGAGGAATGGCGAGCATCGAGATGCGCAGGGCAGGAGTGGCTATAGAAAGCAGAGAGATATCGCCTGAGAAGACCGAGAGGATATGTTTCGGGAACAGCTGGATGACGATCCACGCTGCTGTGGCCAAGATCGTGGCGAATCCCATACTCGTTTTGAGAACCTGTTTTACCCGGTCGAGTTTTCTCGCTCCGTAATTATAGCCGGCTATAGGCTGGAAGCCCTGGACTATGCCGAAAAGAGGCATCAGAACAAACATCAGAAGTTTGTTGATCATTCCAAAACTCGCGATCGCCAATCCTCCTGCGTACACCTTAAGCAGGTTGTTGGTAAGCAGGACCATGAGACTCGTGCCCGATTGACGGACAAATGCAGGAATTCCGAGACTCACTATCTCCGAGAGGACTTTTCTCTTGGGAATGAAGGAATTTCTCTGAAGAGGGAGTGTACTGCGGTTTTTTCTGAAGAAGCGTACCACGAAAAGGAATGCGAGAAACTGACTCAGCACCGTAGCCATCGCAGCTCCTCTGATACCGAGGTCGAAGACGAAGATGAACACCGGATCGAACACAAGATTCAACCCTGTGCCTATGAGCATGACCGTCATCGCTACTTTTGCCTGTCCCTCGGCCCGGATGATTCCGTTGCTCGTCATCGACAACGAGAGGAACATCGCACCGAGCAGAATGATCTCCACATAATCCATCGCATACGGCAATATCTCCTCTGTAGCTCCGAAAAAGGAAAGGATCTGCTCGGTGAAACTGAGACCGACGGCCATGAAAATCAAAGAGACTATCACTGTGGCTGTTATGGCATTCCCTGCAGCACATGCGGCGGCCGGCTCATTCTTCTCTCCCAGTCTCCTTGAGATGATAGATGCCGATCCGATACCGAATGTCTGAGCGAAGGCTCCGATGAGCATCTGAAGCGGAAACGCTATGCTCAGCCCCGCGATTGCCAGAGGCCCTACGCCCTGCCCGACGAAGATGGTATCAACGAAATTGTAAAGAGCATTGACGATCATTCCGATCATTGCCGGAACGGAGAGTTTGATCAGCAGGGAACCGATAGGTTCGGTTCCCATGAAAGATTTGTCATTTCGGTTAGCGGTTGCTGCCATTTTTTTGTCAGGCCTCCTGTTTTGAAATCATCCACGGGGGGCATATATACACCGAAGATACTGTAGTCTTGAATAAATAAGTTAGGTACCTAACAATAACGGGTAATATTTTTTTCGTCAATCAAATATGAGATTATTTCTGAAATCATGATTACATGTGAAAAGACTTCTTAAAACCTGATATCGAGAAGATTATTGTGATGAGGTGAGGATATGGTATACTGGAAATCAAAAAGGATTCACCATGAGAGACATATTTCATAGCGAGAGGTTTCAGGGCAATCTGAACAGAAAGAACTATTTCGAGGGCTGGTATTTCAAGATGGTGAGTTCAAACGGAAATCATGTCACCGCGGTGATCCCGGGAGTCTCCCTTTCCGAAGAATCACCGCATGCATTCATTCAGATAATTTCAACAGATATGCAAAAGACGCTCTATTTCACGTTTCCTCTCGATCAATTCTCATATTCACGAAAGGATTTCCATATTCAAATAGCAAATAGTTCTTTCTCCAGTGACCATCTGCATCTCGATATCAGTCAGGACGGAAAGACCATAACGGGTGATCTCTCTTTTATCGGGCATGCATTGTTACCGAAATCACTTTTGAATCCTTCCATCATGGGCCCGTTCGCATATCTGCCGAAAATGGAATGCAGCCATGGTGTCGTCTCGATGCGTCATCAGGTCTTAGGATCTTTGTCCATCGGCGGGAAAAAGAGCTCATTCGATGACGGGACGGGCTATATAGAAAAGGATTGGGGTACTTCGTTCCCTTCTTCATGGGTCTGGCTTCATACGAATACAGCAGGAGATAGCGATTTTTCCTTTCTCCTTTCATATGCCACTATCCCTGTAACGAAGAAAAGAGGTTTCAACGGTCTGATCTGCTTTCTTATGACTGATAACGGTCTTTACAGATTCGCTACCTATAACCGCTCGAAAGTCTCCAGATTCGAAGTGGACAAGGAACGGGTGGCTATTACACTCAAGCGGAAGAATCTGATTCTGGATGTTGATGCCGTATGTTCCTCTTCGGGAATTCTCCAGTCTCCTGTGAAAGGGAACATGGAACGTGCCATCACCGAGAGTATCACAAGTATTATCAGCCTCAGCCTTAAAAACAGAGACGGTGACACCTTGTTTTCAGTGAAGGGAAGTTCCGGAGGGTATGAGGTGTCAGGATTCTGAGAAGAAAGCTCTCCCTTTCTTCATGAAATGAGTCAGGTATTCCCATAAAGTCGATACTTTATCCATCAGTGAAACGATGACACTCTCGGCATAGGATGGGGCGAGAAGAGTTTTCGGGAACATGTGTTTGACGATGATGTCTTCTTCTTTCGCATTCAGATCGAAGTAACGTTTCGCGTTTGCCAGTGCGATGAACGGATGCTGTTCTCCGTGAGAAGCTTTCCTGTCGTCCGTTGCCTTCCGTTCTCTCCAGTCATAGAGAAAGAAATCATGAAGCAATCCACCTCTTGCGCTCGAGACATAATCGAGAGAGAAGAGTTTCGAGACGAAATATGAGAGATAGGAAACACGTGTGACATGATCGTAGATATGATGGGTATGATGAAAGAATTCCTTCAATCTCAGAAATTCCTGATGCGATGAGATGTCGATTGTCAGGCGGTTGAATTCTTCTCTGCTCGGAAGGGATATGATCTGCTCTATTCTCTCATCTTTTTCTGTAATCCGGTAAATGAGCAGAAGAAGAGATACAAAGAGGGGAGGGAGTATCCACATGAGGCTGGTACCCACACCCCAACTTGAGGGTAAAAGCTTCCCTGTCGCAGTAAAAGCTGCTGCGAGCGAAAATGTTGCCAGCAAAAGAAAAAAGGCCTTTGTGAGTAGTCGTTGATTCCAGATCGAAAGGAATCCTGTCTGAGCATATGAATTCAGTATGGTACTCCTGCGTGAAGCTGTATGTTTGGAAAGGTAAGGGAATTATACGATCGAGTCAATAAATCTGGACTCATTTCAAGAATATTTACATGATCTTCACAAAAAATGGGAGAGATTTTCTCCTTTGAAACTGTCTGAACGGATCATCATCGTGCTGAATCCCGGTCATGGAAGATCGGGATTCAGCGGTGTGTGTTCATATAGGCCCAAACGGGCCTGTATCATGAGATGTTATCTCTATTGCTCAGTCGACGAAACGGAGTATCTCATCAACATCCTTTCTTCTTGTCGGTTTCGGATGGATCTCTTCATACCCGTAGGCTATCAGCGCAGAAACCTGCTGATCCGACGGAAGATCGATTATCTTCGCGATTTCATCTTGGTTTATGACTCCCATGATAACTGTGCCGATACCCTTTGCGTGAGAAGCGAGACAGAATGTCTGACATGCTATTCCCGTATCGAACAGTTCCCAGCCGTGTTCCTGATTGGGTTGAAGTTTGATCTTCTCCAGACGGCCGCTCTTTCCTTTCACGTAGCTGAGAATAGCGACACCAGGAGCATTACGAAGCGAATTGATGTTGTAGTTGAATCCGTGAACACCCTCGTCGGCGATCTTTCTGATGAGATCAGGATCATCTACAAGGGTATATCGTGCAACCTGGAAGTTTCCCCATGAGGGTGCGAATCTGCTGATGGAGACAATCTCCTTCATAAGATCCCTGTCAACCTTCTCATTTTTGAATTTGCGAATACTTCTTCTTTCTTTGATCATCTCTATTGCATCCATAATGGCTCCTTTCACTGTGATTGTTCATGAAATGTACAAATAAATGGAATTATTGTAAAGAAGAGAAATTATATTCTATGTACAGGATGGAGTTGATCCGATTGCTGTGAAGGAGATTCTTTACTATTTAGCGATAATTGTGGTGATTCCGATATTCTGTAGTTTTTCTACATAATCAGGTTTGACCTTGTCATCAGTGATTAGATATTTAATATTTTCAATATTTCCTAGTGAAGCGAACTGAAGAAGTTCAAGCTTGCTTGAATCTGCCAGAAGATAGACGATTTTTGCAGATTCTATCATCGCTTTTTTTAATGGGATATCTGAAAAACTGGGGTAGGAGAGACCTGAATTCAAAGAAAAACCTCCTGTTGCCAGAAATAGTTTTTCGACATAGAGATTATCGAAGATTGCAGAAGCTTGTATCCCTGTAAGAGACAGGGTGGGCGCCTTGAATTCTCCTCCGGTCATCACGATGCTGTTAGTGGGTTCCTTTCCAAGGATGAGAGTAAGGTTGAGAGAAGGGGTTACGATCTTTAGATTTTTCAGGTTCACCAGATGTTTCGCCATTTCGGTGACAGTCGTACCTGAGTCAAGGATCAGGCTGTCTCCCGATTTTACGTAGGAAGCGGCGACTTCACCGATTTTCTGCTTTTCTTCCATATGTGTTCTTCGTTCAAGTTGGATCGAGCCTGCGAAGGATGAGTAGTTCGAAATCGATGCTCCACCGTGCTGACGTTTCACTACCTTGAGTTTTTCAAGCGTTTCAAGGTCCTGTCTGATGGTCTGTTCAGTCATATTGAAGATCTTTGCGAGTTCACTCACCCTGCAACTACCATTTTCTCTGAGCAGTTCAACTATTTCTTCCCTACGCTGATCAGCTAACATTTATTCACTCCTGCGTGACTGCATCCTTTTCTTCCACAGATCATAAGAAGCAATCAGTTTTTCATTCTGTTTAGGTCGGTATACTGTATATTTACTGTTTTTTGCCATATCTTTCAATTGAGACAAAGTCAACAATCCATTTCCAAGGAAACTGAAGAGGGCTGCCCCGATTGTACTTGATTCTTTTCTTCTATCAACAAAAACTTCAGTCTGCAGTATATCACTAATCAGCTGCATTGTAATCCCGGAGTTTGTCATACCCCCATCTGCTTTGAGACAGATATCGGCATTTTGTAGATCATGTTTTACACTCATGATGATATCGTGGAGAATGAAGGGGTAGGATTCTACAACCGCTCTCACCATCTTTTCTTTGGTGACTCCGAATCTCAGACCCTGAAAAGATGCTGTCGCTTTTCTGTTCCAATATGGGGCTCCGAGTCCGCCCAGTGCAGGAATAAATGATACGGGGGAGCTGTCGCAGGTAGACTCGGCGATTGAATCGATTTCCCGCACATTGGAGACGAACTTCATCTCCTCGATGAGCCATGTTAGAGTAGAACCGCAACTTACAATGATCCCTTCAAGACCATATGACGTTTTGTCTTTGGTCGACCAGCAGATAGTGCTTACCAGACCGGATGATGATTTGACGTGATCGACCGTATTCACCATGAGAGAAGATCCTGTTCCCATAGTGACTTTCGTATCGCCTGCTTCAAAAAGACCTTCACCGACAGAGGCTGCCTGAGAATCTCCAAGAACCCCTGTGATCGGGACAGAAGCGGGGAGCAGCCGGTTCAAGTCAGTGGTGCCGAAAATACTGTCGGAAGAGAGAACTTCCGGCAGCTGTATCAATTCAACTTTGAACAGATTAAGAAGCTCATCGGACCATCTCAGATGACGGATGTCAAAAAGTAATGTCCTTGATGCGTTAGTCTGATCGGTGGTATAGGATTTCTTTCCGGTGAGAAGGTAGATCAGCCATGTATCGACAGTTCCGAAAAAGGCCTCTCCCCGTTCATAGACCTCCCTGACTTTTTCCTCATGTTCCAAGACCCAACGGAGTTTGGTTCCCGAAAAATAGGGATCGACTCGCAACCCTGTTATCTCGGAGATTTTCGGCTCATGTTCTTTGAATCGTTCACAAATCTGTATCGACCGTTTGCAGTGCCAGAGGATAACATTCGTCAAAGGTTCACCATCTTCGTCCCAGAGGAGAAAGGATTCTCTCTGGTTGCTTATTCCTATTGATCGTATGTCAGTGACTTTCAGATCAGACTGCCGGCACTGATTCAGCACACTGCCGACTGCCTCGATTGTGCTTTCATATAATTGTTCAGGATCCTGTTCCGCATATCCTTCCGGGGTATAGCGAGTCTCCAGAGGTTCAGTGTGTGTGATCAATATTTCTGCCGAGGATGATACAATGCTCGCTTTGGTGCCACTTGTACCCTGATCTATTACCAGCACATACTCTTGCGGAAGCTTGCTCATAATTTCATTGCCTCTCTGATTTTTGCCTTTATGCCTTCTGCACCCAGTGCGAAGTATTTCTTATTATCGGCTGCGGTCCAGTTTTTTGTAAAGACTCCTTCGGGGACACCCATCCTGAACAGTTTTGCTCCGATTCCTTCATCCGCGATGAGTTCAGCGACCTTGCTTCCGAGCCCTCCATGAGTTGAGTGCTGTTCAACCGTGATTACACGACCTGTCCTGCACAATGATTCAATCAGAGAATCGGGATAGAAAGGTCTGATAGAGTTCACCGCGAAAATATCTGCATGACAGATTCCTTTTGTTTTGACTTGAGTATATGCTTCCAGAACATCATGAATCGCTGTTCCAAGCGCGATGACCGTGATATCATCACCATGTTCGAACTGCAAAGGTACCCCTACAGTCCGTTTTTCATTCTCGGGAAGAAGTGACTGATATTCTCCGGTGTTGAGACTGATATAGACCGGTCCATTGTTTTCGAGGACGCTATAGCGGGTGATAAATTTGCAGTCGGCAGGGTCCATCGGAGCGAAAATCTCGAAGGAGGGAAATCCTCTTACTGTAGAAATGTCGTTCACTTCGTGATGGGTTACCCCGTCAGTACCGTAACTGAACCCTGCGTGAAGCCCATTGATTTTGATATTAGTATGTGAATAACTGGCATCGACTTTCAACTGTTCGTTAGAGCGGGATATGAGAAAGGGAGTAGCATTCCCGGTTACGGGTATGAACCCGCCGTTGCTGAGACCTGTCGCGACTCCGATCAGGTTCTGTTCTGCAATTCCCACATTCACCAGTCTTTCAGGAAATCTTTCCATAAATGGTGCGATCTTGCTTGTACTGATCGAATCACTGACCACATAGATGATATTTACACCCTGTTCTACCAGTGAGATATATTCTTCAATCTGAGATGCTCTTATACTTTTTCTTTTATACTCTGGCATTGTTGAGCTCCTTGATAGCTTGTTCCCATTCTTGTGTATTCGGGATCTTATGGTGCCATGCAGCAACATTCTCTGCATACGAAATCCCTTTACCTTTAGTAGTGTGGGCTATGACCGCATGGGGTTTACCGCAGGTGAAATCAATCGAACTGAACGTATTATGAATACCGGTCATATCGTTTCCGTCAACTTCATGAACATCAAATCCGAATGATTCGAGTTTTCCTCTGATGGGTTCGAGACTCACTGTATCTTCAACGGATTTGAACAATTGAAGCTTATTGTAATCAATAATCCACACAAAATTGTCAAGCTTCTTCTGACTGGCGAACATCGCGGCTTCCCAGTTTGATCCCTCCTGGAGTTCACCGTCACCGGTAAGAGCAAAACATTTATAATTCTTTTCGTTTAATTTTGCAGATAGAGCGATGCCGGCAGCTATCGAAAGACCGTGTCCGAGAGCACCGGTACATACCTCTATACCCGGGACTTTGTTCGTCGGATGGATTGTCAGAGGATTTGAATGATCCATATAATGATCGATCCATTCTTCAGGAAAGTATCCTCTTGCCTGCAAAGTGCAGTAGAGTCCTTCAGACCCATGGCCTTTACTGAGAATGAATCGGTCTCTCTCTTCCTTTTTTGGGGATTCCGGATCAATGTTCATACACGAGAAGAAAAGATATGTCAGGATATCGACTTCAGATAATGAAGTTCCGAGATGACCTCCCTTCGCATTATATATCATATTGACAATAGCTTTTCGTATGCTGTTTGCTTTAAGCTCTAGCTCTTTTATAGTCATGAAAAACTCCTAAAAATATCTATGATTTGACTATAAACCAAAAAAAACGAAAATGCAAGTCAAAATACGTTACGCTTTATGTATTGTAAATTTATTATATTAATTATATAATATATAAATAGATATAATGATTTTATCGTAAAAATATTTTTTCTGTATATTTGTTTGTTTGCTAAAATTTTCGTAAAAAGAAATTTATAGAAAAAAATATTTGACAATACGAAAATTTAAATCATATAATAAGGAAGATAAAATTTTAGGAGGTTCCTTATGAAGAAGGTATTAACTGTTCTATTGGTTCTTCTTTTAGCATGCTCAAGCGTATTATTTGCGAATCCGCAGGCAGAAACGAAAGAAGATGAAAAAAAATCAGAAAGTTTGAGTGGTCAGGCAGCACTGATTCAGCCTGTCGATGATGTTCTGGAATATGTATTCATTCCGAAGGTCGTGCATCCATGGTATGATGTTGTTCAGGATGGAGCGCTAGCTGCAGCCGAGAATCTGGCTCAGATGGGTGTGAATGTGAAGATCAAATTCGATCCACCTACAGAAGCTGATCTCACAAAACACATGGAGAAGATCGAATCGAATGTCAGCAGAAGACCTGACGGTATCGCAATCGCAGCATTAGATCCTGCATCAGAGGCACAATTGATTGATGATGCGATCAAGGCGGGTGTGAATGTGATTACTTTTGATACTGATGCTCCGGACAGCTCAAGACCTCTCTATGTGGGGCATAATAAGGACTTCGAAGATGGATACCGCCTAGGGCATTTCCTTGCTGATACCATCGGAGAAAAAGGTGAGGTAGGAATTTTGAGCGGGTCTCTTTCAGCTCCCAATCATGTGGGTCGTGTGAAAGGATTTAAAGCAGCTATTTCAGAATATCCCAATATCGACTTAGTCTTTGAAAGGGCTGACAATGATAACATGCAGAAGGCAGTTGAGCTTACAGAGAATGCTCTTCAGGCTCACAGCAAATTGGTAGGTATCTTCGGTTGTAATGCTTCAGCCCCGATCGGAGCAGCAAGAGCTATCAAATTGGCAGGAAAGGCCGGAAAAGTCCACATTGTCGGTATGGACGATCTGGATGAAACTCTTCAGCTGATCGAAGAGGGCGTGATTGATGCTACGGCAGCACAGCGACAGTGGGAACAGGGATATTGGTCAGTAATGTATTTGACAGCGATCAATATGAACCATACAATTCCTGCAGAGCATCAGACCGGGTCCAGAATTATTACCAAGGCCGATCTATAGAATATTGAAATAAAACTGGCTTGATCATTTGCTTCAAGCCAGTTTTCTTGGAGAAACTTGTGTCAATTTTATTACAAACGCAGAATATTTCAAAAAATTTCCCGGGGGTGAAAGCCCTCGATTCTGTTTCGATTTCAGCTGAGGATGGTAAGATTCACTCTATTGTGGGTGAAAACGGTGCCGGAAAGAGTACTTTGATGAACGTCCTTATGGGAATTTACCAGCCAGATAACGGGCAGATTTTCTATAAAGGCGAGTCCGTCAGAATTCATTCTCCGGTAGATGCACAGAAATTGGGAATAGGAATCGTTGCACAGGAACTGAACCTCGTTCCCAATATGAGTATTGCCGAAAATATTACGCTGGGGATGTTTCCATTGAAGAAAGGGGTCATCAAAAGAGTTGATAATCTCAGACAGATAGAGATAGCCCAGAAGACCATCGACAAGCTAAATCCCGATATCCAGGTTCAGCAGAAAGCGAAAAGTCTGTCGGTTGCGAATCAGCAATTGGTTCAGATAGCGCGTGTCCTGTCGTTTGGAGCAGAGTTGATCATTTTTGATGAACCTACAGCAAGCTTGACAGATAAAGAGAGCGAACAGTTGTTTAAAGTTATCCACGAACTTAAAGATTCAGGAACGACTATCTTTTACATTTCTCATAGAATGAATGAGATAATGGCTCTTTCAGATAGTATATCTGTCATGAGAGACGGGTGTCTTATTGACACTGTCTCGCCGGAGTCTACAACAATTGACCAGCTGGTTTCTCTCATGGTAGGAAGAGCTCTTCACAAGAATGAACGGGCAGTGAAGGAGAGTAAGGTCTCGAATCCTATAGTATTCTCAGTGAGAAATCTGACAAGAAAAAAGGAATTCACTGATGTCTCCTTTGACCTGCATGAGGGAGAAATCCTCGGAATAAGCGGGCTGGTCGGATCGGGTCGTACTGAATTAGCGAATGCTATATTCGGGATGACCTCCCCTGATTCAGGCGTTATGCTGCTAAACGGCAAGGAGATTACCCACAGGCATCCTAAAGATGCTATCAATCATCATATTGCTTATGTTCCTGAAGAACGCCGCCAGATGGGAATAATTCCACTGCTCAGCGTAGCAAAGAATATGGCACTTTCACATACTTCGCATTATTTTCATCATGGAATGATCGATGATGTACAGCTAAATAACGATGTTTCAAGTTATATCAATTCTCTGGGGATAAAAGTCTCATCCAATCATCAGCAGATAAAGAACCTTTCCGGAGGAAATCAGCAAAAAGTGATCATCGCACGATGTCTTCTGGCAAAAAGTAAAATCATCATATTGGATGAACCTACACGCGGGATCGATATCCAGGCGAAACAGGAGATTCACAATCTGTTGAGACAACTCACCGAAACAGGAGTCTCGATCATCGTCATTAGTTCCGAACTGGAGGAGATCCTTGATATCTCGGACCGGATCATGGTGATGCATGAAGGTGAGAAGAAAGGGGAAATTGAGGCTCAAGAGGCAACACAGGAAAAACTGATGCATATTGCATTAACAGCAGGAGAGAATCAGTAAATGAAAAATATATTCAAAAACAACAGGTCTATGGCAACGATATTGAAATCAAAGGAGATCAATATCTTCTTCGGATTATTGGGAATCTGTCTGATCCTTGGTATTGCGACAGATACCTTCTTGACAGCATATAATATTGGGACAGTAATCCGGCAGGTCTCATTTATCGCAATCGTCGCTTTGGGACAGACATTAGTCTTGTTGACAGCCGGAATCGATCTTTCTGTGGGGTCGGTGGCAGGTCTCAGCGGAATTCTGGTTTCTCTGTTCATCTCAGAGGCACATTTCGGACTGCCCGTAATGATTGGTGTCCCACTTGCCCTGATCTTCGGTATGGGGATGGGGCTGATAAACGGATATCTGATAGGTCGTCTTAAACTGAACGCTTTTATTGTGACGCTGGCTATGGGTGAAGTTCTTGGAGGCTTGATCCTTGTGATTACGAAAGGATATCCCGTGTTGGAGCTTCCTCAATCATTTACTTTTCTCGGACAGGGTATGGTGGGCATCATACCGATTCCGGTAATCATCATGATCATCGTCTTTGGTATAATGCACTATGTATTGATGAAAACCCCATTTGGGAGAAATGTATATGCTGCCGGCGGTAACAAGATTGCTGCAACCCTCGCAGGAATAAAAGTTGACCTTGAGATCATGTATGTCTATATGTTCTCCGGTCTCTTTTCAGCAATGGCAGGAATACTGATGACAAGTAGGATGAATGCCGGGCAGCCGACGATGGGAGCTTCTTGGGTTATGCCGAGTGTCACTGCTGCAATCATCGGCGGTACAGCGATGTCGGGAGGTGAAGGAACTCTCATAGGCACTCTGATAGGTGCAACATTCATGGGTATTCTCTCCAACGGAATAGTGTTGCTTAATATCTCCTCCTACTGGGAGAGAGTTAT
>JAQQAI010000004.1 GCA_028532915.1 Sphaerochaetaceae bacterium
AGAGGATCTGCTCGAAGGTCTTCTCATCCAGTGCAGGCGTACGGCTGAGAATCCAGAGAGAACCTTTATTGGCTGTTGTGACAGCAGCCCACTGGTAGTTCTCCTCGTCGAGTTCGATTATCAGGTATGCGGCAGGAAAAACCTTGAAGAAGACAACCCGCAGCCAACTGCCCCGTTCATCCATCGCAGTACCTACAGCTCTCACCTGCTGCGAATAGGTTCCACCGTACTCATCTTCCCAGCATCTGTTGAGCACATTGATTTTGCCGTCTTCTCTCAAGCTGTACTCTGCGGTTGAGTCACCGCACTCTCCCCGCTGGAAGGAGTGAGGATACCGTCCCACCTGATACCACAGGCCGCTGTAACGTGTGAGGTCTACCTTGTCTACCAGCAGATCGGACATCTCAGGCGAAATAGAGGTGGTGCAACCGGTCCATAGTACCAAAACAAGAATGATCATGAAGCTCAAGAGTGCGATTCTCATCATACAGAACTCCTAGCGCACATATCTGTGCTGCCGGCGACACGGCAATGGTTTCAGGGAAAAGAAAATACTTTTCCCATATATCCAGTCTATCATGGTAGAATGTGGATGCATAGTATGAATATCCTTTACTATTACAGGTGGGATTCATTCTCAGTGATCTTTGATTATCATGAAGCATTTTTCTTCGAGTATCTTCTTTCTTGTTGTCGTATTGTACTATTCGTGGTATTTTTTAAATTCATTACAAAAAAAATAGGGAGGTTATAATGAATATCTATCTAGAGAGCCTGCTTATCATCGCAGCGATCAATCTGCTATTCTTCATCATAGCATTCACACTGAAGACTGACATCGTCACAGACCTCTCCTATACGTTGAGCTTCATCCTGCTAAGCATCTACCTGCTCATAGTGCATGCTCATCTGAACACGATCTCGCTGATAATATTCTTCGGTGTCGTTCTGTGGGCTTTGAGGCTCGGCGGCTATCTTCTCACACGTATCCTGCAGATCAAAGTGGATCATCGCTTCGATGATAAGCGTGACTCCTTTCTCAAATTCGGGGCCTTCTGGCTTTTGCAGACCTTCACCGTTTCGATCGTAATGCTTCCTGAGATCTTTCTACTCTCTCACAAATCCGAAACCATCTACCCGCTGGCTCTCACTGCAGGGCTAATCCTTTGGGTTGCAGGCTTCATCATAGAGGCGGCTGCCGATGCACAGAAGACAGCATTCAAGAAGGTCCATCCAAAACGGTTGATCACTACAGGATTATGGAAGTATTCCCGTCACCCGAATTACTTCGGAGAGATGCTGGTGTGGTGGGGACTCGCTCTTGTCATCCTCCCATATCTGAAAGGCCTTTCATATCTCGTACTTCTCGGACCGGTATTCATAACACTTCTGCTGTTGTTCGTGAGCGGCATACCACTGCTCGAGAAGTCTTGGAAGGAGCGCTACGGCAATGAGTCGTATTATCAGGAGTATATTCGAAAGACACCACTGCTGATCCCCCGAAGGATCAAATAGATGGGCATAGAGATTATGGTAATTCCGGCCAGTTGTATCGGCGCCTATCTCATCGGCGGGATACCGACGGCCTTCCTCCTTGCTAAGCGCAGAGGGGTATCGATTCTCTCTTTTGGAAGCGGCAGCAGCGGTGCAACGAACACGGCACGATCCTTAGGAGTTAAGAATGGATTGATCGTCGCTGTTATCGATATTCTAAAAGGTGCCCTGCCGGTCCTGATTGCCCGGTCGGTCATCGGACTCACCGTTCCAGGATACCTCCTCACCGGCCTCTCTGCCGTGTTCGGGCACATTTATTCCCCATACCTAAAAAAGTTCAAAGGGGGCAAGGGGGTGGCTACAGGTGCCGGAACAATAGCGGTGATCTATCCCCCGGCTATCCCTTTTGCTCTGACGGTCTTTGCTCTGGTTCTGGCCGTCAGCAGATATTCATCTGCAGCTTCGCTGACCTCCCTGTTCCTTGTCATCCCCTACTACATACTTCTGAGCATGGTCACAAAAAAGGCATTCGATCCGTATATCGTCGCATTTCTCAGTGTTCTGTTCCTTCTCATAGCCTTCTCGCACAGAAAGAATCTCTATCGGCTCATTCACGGGACCGAGTTAACATTCACTTCGTCAAAACAGAAATCCAGGGAGGAAATTGATGCTCATAACCGGAACTAAGCTGTTCGATTCTGTATCCTGCGGATACTATCATCTGCTGAGCAATCAGCAGGAGATCAACGATATCAACGTATTTCCTGTCGCCGACGGGGATACGGGAACCAACATGCTCCACACTTTCAAGGCAGCCCTCACAAAAACGAACCGTTCGAAGTCAATCGCACGGACTACCGACAAGATGGCACAGTCAGCTCTCATCGGTGCACGGGGTAATTCCGGAATGATCATCGCACAGTTCTTCCGAGGCTTCTATGAAGTTGCAAAAGACTTCGAAGCTTTGAGTGTTCAGAATTTCGTTGCTTCGGTGAACAGTGCTGTAACCTTTGCCTATGATGCAGTAGAGACACCCGTCGAAGGAACTATCCTGACTGTGATGCACTCCTGGTCCAGAGCGATAAATGAGGCATGGCATGCTAAGACCCCCATTCCCCTGCTGCTCAGGCGCGCTCTTCGATCTGCAAAAACAGCTGAGACTCTGACTACCGAGCAACTGCAGGCTCTCAAGAAGGCCGGGGTGGTAGATGCCGGGGCCAGGGCTTTCGTCTATTTTTTGGAAGGAATCGATCAATATCTCAGTCACGGCAAGGACGTTCGAATGGAGGAAAATCAGTCCTTTGAAATTGAACATCAGCTCTCAGACGCACATGAGCAGTTACTTGAACGGCCGACCTTTCGTTACTGTACCGAAGCTCTGCTTTGCTCATGCACAATTGCTCCCGAGAAGGCGAAAGAAGCGCTCCACGATCTGGGTGATTCTTTAGTGATCGGGTCTCACAAAGAGATGATGCGGGTCCACATCCATACCGGGTCACCGAACATGGTCTTCAGAAAACTAGAAGAATTCTCCCGTATTGAAGAAACCAAAGTCGATGATATGCTCGCACAGTATGCAGCGATTCATGAGCGTCTGTCTGATATTGCCATCGTTACCGACTCATCTGCCGATATCCCGCAGTATCTTAAAGATACTCTGCAGATCTACCAGATACCACAGGTCATCCAGTGGAATGACCGTTCATTCATCGACCGCATCTCAGTCGATAACACCTACCTGCTTGAGACAATGCTCACTTCAGAAGACCTTCCAACCTCTTCGATGCCATCTTCAGGAAGCATAGGACGACACCTTGAGTTCCTCTCCGAACACTACAGGGAAATTATCATAATCTCGGTCTCTGCTGCACTGAGCGGAACCTTCCGCACATACGAGCTCGCCGCCCGGGAGTTGAGAAAGCGCGATTACCCGATACAAATCATCGATTGTAAGCGTAACGCAGGAGCTCAGGGACTGATCACCATCAAAGCGGCACAAGCTGCCGCTGATGGGGAATCTGCTCCTGCGATCAAAGACAGGATCGCCTCTCTGATCAAAAGGTCGACCATCCTCGTCTCTGTCCAGTCTCTTGAATCGATGGTACGCGGAGGAAGGGTCCCTGAGAAGATCGGAAGGCTCATCGTCAGATCTGGAATCAAACCGATAGTAGGACTCTCTCCAGAAGGCTCTGGAGCTATCAAGGGAATCAAACTTACCCAGAACGGTAGTGCGTCTGCCTTGATTCGACGATTTGTCAGAGACTGGAAGCATGGCGGTATCACCGAATTCAGTATCTCGCACGTCAAAGCCCCTGAACTTGCACACACAATCGCATTGATCATACAACAGAAGACAGGTCTACAGCCCAAGTTCATTCAGGAAACCTCTCCGGTAGTCTCGCTGCATGCGGGCAAAGGGGCCGTATCGATAGCCTGGATCAGGGAACCGGAACGCGCATAACCATTTCAAAGAAATCCTGAATGCGGAATCAAGGAATAATCAGAGAGAAGATCATACCACGTAGATACAGCCACCAATCATTATTGTCGTTACAGTAAAGAAGAGTAACCTAATAAGATTTTCCACAGCGGGATAACGTTTATAGTGCAATCATCTTTTTCAATCACTCTTTCTTCATCAAATGAGATCACATATAACTTTTTACATTTCCTGAACGCTGAGAATTGTATGAGAGCTTTTATTTCTCTCTCTTGTGTCTCATCATTGCTCATGGAGTAACAGACTTGCACTGCCATATCTGAATCAGGCAGATAGAAATCTATTTCATAAGAAGTATTGTTGAAAAAGAACACAGACTCTTTCTCGAAACGTTGAACCAGGTAAAGGGCTGCAAGATTTTCTAATAAGGCGGAATCCTGATGTAGAAGGAACAAGTTTAATAACCCTGTATCATAAAAATAGTATTTCGGATTCGTAATCTTCTCACTGAATTTTGAATCGATGTTCTTTATATCGAACACCAGAAAGGAATCTTTCATCATTTCTACATATTGAATTATTGTGTTCTTTCCTACTTTCACCTTTGAACTTTTTATCAGATTTGTCAATCTCGAGAAAGAGATCGGGTTTCTCACAGATTCTGCCAGTTTGTTCGGAATGTACCTTAAAGCATTGGTATTACTGATATCATTTCGTAAGGCTATATCACCCAGGTATATTTTTTGGAAGATATTGTTGAGATAATTTCTTTTCGATGTGATCGCGGCAATTTCAGGTAATCCACCGAAATGGAGAAATTCATTGAATTCGTACACAAGATTGGCTTTCTTTTCTGTCGAGTATACATCTGCTTTCTTATGAGTAATATGTTTTGCGCGCAGGAATTCTTTGAAGCTAAAGGGAAACACCTCATGAATCAGGAATCTCCCCCCTAGAGTTGTAGCGATCTCTCTGCTCAACATCTTCGCATTACTACCGGTTATATACAAAAGATATTTCGAGTCTGCCAATCGTCGAGCAAACTTCTCCCATCCTTCAATGATCTGGATTTCGTCCAAAAAGAGGATCGGTTTCGTATTGAATAGTTGGTAATGAGCTTCAAGGAGACTGTTAAAATCCTCGACTTTGAAATTTATCAGTCTTTCATCTTCAAAATTGATCAATAGAATCGAATCCCATGAGGCCCCTTTTTGGACCAGTTCACGAATTCTCTGATACAATAGATATGATTTTCCGCTTCGTCGTAATCCCACAAAAACGTAGGGCATATTCTCCTCAAGGACAATGGTCCTTTCAATACAATCGAGGGATGTTACAAGTTCTCTATTTTCAATTATGATTTGTTTGAGCAATTCTTTATCAATCATGGTATCTCCGCCCTTTTGTTCTGTATACAAAACAATAGTAACATTATAACGTTCTACATTCAAGACAATATATAACTTTTATTGTCCTGTATACAAAACAATAACGACTTATCACATCTTTGCCATAACTGAATAAGTTAGCCTTGCAGTTTTTAAAAAGTCAGATTTTTAACCTATCGCTTCATACATATACGCTTTTACATAGTATTCATTGAAAACTATGTGTTCACTTGGTTTCAACGGGATAAAGGATCTTTCCCTGACCAGATCAGGAGGAATACACATCACCCCTTGCAGTTATTCACACCTTTCTCTCGACCGCTGGACGATTATAACAGCGGCGCTAATAGGAGTACACACTCATAAGAACATTGTCAGATAGACAGGTAAATAGATGGTATCTCCTTGAATTTTCAGATCTTTCGTATATATTACGATTCTCTCCCTGATCCTTCCAGAATATTTCTTTGAAAACATATCTAAGGACTTGTGAGTCTTATATCCTGAAGCTTTTACTTCAATAGGAGATATTTCATCTTCTTTTGCAATTAGGAAATCCACTTCATAGGTTTTCTTTTGTTTTTTATCATAATATGTGTGATAGTAAAGTTTCTTCCCATTAGAAGTCAGAATCTGTGCAACTGCATTTTCATATATAATACCTAAACTGACAGGCAATTTGTCATTTAATAGTTTTGTATAAATAATGTTATCTGTAAAATCTTTATCCTTGAAGATCAGTGTGACAAGCAGACCTGTATCTGCTAAATAGAGCCTGAATTTATCTTTATTGAACATATTGGACAGGCCTATATTTGGATCACTGACATTGTAAGATGTCATTACGGTCTTTGAAGAATTAAGTTCTGATATTTCTTCTGATACGGAATCTTTTCTGTCATTAGGCAGGATACTTGAGATCTGAAAACTTGAGGAATGTTTATTCAATTCGGAGGGAACAGCATCATACAACGCTGAAATCTTTCCTTTCGAATCCATCTTATAAAAATCATCTTCATACAAATTGATTATATCCCTTTTAATCTGATCCACTGTTTCCAGATTATTACTCTCTATATATGCTTTGATTGCTTGAGGCATTCCCCCAACTAGCATATATAGCCTAAATTTTCGCATCATATTTCTGTTTTGCTCATCGCCTATAGATATTCTTTCATCAAACATTCTTTGTAAGAGTTTCGGTGTTTGTGTATCTCCTGTGGCCCATAAAAATTCTTCAAAATCCATAGGGTACATTTGAAGTTTTCGTTCTTCACTGGGGATCAAAATATCTTTTACGTTTTTTCGAATAGAGATCAGAGAGCCGGTTTCAATAAAATCATATCTTCCATCTGCCACCAGAAGTTTTATAGACTGTCTTGCAAGAGGATTGAATTGAACCTCGTCAAATACTATCAGAGACTCTCTTGCGACTAAATTTACACCATATTGAAGTTGTAATTGTAAAAAAAAGTAATTCAAATCAGACAAATCTTTAAACAGATTCTGAATTGCAGATGAGGCAAATGCAAAATCGATCATTATGTAGCTCGTGTACTCTCTTTCAGCAAATTTTTTGACAATCGTTGATTTTCCGACCCGTCTTGCCCCTTCAATCAAAAGAGCCGTTCTCCCTTTCGATTCCTTTTTCCATTTTAGCAATTTAGAATAGATCTTCCTTTCAAACATAAGGAACCCCCAATCTTTCCCAAGTTTCAACAAATACGCACTTTTCAAATATCCCATTTACCACAAATACGCACTTTTTTAAACTGTTTTTTTCGGGTAAGAATCTATCCCTTTGTGTCTGCTTTTATAATAGCATCTCTATCATTGATTACATGAAAGTGATAAAGCCTGACGTTCTCCTTCACGTCAGGCTTTATCTGTGTCTTTCTACATTTACGTGTGCAATAATATTTATTGAACTCTCGGAGATCACTTCATTTCATTGATTTTAGTCAGTTGATTCACTTTCTCAAAGGTTCCGCTATTATTCACTGCAAGCAGCTCCGGGTAGGTTTCGTTCAAGTCTTCCAACTTGGGAATATCCCACTGGGTGATATATGGATGCTCTGTGTTATTGATCAAGAAGTCCTGATGATAATCTTCTGCTGGATAAAAGGCCTTGAGTTCAATGACTCTAGTGACGATCTCATCATCAAATATTTGAGCTTCGGTCAGGTCTTCTATATATTGCTCTGCTTCTCTTTCCTGCTGTTCATCAGTGAAGAAGATCGCTGATCTATATTGACGACCTCTGTCCGGTCCCTGGTAATTAAGCTGAGTCGGATCATGTGCGACCGTGAAGAAGACTTCAAGCAGCGTTTCATAATCAATAAGGCTTGGATCATAGAGTATCCTCACGGCTTCCGCATGATTCGTCTTCCCTGATGAAACCTGATAG
This sequence comes from Sphaerochaetaceae bacterium, assembly GCA_028532915.1. Taxonomy (GTDB): domain Bacteria; phylum Spirochaetota; class Spirochaetia; order Sphaerochaetales; family Sphaerochaetaceae; genus SABI01. Next base: position 7,730 of record JAQQAI010000004.1, read on the forward strand.
TACGTGGCCGACTCTTCTGTCCCCCCGCTGTACCCTGATTCGACATGAACCACTCCATGAAGCTGCTCGAATACTGCTTCTACACCCCAGAAACATCCGCCTGCAAAGACTGCTGTTTCAATCTCTTCGTTGTCATACAGTTCTTTCCAATCGGGAAGCTCTTCTCTGATGACAAGACGTGAACTCTCTTCACCGAACAGATAGAGAAATTTCCCGTACCCTTCTTTTACCAGATCATCTTTGGGGATGAACTTGAGAGATGCCGAATTGATGCAGTAGCGAAGTCCTGTCGGATCGGGTCCGTCCGAGAACACGTGACCGAGATGGGAATCACCGAAATAGCTCCTTACCTCGGTTCTTTTCATACCATATGAAGTATCAATAATCTCTACGATATTCCCGGAGGATAACGGCCTTGTGAAAGACGGCCATCCCGTACCTGATGTGAATTTGTCGGTGGAACTGAATAGTGGTTCACCGGATACGATATCTACATAGAGACCCTCTTCTTTATTATCCCAGAACTCATTATTGAAGGCAGGTTCGGTGCCTTCATGCTGTGTTACATCATACTGCATCTGGGTCAGTCGTTCATGCAGTTGTTCATCTGACAGTTTCTCCCATGTTCCCTCTTCATAGCCGACAGGGAGGAAGGGGTCAGTCTCCTCAATGGAAAATGATGTTGTCTTCTCATATGATTCCTGATTTCCCCGTGATATCAGAATTAGTGGTATAAAGATCAGGAATACTAATACGATAAGCACATATTTTATTTGATTATCTTTCATAATATTGACTCCGATAGTCTTTTTGACTTTTGACAGAAAATCTGTCTACAGGCTATTGAACGGATCCATATTGCATGAATCTGTTCAACCGAAGGTGAATGTGAACAGTCTCAGGTGACCTGAAATCTTAAGTTTCAGGAATTTTTCATCCGAATCATCGAAACTTGCCAGATGGTACAATCTGCTGCTGCCAGGTGTGAGCACACCGTCGGTCACATCAGGGGTGTCCTGCGGTTTGTTCCCATCTATTTCAACTGTGACGACACTCTTATCATCTCTGGGTTCGATGACGATAAAAAGGTCTTTTCCCTCGAAGCGGAGCTCCAATTCCCCATCTCCGTCGATTTCGATAAAATCATTTCTGATGATCCACCTGCCGTCTAACGTCCACTCTCCTTCTTCGAGATCTTCTTCTTTCTCGAAAGAGGTGAGAACATCTATCTCATCAATTTTCCCGGAAATAAAATTCTTTGACCTTGAGTATCCCAGATAGATTTCAGCAGTACGTTGTCCCATAGTATCGCTGGATGTTTTCGTATCATTTTCAGTTTCCAGTTCAGCCCCGTTCTCCTTCAGAAGGGTCCGTATCACCTGCTCTCCCTCTTCATATCCACCTTCACCGAAATGGAAGTACCTGATCTCTCCGTTGCCGTCAATGAAGAATTGAGCCGGCCAATACCGGTTGTCGTAGGCATTCCATTGAGAGAAATCGTTATCGAGGACAACCGGCCAGGTTATATTCAATTCTTCGATCGCCTTTGAGACATTGCCGACATTTCTTTCGAAAGGGAATTCCGGTGAATGAACCGCGATGATCTCAAACCCATACTTCTCATATGTGTCGTACAATTCTCTGAGGTGAGGAATCGTTCTCACACAGTTGATACAGCTGTAGGTCCAGAAATCCAACAGGACAACCTTACCTTCCAGATCCTCCATCGAAAAAGGTTGTCCGGTGTTCAGCCAGGGCCCTTCAGCTATGAGTTTTGGCGCTTTCCCGTAATTCGAAACCCGGGCCGATTGAGGAGCATTTGTCCAGTCGAACCCATCACTCATTCCATTGCGGTCATTCAGGGCTTTCTGTACCAGCTCCCCCTGTTCGAAGCGGGTCAAACCTGTTCCGTAATTCGGAAATACATCCAGAATGAATGTTTGGAAACTACGGTCGGCACCGAAGCCGATCATCAGCCCTGCAGCAATCATGACAGATCCGAAGAAACGTTGAATATCTTTGGTTCTCTCTGTGATCTTCGGGAAACGATTCAAAAGCTTCCGGCCGCCGGCCATGATCGCGAACATAGGGAGTGCAGTACCTAATGAGTAGGCTGCAACAATGATCACCGCCCCTCCATCCAACTGCTGACTTACGGCCAAAGTGATTATGGAGGCCATGATCGGACCTACACAGGGTGTCCAGACCAGGCCGAGACTGAAGCCGGTCATTACTCCTCCGAAGAATCCCTCACGTTTTGCAGAACTTTTCGTACGTGCAACTTTTGATAGAAGGACCTCTAAGGCAAGCTGCAGTCTAGGGATCATCAAAATAATTCCGAAAGTTATGATGATCACTACCGCAACGATTCGCAGGGCTTCAGCAGATATTGAAAGTGTTTGAACCAGGGCGGAAAGAGTCAATGTGAACAGGCTGAAACTGAAGATGAATCCTGTGACGATACCTGCAGGTTTACGCTTCCCCCCTACCGTCCCCGAAAGGACGATAGGGAGTACAGGAAGAATGCAGGGTGATAGTATCGTCACTATACCTGATAAGAAAGCGAAAAAAGCAAGTACCATTATGAGCCGTCCTTTACATTTGAAAGCAGGCTGTCAGTGGCCCCGCCATTCCATTTGACTATGGCTTCCCCGTTTTCATCTATCTGTACAAAGGTATGCTGATAGGAAACTCCATACTTTTTCTGAAGATCATCTGAATTGTCATAATCGACCAATATGATGTTGATATGCTTAAGTTCATCCTGCCGTTCGTTGAATTCTTCGCGTGCACTTCTGCAGGTTGGACACCAGGAAGCATAGAAGAAAAGTACTGTAGGCGCCTCCGAAGCGATCATTTTCGCCTGTTCCAGGTTCTGATAATCTATGAAAGGCTCTGCAGTTGTATTCATGGTCTGCCCGTCCTGTACCATCATCATCATGGCATTCTCAGGCTCCGGGGCCGATTCCTTCTTTCCTCCTGAAAAAAGAGGGGAACTGATTGCTAATACTATAATTATTGATATGGTTAACGTTTTCATCCCGTTACCTCCTGAGCCAAAGGTAAGGGGAAATTATCACAAGAGTGTAACAGAAGGTAAAAGAAAGATTAACTTATCAAAGGAAGGGTGATGGTGAATATTGCACCACCTTCGAAGGAGTTTCCCGCTTCTATAGTGCCGCCGTGAAGTTCGACTACCTCTTTTGCGATAGCAAGACCAAGTCCCGTACTCCGGGTTTTTCTGTTCCTGCTTTTGTCCGCGCGATAGAATCGCTCAAATACGTGAGGCAGATTATCTGACGGGATTCCCTGTCCGCTGTCTGAGACCGATATGGAATAGATGTTGTCATCAAAAGACAGATCAACGCTTACCGTCCCTCCTTCAGGAGTATGTTCGATTGCATTTCCTATGATATTTGTAACTGCGCGTTCAAACAGACCTATGTCTCCCTTATACGGAGGAAGGTTCGGATCCGGTTCATAATTGATGGTTATCGAGGACGAGTCTGACTGTCCCCGCATCTTCAACACAACATCCTGCAGCAGTTCCGCCGGAGAGAACTCTAATTCTTCTAGGACTATCTGACCTGATTCGAACCGTGCCAGATCAAGCAATTCTTCCACCAGCCGCTGGAATCCCGCGACATTACGCAGGGCGATCTCCACATATTCCCGTTTCTCGCTTTCCGGAATGTTGTTTTCTTCAAGCAGGAGGGTCTCGAGATGACCTCTGATGGAAGTCAGAGGACTTCTCAGATCATGTGAAATATTTGCTATGAGGCGGCTTCTCTGATGATCGGCTTCAGTCAGTTTCTGAATACCTTCTTCTATAGATTTCGCCATCTCATTGAAAGTAGCTCCCAATTGAGCGAGCTCATCATTTCCTTTGATCTCTACCCTGTGATCATACCTTCCTTCTTTAAAGATCTGCACATCTCCGGTGAGTTTTCTTAACCGGTTGGTAAGGATGAAAAATAAAAAGAATCCTGCAATGAGAGTGAATAGAAGAGCTATCAGAAATGTCGATAATCCTGATCGCAGATAATAGTTTGATTTGACCATTGCGAGAGAAGTATCGAACCCCTGTCCTCTCAGGATCACATAAACCCAGCCGGGTTCTCCGTTGATCTGCATAGGGGCGGCGGAAAAAGGTTTTTTCTCATTCTCTGTTCTCGGATCATCTCCCAAAATGGAATCATAACCCCCGCTTTGCTGGAAAATCACAAGCGGTTCAGGGTCGATACGATCTCTTGTGATCGTCTTCCCTTCACCTGCGAAATAACTGAGTATGAGACCATCAAAGTCAAGCAGATAGATCTCAACATTGGGATTGAGAACCATCATGTAATGTATGGCATCCTTAATCTCCTCCCCTGCCGGGTCTTGTGATAGTATGGCTGACAACTCTTCGGAGATGCTGGTGGCATACTCTCTGTTCAATAACTGATCGACTTCATCAAAAAGGTGGGTGGAAGCGTCGAATGCAATGAACAAAGTTACCCCGCCGAGGATGAAAACAAGAAGAAGAAAGAGTATTGATAACCTTGCATAGAACGAACGGAATATCATAAGAGGTCCGCCTCTTGTGTAAATTTATATCCCAGCCCCCACACCGTCAGCAGATATTTCGGTTTGGAAGGGTCTGTTTCAAGTTTGTTCCTCAGTCTGTTTATATGAGTATTTACAGTATGTTCATATCCTTCGAAATTGTACCCCCAGACTGCACGTAAAAGATCTGACCGGCTGAAGACCCTCCCGGGATTTCTGGCAAAGAGATCAAGTAGTTCAAATTCCTTCATGGTCAGATTAAGTACTTTATCTCCGACATTGACCTGATGCTTTGCATAATCTACGACAAGGTCTCCGAAGTGGAGCATCTCTTCTGTTTCTGCATCACTCTCGCCGACGGGTTTTCCCGCCCGGCGGATAAGGGCCCCGACTCTGGCCATCAACTCTCTCATGCTGAAAGGTTTCTTCATATAATCATCAGCACCGAGTTCCAGACTTAAAACCAGATCGATCTCATCGATCTTCGCTGTCAGCATAAGAATTGGCGTGTTGATGTTTTCTTCCCTCAGTCTTCTGCAGATACTTATACCATCGAGTCCCGGAAGCATGATATCGAGAATAATGAGATCGAACTTTCCTGATTTTGATCGTTCCAGACCAAAGATCCCGTCATGAACCTGTTCAGTTTTGATGCCGTTACTCTCCAGATTTACCGCAACGACATTGGCGATCTCGATATCGTCTTCAATAATAAGGACCTGCTTCACCGCCTTCTGGTCTGTCATCAGCACCTCTCTTACTCAAAAGATAGTGTAATCTCTTAATATCGGTCAACTAAAAAACGAATTAGGGACCTTCTATTGTCTTCAACCAAAGGAAATGGCAGGTCCGGGAAGGATATGTAAATGATTTGTAACAGGTATATCTGTAAGATCTCTTCACTCATTGTAATGTATCTGGAAACAGAGTCTTTCGGAGAAAGGGTATATTGAACGAATCACAGATAGCCGGTAATGTCTTCTCATGACGATAAGAATATGTACAGCAGAAGATGCTGCTTTGATCGCTGAATTGGGAAGAAGGACGTATGACGATACATTCAGACAACTGAATGATCCCAAGATAATGGATGCATACCTTAAGAAGACCTTCAATATCGCGGTTATGAGAGAAGAATTGAGTGATCCCGACTCTGTGACCGCACTTCTTTCAGAGCATGACCTGCATGCAGGATATCTGAAGATGAACTTCCCTCCTGCCCAAAGTGATTTCAACAGGGAAGGTTCGATGGAACTGCAGAGAATCTATGTTCTGCGGGAGTTTAAAAGACGGGGATACGGGAGAGCTCTCATTGAATATGCGAAAGAGATGGCAGAAAAGAGAAATTGCACCTCAATCTGGCTCAGCGTATGGGAAGAAAACCCTGAAGCAGTAAGTTTCTATGAGAAGATGGGATTTTATAAGAGCGGGAGAAGAATCTTTATGATGGCAGGTGAGGAGCAATCTGATTTTGTCCTCACCTACGACCTCTAACAGCAGATGTAAAGCTATCTGTAATCTGTTCTTATGCAAACATGAGAAGGCTTAAGGCCATCACTACCATTCCGCCGATAAGACCACCTATAGCTATGTGGTGTTCACCATACTCTTCTGCTGTCGGCAGCAGCTCATCGAGTGAAATGTACACCATGATACCAGCAACTCCGGCAAAGATGATGCCGAAGGTAGATTCATTGAAGATCGATCGGAGGATGAAGTATCCCAGCAGAGCACCGACCGGTTCAGCCAGACCTGATGCGAAAGAGAGCCAGAAAGCTTTCTTTCTGCTTTTAGTCGCATAATAGATCGGAGCTGACACTGCGACACCTTCGGGAATGTTGTGAATTGCGATTGCCACTGCGATACTGATACCTAAAGTGGGGTCGGTCAGAGCCCCCATGAAAGTCGCAAGTCCTTCAGGGAAGTTGTGAATCGCAATTGCCAGCGCGGAAAACAGGCCCATTCTGAGAAGTCGTTTCTCCGACGCCTCACTGGGGGCCACCTCGATGTTCTGAATCTCATGAGGGTTCTCATAAGACGGGATGAGCTTATCGATGATCGCAATCAGTGCGAGACCGCCGAAAAAGGCAATGGTAGTCACCCAGTACCCTTTTTTATCACCGAAGGCAACGGACAGAGAATCGCGGGCTTTGACGAAGATCTCTATGAACGAAACATAGATCATGACACCCGCAGAAAAACCGAGCGCACCTGCAAGGAATTTCGGATTGAATTTTTTGGAGACGAATGCTATCGCACTTCCCACACCGGTAGCCAGACCGGCAAATACAGTGAGCCCCAAAGCGAATAGAATTGAATTCATGTGATACTCCTCTACGTTCTCGGTAATATAGTTCTATAGTAATCGTATAACATGAACAATTTCAATGATTCATAAAAAAAATTTCATATGGGATGGTCTTGACGACCATCCCGTATCGAAATTGAAACGATAGAGTGTCATATTCATAAAACCATGAAGACAAACATAGAAGGAGTGTACTGGTCAGACACTCTTTCCAGAAACCGGATGGAAATCTAGCTGTTCACCACATTCACGGCATGCCCTTCAAGAAATGATCTCAGATTATCTGTCGCTATATCCATCAGCCTTTGTCTCGATTCTTTAGGAGCCCATGCGATGTGAGGAGTGATGATACAGTTGTCGAGACCTAAAAGAACATTATCAGAACGGATAGGTTCTGTGGAGACGACATCAAGACCTGCAGCCAGAACTTTCTTAGACAGAAGAGCCTCTTTAAGATCTCCTTCGTTTATCAGAGGACCTCTGGAGGTGTTGATGATGATCACACCATCTTTCATCCGGTCTATGTTTTCTCTGTTGATCATTCCTTCGGTCTCTTTCGTCAACGGGGCATGAAGGGAGATGATATCGGATTCTGAAAGGACAGTATTAAGATCTTCATAGGAGCACATTTCATGTTCCAACTCCTTATTCTGATATGCATCATAAGCCAGTACGTTCATACCGAAAGCATTCGCCAGTTTTCCTACGGCCTGCCCGATCCTTCCAAACCCGACTATTCCCATCGTTTTGCCCGCAAGCTCGATAAGAGGATAGTCCCAATAGCAGAAATCGGGACACTGTGTCCATTTACCTTCCTGTACAGTCCGGCTGTGATGGCCGACATGGTGACATACCTCCAAAAGCAGGGCAAATGCGAACTGAGCGACCGCTGCTGTCCCGTAGGTGGGAATATTAGTGACGACGACCCCATGAGCCTTTGCCGCGGCAACGTCAACGACATTGAATCCTGTGGCCAGAACTCCGACGTATCGGATCGAAGGACACGCTTCGAATGTCTGTTCTGTTATGGGGACCTTATTGGTGATGACGACCTCGGCATCACCAATCCTTTCGAGTATCTGGGACGCAGCAGTCCGGTCATACACCGAAAGATTGCCGAGTTTCTCAAAACCTTCCCAGCTGAGGTCCCCGGGATTCTCAGTATATCCGTCCAAAACGACTATATTCATACAATTCTCCTCTTCTAATGTCCTATGATTGAAGGATTTAGTTTCTCTTCGGTCCTGTCTGTCGCAGAAGCAGGTTCCACCGAAAGCGCACTGATCTCTTTTCTCCAGTCCTCATCCATGTCGATGTCGACAGCTTCCAGAGATGATTCGAGTTGTTCCATGTTTCTCGCTCCGATCAGAGGGGCGGTGACAGCCGGATGGGATTTCACCCAGGCGATCGCCAGAGCAACCGGTGAAAGTCCCTTCTCTTTTGCGTATGAAGTGAAAGCCTCCGCCGTTTCGAAGTTACTCTTATCGCTGTAGCGTCCTTTGTAGCGTTCACTTTTGTTTATTCTTCCCTCTGCGTCTCTGTTCTTTCCGGAGTATTTTCCTGTCAGAAGACCGGCAGCCAGCGGTGAGTAGGAAATCACTCCCAGATTCTGATCCTGTGCAAGAGGAAGGATTTCCACCTCCGCCTGCCTTTTGACCAGATTATACATCGGTTCGATGCATGAGAATCTTGCCAGGCTCTCTCTTTCGGAGATTCCCAGAGCCAGCGCTATCTGCCACGCTGCGGCATTACTGATAGCAGGATAGAGAATCTTTCCCTGTCTCTGAAGATCATCGAAAGCTCTGAGAGTCTCTTCCATCGGAGTATTCTTGTCGAGCTTATGAATGAAATAGATATCTATTCGGTCGGTGTTGAGCCTTTTAAGGCTCTTTTCAACCTCGATCATGATGTATCGGCGAGATAGGCCCCCATCATTATGAGTACCCCATCGGGGAGTACCTACTTTGGTCGTTATGATAAGTTCATCACGACAATCCTGTATCAGTTTGCCTAATATCTTTTCTGAATCTCCATCACGATCATTTCCGTAGATATTCGCACAATCGAACAGATTTATGCCTGCATCACGACATCGGTAAAACAATTTTCTGCTCATCGCTTCATCTGCTTCACTGCCGAATGTCATGGTTCCGAAACCAAGTTCCGAAACCTGTACTCCGGTATTTCCAAGAAAGCGGTATTTCATCGTATATCCTCTCAACTTCTTTTATAGTGATGATATCATATCGCGGAGAGCTTCACCATCGTGTGACCATGATGCCATCAGCTTCCACATTTGATCTCCCATGCAGAAATCCTTTACTCCAAGATCGATATAGTATTGAGCATCTTCAGGTTTTTGAACTTCACAGCGGGGCCGAACGCCGTGAGCAATCGCTGTTTTTATCATATGGCGTTCCGCCTCTTTGGTCTCGGCCACATGGTCTTTAGCATCCCATGTTCTGCTCAATGAATAGTCGGATGCCCCAAACTGTACCATATCTACACCTTCAACGGAACAGATCTCTGCAATGTTGTCTACTGCAGATTTTTTCTCGATCATCAAAGAGATGACAATATCTCTCTGACGCTGAGCATGAGCCATCTGGGTGATCTTTGGCTGGAAACCGATATAGCGTCGGTTCGCGTATCCGAAAGTCCCGCCATCTTCCTCAGTCTCCGGTGTGATCATCTTCAGTGATTCTTGAACTTCTTCCGCATTTCTGCAGTCAGTGAACATGACGGACTGAAAGCCGCTCTGGATTGCCTTCTGTGCAAAATACCCTCTGCTCTGAAAATCCAGCTTGATCATCGATCCCATACCATGCAATTCACAGGCCATACATAAATTATCCAGATCGTACAATGTGAATGGTGCATATTCTGCAACGAACTCGACATAATCATACAATCCTGTAGCTCCTACCGCTTCTGTGAAGAAAGGAAGAGTCGACCACATCCGTGTAGCGATAGTCGGTCTTCCAGAAGCTAGAAGCGCCCTCATCTTATTTTCTTTCATGATATTACCCTCCTTTTTATTTCAATTTCGCAGCAGTCTGCCTGATCAGAGTTTCTGACGGGCTTTTTTGGTCGATCTTTGAAACTTCAACAATCAATCTGTACAGATCAACGTTCATTTCTGCTGCTATGAAAGCGAACAGGGATGCAAAACTCGAATGGCAGCCGGCAAGACCATAAACGAGATCTATAGGCTGAATCGACGGACGGTAATTATAGGCTGACATCAGAGGAATCAGTTCTCCGTCCAAATAGTGAAGCAAGGAATACATATCAAGATCTTTCAGCTTGCCAAACCTCTGGAATACAGCTACTGCAACCTCAGTGGAAAGATTACCTGCACTACGTGCCATTCCAAGTAATCCACAGTCAAGAACTTCTGCCCCTGCAGCTTCTGCAGCCAGCGCATTCGCCATGGAAAGACTCAGATTATTATGTCCATGAAATCCTACAGGAATACTCACAGCCTTCACCATCGTCGAAACATATTCGGCTACCTGCTCAGGATACATCGTTCCTGCTGAATCCATAATGGTAATTTCATCCAAACCTGCAGCCTCCAGTAATTGCGCTTCTTTAGCAAGTTCTTCTGCAGAGAGTATATAGCCTTTCATCATTGAATACCTGCAGGTAAGACCTGCAGATTTTACTCTTTTAACGGCATCAACAGCAAATGTACCGTCTCCGGCATTCGCTCCGATCCTCAAAAAGTGTAGACCGGCATCTTTTGCCGTCGCAATATTTTTCTCGCTGGAATTCTTATAGCCCATGAACATCCCGATCTCAGCCTGAGAAAGAAACGGCTGTACAAGTTTCAGGTACTCAGCATCATTGAGAGGACTTATAGAATTATTTGCTTCGTATGCTCCCAGTCCGAGACAGTTCCCCATTTCAATCAATGTGATATTTGCATCAATCAGACCTTTGATCATTGAAATGGTCAGCTCAGCATCGAACCCTTTTCCAATCACATTCGCCCCATCTCGTAATGTGCAATCTAATAATCTCATTTCATCTCTCCTTCCAAAATAAATTGCGTTCCATACTGTTCACATAAGGATTTTAATTCGTTGAATACAACATCTGCTAATTCGATGCCGTTCTTCTTCCTTTCCATCCTTCTTCTCTGTTCGATTTCTCCTGGAATGAAGATCTCACTCACACCCGGATTCTTTGGTAGAGCTTTAAGCTCCTGTACCATCTGCATCATTCTGTCCTTGAACGTCCCGATGTCAATGAATTTACTTATATCGATACAGCAGAAAACATGACCCACGTTCTGAGGATTCTCAAAATCATGCCACATATTATTGAGATGGGGTCCATATTCAGCATCTGAAAGAATTCCACAAAGGACATCCATGAACAAAGAGAGTCCATATCCTTTTGGGCCTCCAATCGGTAGAACGGTTCCTTTCATACCTTCTTTTGGATCTGTGGTAGGTTTTCCGTCAGCAGTCTGAGCCCACCCTTCAGGTATAGTCTTGCCCAGTTTCGCCGCAAGAATCACTTTGCCCATAGCTACGACACTCGGTGCCATATCGAGAAGCATCGGCTCTCCATGAGTCGGCACTGCTATCGCCAGCGGGTTAGTTCCCACATACGCTTTTGAACTCCCCCAAGGTGCAATATTCGGCGGAGCATTGGTTCCGCTGAAAGAAACCATTCCAGCATCCGCGCCCATTTTCACATAATATGATGCCATACCGTAGTGATTAGAGTGATTAACCGCTACAAAGCAGCATCCTGTTTCTTTCGCTTTTTCTATACAGCGTTTCATGGCATTCGTTCCGGTGATCATTCCCATCGAGTTACAGCCGTCCCAGGCGATACTTGAAGGATGCTCTTCCCGAATAATCTCTCTTGCTTTCTTCTCGACAACACCGGAACTAATCCGTTTCATGTAGATTGCCATCCTGCTCACACCATGAGATTCAACTCCGCATAAATCAGCATCCACCAAATTGTCAGCGATGGTCAATGCTTCCTGTTCATTAACATCCAGACTCATCAGAAGCTGTTGCGCCTGTGATCGTAAAGTCTCCCAATTCACGTTATGTGTTTTCATATAAACCCTCTTTCCTCCAAATATAATTTTTGGCGGTATTCTTTTGTGATATATTCGATTTGTGTAAATACTATTTGACAGTATCCTAATATTTACTTGTCATGCTCTTTATTCATTTCTTCATACTCTTCGAGGGCATCCTCTGAGATAATCGGTTTCTTTTTGAACAGTGGAGATATCAGCGTAAAAACTGTGATCGCCAATACGATAGGAGCAATCGGAGTCTTGCTGCTGCATTCAAAGAAATATCCAAGATAATCACCATTCGCAAGGCTTAACCATCGTCTGAGATTTTCCTCCATCATCGTTCCAAGGATAAGAGCCAGTACTATAGGTGCTCTAGGAATCTCAAGTTTAGTGAATATGAACCCGATGACTGCAAAGACGACCATAACTTTGACATCAAACATACTGTTCTGCACACCGAAAGTTCCGACAACACACAGAACCATTATTCCTGTATTTAGAAAATGTCTCGGGAAGTTAAGCAATTTAGCAAAATAAGGAGCTCCGAATAGACCCAGAACTAGAATTAAAATGTTTATCAGAAACATTCCAATGAAAATGGCTGAGACAAGATCGAAGTTCGTATTGAACAGGTTTGGTCCGGGTTGAAGCCCATGAATGATAAATGCTCCCATTAGAATACCGGTGACTGCATCACCCGGAATTCCAAGTGACAACAAAGTTGTCATCGCTCCGCCGGTGCATGCATTGTTTGCCGCCTCTGCTGCTACGATCCCTTCGACTGCACCAGTCCCCATCTTTTCCGGTTCTTTGGAGATCTTCTTCTGTTGGGCATATGAGATTATAGATCCGATTGTACCTCCGGCTCCGGGAATAGCTCCTACTATCACACCGATGACACTTGAACGGATAAGATTCCCAACTACACTTTTAAAATAACGGAAACAGGCAAAGGTATCCTTGACTTTTTGAATTTCCTGACGGTTCTGCTTCTGTTTCCGATTCTCTATGGTAAGCATGATCTCCGTCATACCGAACAGACCGATCATTGCTGCTGTAAAATTGATACCCGAATTGAGGTAGATTGAACCGAAACTGAAACGAAGGATCGATGTGTTCGGATCAAAACCGATTGTGGCAACAAGAAGTCCGAAGACTCCTGCAACCAACCCTTTCAGAGTTGAACCTTTCGAGATAAATGCCATGATACTGATTCCAAAAATAGCAATGGACAGTTTCTCCAATGAAGTGAACTGCAGAGCAAATCTGGCAATAACTGGAGACAGCATTGATAGAACAATTACACTGAAAAAACCTCCGATTGCTGACGACATCGTAGCCAGGCCAATGGCAAGTCCTGCTTTTCCTTTCTTCGCCATAGGATACGCATCTAGTGTCGTCATAACTGCTGAAGGGGTCCCCGGGATATTGACTAAAGTAGCAGAAATACTTCCTGCATAGTTAGCTCCGCTGTATACACCCAGAAGCATCAGTATCGCAACAACAGGATCCATTCCATATGTAAGAGGGACTAGAATTGATACTGCCATCATGGCACTCAAACCTGGAAGGGCTCCGATCACGATTCCCGTTAAGGTTCCACCGAGTAGACCAATTATTGTAGAAAAGCCGAACAGCGGGAGGCCTGCTGTATATAATGAAAAATCAAACATATAATTATACCTTTTACAAGAATGGGAGAATACCCTTCGGAAGGGGTACCTTAAGTATGAAGGAGAACACGATATATACGATCAGAGACATCGGAATTGATGCTATGACAGCCTGTTTTCTGGTCCCTCCGAGAAACCATGTCATACAGATTATGAATGCGATAGTCGTCAATACAAATCCCACAGGCTTAAGCAATAATATATATATCAACAAAGCAGCAAGAAATAGACTCAGATTCCTCATCAGTTCCGTATCAACATGAAACGAGACTTTTGCACGTTTCCTCAGTGAATCTATGAACAGGATCAGAGAAAGGAACGCGAGAACAATTGCCAGAATCCGCGGATAATACGCAGGATTATTCGCCAATCCAGATCCGACTCTTTCAAAAGATTTAGAGGCAAAATACACATATAGTGATAAACTGAGCCCCGAAATTCCTACAATATAGTTTTTCATGAATGATCCTTATCTTGCATTCTTCCCTGCTGTGATGACACCTCAGGGAAGAAAGTCAATAAAAACTTATCTTAGAGATTTTTCATGAGATCTTCATACACGCCGATCTCTTTGTTGACGAATTCAGTAAACTCTTTGTGATCCCGATATCTAACCGGAAGTCCGTTATTCGTTGCATATTCAACAAACTCTGGAGACTCAACAGTTGCTCCAAAGAATTCATCCATCTGATTCAGAATATCTTCACTTACTCCGGCTTTGGTAAACACTCCGCGCCAAACCGGGAAAACTAGATCAACACCTGTTTCAACCATTGTAGGAACATCGAACACCTCAAGGCGATTCGATCCGAGTGAAGCGAGAGGTCTGACAAGACCTGATTCTACCATCGAACGTCCGCCAGCTGCATTCTCGATACAGAGATCAATCTCACCTGCTGCAAGTGCGGTAAGCATTGGAGATCCGCCTGCTGTATAAGCGACATATTGAAAATCAGCGCTGATGGCATTATCCAACTGCATTGCTGCGAGGTGCCAGAGTTTCCCGTTTCCGTTATGTCCGACTTTCAGTGTCTCTGTCTTTACAGTTTCCATAAGATCTTCGATCGTCTGATAAGGTGAATCATTCTTTACATATATTACACCAGTATCTTCAACGACCTGTGCCACAGGCTGAAATTGAGTAAGATCGATTGACGGCATTCCACCATAAGGCATCAGGATCAAGGTTTGTGAATTAAAATAGAATGTCAGCCCATCAGGTTTTGCATTCATGACATTCTGGGCAGCAATTGCACCACCGGATTCACCTTGGTTGAGTGGAACCACGTTCACTCCTGTTTCTCTCTGAAGCCCCGGAATAAGTGCACGGGTAGTAAGATCATTTCCACCACCTGCAGAGTTTGGAATGATGAAAGAGATATCCCCGCTTGGATACGTTTCACTATCAGCTGTTTCTTTTTCATCTGCGCCCTGAGCAAACATCAAACTCACCGACATCAGAAGAACTACACTAATCAATACAATCTTCTTCATAGATAACCTCTCTTTCAGACATTTCGGAATTATCTCATCCGAAAAATCTAAACAATTTATTTTTACCCAGAGTAACACCAGCACAAGCAGATGTCAATAAATATTTTACATCCTGCAGGATTCATTAACAGTTATGAAAAGCTATTCCATAGAAAAACCAATAGAGATATTTTATTTACTGTATTATTGTTTTACATTAAAAAAATATGGTTATATCTATCTATATGCAAATATTTAAATATTCAGTTTCGTTAATCAATATATTTCGCCACTATTATCTATGTATACCTAATTATGAGAAGACGCAAAAAACTCGCAGAGAAACTGTAATATTATTACACTACTGCATCCTGCAGGATACAATAATATAGTATATATATTGCATTCTAAATTCCTATCTGGTAATATGATCGTATCTTATCGTCAATCAAGGATTATTAAAATGATGGACCTTCCTTCAAATGTAAGTGCCGGGAATAAAAGTATCAGCAACCAGGTCTGTGATACAATCAGAAAACTTATTATCAATAAATCGATACCCAGTGGAGAACGACTGGTAGAAACTAAAATTGCAAAGGATCTCGAAGTAAGTATCACTCCAGTGAGACAGGCTTTTATTCAGCTCGCAAATGAGGGATTACTCACAGTATTTCCCTTCAAGGGAACTTATGTAACACAGATTACCAAAGAATACGTCAATAACGTCATTAAAACACGGATGATCCTTGAACCGGGAGCCGTCAATCTCTGTTTCGATGATCTTACCGATGAAGATTCCACACAATTGAAACTGCATACTCACAGATCAGACACTTTCTGTACACAAGGTCTTATCTATGAAGCAACCGAGGAGGATTTGTTTTTCCATGATTTTTTCTTCAAAAAAAGTAACAATGAACTGATTCAGAGAATGTGGGAAATATTGAGAACACGAATCCAATATATTCAATCATATACGAAACCTCAAACGCTTCCATTCGATTATCTTACTAAACGGCATGCGGGAATGATAGAAGCGATTGACAATAAAGATAGAAAAGCGTTCATTACTCATCTAATCCATCACATTGAAACATCTTTTGATCTGAATTACTTCAATCAGATAGACAATTCAATTCAATAAGCCTCAATCATTGACCAAAGATCACTGTGTTTTTCCCGTACTCCTGTTGCCGGCTCTTTATTCTACGCAGAGCAGACCACCTTTCACCTTTCCTTTTTAATCCTGTCTGCCACCATCTTTGCTGTCATGATACAGGTAGGAAGACCTGCCGGACTGACCGTCCACTGTCCCGCCTTGTAGATATCGTCAAACGGAGTCAGGACAGCTTTCTTCATATTCAACATACCCGCATCGATCGGGAGGGGGTTCTCGAATGTCCATCCTACGATTGATCCTTCACTGCTGCCTGCAATCCGTTCTATTGTGAGCGGACTTGAAGATCTTGTGAACAGGATCTTATCCTTGATTCCCGGATAGATGGTCGAGTCGAAGATAGTGATCAGGGATTGTTCTATGTAGGATGAGAATTCTCCGTACCAGCCGTCTTTTTCGACTTTGAGAACCAGATCATAATCCATCAGAAAACTTATGATAACACCGCTTTTCCCTTGCGGAGCGGTATCGGGATCGTTGAGCACCGGGATAGAGACTTCGAAAGTATTCAATGCACAGAAAGTGTCAAGCCAGGCTAATACCTCAAGCCTGTTATCCTCATTCCATCCGCTTTTGATCTTTTCAAGGTCTTCACGATGTGTTGAGCCCAGTCCGGTCTTCGAAGGCGTATAGAAGAAATGACCGTGAGAGACCTTCTGAAAGAAGGCCGGTTCTTCATCGACCGCCAAAAACAGGGTGAAGACCGATTCAGCACCTCTGGCGGAAAGAACCCTGGTTCTTTTCTCTCTGGCCTTCTGCAGAGAAAGACCGTTCAAAGTACCCTCGTCAACAGCAGTATACAACCGTTTGAGATCCGCGCACCAGACGAGTTTGTCATAGGAGAATTCCCTTCCGGTCGAATCGGTGATCTTCTTCGTTTCTGTATCGACCTGGATGATCTCGGAATTGAGGACGACCGAACCTCCCCATCTTTCGATACTCTGCTGAAGCTGCTCGGGGAGTTTCCCTACTCCTCCCTTGGGATAATAGTAATCGGTGTATAGCGAAAAATAGCTCATAGCAAAGAAAGCCGGAGTATTCTTGAAGAAATGCTGAGAGATGATATCAAAAAGGGATTGATCCTCAATGATTTCATGAAGAAAATCTTCTACGGGAACCTGCATTTTCATGATAGCTCTTCCTGTTTTCAGAAATCCGAACACCCATGGAATAAATGAGGTAAGGTAATACAGCCTGTTCTTTTTGTGGTCCTTGTAGAAAGGACTGCCATCGCCGAAGAGGACCTTCATATAGACATTGAAATCCTTGATGACTTTGATCACCTTCCCGACATCATCGATACTTTGAGGATACATATGCTCCAACAGCTGCTCATAATCGTCTATGCTCTTTTCAGTCACCGCATGCATCACCTCATCTTCGACTCCCACTGAGACTCTGCTGGGCAGCAGAGGAAGATCGATCTCGAGTTCTTTGAGCATCGGGAGGATCATTCCGGCATTCTCTATTGCACGGATTCCACCATCAAAGACAAAGCCGTCTATCGTAAACGAGTTTACCAGCCCGCCGCACGTATCATTCTTCTCGAGCAGGACAACATCCTTTCCATCTTTCGCCAGCAGACATGCTGTCACGAGACCCGACATGCCGCCCCCTACGATCACTATTTTGCTGGTTGTCGACACTGATGATTCCTCCTGTAACCAGTATTGCAGGGGTTTTGTCCGGTTTCAACATTTTTTCTCTTTTTTGATAGTTAGATTTCTAACCTATTGACTATAATACTGTGCGCTGTTATCTTTAGTTCGAAATCTAACTAATAAGGAACTTACATGGATAAACAACTGGAACTGCAGACAAAACCGATCGGCTCTCTGATACTCCAATATTCCATACCGGCGGTCATAGCAATGATCGTCAATGCGATCTACAATATTGTAGACCGGATCTTCATTGGAAAATTCGCAGGAGAAAGTGCGCTGGCCAGTCTCACCATCGATTTCCCTCTGATGCTCATACTTTTCTCTTTTGCGACTTTGATCGGAGCAGGAGGAGCAGCTCTCTTTTCGATAAAACTTGGAGAAAAGGATATTAGAGCGGCAAACCTGTATTTTGCGAACACTGTAAGTTCGGGGATATTAGTCTCTACGGTTATGATTCTGACAGTCTTCTTTAATCTGGAACCGATTCTCTATCTTCTTGGGGCAACGGAGACTCTGATCGTGCAAAGTTCCGCCTACATGAGAATCATCCTGACAGGATTCATCTTCCAAAGTATTTCGCTGGTATTGAACAATATGGTGAGAAACGAGGGTAATCCTCTGCTGTCGATGATCGCGATGCTCTCTTCCGCCGTTATCAACATCGCTTTGGATTTCGTTTTCATCGGCCTGATGGATATGGGAGTAGAAGGAGCCGCACTGGCTACGATCATCGGACAATTTTCCGGTTTCTGTCTTCTGGCAAGCTTCTATTTAAGAAAAAAATCGGTCATCTCAGTAACCTGGAAAGATTTTTTGATTCAGCCGAAGATCTTCGGAAAAATCGTCCTAATCGGATTTCCGACGTTTATCGGGACCATCGGAACCAGCCTCTCGATGACATTTCTCAACCGGGGACTGAGCATATACGGAGGTGTGGCTGCGATAACTGCTATGGGAGCGATCAACAGTCTGTACACTTTCTTCATCATGCCCATGATGGGGATACAGCAGGGGGTCCAGCCGATTATGGGATATAATTACGGAGCCGAAGAATTCGGTAGAGTATCAAAAACATTGAGATACTCCATCTTCGGTACTATACTGTTCTCTTCGGTCGTCTTTCTTCTGCTGTACATCTTTCCCAACACGGCAGTCTCTCTGTTTCTCAGTGAGGGGTCGGCTACCGTCGACGTTGCAGTGGAAGGTTTGCGCTACTATATTCTGATGCTGCCTCTTCTGGGAGTTAATCTGCTTTCGATTGCCTATTTCCAATCTACTGCCAAAGGAAGGATAGCGATCATTCTCGGGCTGTTGAGACAATTTATCTTCCTTATTCCTCTTGTTCTGATCCTCCCGCTTCATTTCGACCTCACAGGTGTCTGGATAGCCACCCCGATAGCAGATGCCCTTGCGATCGCAGTCTCTCTTGCGGTACTTGCAGTCAGTGCCCGCAGGAATCTGAAGAGGACAGAGGTTTCAGCTGAGATAAGTCCTGCTGTACATGAAGCATGATAGGAAATGTGAAAAATGATGGCATTCTGTGGTATGCTGAGAGAAGAAAGGAAGGTGGTAATGTATCCAAAAGAGTATTTCAGGACACTGTTCGATCTAAATAGAGATCTCTCGCAATTGTTTTTCAATGATTTTTTTGATTCCTTTCAATTTGAGGATTCATTGAATCATACCCATATAAAGGCCCTCATGTTCATAAAATTCAACGAACCGTGTTCGATGTCGACAATAAGCGCTAAGGTCGCTCTTGAGAAAGGATCGTTCACAACAGTCTCTCACCATCTTATCCAGTCAGGATATATCGAAAAACAAAGAGATCAGGAAGATAAGCGGATCTCGCTTCTTCGACTGACCGAAAAAGGAAATAAGTTCGCTGAGGAATTCGCAGATCAACATTTGGAGTATGTGAAGCGGGTTATAGGAGTTCTTGACGAACCTCTTCAGACAAGATATCTCGACCTGGTCGAGCAGCTCATCGGATTGAACAACCAGATCAAATCGAAGCTGAGCACATCGAAAACTTCTAAATGCTAAAAAGGCACCCTTCCGGTACATGAAATGTATTGACCTCTGTCCGATCGGGTAAAGGTGAGAGAAAATCTCCTACTTGACCAAAGTCCGCTTCACCTTCACACTGACATCATGAAAGTATTAGGTATCATTGGAAGCAAGAGAAAAAAAGGTAATACGACGATACTGGTCAATCAGGCTCTCAAGCCGTTCATCGAGAACGGAGATACATGCGAAGTGATTCATCTGGGATCTCTCACTTTTGAAGGGTGTTACGGATGTGAAGGATGTGCAAAGACGAACAAATGCGTCCTGAAAGATGATATGCAGCCGCTATATACCAAATTACGGGAAGCTGACGCTGTGATTTTGGGCTCTCCCACCTATTTTTACAACATGTCATCCGATATGAAAAAGTTCATAGACCGATGCTACTGTTTCTGTACCTTCTCGGATGATGACAGGTCTCAGTGGATAAGTGAATTCGAGAACGGAAAACCAAAGTATGCGGGAATCATCGCAGTATGCGAACAGAACTCTGTCGATGATATGGGGTATACTGCGATCGCAATGAAAGATGCCTGGCGCTCTCTGGGGTTTAGGAATGTGTTCGTTCAGGGAGCTCTTAAAGCCTTCAGACCGGGTGAGATAAACTCACAGCCGGATCAGGTGGAAGCAGCCTATAAAAACGGGGTAAGACTGAGAGAGACTGTAAAACTTGCCCGAAAGGCCGTCAAAGACTGAAATTGGTTCCTTTTTAAGTAAGATCCTGATCAGCAAGGAAACTGATGAATTTCTTCGCGAGGTCAGGGTCGAACTGAATGCCGGAAAAGGCTTTTATCTCCTGAGATGCCTTTCTGTATCTTTCCTTCTCTGTGCCTTCCATCCTGGACAGGATTCTGTCAAACGATTCGATGATTGAGAGGATGCGGGCTATGAACGGAATCTGCTCTCCTTTCAGACCTCTCGGATACCCCGTTCCATCCCATCGCTCATGATGGCTGTATACGAGATCGGCAAGATCGAGGGTGTCATCGAACAGTTCCAGAATTCTGAATCCTATCACAGGATGCTGCGTCATCAGAAGGAATTCCTCTTCCGTCAGAGGATCTTTATCAAGAAGCTCTTTTCCCAGAGTAATCTTTCCGATGTCATGAAAATAAGCGGATCTGGTAAGAATGCTGAGATCAGTCTCCGAGAGCTTCAGATACCGGCCGAAATTCAGACTGGTGTCTCTCACGAACACGGAATGCTGCTTTTCTCTCAGACTCATCGAATGCAGTGAATTCTGGACGTTCAGAATGATAGCCTGATCCACCTGCTTGCGTCTTTTGGCCTTATCTATATACATGTCATTCTCAGCACGGGCGAACAATTCCTGAATCTTCTCGTCAGAATCTCTCCTTGTAGCATATCCGAGTGATATGCTGCACTTGACCGCTTCAACTTTGGCTGTCGAGAACCCTTTTCTGATCGTCTCGATAATCTGTTCAGCCTGTTTCTCGTCTGTCTTAGGCAGCAGAAGAAGGAACTCGTCTCCGCCGATGCGGGCGATCCGGTCTTCCGGTCTGCTCGAATCTTTGAGAATCTGAGCCGCCTTTCTTATCAGTTTATCTCCTGCCGGATGACCGAAGATATCGTTTGTCAGTTTAAGTCCGTTGAGGTCTCCGAATATGATCGAAAGAGGATAGTTCTCCTCGATATCTATGGAAGGAAGAGATTCTTCCATGCACCCTCTATTGTGGAGTCCCGTCAGATAATCATGACATCTCAGATACTCTATCTGGGATTCCTGATCCTTCTTTGAGGTGATGTCATTGAAGGTGATTACGCCTCCGACCAGAACCCCGTCTCTCACCTGAGGATAGGAATGATACGATACGGCAAAAGACGTCCCGTCTGTTTTCCAGAACACCTCATCTTCGCTATTATAGCCTTCTCCGGTTCTCACCGACTGATATATTCTGCACTCCTTTTGAGGAAATGGAGTTCCGTCTGCATAACTGTGGTGAAACAGCTCATGCACATCTTTGCCGAGAAGCTCTGCCTGACTGGCAAAACCGAGCATTTTCAGAGCACTGACATTGCAGAATGTGCACCTCCCATCCAGATCGATACCGTAGATCCCTTCTGCAGTAGAATCCAGCAGCAGCTGCAGCCGGTTTCTGCTCTCATCAAGATCCTTGTTTGCCTGATTGAGCCGGTGAGTCCTGTCTTCCACACTCGTTTCCAGATTCTGAATAAGATACTGAAGGTTGTCGGCAATGCTGTTGACTGTCTTTGAAATATAGCCTATCTCATCGCCCCGTTTTACCTCTACCCTACGGGAGAGATCACCTGAGGCTATCGAATCGGCTACCTGTACAAGATTATCTATGGGAAGGAACAGTTTCCTCGCCACGAGGTAGATAATAACGACCGAGATGACCAGCATCAAAACCATCAGGACTATTGTCAGGTTGATGCTTTCGAACATTTCAGACATCAGAAATCTTTCAGGGATGACGGAGAAAACCAGCCAATTAAGCCCTTCGATATCTATCTCATGCACGTTCACATACACACGCCTTCCGTCATGGGTTACCATAAAATCTTCACTATCTGAATGGGAGAGATACTGCGAGTAGATCGCATTGATCTCATCATCCTTCAGATCGTTTATGTAGTTTCGTTTGAGGGATCCGTTCTGGAGAACCAGAAAGTTATCATAATCCATTGAATTAGCGACAAGATAACCGGTCTGCTTCTCGATGATAAGGGAGTACCCGTCATATGGATTCACAGCATCTTTCAGATATGAACCGATATCGGAGAGGAGCATGTGTGTACCCAGAACACCTTTGAGAGATCCGGTATCATCATAGATCGGACGGGCGGCAGAGACTGCGAGGTCATCCATGACAAAATGTCTGTATAGCGGTGAAAAAGATGCTCCTTCGGCCGAGACAGCGGCTTTGTACCATGCCCGGGTTCTGGGATCGAATTTGCCGAACCTGCCGGAGAGAGCTCCCGCCGAATAATCGTCATTCACCGAATAGTACCACGACTCTCCTTTGGTAGATTCGTTGTTCCTCATGATCTCGATCACCCCGTCAGGATTCCTTCTCGCTCCGTAGTATTCGCCATCCTCGGTACCGTAACTGAAGCTGTAGATCTGTTCATCCAAAGTTGTAAGGGTTCCGACGAAGAACCGCTCACGCATGATCTCGTTCTCGATGTTGAGAATTCCGCCGGATATCAGCTTCTCGTTCGACTGATTGACCTGTAAAGGAATTTCCATGAAAGTTTCGATGTTCTGGTAGATCTTCTGATTTATGCTCGAAGTGATCTTTCGCATAGACAGTTCTGCCGAGGAATGCCATCTGGAAAACAGGACTGTGGTGATACTCAGAATCGACAACAGCATGATAATCAGGAACACTATGGTCATCACACTCCTGATCGAAAACACCTTCCTATTCTCATCCATACTATTTCCCACCTTTCTTTTCATGATACGCTCCGGGGGCATATTCCCTGACGAATTGAAGCGCTTCGGTCTCTCCAAGAGGTCTGCTGATCAGATATCCTTGAATGCAGTCACAACCGTGACGTTCAAGATAGGCTCTCTGCCTGTCGTGTTCTACCCCTTCGGCAACGATACTGTGACCGAGTTTATGTCCCATCGAGATGATATCCGATGTGATAGTCTGTTCATCTTCAAGTAAAAGGAGCTTGTCGATGAAAAGCTTATCAATCTTCAGAAAATTTACATTCAGTTCCCTTTCTCTTGCAAGAGAGGAATAACCGGTTCCGAAATCATCGAGTGCGATACGTATTCCCGTCTCCCTCAGCCTGTTAAGTATACTATTAATTCTCTCAAAATCCAACGCAAATACAGATTCTGTTATCTCGATTATCACGGCTTCGTGATCAATTTTCATCGAATCTATCAGAGAAAGAAGATAATCTATGAAGTCTTTATGAAGCAGCTGAATGACCGAGATGTTTATTGAAATGGAAATGGAACCGAGTCCTTCTTCTTTCAATGAAGAGAGAAACTCAAGAGACTTTTTTATGATCTTTTTCCCGAGAGGGATGATCAGTTTCGTTTTCTCGGCAATCGGGATAAATTCTACCGGGGAGACAAGTCCGACATGTTCACTTTCGAAGCGTGCAAGAGCCTCGAATGAGACGATTCTGTCTGAACTCAACTCTACTATCGGCTGGAAGAGAAGATAGAGTCTTTCGGGACGACTGCCTGAAGCGACCTCCATCATGCCCTCGGTGATCTTTTCTTCACGATCGATGACAGCCTCCATCCGCTCATCGAAAAAGAGATAGGGAACGTGTGCCTTGTGCCCATCTTTCAAAGCTCTTTCGCTCGCTCCCATACTGTACCGCAGAAGATGCTCGACATCAGAGTTCGTATAAGACTGCAGCTCGACCACTCCCAAACCCCAGTTCACTCTCTCTTTCGCCAGAAGAGATTCCAATGTATCAGAAAGCCTGATACACATCTGTCTGAGAGAATTCTGTGTACCGTAGTTTCTGATATAGAATATAAAACGGTATTCATAGGCATGAAATATCTGGCAGTCTTCATGGCATATTTTCTTGAGCTCTGAGGTGGTACTTTTGATGAGGTTATGGGAATACTGGAATCCGAAGATCATGCTCAGCGAATGCATCGGACTCAGATCGAGTGAAATAAGAGCCGCCTGATTTTCCTTCTGACGGACTTCAAGCAGCTTCTTCAGATAATTGAGATTATACAGTCCGGTCCAGGCATCATGATTGTTCCGGTACAGCAGTTCCTGTTCAAACTTCTTTCTGTCGGAAATATCGAGAACTATTCCTTCAAGTGCGATGACCCTGCCGTCTCTGTCACGTATGGCCTGCCCCATTTCCCACACCCATTTCACAATTCCGTCTGCCGTGCGAATCTGATATTCTGCCCTGAACGGTTTATTCTCGGCAATGACCTCTTCCCATCTATCCCAGATTCCTTTGCGGTAACGGGGCAGTATCAGCTCACTGAAAGCTACGGTATGGTTGTTCAGAAGATCGGAAGGTTTATAGCCTGTCAGCTCGTAACATCCCTCCGAGATGAACTTCATCGTCCAGTACTGGTCATAGTCACACCGGTACGCTACTCCGGGGAAATTAGAAAGGAGCATAGCTTTGCTCCGCTCACTCTCTTTGAGCGCGTGTTCTATTTCTTTTCTCTGAGTGATATCCTGAATGATACAGACATGGTTCTGCGACGAAGATTCTATACCCTCCACTTTGGTCACTATCATATGGACCCAGACAAGAGAACCGTCCGGACGTACATATCGTTTATCCATGGAGTAACTGGAGATATCACCGGCTCCCAGTCTTCTCGACTTTTCAGTCTCCCTGAGCATATCTTCCGGATAGGTGATCTTCATCCATCCCATTCTTCTCAGTTCGTTCTCGCTCCAGCCGGTGATCTTCTCATACATTGGATTCACATTCAGAATATTAGAATCTTCATCTTCCGCCGGTTCCTTCCATGACCCTATAGCAATGCCCACCGGAGCCTGCAGAAAAAAGATCTCGATCAGCTGCTGATTCTCTTTCTTATTCTTGACCAGAGCCCTGATATTCACAAGTTCAAGATGCATATCTAGTCTTGCCTTGACTATCTCTTTGCTGAGAGGACGTACCAGGCAGTCTGCAGATCCCAGACGGACAGCTTCAGTCTCATCCTCATCATGATCTTTACGGGTAAGAAACAGTATCTGAAGGTCTTTACCCGAAGGTCCTGATTTGATCTTCTCGAAGATCGAAGGGGCATTAGGACCGCAAAGTTCAAAATCGACGATCACTACTTTTATGTTCTTATCGGTGCCGATCAGTTCAATAGCCCTGTCCGGGTCACTCACAGATTGTATGAACACAGAGTCACAGGCCTCTCTGATCATCTCAATATCCGGCTGAGAAGAGCTGACTGTCAAAATACTGTAGGCCATCGTATCTCCATGTTCTATATCCCTTTTCAGAGAAAATCACTGATCGACAGATGAAACTGATTCTGCACAGAACCTTACACCCCCACCATTTTGATGATATGATCAGGGAAGAATTATATCAGTCAATGAATAATTATAAAAGTGTTGAGCTCTTTTGTCGAGAAAAGGACACTTTAAAAGATTCATTATATGAATCTGGTATATCACTTCAAAGATCATCCGGTAAAAAGGAGATAATTCAATGAAAGAGCACAAGATATTCTCGATGAGTTTCTCGAGTGTCTACCCGCACTATATCGCGAAGGCGGAAAAGAAAGGAAGAAACAGGTCGGAAGTCGACAGAATCATATGCTGGCTCACCGGATACGATGAGAAAGGTCTGACAAAGCAGCTCGAGAGCAACTGTTCGTTCCGGACTTTCTTTGCTGAAGCACCCCTCATGAATCCTAAAAGAGTATTCATCACGGGAACCATCTGCAACGTCAAAATCGAACAGATCACCGATCCGCTGATGAAGGAAATCAGGTATCTCGACAAACTGATAGATGAGCTGGCAAAAGGTAAACCCCTCGACAGAATATTAAGAAAATGACATCTTCTCCCTGCAGAAAATATACTATATCATGTTCCCTATTTCGGGGATATAGGAGAACGTAAGAGCCATCACATCATTTTGGACACCTTCATCGCAGGTGTATCTTCCTGATGAGACAGGATTATTGTTTTCATCGATATACAGACCGCTTTTTCCTCTCATCCGGGATGAGACGGCAGCATATGTATAGGTTCCGGCCATTGCCGATGCCGTGATAGACTTCTTCGATTTCAGTGCGTACATCTTCTTCATCAGGCTGCTGACATCAGGATACCGGGATATGTCGATCTTGACGTTTGTGACCCGGATGCAGTTGCATGTGACCGGAGAGTTTTCTAATCTCCGCCTCAGGTGATAGGTATAGATGATCTGGGCCTTTTTCGACTGATAATAAGCATTTGATACAGAAAATCTTCTCCTGCGGAATTCGGGGTCATACAGATCAACCTTCATAAATGGTTTCATGATGAGCCCTTTTGATGCGACAGTGATGATCCTTCCTTCCTCCGACCGCTTCAAGCTGTTCAAAAGCAGCTCGGTGAGCAGTACCGGCCCGATATGATTGGTAGCCCAGATACTTTCGATGCCCTCTTCGGTATAGACCGGCTTCTTCCTCGATATATCGAAGTCGGCAGCATTGTGAATGAGCACATCGATGACACCATGCTCACGAGTCACAGAGTCGGCGAATTTCCTGACGGAGCTCATAAGACTCATATCGACGATCATAAGCTCCACAGATCTTTGCGGGCTCTCATCAAGGATCCTTTTCAGAGCAGCCTCTCCCCGTTCTCTTGAACGGCAGGCCAAAACCACATGAAACCCCTCATCTGCGATCTGCACGGCAGCCTCGAAACCGATACCGGAATTCGCTCCGGTGATGATACAGACTTTTTTATCCATATCGATATTGTACATGGAAACAAGGACCTATTCCAAGAAGAGATTTCTAATAATTCCCCTTGACGATACCATGTATTATAACAATATTGTAATCAATTAGGACGGTCGTCCGAATTAAGGTGGTAAACAGATGAACCAAAAAGAACAGATACTCCAGTCCGCATACAGCTGCATCACAGAGAAAGGCTATGCGAACAGCTCTATGAGAGATATCGCACGGAAGGCAGATGTTACCCTCAGTCAGATACATTACTACTTCGGAAGCAAAAAAGAATTATTCAGTGAGGTGCTTCACCATCTGACAGAAAACTACCTTGATCATATGAGAAACATCCTTCAGGACGACACGAAAAAGGATGAGGATCTTTTCACATCTATTTCAACGATAGTGACCGAAGCTTCTGAAGATTCTTCACTGATCTTCGATTTTGCAAGTCTTTCATTAAAGGAGGAGAGCTTCGGCTTTCAGTTTCAGAAGCTCTTCAAGGAGATGGAACAGCTGCTTACCGAGCAGTTGAGAAAAAGATCTTTCAAAATCGATGCGAAGGCAGTCTCGAAAATAGCGATCGGAACAATACTGGGAGCATCTTTTCAGTCTGCTATCGCGCCTGACCAGAAGCAGCCCGTTCTTGAGGCGGTAAGACAGCTCAGTGAAGTTCTGACGACAACATAAGAATAAGGATTTGAACGACTATGAAGACCGAAGACCTGCTATTCTACTATGCGGCATACTTTCTGCTGCTATCATTTACCGGATGGATAATCGAAACTGTCTACAGATCGGGGGGAAACAGAGAGTTCACCAATGCGGGATTGCTGAGAGGGCCGTATGTACCAATCTACGGAACAGCAGCCACCATGATACTTGCGGTGGATAGGGCATTCTCCTCTTTTCCCTTCGTGTGGGAAGTACTGTCTCTGGCGCTGTTCGCCACTGTCCTGGAATACTTTACATCATATATTCTCGAAAAGATGTTTTCACTCAAACTCTGGGACTATTCAACGCGGAAATTCAACCTTCACGGACGCATCAGTCTCAGATACAGTCTGTACTGGGTCATCCTGGTCATCGCCGATCTGCAGGTTCTTCAACCGCTCATCTTCGAAACCATCGTCGAATATGATTCTCTTGCGCTGCGGGCGGGAACCTGTGTGATGTTCATCATATTTATCATCGATGTATGCGTTTCGTTCAACCTGCTGATCAAGGTGAGAAATCTGTATCAGACTCTTGAGACAAGGAAAGAGGAGATCTCTTCGAGGATCTCTAAGAGATCTCCTCTCATCTGGCGTGATTTCAGGCGTCTGCTCCAGTCGTTTCCGAAACTTGTCGACAAGGTTTCCACAGGGACTTTCGATGCGGTAGCTTTGGTCGACGAAGGGAGAGAAAACTCAATGACGATCATGAAAGAGTCTGAAAGAAGGGACTTTTCGGTATTGACCGGTGAAATCCTCGAAAATCCTGTATACTGTGAATTGAAAAACTATCACCACCATGAACACTCCATCTACGATCATTCAATTCTCGTTGCCCAGTATTCTTATAAGATTGGTCTCAAACTGCAGAAAGTGATATCGTTGGATATGAACTCGCTTGTCAGAGGAGCGCTCCTTCACGATTTTTTCCTCTACGACTGGAGAAAACAACGACCCGAGAACGGAAGGCTCCATGCATTCGAACATCCGAAAGAAGCCTATCAGAACGCAACTGTGACCTTCGGACCTCTTACTCCTGTTGAAAAGGATATCATTCTCAAACATATGTGGCCGCTCAACATCATCCTGCCCAAGTATATTGAGACTTGTATCGTCACTGTTGTCGATAAGATCGTCTCATCCAAAGAGTTTATTGCGGAAGCGGTGAAGGACCAGAAAAAAAAAGAGGAATTATGAACAAAATAAAGGTCCCCTCAGATAGATTTTCGGCATCAATTTTCTTACTATAAGGAATGTTTTCTCTCAACGACCTCTTCATAGCAATGGGATTCGCATGGATTCTCTCAAGTTCGGTACAGCTTTTGGTGAATAAGAAGAACAAGGAATCAGAAGCTGTATCGGAAGCGATATTCCTGATCAGTATCTTCGGATGGACACTGGTCGATAATTTCATAAAGACAGCAGATATGAGCAATTTTCTGCTGACTTTCATCCTGTCTGTCAGCAGAAACAGCTATTTCCTTATAGGTCCGGCTCTTCTGTTCTATGTATCATCTCTTCTTTCGGGAAGAATAAAGAACTTCCAGAAGATTGTTCATCTTCTGCCGTTTTTTATTGCGACGGCCTATTCGCTGGTCAGTTCGGCAGGACTGGAACCTGTCATTGCGACGGGTCCGAAAAATGTTGAGAGCATCATCTTCCTCCGTCCCGGGTTCAAAAGGGAATCACTGGCACTTATTTCCCAATGGGGATACAGCCTGTACACATTTTTACTCATCAGGCGTCATGCAGGAACCGTCGTCGATTTCTATTCGAGAAAAACAATACAGAATACCCTTTTCTGGCTTTTCTATCTAATTGTTTTCTACATAGCATTCTTCACCACGGATTTCTTCGTTCTCCTGTTTCCCGGAGGCTCGGAGTCTCAGCGTCTGACCGTCTCGATGGCTCTGCGGATCATCCCTTCGTTATCATTCATCTTTCTTTTTTCGTCCTTCGCCCAGAATCAGCCGATAATCAGGGATGA
The DNA here is from genome assembly GCA_028532915.1 of Sphaerochaetaceae bacterium. Taxonomy (GTDB): domain Bacteria; phylum Spirochaetota; class Spirochaetia; order Sphaerochaetales; family Sphaerochaetaceae; genus SABI01. The sequence continues at coordinate 37,807 of JAQQAI010000004.1, forward strand.
GAAGGTCCTAGATGATGTCAAATATAGAAACTCGGCGATATCTGATACCGATTCGAAAAGAATCTTTGCCCAAATAGAGACTATTCTCAATAAGAAGAAACTCTACCTCGATACCGACATCAATCTCGACGATCTCGCACGCGAGGCGGGAGAGACACGGCACAGAGTCTCAGAGGTGATAAACAGAGAATCCGGCCAGAAATTCTATTCATATATCAACGGATTCAGACTGGCAGAGTTCATCTCGGCAGTGAAAGAGAACAGGTTCCCCGACTATACTGTCATCGCCATTGCCCTTGAATGCGGATTTAAATCCCAATCCGCATTCTATAATCTTTTCAAAGCGAAAACCGGCATGACTCCCAGGGAATTCATCAAAAAGGAGACCTGATATCAGGCCTCCTTTTCGAGTTATTCGGGCATATTCTCGTATTCGATGATAAATCCGTACGATTGTCCGGGAGATCTTGTCAGTCCGTATGTACCGACACTTTCCATGTAGTCGCCCCATGTGGAAACGGGGGTATTCATCTCACCGAATCCCATGATCGGCTGACCGTCTCCTGAATCATTGGGCTGTGTGTTATCACGGGGATCCTTATCTGTCACGCCGTCATCAAGATTCTGTGCCCAGTTCGTATAGTCCCACGTTTCACCGCTCAGCCACTGCCATCCGCCATCAGGTTCCACCGATCCATCCGGCTGGTATCCACCGAGAAAAGGTCCGATACTGATACCGTAATGTGCTCCGTTCTCATCAAAATGCCAGAAGAACTTCTCATCTTTGACGAGCGAGAAAATGAATTCGTTCTCTCCTTCCGTGGTGGGACATGCGAGATACCCTCCGGAGACTTCGGCGAGATAGGCCGCCTGATACCAGTTGAGATTTCCGCTCTCCACGTAGATGACTTCGTAATAATGAGTGATCCCGTCAGTGCCGGTGTACTCTTCGAGTTCTTTTCTTTCATATACAACATCTGAAGGAAGCTCATCCCATGAGAACACTTCAAAGGTTATATCGAAAGGAATACCATTGAGAACTATTGTATGTTCACTCACTTCCACCGAAACCTCTTGTTGTTCGACCTGCTTCATCAGACTTTCAAGAAGCTCGGCTGAAACGCCGAGAGAGCCGGCTGCTTCTGTAAAATCGACAGATCCCTGCCCCGGTCCTCCGAGAGCTTCTTTCAACCGGTCGACTGTAATATCGAGCTGTTCGGCCACCATCTCTATGGTCAACGGCTGGTCCATCTCATCCGTGCTTACTATCTGTTCCTCTTCCTCTTTCACGCCTCCTGCAAATAAAGACAACGAACCAAAGGCCAATAGAAGAATCATCAAACTTAACAATACTTTTCGTTTCATATCGTACTCCATGCTTTTGAATTTACTGAAGTTTACTCATTTGTCCTTATCAAAACCTCCTTTTCGACCGAGAAGAATAAATATACCAGAGAAGCATTTCTTCTCGGTCCAAACATAAAAAACCAACGGCAGGGAAAATTCTCATAGTCTTGTATTGAGATTCCATTGCATTCTCAACCGGAGGAAATTGTCATCCCCCATTATTCTCTGAAAAAGATACGAAAAAAGCCATGAAGAAAATCTCCATGGCAATATAGTCAGTATATTTAGCGGTCATTTAAAAGCCGAAGGAAGCCAGAGCCTTTTCCGGAATCAGGAACATACTTATAGGTTCGACGTATGTAATAAGCAGAAGGGCAATGATCAGAACGATAACATATGGTGTTACGGCCTTTACAAGATTCTCGAATTTTATATTTGCTATATTACATGCTACATAAAGGTTCGAACCTACCGGCGGAGTTATCATGCCGATACCCATGTTCACAATGAATATAATACCAACCAGATATGGATTTACACCTACCTGCATGAGAATCGGAAGCAGAATTGGTGTAAGTAATGCGATCGCTGCAGATGACTGCATGAAAAATCCTGCGATAATGACAATGATATTGAAGAAGAAGAGGATAATATACTTATTCGTTGTCAGAGAAAGTAACGTATTAGCAATGTGCTGGGGAATCTGCTCTCTTGTCAGCACATAACTGAATGTCTTTACGGTTGCCATGATGATCATGATAACTGCGGCTGATATTGCCGAATGGGTAATGATTGCGGGAACGTCCTTCCATTTGAGATCACGATAGATAAACAATCCTACGATCAGCCCGTATACAGCAGCCACGGCTCCGGCTTCGGTAGGTGTAAAAATTCCCGAATAGATACCTCCCAGAATAATGAACGGCATTATCAGTGCCCATAGACTATCTCTGAGAGTCCTGAACAGGACTTTTCCTGAAATATCAACTTTGACTTTAGGGATTTTATGCTTTTTAGAATATACATATGCTACCAGCATCATAGAGATTCCCATCAGCAGTCCCGGTCCCAACCCCGCAAGAAACAACGTACTGACAGATGTTCCGGCAAGAACACTATAAGTGACCATCGGAATACTGGGCGGAATAACCTGCCCGACGGTTCCTGCAGCGGCCACGGTTGCCGCAGTGAAAGATTTTGCATAACCGTTCTTCTCCATTTCAGGAACCATGATACCGCCGATCGCCGCAGTTGTTGCCGGACAGGACCCGGAAATTGCCGCAAAGATCATCGAAGATCCGACTGATACTAATGCAAGTCCGCCCGTGATCCTTGAAAAAAACAGATTCACAAAATCTACCAGTTTTTTAGACAACCCTCCTGCAGTCATCAGATCACCTGCAAGGATAAAGAAGGGAATCGCCATCAACGGAAAAGAATTTATCCCCCCGAACATGGTCTGTGCAACAATCACCAAAGGAACATTCATTCCGAAGACCATGGCAAGAATTGCCGCAAAACCAAGACTCACTCCGATAGGGACACTCAACACAATAAGCCCGAAAAAGCTTATGAATAATATTGCTGTTGTACTCATACTTTACAAAGACCTCCTCTGTACACCATTTTTTTTTGTTTCTCTCTCATTGACATTAGCTCTCTTTACCCGTTTTAGTGTTCATAAGACACCTGACTGCAAGAAGAGAATACCAAACGGCCATCAGCAGTGAACCAATTATCATAACCAGATAAACGTATGCCATCGGCAGTCCTAACGCAGGGGATGTCTGAGTATGTAACTTCGGCATGAACATTGTGGTTGAAACGACTATTATGAAAAAGAAGATTGCAGATATCGCATGAGCGATGAACTCGAAGATCATCTCACCAACTTTCGGCAGCTTATTCCTTATCCCGACTACTCCGATATGCTTTCCTCTTCGGGCTCCGACATATCCTGCAAGGAAAGTCATCCAGATGAACATGAACACCGAGATCTCTTCAGTCCATGCCAATGGAGAATTCAGAACATACCGGAAAATAACCTGCAGGAAGATTGCACAGGTCATTCCGCCTAAAGAAAGAACTATCAACCAGGAAATCACCTTATCAATCTTCTTGAAGACTGATTCAATTTTTTCAAACATTTTTTTCTCCTATGTAAAATGATGAAAAGGTATGCAATATACCTTTCCATCAATAATACACCTTATTCTAATCGAGATTATCTATTGCTGTTGATAATATTCAGCAATGAAGCAAACTGTGGGAAGGCGTCATACACGGGCTTGCTCGCAGCCTGGAACTCACTCAGATCCTCCACGACATTCAGAGTGATGCCTTCAGTACTTTCCAAGGTATCCATGATCTTTTTGTCCAAAGCCAGAGAAACTTCTCTCTGATAAGCCTCGGCATCTTCTGCCGCTCTCATCAGCATCTCCTGCTGTTCTGCAGAGAAACTGTTGAACTTATCGAGGCTCATAATAAGAGGTTCGAACGTATAGATGTGTTTCGTGACTGAATAATAGGGGCAAACCTCGGTAAACTTGTTCTTGATATTGTTGGAGTCTGAATTCTCGGCAGCATCTACGGTTCCCAGCTGAAGGGCAGAGAACACTTCAGAAACAGCCATCGGAGTAGGAATAGCTCCCATCGTCTCGAAAGTCACAAGAAATACTTTACTTTCCGGAGTTCTGATTTTGAGACCTGCCAGGTCTGAAGGTTTCGCTACAGAACCTCTTGTGCTTGTAATACTTCTGTAACCGTTATCCCACCATCCGAGAATTTTGAAACCTTTGCCTTCTGCGATGTCTTCAAGTTTTGCTCCTAATTCACCATCAATGATCCTGAAGGCTTCAGCCTTACTCGAGAATAAGAACGGCAAGTCAAGAACACCTACATCTGAAACAAAGTTGGAAAAAGCCATGGTAGATTCGAGTGCGATATCCAGAGTACCAGCCTGAACATATTCGATGGCCTTAGATCCGGATGCAATCTGTGAAGCAGGGAACACATCGATCGTTATCATGCCATCACTGTATTCATCAGCCAGTTCGGCTAATTTCAACGCTCCGGCATGATAAGGATGATCGGTGGCCCCAACGTGATTTAATGCAAGATTTACCTTTCCGCTTTCCCCTTCTCCCTGGGCAAAAGCTGCTGTAAATACCAAACAAACTAGTAATACGATAGCTAAGATTTTTTTCATATCTCTCCTCCTTGATTCTGAATTTCTGCTACTTGATGAATTTCAATTTTTTTGAGATTTCTTCAAACTGTTTATCTTTCTTTTCATTGAATATGATCTTGTTTGACTCGAACAGATTGCCACCATGGGTATCTATCGAGACAATGAGCGGACCGAATTCTTTCACTCTGCATACCCATAAAGTCTCAGGCATTCCAAGATCCATCCATTCCGCATTTTCGATCTCTTCAACTTCTGTCGCAGCAAGAACCGCGCAACCTGCGGGAAAAACACAGTGAATGGCTTTGTAGTTCATACACCCTTCAACAGTATCGGCTCCCATTCCGCCTTTTCCCACTATGAGCTTAACACCTGTCTGTTTTATGAATTCTTTTTCAAACTTTTCCATTCTCATGCTTGTGGTAGGTCCTATAGAGACCATTTCATAATGATCTTCATCTTTCTTTCTCACAATAGGCCCAGCATGGAAAATTGCCCCTCCGGCAAGATCTACGGGAATTTCTCTTCCGTATTCGATCAGACGTCTATGAGCGACATCTCTGCAGGTAACAATATGACCATCAAGATAAATAACATCTCCGGCGTGGATATCCTTAAGTGTCTCATCAGATATTGGTGTTGATATCACTTTTTTCATAATACTACCTCCTTATGGGATGTTATTTCATAAGATAAATCGGGATGGAAAATAATGTTACCCCTGCGGTGTGACCAGCATCCCGTATTCACTGCGATTCCTATGGTAGAAGGATGTCTTGCCGCGTTTTCGATATGGACACCCATCACCGAATTTGCTCCGGAAAAACCTTGAGGCCCCAGACCAATTGCATTGATACTCTTTTCGAGTTCTTCTTCCATCATTGCAGCCTTGGGATTCGGGTTGTGGCTGCCGAGAGGTCTCATCAGAGCCTTCTTTGAGAGCACTGCGGCTGTTTCTACCGATGTTGCAATCCCTACTCCTACGAGTAACGGTGGACATGCATTCAAACCGTATGAAGTCATCTGGTCAAGAATGAATTTAGTCGCTCCTTCGTATCCTTCGCCCGGCATCAGAACCATAGCTTTCCCGGGCAGAGTACATCCGCCGCCAGCCATGTAGATGTCGAGATTTATCTCGTCACTATTCGGGATGATCTCATAGTTGATTGACGGTGTTCGATACCCGACATTGGTCCCCGTGTTGTATTCATCAAAAGTCTGAACCGAATTGTGTCTCAAAGGTGCTTCTTTCGTAGCCTTCAACACAGCATTGGTGAAGATCTCCTCAAGATGATCTATGAGAGGGAACTTCGTCCCCACTTTCGCAAAGAATTGGATCACCCCGGTGTCCTGACATGAAGGTCGATCCAAGTCTCTGGCCAATTCCTGATTTTTGAACATCGTGTCGTAGGTAAGTTTCGCCATAGGGCTTTCTTCCTGTTCTGCGAGTTCTTTCAATTTCTTTTGAATATCATCGGGAAGAATTTTACCAAAATACTTGATGAATTTTGCAATGGTATCAGTCATTTCCGATTTCTGCTTCTCAATATCCATCCTCTCCTCCTTTTATTTATCAATTATATTTTATTATGGATCCATAATAAAATAGGAAAATCGTCCTGTCAATCTTTTTTTTCTTTCGTCATGACAGCACAACGAAGAGGGGGAAATATTACTGAGAATTGGAAATTATCGGATACAACCAAATAAGCAGGAAACCCGTCAGAGGAAAAAATTTCATGAGAAGTGATTAAATTATAAAAGGATCGCTATAAATAAAGGTTCAGCTAATTTTTTTTCACTTCCAGATTTGTCAACATATCCTGCATACTTCTTTCGATATGTTCATGCATAGCTTTTCTTGCGGACTCTATATCACCCTTTTCGATAAGAGAAAGAATCTTTTTATGCTCAGACAGTGATTTTACAGCATATTCTTCAACAGATTCCATATATCTCATTGACAGACCGTTCCACATCACTGAAAGGGTATCTTTCAATCTGTGATTCTTTGATGCTGTCCACAAAGCTATATGAAAAGCCTGATTCAAATTACCGTATTCATTGAAATCGCCGAGTTCGATGACTTTATCAGACTTTTCGATAATCTCCCGGATTTCTGTCAGGTCGGGCTGGGAATCAGTCACAATCGCTACTGCCTCACTCTCAAGAGCAGCTCTTATTTGAAAGTGATCCTTGACGCTGCGGGGAGTAATTCCTTTGACGACAGCGCCTTTGTTCGGATACAACTTTAGAAGACCTTCGCTTTCAAGCATCTGAAAAGCTTCTCTCACAGGAGTTATCGACACCCCTACCTGTTCTGCAATGGATTCCAGTGTGATCTGAGCTCCGGCAGCTATATCCTGCGAGATGATTGACTTCCTCAATACAGAAGCGACTCTTTCCCGGGCTGGTAATAATCTGATTGGTTCAAGCTGTATCATAGTTCAATTTGTTCTCATGTAATTGCAAAACACTTATAGTACTCGTCAACACTGGACTTTATTTCATAAGTATTTTTTTTCTTGATTGAGGATGCAAGCTGTTTTAAAACTTCAAACCTCTCTCCTGAATTAGCATAAATCTGATAAAACACCTTAAGTGATGGTAACATCAGATTATGGTACATTTGAAAATAAAAACGATCGTTTGTCAACATAAACAAAGTTGTATGAAATTCAATCTCCCGTTCACCGGTCAACTCGCTTGACAGTATATCTTCCAGAGTACTGACCGCCTGCTCCGTTCTATCCTTTGAGATAATTTCCATTGCAACAAGATTCTCAAAATTGGAATACAGGTTCAGACGGGCCTGGAGGTTTCCGTTCTCGACTCCGACTATTCTCATTCTCCTGTTATTCAGACGTTCAATAAAACCTTCAAACTCAAGTGCATAGAGAGCCTCACGAATCGGCATCCTGGAAACCCCCAATTGCGATGCTATCATCTCCTGAGTCAGTTCAGTTCTATCAGGAATATCTCCGCTCAATATACCTTTTCTGATTCTATTTTCAACTAACTCTCTTGCAGTTAGAATTTTCAATATTCATCACTCCTTACATGCTGGACCATACTATCTAGGTTGAAAGGTAACATCTTTGCACACCAAAGGCAAGGATCGTGCTAATAATCACGATTCTCACCAGTCTGGACCAGAGAATATTCTCCGATAATCTGATGAAAATCATCTGGATCTCATCCTTGCGGTACTTGCTCGCTTACAAGAATTTCCTCTCAATTTTCTTTGCAGGTTATTATCCGATATAATTAAATCGAAACATTTGATATACTGAGTCCATGGAGAAAAACAAGACTATCAAAGAATGCATGGAAAAAGCCTATCCAAAGATGGGGCCTGCGGAAAAACGGGTCGCCCGGACTATTTTGACAAATTATCCCGTCTCCGGGTTGGGAACTATCTCCTCGATCTCTACTGCTGCGAATGTGAGCGACCCGACTGTTCTTCGCCTTATCAACAAACTGGGATTCGAAAAATATGCCGACTACCAGAAAGCACTCAAATCCGAACTGGACCAGAGAATAAGAGGACCGCTGAACTCCTTTCCCGAAAATGGAAAGAATTCTTCCGATGCAAAGACATATCTGGACGAATTTCACAGCGATATGGTGAAGATGATTGAACAGACTTTTTCAAGAATCCCGCCGGCGGAATTCGAGAAAGTACTCAATCTTCTCATGGATTCAAAACGGAATGTTTATCTTCTGGGCGGAGAATTTTCCGACTCCGTTGCACGATATCTCTACTATCTTTTAAGAAAGATGAGATCGAAAGTCGAAATGATCCAGGGACAGGTTCCCTCCCGTATTGATCATCTTCTTGATTTCAAAAAGAAGGATGTTCTCGTCGTATTCGATGTGAGACGCTACCAGCCCGATATCGTGGAATTTGCAACCCAGGCTGCAAGAAGAGGAACAGAGGTTATCCTCTTCACCGATGAATGGAACTCTCCTGCCTCCAGGATCGCAACCTGTGTGCTCGTCAGCAGTGTGAACTCCATCAGCAGATGGGACAGTCTTGTCGGGATGATGGCTATCGTCGAGGCTCTGATGTCCTCCTATGCTGACAGGCAGTGGGGAAAGATCAAACTTCGGCTGCAGAAACTCGAACAGATCAGAGAGGATGTGAAAACGAGTCAGTATCCCGATTGACCGATATACCGCCAGAGAATATCAGTCAGTATCTGTGCAATATACATCTGTCTTGACGGAATATCGATCCTGTCCTGTCTGATCTCGATCAGCATTGAGTCAAGTCCGTTCTTCTCACCATGTTCGGTAATCCCGTAATCCCCTTCGGGGGTGATCGGATACGGTTCATTCACCCCTATATTCAAATCTTCATACTCTTTCAGCGAATGGAGAACGAATTCGCTGAATCGCGATTGGTTGTGGAAAGTGACACCTATGTCCCATGGACGGATTTTTCCGTTCATTGTAGGAGTGAAACTGTGAACTGCCAGATAGGCAGTATCAGAATATTGTATCAGCTGATCTTTAAGAAGCTTACCTATCTGATTGTGATAGGGTTCGAAGATCTCGGCAATTCTCTGCTCTCTATCTGCAACAGCAATATCACTGTTGCCCGGGATGATTACTCCATCAACACTCTTCGGTATAGAATCGTCAACTGTGAGAGGCCGGTTGCAGTCAATGACCAGCCGCGAATAGGTTGTATAGCACAAAGTCGCCTTCAATTTCGTGGAAATATAACGGCTCACTTGTAAGGCTCCGATATCCCATCCCCTGTGAGATCTCAATATATTTTCAGTCAATCCCAGGTTGTTCAGACTTTCAGGGATAGTGTTCGAAGCGTGGTCACACGTTAAAAAAATCGGTGAAACTTCTGAATACCTCAATGATTCGAACGAACATTTCTCATTTTCACCTAATAGTAAACTCATTTGAATGTACTCCTAAATTTTTATGTGTAATTATTATTACATAATTTTCTTTTTTAGTCAAAATGTAATATTTATTTGACAAAACTTTTTTTTATAGCTATCATTTATAAAATTTTTATTTGCACAGACAGGAGGAAAACATGGCAGAGAACAAACTGGTTAGAAAGATGACGTTCTGGCACATTTGGGCAATCGGAGTAGGGTCTGTCGTAGGCGACGGGATATTCGTTCTCATAGCTCAGGGCGCTCAGGCGGGTGGACCGGGCTCGGTTCTGGCATATGCGGTCGGCGGAATACTGATGATGATCATCATGGTCGCGATATCGTCACTGGCCGTCGGAATGCCCTCGGCAGGATCACTTCACACATGGAGTGCACGTATACTCGGTCCGAGCTACGGAACGGTTTCCGGTCTATCTTATACTGCGATGAATGTTATCTTTCTGGGATCTGTGGCTATAGCGAACGGAGCGGTAAGCAACTACTTCTTCCAGTGGACAGAGAATTCGGCACTCTCAGCTGCGATCTGGGCTGTAATTCTGGTCACAATCGTCGCTCTGGTGGCATTGAAAGGCGGAGAGTTCACAGGACGGGCACAGTTCATCCTTGTTGCCGTACTTACTTTTATCATGGTGATCTTCGCCATATTCGGAGCTGCAAGCGGCAAGATCGATACTGCCAATTATAAACCGTTCATGCCGTTCGGTCTGATGGGATTCTGGGCAGCCCTCGGAATGGGTATCTATGCATATATGGGTCCGCTGTCTCTCCTTACGGCAGGAAGTGAAGTGAAGCACATCACAGACCTTCCGAAAGCAATGATCTGGTCATTCGTAACATTTTTGATCATGTATTCAGCCGCCATGCTGGTGATGCTCGGTCTTGTCCCGTTTACAGAGTATGCATCGCTGGAATCACCTTTCACTGTAGCGGCAAAATTCGCATTCGGAGGAGCTGCAGGAATAGTGATGAATCTTGCTGCATGGATCGCAGCCTTCACATGTCTTGTCGGAGAGACTTTCGCAGCATCCAGACTGCTGTTCGGTATGGCTGAAGAAGGAGTTGTTCCAAAGACCTTCTCGAAGCTCAATAAGAACAACGTTCCCAGCAACGGAATCATCTTTTCCTGGGCAATCGCGATCGTCCTCATCCTCATCGGAAACATCAGCGTACTCGAATCATTCTACCTCAAGCTGGCGATGGTCGCATGTGAACTGGGAGCCACTAGCTGGATAATCTCACTCGTCGCGAGCTATCAGTATCCGAGAAAGTTTCCTGAGGAATGGAAGGCTCTCCCATGGCATATGCCGGTGAGAAAGGTGACTCTTCCTGTAGCATTCGCAGGTTGGGCAGTCATCATGTTCGCTTTATATCAGAGCGACCCGGGATCGATGATCTATTTCCTGGTATCATTGGTTGTCCTGATCATTGTCTATAATGCCTATTCGAAAAAACACTTGAAACTCAATATTCCTGATTGATCAAGATTCTACCGAAGGAGCTGAAAAAATGAATAAACAAGAAATTGAACAATCAGTGAAAGACAATAATATTGAACTCACACGTTTTCTATACACTGACAACGACGGAATAACCAGAGGATACTCCACAACAACAGATCATCTTCTCGGTGATCTGGAAAGCGGGCACACCTATTCGATAGCGATGCCGTTCTTCACTGCAGCGGATGACAGCCTTCCGGGCAGCAGATTCGGACCTGTCGGAGAGATTCTGGCGATGCCGGACCTCTCGACATTCACTCCCATCCCATATGCTGAACATTCTGCAGCGGTGATCTGCGATTTTCTTGATCTGGAAACAGGGAAGCCGAGTCTATTGTGTCCCCGTTCGATATTGAAAAAGACACTGAGTGATGAATCTGAATACGAAGTCGTTGCGGCTTTCGAAAATGAGTTCTATTTTGTACTCAAAGATGAAAAAGGGAATATCGCTGTAGCGGAAGACAGTCTCTGTTTCGATACGAGCGGTATGAATTCGATGAACCCGGTCATTCTCGATATCATCAGAGCATTGAATAAACAGAACATATCGGTTGAAAAACATTATCCTGAATATGGGCCTGGACAGCATGAGATCGTGATGAAATACTCGGAAGCTCTCAGAGCGGCCGACAATCAGATCCTATTCAAAGAAACGGTGAAGGCAGTTGCCCGATCTCACGGATTATATGCATCGTTCATGCCGAAGCCGTTTCAGGACAAATCGGGAAGCGGAGCACACATTCATATCAGCCTGTGGAAGGATGGAAAGAATGTCTTCTACGATAAGAACGATCCATCAGGGTACAGCTCCACCGCCCGTCATTTTATAGGAGGGATATTGAAGCACATCAACTCTGTTCTGGCTTTCACTTCTCCTATAGTGACATCGTACAAGCGGCTGCTGCCTCATAACTGGGCAAGTGCATATGCGGCATACGGATGTGCGAATAAGGAAGCTGCACTGAGAATCATCAAGGGATTATGGGGAAAAGAGGACAAAGGTCTGAATATCGAGTTCAAACCCGCAGACGGATCTGCGAACCCCTACCTTGCTTTGAATGCACTTCTTGCCGCAGGCTTCGAAGGTATCCGAAACTCGATCGATCCGGGAGAGGAGCTGACGGAAGATCCATCTCAGCTCTCTGCTGAGGATCTGCAGCAGCGTAATATCAAAGCCCTTCCCTGTTCGTTGGGAGAAGTGATAGAAGCATTGAGACAGGATAAACTGTTTGCAAAGGTTCTCGACCCGATATTTCTGGATGAATATCTTCGTCTTAAACAGTATAATTGGGAATGCTATCTGCATCAGGTGACCCGATGGGAAGTTGATAAATATGCAACAGTATTCTAAATAAGTCCTAAGAGGAGTTGATTATGAATGATCTGAAAGATGTCCCTGTTCTCGATAACCACAGCCATTTTTTCAAAACCCGTCCGTATGATGCTCCTCTGTGGTCATCCCTCACCCTTTCATTGAATGATATGCCCGAGCAGCAGGTGAAGAACACCCTCCTCTATCATGATATGATAGCAAACCTCTCCTCTCTGTTCGATATGCCGGCACAAGAGGAAATCGTTCTCGCAGAACGCAGAAGGAGAATGGATTCTGATTACCCCGGGTACATCAGGGAACTGTTTACCGATGTGAACCTCCGCTGGATGCTCATAGATATAGGTCTGGCAAAATCTTCGGTCGATTTTACCGAATTCGAGAGTATCTGCCCGGCATCGGTTTCGTATGTCTATCGTTCAGAGACTCTCATAGATGACTTGTGGAAGCGGCAGATTCCCATTGATGCTGCGATAGATCTGCTGCATAAGACAATAGCCGATGTATACAGTTCTCTCCATTTTGTAGCGATCAAGTCGATCATCGGCTACAGAACGGGATTGAGGATCGAACCTCACAAAAAAGTGACCGGAGAGAAATCATATCGGGATATCCTGTTTAAAGAGACTGCCGGGATATGCAGGGAACTCAATGTACCCTTCCATGTTCATGCAGCCTTCGGAGAGTCGAATCTGGATCTGCGGGAGAACAACCCTCTTCACCTGAAAGACTTTCTCGACAGCAGCGATGCAGAAGGTCTGAAGCTCGTTCTCATTCACGGAGGATATCCGTATACCTTCGAAGCCGGGTATCTGGCGGCTATGTATCCCGGTATTTATGTCGACATCTCCGAGTTCATCCCCTTCGCCTCGATGGGAATGCGCCGCGGCGTAGAAGACATTCTGAGTATGTGTCCTACCAATAAGATTCTCTACGGCTCTGATGGGTTCGATGTTCCCGAAACCCACTGGCTGGGAGGGCGGTCGGCAAAAGAGACTCTCTCGGTGATCATCATGTCACTCGTAGAGAGGGGTAAAATAACCTCGAAGTACGGACAGCTCATGTATCATGACATCCTCTACCGTAACTCTTTGACCCTTCATAATATCCGCTGACCTTTTCAATTGCATTATCACTTCTTTGGGCATATCATATTTATATATAAAACATTTCTTGAATGGAGAATGATATGCAGATTATATTCACAGTCCCGCAGAGTCACGTGGTCGTCATCACCCGGTTCGGCAAATATGCAAAGACAAAGAAACAGGGGCTGCGTTCCAGAATCCCGCTGTTTGAAAAGATCCATAGGGTAAAAGACTGGGGGAACACGGCAAACAAGGAAGGGATATTCATTGAACTCACAGAACAGAATATGAACACGAAACCCAAACAGTGTCATTCAAAAGACAATGTCCCGGTTACCATAGATGCATCTATCTACTGGAGAATCATCGATGTGAAAAAAGCCCTGTTCGAAGTCGATAATCTTCCGACCGCAATCGTCGATACCTGTCTCAACGCACTTCGCTCTGAAATCGGAAAACTGACTCTTGATCAGATTCTCAGTTCCAGGCAGGAACTGTCGGAAAAAGTCGCATCGTCGCTTATCGAGACCTCCGGTAAATGGGGGGTGCAGATAAGCCGGGTGGAGATCCAGGAACTTGAGACATCGGACGAGACCGCGGAGGCCATGAGACTCGAAATGGCTGCAGAACGGAAAAAACGGGCGGAAATACTGCAGGCGGAGGGATTCGCAGCCGCAAAGATAAAGACGGCTGAGGCTGAAGCTTATGCGATCAAGATCAGAGCCGACGCAGAAGCAGAATATTTGAAAAAACTGAGCGGGACATTGAGTCGGGACCTTGTCGGAAACATCCTCATGATGGAGAAGGTCCTTGAAAGTTATAAGACGATCTCGGCAAATCCTGCAAACAAAGTATTCCTTCCGAGCAATATCAGAACACTCATCTCGGACCAGATCCTCGGCAGTACGACTTCTTCTGAAGTCTGATGCCGGATAAACTTTACAAGAGGAGAGAACACTATGACTATCACCGGTTATCTGATCACTGCGGGAATCCTTCTTATGCTCATCGATATTTTCTTTCGTACCGATGTGCCGACTTACATCGCATATCTGCTGTTCTCATATGCTCTTTTCAGAGTTATCAAGTTGAATCTTCTTGTCAGTCTGATAGTGACCATCCTGTTCTTCTTCCTGCTTCTCTTATTCCATAATTTCATCTGGAATGCGACTATTCAGCGGCTGACTGACAGATTCTTCGCGAAAGACA
>JAQQAI010000005.1 GCA_028532915.1 Sphaerochaetaceae bacterium
ATATTGTTCTCCTTTTTTGGACATACTACGTATCAATTATCATCCGGGATAAAAACGGACGAAAGTGACCAAACGGAGAGTCTTTATCTGATAATTATTATCTGAATCGCTTTAGATACACCTTTTGGTGTATTTCTAGAGAGCATCGATGAGATTTTCGTGAATCACCTTCTTGATGAAGGAGACTCTGGAGTTGACCTGCAGTTTTCTGTAGATGTTCAATATATGTTTCTTCGCAGTACTGCTTGCCATATGCAGTTCCTCAGCCATTTCTCTGTAGGTCTTGCCTTCGATGATCGCCCGGCAGACCTCTATTTCCCTCTTTGTCAGCTTGTAGTCTTCCGGAGCTCTTGAATTATCATTTCTCTGATACACTTCCTCCAAAAGAGCCCTGGCTGCAAAAGGAGAGAGGGGTGATCCTCCCTTTCTCATACTCTTGATCTGACTCACAAGATCCTGGGGTGCACAGTTTTTAAGCAGATATCCCATTGCTCCGGCATTGACCGCCTTCATGATCTTTTCCTTATCTTCAAAGATCGTGAGGATTAGGATATCAGTGTCGCGGTAGGTTTCTGTGATAATCCTGGTGGCCTCGATCCCGCTCATACCCGGCAGCTCGATATCCATCAGAACGACATCGGTATGAGAGAGAACCTCAGCGCTGTCCAGAAGCGCTTCTGCATTTTCATAGGTGTTCAATACACGGATCTCACTGTCGAGAGAAAGAAGGTATCTGAACCCTTCGCGAGCATCAAAAGAATCTTCAACAATCACAATATTGATCATACGTCTTCCTTCACGGGGATTGTGAAGCTGTAGCGGGCCCCTTTCCCAATCTTCGTGGTGATCTTAACGTGACCTCCGAGGCGTTCGACTCTGGTGAGGATCCCCGGAATGCCGAATCCCCGTTTGAAGGCCTTTTTCGTATCGAAACCTCTGCCGTCATCCGCATAGGTCATAACGAGTCTGTCTTCTCTGATCTCGATTGCAAGCTGTACCGACCTCGCCTCTGAGTATTTCAGAGTGTTCGTTACAAGTTCTTCGATGATGCTGACAAGATTCTGAAGTGTATCCTGATCGAGTGATTCGAGTTCTGCCTCCGAGGGAATGACCGATTCATAGGTCATATGCTTGAGAGCGAGACGGTCTCTAATCCTGTTTCGGATGAAATCGATGAACTCATCTATCCTGATATCATCCGTCTCTTTCGCGAGAAGAATCTCCTTGAGATCGGAAATCCCCTTTGCGGTATTGTATTCTATACGATCGAGCATCTGTCGTACAGTTGGAAAATCTTCCTTGTCGAAGGCATGTTTCGCTACAGTGTTGCTGATATTTATTCCTGTGAGCCGGGCTCCGAGAGAGTCGTGCAGATTCGAATAGATCCTCTCTTTCTCTTCGATGATTCTCAGACGGATGTTCTCTTTTTGCAGATTGATCACCTCTCTGGTTCTCTTTATCACCTGCATCTCCATCTGTTTCTCCTGTTCGATCTTCATTTCCACGACATTATTGAATGATGTTGCGATGATCTGGAACTCGGGAACTTTCTGTTCTCTTATACGTGCCTTGATATCCCCCCTCTCATGATAGTCCAGGACGGTGATTATCTCATTGAGAGGATCTGTCAGCAGCCGTCTGCTGAGGAGAGTAACAACTGTTCCCAGCAGCATCATCAGCAGAATATCATAGAAGATGATGATTCTCATGTTCTCAAGCGAGAAGGAGATGATCCTCTGGTAGGGAACACATAACATGATCACCCAGCCGGTTGTACTGTTCGTCGTGTGCTGTATCATATAGGTATCACCGTAGACCGTATGAATCGAAGGAGAGGCATCTTCAAGAAGTTCGGGATAGGGAAACAGGGAAAGGGAGACTGACGGGCTTTCAGGTTCATCGAACTGGTTCGCAAGGACATGATTGTCCTGGGTGAGCAGAATAAGCCGGCCATCCTTTTCTACCTCGATGAGATCGACCAGATGCTTCACCCCTTCAAGAACGATATCGAGACCCAGGACTCCCACGAAAAGTCCTTCCTTGTAGACGGGTTTCACTGCCGTGATACCGAGAGCATCGGTGGATGCGTACAGGTAAGGCTCGGTGAGTGTGTAAGAATCCGTTTCCACAGCGGTCTTATACCAGGGACGTTCTCTCGGGTCGTAACCCGGAGCGAAGGTGGGGGTGTTTTCGATGAAACCGGGGCCCACACCCCACTCATACATCTGTCCGTCCGCCGTCCCCAGATAGACGGCGCGGACGATCTCCTGCTTGGCGATGACATGGGAGATGAACTGATCCTTCATCTGTTCGATATCGACATCCTGAATACTTTTCTGCATCGACAGAGCTGTGACCGTCGATTCTATCGAATAGAACAGATTCGTTATCTGGTTATCCGCATTCGAAAGAATCATCGTCGAAGTCTGCTGAGCCGACGAGATCGAGTGAGAGCGCAAGAGAACGTAGTTTATGATCACAAGCAGACCGAGAAACACGGTTGCAATGAGAATTATGGTTGCTGTATAGCGTTTCTGCAGTGATGTAAACATACATAATTATAAACTCGCATCCTCTAATTCTCAACTCGAATCAGAAATTAGTATTTCAATCGATGACGGAGATCGAGGCTTTTACCGAAGGCCCCAGATCCCTTAGTGAGAGAATTCCGTCTCCGCCGTCGATCATTCCGAGAGGGACGACATCGCTTGCGGCTCTGGGTTCCGATCCTTCGCTCATCGGAGTGGGACCGAAGAAGATACAGAAGGCGTTCCCCGGCGGCCAGAAGGCTATTTCTCCGATCTCAAGAACATCTCTCGAGTCATCCCCTTCGTAGATTTCAGTAGGGATAGACCCGTAGTATTCATCTCCCCAGCGGCTCATTGAAAAGGAAAGAGGTAAAGATTCAAGCAGTTGTGCCGCCCCCTCATTCTCATAGACGGTCGCTTCGAACTCAAGTTGGTTGATTGTGATTTTGATCTTCATGTGTTCTCCAAAAATATTTCTATAAAGCTATGATGTTATCGGATAATAGCACCAACTGAAGAAAATTTAAACGTTGTGCTGATAAAGCTCGAGGTATTCTTGACAGTCTGTTCTCTCCTTCATAGAATCACCAACACGGAGAGACATAGTGAAATCAATTACAGCTGACTTATCATTGTTATCGATAGGATTTATCTGGGGTACCGGGTTTATTGCGACTCACTGGGCCCTCGAAAGCGGGATGCCCGCGACGATGACGATGCTCTTCCGTTTCTCTGTATCGGCGATCATCCTCGGTGCTTTCATATTCAGAAGACTCAAGAATATCTCCAAAAAGGATCTGAGGATGGGATCGGTTGCGGGATTCCTTCTGTTTGCCGCTTTTCTTACCCAGACTTTCGGACTCGAATACTCCACACCCTCGAATTCGGCATTTCTGACCGGTGTCAATGTCGTTCTGGTCCCTTTCATCACCTGGATCATATTCAGAAGAAGACCGAAAATCAAATTTTTCATTCTCCCTCTGATCACGTTCGTGGGGATCGTTATTCTGACATACGAGGGGCAGGGAGCTTTTTCTCTGTCGAAAGGAGATGCTCTCACTCTCTTGTGTGCGTTCCTGTTTGCACTGCATATATCGTATCTCGATGTCGCCAGCAAGAAGATGGATACTATCATTCTAACCTTCATGCAGATGAGTGCAGCCGCCGTTCTGTCTCTTTTCTCATTTCTTCTTCTTGACGTAAACTCACTTCCCGCAATCAATTTTGCAGTCGGTCTTCCTGCCGTCCTGTATTCGGGGATCTTTTGTACATTGATCACTTTCGGTCTTCAGACTGTGGCGCAGCAGTATACGACAAGCGGAAAGGCGGCAATATTTCTCTCTACTGAATCCCTTTTCGGCGCATTGTTCTCGGTCATCCTCGGAATCGAACCTTTTACCTATAACATGCTTATAGGAGGCTCTATCATTCTTTTTGCGATAGTCGCTTCCGAAGTGAGGTTGAGTGATCTGCTGAGAAAAGAGAAAACCCTCATCTGTGAAGAATGAGAGCTATTCAGACAATATGATACTATATGATAGCCGGTGAATACCCTGTAGGATTAATAACTGCCAGCCACAGTAAACTGTCCGGCCATGTTAGTACTGTACTTGATTTAAGGGTGCAAACAATTATCTTACAAGTACATAGGTGTTATTTTCAGTTTCTCACGACATGAGAAAAGATTATTTCTATGTGATATTTTGACCCTCTCCAGATACGTACCAGATCTACGTTATGAGCATATGATGCAGTTGTTGTAAAATTTTTCAGAATTTCCCCATTTGGAAGAGATGTAACACTGCCAAATGTATCCGGTAAGGTAAAAAGATAATTATGATGAAGAGGCAGAAAAATGACTGCCGAAGGAATATTTCTTACGGCAGTCTAGAAAAGAGGACTGGGTATTCTCAGTTCATACGGTTGTTCACACACACCGGTGTCGGTATTTCAATTGATTTTCCCGTATCTTTCAGGTTTCCTTCATTCAAAGAAAAGACCGTTATAGTGTCACTGTCCTGATTGGCGACCAGAACCGTATCATCCACCGTAAAGAAATTGCGCGGACATTTTCCTCGTGTTGATGTATGACCT
>JAQQAI010000006.1 GCA_028532915.1 Sphaerochaetaceae bacterium
GGAATAGATCTTCTCGGAGATCAGAGAGAAGAGTATCTGACAGTCAAACAATGTACGAGTGTAGCCAATCAGTTCAGAAAAGAGATGGTTGTAAGCGAAATGTACGGCTGCACCGGGTGGAATTTCTCTTTTGCCGGACAAAAGAGAGTCGGAGAGTGGCAGTATGTGATGGGCGTCACTCGGCGGTGTCAGCATCTTTCATTTTATTCGATTACCGGTTGTCGGAAACGTGACTATCCTCCCGCTTTCTCCTATCAGAACACCTGGTGGAAATATTCTCATGTGATCGAAGACTATTTTGCTCGTCTTGGAGTGTGTACGACCTCTGGTATAGTTCACAGGAAGATACTCATGATCCACCCGACGGGAACATTCTGGATGCGTTCGCATAGTTCTTTGAATGAAGATCTGAGCAGAATTTATATGAACATGGGATGGCTGGAAAAGAATCTTACAGATCTCAACAAAACGGGAGATTACTACAATCGTCTTACAGAGAAGATCTTGAAAAAACAATTTGACTTCGATTTCGGAGATGAACTGATTATGAGTGAATCAGGGAGAATCGTCGGCGATCAGATCCAGGTCGGATCACACTGCTATTCATATGTGATCGTTCCACCTCTCGAAACATTGATGGAGACAACATGCACTCTTCTTCGCACATTTCTTGATAGAGGAGGCATTGTCTTCTGGATGAAACCTTTTCCTGAAAGAATCGATGCGGTAAAAAATAACAGTATAGATGATCTTATCAGCCACCGGAATGTTCATCCTCTTGAAGATGCCCGTCATCTCATAGCTGATCTTGAGCAGGAGGTTATTCGCCCTGTCATCATCTGTGATCGGTTTAATACAGGGCTCGACGGGTTCCTCTCTATGACACGACAGATTGAATCTGCACAGATAATAAGTATCGTGAACACCAACGAATTTGCCATACCGGATGTGGATCTGGTATTCAGCACTACGGGGAGATTGTCACAGTATGACCTTATGAAGGGCACTGTTTCTCATGTCCCTGTGAGGGTGGACAAAACCGGAGTGTCAGAATCTGGAATGAGAATCAGTGTATCTTTCGGACGGGAGGAGACTCGGATCTATTTTATTGAGCATGATGAAGAACCGACTGTAGAGGACTCTACAAAAAGAGCTTACCATCATCCTCATGAAGGAAAACTTCTGGTGTACGGATTCCCTTCGATTTGTCCTGTAGCATTGACAAAAGAGAACACCCTTACTCTGGATCGTTGTTCCTACAGAATTAAAAAGGAGCCGTGGAGCGATGAGCTGCCGGTTTGGAAGGCACAGCAAAAGATAAGAGAGAGAGCTCATATGCGCCCTGTATACTACAATGGAGCTTTGCAGAGATATCTTTGGATTGATGAGGATGAACATTTCGATGTAACTCTCCGTTTTCGATTTACAATCGACAGTCTCCCGCTAGAGCCGATGTTCGCCGTTGTGGAGAAATCCGGTAGAATGGATATCAGATGCAACGGGGTCCCCTGTGATCCTCCGGATTCATGGTTCATAGATAGAGATTTTCTTACACATCGTATAGTCTCTGCACGTATTGGGGAGAATTCGATCGAAATACAACTTTCATATACGAATTCTACGGAGCTGGAGGATATCTATGTGATTGGAGTGTTCGGGGTTTCCCCGGATCGACATATCATGTCTTGCCCGACTGTTTTACGAAGAGGAGACTGGACACTGCAGGGGTTGTTGCATTATGGAGGCAGCTGTTGTTATCGGTACATCGTTCCTCCGCTTTCAGCATCACAAAGCGGTCGAAGACTCTATCTCTCTCTCGGAGATTTTAAAGGCTCATTGGCGATCATACGTATAGAAGAGGAAGATTCCGTCTACGTTTTTCAACCGTCTGTGATATTAGTGGATCACCTGCTCAGAAGAGATGCTGATACCCGCATTGAAATAGAGATTGTCGGGAATTTTAGAAATCTTCTCGGCCCCCTCCACAGATCTGCTGATACATGCTGCAGAATCAGCTGGGAAGACTTTCATCCCGCAGATGTTTCATATTCACACGATTATTCGATCGAACCGATGGGCCTGATGGGTGAAACATACATCTGTGAGATACCTGATTGACCTGCTGCAATATTATGATGAATACCTTAGGCCCTAAAGCCGTTGACAGATTGTCCGTTTTTCTTCACCATTGGGAAGAAAATTTTATGATGATTGTCTGAAATTGCTGTCACTGATATACAGTTTTGCGGATGTACATATAGAAACTACATAATCATAGATTCTTTGATCTCAATATCCCCAGATCCCTGAGAGAGGGAAGCTTTCGTGACCGTATTTTTTCAGGATAATCGGGGAGCCTTTTATCAATACACAACATAATGAGAATCTTGAGAGGAAGAAGCGGTTTGACATTCATCCGGTCGTCTTTTTCTCTTCTGCGGCACTTATCATCGGTTTCGTTATCATCTCCGTCTTCTTCAATGAGATGGTCGGAGGAATCTTCAATCCGTTGTTGAACAGTATTTCCACGAATGCCGGATGGTTCTTCACCCTCTCTGTGAATATCATCCTGCTGTTTGTCATCTACATCATGTTCAGCCGATATGGAGAGATCCGGCTCGGCGGTGATGATGCAGAGCCCGATTTCAGCACCAAAAGCTGGTTCGCGATGCTTTTTTCGGCAGGCATGGGAATAGGATTGCTCTTCTACGGTGTCGCCGAACCGATGTTCCACTTCATCAATCCTCCGATTCCGGTGGCAGATCAGACCGAGGCAGCACATCAGGCGATGGCGTTCACCTTCATGCACTGGGGACTGCACTCCTGGGCTGTCTATGCACTGATAGCTCTGGCCCTTGCATTCTTCAGTTTCAACAAAGGCCAGCCGCTTTCGATCAGAACGATCTTCTATCCTCTTCTGGGAGAAAGAATCCATGGAGCGTGGGGAAATCTTATCGATATTCTGGCCACGATAGCCACACTCTTCGGAGTGGCCACTTCACTCGGATTCGGAGTGCAGCAGATCAATGCGGGATTCAGTCACCTGTTCGGACTCGAACAGAACATAGGAGTCCAGATCGTATTGATCGTGATCATCACCGCAATAGCTACCATTTCGGTTGTGAGAGGTCTTGATGCAGGAATCAGAAAACTTTCGGAATTGAATATCAGGCTGGCTATGCTTCTTCTTCTGTTCGTGTTCATCGCAGGACCCACGATGTTCATCCTCAACGGTTTTACCGAGAATATCGGCTACTACCTGCAGAAACTCACGGTAATCTCGACATGGAACGAGACCTTCGAGAACACGAGCTGGCAGAATTCCTGGACGGTCTTCTACTGGGCCTGGTGGATCGCATGGTCTCCTTTCGTCGGAATGTTCATCGCAAGAGTATCCCGGGGAAGGACTATCAGAGAATTTCTCATGGGAGTTCTGTGTGTACCCACACTGGTAACATTCTTGTGGATGACAGTCTTCGGCAATACGGCCCTCTTTTTCGAGATGTTTGGAGGCGGAGGTTTTGCACAGGCCGTTACCGAGAATATTCCTCTGTCGCTGTTTCTGCTTCTGGAACGTCTGCCTCTCAACGGGATCACTTCTTTACTTGGTGTTCTGGTGGTAATCTCCTTTTTCGTCACCTCGTCAGATTCCGGCTCAATGGTCATCGACATCATCACGGCCGGAGGAAATCCCGATCCTCCAATTCCTCAGAGATTGTTCTGGGCGATTCTGGAAGGTGTCGTAGCTGCGGCGCTGCTTGTCAGCGGTGGACTTGCGGCACTGCAGTCGGCTGTCGTGGCAACAGGGCTTCCTTTCGCCATCGTTCTGATCGTTCTCTGTTTCAGCCTGAAAAAGGGACTGAATGAATACACCGGGGTGCAGACCTTCTCGGTCAAAGCCAAAAAAGGAAAACCGAAGAGATTCCAGATAGAGTCTTCAGATATCCCTCCGGTAATCTTCAAGAAGAAACGACAGAAAAAGGAGGACGATAATGTACAATAATCCGGCACAGAAATTCACAGGATCCTGTTTCCTTCTGGTAAGGAAGGTAGAGAACAGCGTAGTATTTTTGGGAACCTCCTTCCTGGTTCATGAGAAAGGGTATCTGCTCACCGCAGCTCATATCATCGCAGGCGATCACAGTGACCTCATGGTTGTGAGGCCTCATGATCCAGAAGAATTCTCTTCTCTCAGCCTGGAAGAGGTGGGAGCCGTGAGTGTGGATGTTGTGAAAACTGATGTGTATCATAATGTAGCGGTTCTTAAGTTGAGCAGAGAGTTTCTCATTGAGACTCCCGATCATCTGATAGGGCAGGTGGGAAACCTCACCTTGGGGACGGGTCTTGTCAACCTTGGATTCCCTTACGGCCATCAGGATATGCACCTGCTGGCAGTCAGAAGCAGCATCCTCAGTTCCAAAGTGAAACTGGGAAACGGGACGAAACTTCTGCTGTTCGATTCTATGGTTCATGACGGGATGACAGGCGGTCCTCTGGTAAGCGTATCTGATGAGAGAATCGTCGGTATCGTGATCGGAAGGTTCTCCCCTATAGATGACGGAGGAGATTTCAGCCGCGGAACGAACTATCCGGAATATGATACTTCGATGAGCTATGCGGTATCAATCGAGTATGCTCACACTCTGCTAGATGAGCTTGATCTGAACATCAGCTGAAACGGTATCAGTCTCTTATGGTCTCTCGAAGATACTCCTCTTCGAAAGACCATCCGACTTTGTTATCATCATGATCGGATGAAATCAGTTTTGCCTCCCGTATCATTCTTGTCATCAGATCCGGAGGGACTAAGATCGCCTGCTTGATGAACATCCTCTTATCGACCACATACAGATGCATCTGTGTCAGAATGAATATGAGATCGACAGACTCTCTATTTTCATGATCGATCGTTCTCATAGAGGAAAGGATCTGTGAAAGATCAAAATCATTCGGGACGAAACTCAGAAAGAAAAAGAAGCAGTTAGTCCTGAATTTGCTATAATGAGAGAATTTACCGAGTTTATCCTCGTATCTTTTGATCAGCTCATCGAAATAGGAACGCGTATCGCTCAGCCCTTTTGCATCGGCGGTAGCGATAAGTCTGCCGTCTTTAACGAACGAGAGTCCTTCGAACTGTATTTGATCTTTAATGGGAATCTGATCTGCCTGTTTGCCGAGATACATCGAATTGAAATGCTCTATCCGTCCCGCTTTTTTTGATATCGCCCGGCTGACTTCAAGACCGATCGAATCGACTTTATTGTGCCAGTCAGGCTTTTCTCCTTTGATGAAATGGGGAACATAATCATCCCACAGATATCTGAGTGACAGCAGAGCGAGAATCTCCCAATACACATTCTTCATTCTCATGGTATCCTCTCTTTTCACTATTAGTATACACCCTTATGTGAATGGAAGATCGATAGAGAATGATCCAGGAAGCTCCTTATTTGCTGATACCTTCATTATCCCTGATTTCGATAACCTTGACGACAACCACAGAGCCGCTCCATGTCTTTTTCTCAAGGAAGATCACTTCCGCTTCAACTCTCTTTCCTGAAAAAGATCTGAGAGTGTTGGCCATATCACCGACTATCTCATACGATTTTCTGCTTTTGGAATTCCAGTTTTCGACAAGCATGACAGACCCGTCTCCTGCAGTCTCGATCAATGCGGTGAGCCTCACTGTGTCAACAGCAGAACTGGCTTCTTCAATAGAGACAGGATGTACTGCAGGAGCTTCCTGTGCAGCCGGTGTACCCATACAGGATACACACATCATAAAACACACACTTGTTAGAACTGTTACGATCACTTTCTTGTACACATCAGACTCCTTGTTCATTCTTTCGGGCTGGGATTATATGGATTCGGATCATCATCCGAATCATTGAACCAGTACTGCAGCAGTTCAAACCATGATTCCACAGTACCATCTCCGTCGCTGGTACAGAAATCGAGTGCTCCGTAATCGGGACTATCCGGAGAACCCCACCACGAAGCATATTCAGAATGAGAAACTCCGTTATACCAGTGCTGATAAGCCCAGTAGGGATAACTGCCATAATCTTCATCACCGTCAGGGAAGAATATCGCCAGTCCGTTCTTTCCCTCTTCGAATCCTGTACCGTATGCATCATAGGAAGACTGAGCAAAAGAGTAGAGAACTGCATCATCGATGGCATCCATCAGATCATCGGCTGCATTGTCAATTGATGTGACTTCACTATTGGCTTTCACCTGTTCTGCCAGTTCGTACAGGTCGAATCCTGCATATGAATACCATTCACTTGTTTCTGATTCATCAAAGTAAGCCATCAAACGACCTGTTCCTACAGCTCCTCTGATGTTTTCCACTTGTGTCTGATAATCTTTAATTGTCCCGGCAAAATCATCGGCGGCACTTTTTACATCGGCTATCTGGGTCAGATCCACGGCAGTCTGTGTTTCCCAGGAATCGCTGGACCATGCATCTTCATATTCTTGGGCTGCAACAGTGGCAAACTGATTTGCACTCAGAGTGTCGATACTATAGTAGGAATGTCCATCGGAATCGCTTCCGCTTTGACCGCTGAGTCTGCTGAAGATCGCATCGTATTCCCATCCGTCACCCTGCTCCGATGCGGGAGAGAATGTGATCGCATCGGAACCGAAATCACCGGTGTCGGGTCTGAATTCATAGGCGACTTCCACAAAGCCCATTAAGCAGGCGTCCATACCGAGAAAATCTACACTGTGAGAAGAGTCGAGGTAATCTTTGATCTCCCCTATATACAGAGCATCATCTCCGTCAGTGTCATCCCAGCAGATAGCCTTCGTCAATTCACCCTCTTCTTCGGCAGATCTTACTCCGCCTCCGTGGTTCCACAGTATCAGAGCATAGTGTTGAGCAGGGTAGTACTCTTTTGCATAGTCTATGAAATCGGCAAGTTCTTCTGCCGAACCCATGTTGGGTTCAGTAAGAGATTCCAGCAATGTACTAGTAGAAGAGGGGGCAATATATTGAGAGTTTTCTGTAGCATTTGGAAGCACTTCATATCTTCCCGGTACAGATGAAGAATTATCATGTGTCGGATTTTGGTCGTACTGGACGATGATACTCAGTTTGTCTGTGATATCACTATCGCTTTGCTGAGCAAGATACAATCCATGTTCCATCTCATGAAAGTCGATGACTGCGGCTTCGTTAAGGTTGTTGTCCCCGTCAAGCCAGACCATAACGGTCCATCTATTGCCATCTACGGTTGAGAATGATTCAGAGGATGATGTATCCGAGGATAGATCCGAATAGACCGATTCAAGACGTATCAGATAATCTGTATCTAACTCAAGGTCTTCAACAGTATAACTGCCATACATATCAGAAGCTGATATTGAAGTAGAATTATGTTTGGTATATGAAGAGCCTGCATCGGTAGAAAGGTAAATATTGAACGAGAGATTGTCAGGGGCTTCTTTCTCGGTCACTTCAATATCAACAGAAGCACATGTTTCGCTTCCGTCGATGATGGAGAAAGATGGTATTACCGGTCCTATGTATGCTCCGCTGAGATTCGCTTCACTTTCGTCGGGAACGAGTACTATTTTCATGATATCTGACATGAAAGAGACTTCGTCAGGTTGGTCGCTGTCAAAATCTGAAAGAGAATCGAAGGTATCACTTCCCGAATCACATGCTATTCTTATAGAAGATAAAGAGTCAGAATAATTAAAAGTGAATTGACTATATTCCCATGAAGAATCAAGGTCTTCTTTTGAAATGGTTCCTTCATATGTCCTGTTAATATAGATATCGATTGAATCAGACCCCAGCTCATCAAAATATGTTTCGTTTACATCAATTGCAATTGTATGCTCTACCTCTTCTGTTTCTCCGAAAATGATATCGATCAGCAGATCGCATGATAACAGAGATGACAGTGCTGCAATGATGAACAGTACCATCAATACATTTTTGATTTTCTTCATGGGGAGCCCTCCTTTAGTCCAGGCCATGGTAAAAGTTTATCATGTACGGTATCCGTGGTAAAGGAAAGGTGCAAAATTTTGGAAGACCCTTTTTCGTTTTTAATAGTTTTATCATATCTTGATGATAATTTTTGAACAAATTCGACTCATAGTACAGACACAACTTTTCAAGGAGATGTAAAGTATGAAAAAGCTATTACTCGTTTTAACTATTGTGTTTTGTTCACTTGCTGTTGTTTCAGCGAATGGGACAACAGAAGAGAGTGCAGTTGCTGCAGCTGCCGATGATCGAATTGAAATAACCTTCTGGCATGCTCTCGGGGATGCGGCCCGATCGGGATGGATTCAGGACAGAGTCGATGAGTTCAACGCCTCTCAGGACACATATGTTGTGACTCAGGAAGCGAAAGGAAGTTACAGAGACACTCTTCAGGCAGCGATCCTTGCAGACAAGCAGGGGAATCCTCCTTCACTGGTTCACGTGTTCGAAGTGGGGAGCCAGCTTGCCTACGATTCCGGGATCTTCATGCCGATCGGTGATATCGGAAACTTCGACACCGACGATTACATAGCTCCGGTTCTCAACTACTATACGATAGACGGGAAGGTAAACTCTATTCCGTTCAATTCCTCATCTCCGGTTCTCTATATCAACACCGACAAACTTGTTGAAGCAGGATTCCCTGCAGACTATGTTCCCGATACTTTCGATGACATGATCGGTGCGATCGAGACCGCCCGTGAAAGGAACGTCGAAGGTGCGAACATTTCCTTCGCTCTGCACGCATGGTATTTCGAGCAGTGGATGGCCGAACAGGGAGCTATGCTCGTGAACAACGACAACGGACGTGAGGCAAGAGCTACCGAAGTGAATCTCACAAGTGATGCAGCAGTGAAGATCGGGAACTTCATGAAAGAACTGGGTGAAAAAGATATCTATTCATATACAGGACGTTTCGAGGACTGGGACGGAAGTGATGCTATCTTCAAAGGCGGACAGTCCATGTTCCACATCACAAGTACGGCCGACCTGGGCAATATCGCAAAAGCTGTCGAAGGTTCGTTCACCATGGGCGTAGGGAAACTTCCGATTCCTGCCGGCGAAATGAGAAACGGTACTGTTATCGGCGGAGGATCCATCTGGGTCACGAAGAATCAGAGTGAAGCTCAACTCGAAGGGGCCCGTGATTTCGCTCTCTTCCTCACAAATACCGACAATATGATCAGCTGGCACAAACTCACAGGTTACTATCCGGTGAGAAACTCTTCGGTCGATAAACTCAGAGAAGAGGGATGGTTCACAGGGGATGCAAAACAGCTTGTCGCTTTCAATCAGCTTCTCACCACGATCTCCAACAGTGCGACTGCAGGAGCTCTCGGCGGTACTCTCCTCGATAACAGAACGATCATCGAACAGGCCATGCAGAAGATCCTCCAAGGCGGCGATGTTATGAGCGCTCTTCAGGAAGCCAAAGATATCGCAGATGCAAAACTGGCTGAGTACAACGCAAACTTCTAAGAATCAGACACACAAACAACCAAGGTGCGGGGGTCTGTCTCAGACAGTCCCCGCTCCATTTTCGGAGCTCATATATGAAAGATGATCACGGTGTGTTCAGATCGCGTTTCACGGTCTGGCTCTACCTTTCCCCTACAATTCTTATCCTTGCGGTGTTCATTTTCTACCCGGCATGGAAGTCGATCATACTAGGCTTTTACAGAAGCAATCTTTTTCTGGGTACACGTACATTCATAGGTCTCGAGAATTTCAGAAATCTGTTCACCGGGATATTGTCTCCCGGATTCATCCAGGTTATGGTCCAGACAGTACTGTTCAGTACGCTTGTAGTCCTTTTCGGACTGAGTTTTTCTCTGTTTCTTGCCGTTCAGGCAAATAAGAATGTAAAAGGGGCGAAAGTCTACAGGATGCTCCTCATCTGGCCGTTTGCACTTTCTCCTGCGATCGCAGCTACCATATACCTGTTCATGTTCAATCCCGAAGTAGGGATCGTTAATACGGTTTTCGATGCGCTGTTCGGCATGAGACCCCGATGGCTTGATTCTCCTGTTCTGGCATTCTTCCTTGTCGTTGCAGCATCGGTATGGAAGAATATCGGATACAACATCGTATTCTACCTTGCCTCGCTGCAGAGTATCCCCAAAACTCCTCTCGAAGCTGCCTCTATCGACGGAGCATCCCGGTTCCAGTCGTTCAAAATGGTGATGTTTCCTCTGCTCAGTCCAACTACATTCTTCCTTCTGTTCACGAATCTCACTTTCAGTTTCTTTGACTCGTTCGCAATCATTGATGTGCTGACAAAAGGAGGCCCGATCGGTCCTGCCCCGTTTTTCGACAACGAAGGGATAACCACGACCTTGATGTACAAAGTCTATCTGGACGGCTTCGGAGGAAGCAGCAATATGGGTTTTGCGGCATCTGAAGCTCTGGTGATGATGTCGATCGTCGCGATATTCACATTTCTACAATTCCGTTTCCTTGCAAAACGGGTACATTACGAAGGATAATCATGAACAGAAAAGAACCGGTGTGGGTACACATCATTTTGATAACAGCATCATTTTTCATCTGTTTCCCGCTGATCTTTGCACTCATCAAATCGACACAGCAGCTGTCGGTGGTGACCTCTGCATCTTTGATACCGGGAAAAGAATTTTTCAATAATTTCAAAGTGGTCTGGAACGACTATAATCTGGGGCGTTATATAAGAAACTCCCTGTGGATATCTGTCTGGGTCGCCTCAGGAAAGATCGTTCTCTCGCTTCTTGCCTCCCATGCCCTTGTATTCTACCGCTTCAGAGGAAAGAGTCTCATCTTCGGTTTCATCGTAATCACACTGATGTTTCCGACAGAGATACTGATTCTCGGTCTGTTCGAGCTGGTGAGTAATCAGGGGGCTTCATCACTCGTACAACTTATTCAGTGGATGTTCAATCCTGTTGAATTCTTTTTCGCACCGACAAAGTACGGGTTCGGATGGGGAGACAGCACGATCGGGATCATCGTTCCGTTTCTCGCATCGGCTACGGGAGTGTTTCTGTTCAGACAGCATTTTCTGTCGATACCGAAGGCCCTTGCCGACTCTGCACGGATTGACGGAGCGAACTCGTTTCAGTTTCTCACCCGGATTATCATACCGATGAGTAAAAATACGATAGGTGCTCTTGCTCTGATCCAGTTCGTATATGTATGGGACCAGTACATCTGGCCGAGGATCATCATCAGAAGAAGTGCCAATCAGGTGGTACAGGTGGGACTCAACATGATAGTGGCGACAGGAGAATCTGTTCAGTGGGGACAGGTGATGTGTGCAACGGTCATCGCGATAGTTCCTCCGCTGCTCGTTTTCGCACTCTTATACCGCGCTTTCATGAACGGATATGCCCTTTCATCGGATAAATAACCACATTCTCTTTTCTCTAATACGGGCAAAAACAGCAATCCTCTCCTCTGTCGCTGCATAACTGTGCTATAATGGCCCCGAGACAGCTTATTTGATGAGGATGAGTAAAGGAACACGCGATGAATACAGGCCCTACTGAAACAGTTTTTCCAACAAACCGCTCTGTCGGCAGCAGGATAATGAGCATAGCACGGAGACTGCACCTTCCCCCGTGGTTGTTCGATCACAGCCGGACGTATCTCATGGAAGTTCCTGTGCTGCCCTCAGCTGTGCACGATTACACCGTCAGACCTGCAGCTTTGAATGATCTTCCTCTTCTTGCTGTGTGCAGAGAGATGGAGGATGTTGATAAGGGTGTTTCTCTTTTTACTGAAAGAATTAACAGTGGAGCCTCCTGTTATCTTGTCTTCGATAAAGAAGAGAATCTTCTGGGATATGCCTGGGTCACGGAAACTCAGAATCTGTTCGAAGATGATGACAGAATCGCCGTGAGCTGCTCAGCCGATGAGGCCTACATCTTCGACACCTTTCTCCATCCGGGTTCCAGGGGAAAGGGACTGTACAGAATACTGATTTCACACCTTCAGCATGACCTGGCTGTGAAGAATAAAAAGAGATTTTATGTTCTTGTCGATCATATGAATGCCGTGAGCATCAAGGCGCATCAGAAACTCGGTGCAACGACTTTGGAACTCATCAGCTACACATGTATCGCCGGAATATGTCACTATACGATGAAGACACCTGAAAAGAGGCGCGGTTATCTGCGCCGATTCCGCTCATCGCGTCCGTGTGATTCTCTCTCTCTTCATCCTCAAAACCCGCGGCGGTTTGAATTGGCAGTCACCCGCATAAATGCAGAATCTGACTGGAATCGGGTAAAAGAGCGTCTTGAAGAATGTGAAAAATCGGACAGTGACACCAACACACCTTTCAGCGGCCCTTCAGTCGTACAAGTATGGTGGGAATCAGATATCAAAGATAAGGAAGATCTGTTTCTTCTCGAGATGATCGATACAGAGCGTTCGCAGACGGCAGCGTACGGATTCTTCCGCCTCTACGAGGATCGAAACCGGTTCGCTCACCCGAAAAAACTATCCCTCTTCGATGATGTCTATTTCATGCATACCACGATGTTCACCCGATGCGGGAATCTTCAATCTCACGATGTGATGAGATTTCTCACCTCACGGCACTGCATGAAGGTTATTCAAAAAGAGACGGGAGCCGATGTTATGGTCTTCCACCGTCTGTCTCCGCAGCAGCTTCCGACCCTCTCGAGAGGCAGGCTAACCCGGTGGGATGTAAAGTTCGAAGCCGATTATCCTGTGCTTGAAGGAAGTGCAACGGGAACCCCTCTTCAAAGCGATATCGGCGAACATACATTGAGAGATCTGAAGAAACAGGCTAAGAGGTTAAAGAACAGGTTCACCACAGAGAGAGTTACCGACCGCTTCGAGCTCGGGCTGATGAATGAACAGGATCGGGAGAATGTCCTGCAGCGGTTTTTCACCATCTTCACTTCCAGCTGGCAGCATCAGTGGATGGAAGAGAGCGACTGCGTAGACAACGAGCTTTACGAGAAGAAACTGAGAGAATATACCCGCCGATGGGCGGCTGACGGGAGTGCCGTCATCTACATCACATCCGTGAAGGAGATCGATATGAGCTATCTCTTCACACTTCAAAAGGGACAGTACTGCTGGTGTCTTCTCATAGGATATGATCCGCAGTATAAGACTTACTCACCGGGGAAAGCGGTTCTTATCGACATGCTCGCCGATACATGGGATAATGGAATCAGAGAATACTATCTGGGTGGAAATGTCGTCGGATGGAAGAACGAGTGGTTTACCAGATGTCCGCCGCTTCACACTATGGAACTGTGGTTGACGTCTGATAAGGCTTTCATCCATCGTATGAAACTTTTTGTCAGGAAAAGTCATTAGAGAGGGTAAATATGCAGGTATTGCTGTTATCAGGGGGATCGGGAAAACGTCTTTGGCCGCTTTCGAACGAAGTGAGGTCTAAACAGTTCCTTCAGGTGCTGAAAAGTCCTTCAGGAGAGAGTGAATCGATGGTGCAGAGAGTGTACCGTCAAATACGGGAGGCGGGAATCACAAGTGAGCTCACCATTGCGAGCAACCGGGGACAGAAGGAAAGTCTTCAGATGCAGCTGGGCTCTTCGGTCAACCTCGTACTCGAACCCGAAAGGAGAGATACCTTTCCTGCGATCGCGCTTGCATGTACCTTTCTTCATCTAAAGAAGAATGTTCCTCTCGACGAGGTGGTGGTGGTCCTTCCCGTTGATGTGTATGCGGATTTAGACTATTTCAAGACTCTTATAGAGATGGAGAAGGTGATACTGAACGGGGAAGCTGATATGGCTCTGATGGGAATCACTCCTGATTCTCCGTCGGAAAAGTACGGATATATCCTTCCCGAAGAGAATATTCGGGAGAATGTGATACGTGTGAAAGGTTTCAGCGAGAAACCGGATACTGCCCGTGCCCAAATGCTTGTCGATGAAGGTGCCTTCTGGAACGGGGGTGTGTTCGCATTCTCTCTCGGTTATCTTCTCAAAGATGAGAAGTTCCTGAGCCGCTGCGACTCATTTGAGCAGAGACTCGAAGACTACGGGCAGCTGAAGAAGACGAGTTTCGACTATGAGGTCGTCGAGCAGTGTGATTCTCTGGCGATGGTTCCCTACAGCGGACAGTGGAAGGATCTCGGTTCATGGAATGTTCTCACTTCAGTTATCGAAAATTCTCCGTCCGACACTATCCTCATCGAGGAAGATTTCGGAAATACCCATATCATCAATGAACTGGACATCCCAGTTCTCGCTCTGGGAACGAAGAATATGATAATCTGTTCCAGCTTCGACGGGATTCTGGTTGCCGATCTGGATCACTGCAGCAATCTGAAAGAACATGCACAGAAGCTGACCGCGAAACCCCGCAGGGAACAGTTTCTGTGGGGGAGCTCGCACATTGTCGATATCACAAGACTTCCTGACGGTACAGAAGCTCCACTGCATCGGATCGTTGTCAACGGAGGAATGACCTCTGACGTCCTTTTGGATAATGATTCTTCATCAGTCCTCACGATCCTCTTCGGAAACGGCGAGATTTCTATAGATGATGAGAAAAAAGAGATCGAAAGAGGGGATGTCCTGGAAGTTGCTAAAGGTGTCTCATACCGTCTTTCGGCAGAAAGCGAGATGGTGGTATTGAAATTACCGGTCGTTCCTTAGAATGCGCGAACCGCTCTTACAAGAAAAAGCTCTGTTTTCTCGATCTTGCCTGTGACCCCTTCGGTAAATCCCTGCCCCCAGGCAAAGTTCTCGTCGAATTCGGAGGAACTCCAGTAACCGAAACCTTCCTTCTGCAGTTCACCGAGATCTTTTTGGGCGAGCTCCCAGAAGACCAGATCGAGCTCATCCAGAGAGGGGAGGAACCAGTCATCATATTCGCCGATCGTCAGCTCATCGCAATAGGTGGCTGCCTGAGGCCTCATCTCGAGCTCCCTGATAATCTGTGCGATCTTTTGAGTGTTCTGCTTTCCTTCACCTATTGCGGTAGATGTGCCGCCTATCACAGAACCGTATGATCCCCACTGCAAAGAGAGCTCGGTTTCAGGCGGAGCAAGCTCCAGATATCTCCACCCGTCGCTGTACTCTCCCTTATCGTAGAAGACAAGACCTCCTGCAGGCCCTGTGTCTCCCGGGATATAGGTCTTTTCGACTACCACTTTCTCTTCTTCAGGGGTCGTCTGACAGCCTGAGAGAACCACAGCAGATATCATTAGTATTGCAGACAGCAGAACTCTGATTTTTGGACGGTTCACCTATGACTCCTTATTCTTCGCTTTTGTAGGTGGTGCTGATGATGTTCGAATAGATCATATAGCCGCCTCTCTCCCTCTCTTTTACCGCAAACGTTGCTATCTCGGCAAGCCTGATGAGTGTGTTGACCTCGTCACTGTGTTCGGGATAGAGCGATATACCTGTTGAGACTGTCGCCTTGATGAATTGCTCATTGACTTCAAAGGGTTCGCTGAAGACATTGCTGATCTTCTTTGCGACGGCAAGCACATCACGGCGGTTTCTCAGACCGTTGAGCAGGACAATGAACTTGTCACCCCCCAATCTTGCGACCAGGTCGCTCTTTCGCACCTGTTCTTTGATTCTTCCCGCTATCAGCTGCAGCAGCCGGTCTCCAACCTTATGGCTGTAGCGTTCGTTAATATCGGTGAATCTGTCAACGTTGATGCTGAGAAAGGCCACGATGTCTTCCGTATACCGGGCCTGCGAGATGGTCATCTTGGCCTGATCATGAAAGAAGTTTCTGTTGGGGACACCCGTGAGGATATCCTGAGTCGCAAGGAATGAGAGTTTGTCTTCGAGTTTCTTCTGGTAGGTGATATTCTCGATCGCACCGTCGTAGTAGATGACTTCCTTGTTCTCATTGAAAACGGCTCGTGCATTGTCTCTCACCCAGATCGTTTCACCGTCATACGGTTCGATCTCGAAGATCAGTCCGTGGATGAACCGGTCTCTGTCAATGATCTCCTTCCATGTAGAGTGCTGATCGGGATCCTTGAACAGTGAGAAATAATTTTCTCTGCGCAGAACTTCAAGGTTCGGGGCTCTGAGGATATTCACCATCGTCTTGTTAATATCGATGAAATTCCCTTCGGTGTCTATGCGGTAGAGACCCGAGGGGACACTGTCGAAAAGAGAACTGTCTTCGGAAGAGGGTGAAATGATCTGTTCAAGGTGGTGGGATGTGATCTCCGCCGTATCTTCCGATACTTTGATGTCATTGAGTTCACGGAGAATCGAGTTCAAGGCGTTCTGGGCATCTGTTACATGAAGACCGTGAATCTGCATTCTGGTGTTTTCTATCACAGGGGACTCATTCTCACTTATCACAAGGATATATCGGAATGATCCGACTTCCAGCAATATCCTGATCATCTTGGACACGGTGTAGAAGTCCTCCATGTCATTGGAAAGGATCGCTGCATCATATCGTTTGTTCTTGGTCGCGGAAAGCCCTTCAACCATTGAATTCACGCATGAGAGGTTCGAGATGTTCTCTTTGAGCAGCTGTTCCAACTCGGATTTAAGGGGGGTGACCTCAGTGATGAAAATAGTATGTATCGAATCTATCATAAAACCTCGCAATAAATGAGTTGAATTCATTATCCTATCTCCTGTGGAGGTATGTCAATGATAATTGCCGAGGAATCTTCACCAATACAGCCTTTTATGAAAATAGTGTAGAAATGGGTAATTCTATAGCGTATACTAAGTACATGAAAGGACCATCGCATATAGTACACATTCCCAGACGTTTCGTCGTTTCTCACTGGGGAGGCTCTGAGACTTTTGTAGCAGAAGTTTCCAGAAGATTGATCAGGCGGAACTATGATGTCAGTATCTACACCTCGAAGGCGTTATCGAATGATGCGGTTGATTCATACGAGAACATACCGATCCGCCGTTTCTCCTATTTCTACCCGTATATAGGACTCTCTTCCTCTGTGAAAGATCTGCTGGATCAGAAGGCCGGAAATCTGTTTTCCTTTTCTCTGCTGAAGGCCCTTCTGTCCAAAGAGAAACTCGATCTCATCCACCTGCATACGGGAAAGAGGATGGGAGGTATCGGCCGATACTGCGCCAACAGGAGACACATTCCCTATATCATCTCGCTTCACGGAGGCAATCTTGCGGTTCCTCAGGATGAAAGGGAGACGTGGGTCGAACCGACTCAGAAATCGGTTGAGTGGGGGAAGGTTCTCGGGATGCTCGTAGGCTCCAGACGTGTGCTCGATGATGCATCTGCGATCATCTGTGTCGGAAAAGACGAGTATGATGCGATGATTTCCCGTTATCCCGACAAATATATCGAGTACCTGCCCAACGGAGTCGATATAGAAAGGTTCGAAACCGGTGACGGAAAGTCGTTTCGCGAACAGTTCAATATTCCTCCAGACAGATTCGTCTGTCTTACCATGGCCCGTCTTGATGTTCAGAAAAATCAGTTGGGGCTTATCAGGCAGCTGCCATCTCTTCTCAAGAAGAACAAAGCGATCCATCTTCTTCTGATCGGACCGGCAACAAACCGAGGATACGCCGATTCTCTCAGGAACGAGGCCGAAAAACTCGGTGTATCCGATCATCTTACCATTATCGAAGGGCTGCCGTATCAGAAACAGATACTCGTTGATGCCTACAAGGCTGCCGACTGTTTTGTTCTTCCTTCGCTGCATGAACCGTTTGGAATGGTGGTCCTCGAGGCCTGGGCGAGCTCACTCCCTGTAGCCGTTTCCCGTCGGGGAGGGCTGGCTTCACTGGTCACAGAGGGTGAAACAGGGCTTTTCTTCGATCCCTCATCTGAGGTGGATGATGAAAACAGCATAGCATCGGTTGTAGGACGCCTTTCTCTGGATGGAAAGATGCAGAAGAATCTGAGTGAAGCAGGGAAGAAGGAGGCTGTACAGTCATACAGCTGGGACAGCATCACAACGCGATTGGAAGCAATTTATCAGAGGGTTTATGAACATACTATTCATTAATACGACAGGCGGCTTCTTTGGAGGAGTCGAACAGAATATCGCTTTAGCTGCACAGGGGCTGACCTCAGAAGGGCATAATTGCTATTTTGTCTGCAGAAACAGATCGATGATCGACCAGGAATCCTTCGATTCTCTTTTTGTCAAATCCTGGGAACTGTCTTCCACCTCACTGCAGCAGATCGTTTCAGAAGTCGACATCGATGTCTTTTATGTACACAAGTTCGAACCGATTGAAGATATCCTTGCAGTAAAAGGTACGAAGAAAATAGTCCGGATGGTTCACGATCATGATATCTACTGTCCGCGAAAACATAAGTACTATGCTCTTTCACGAAAGATCTGTACCAGAAGATGCGGTCTGATCTGCTATGCTGATCTCGCCTTTCTTGAAAGGAAGGAAGGGAAGTTCAAGTTCGTTTCGATCAGAAAGAAAATAGAGCAGATGAAGCAGAACTATGAAGTCGATACACTGCTTGTCGGCAGCAATTATATGAAAGAGGAACTCGAAAGAAACGGTTTCGATTCCCCCAAGATCCATCTGCTTCCCCCCTGTGTCCAGAACTATCCTGAACCGCTGCAGACCTTTCCCTCAGATCCTTCCATACTCTATGTGGGACAGCTGATCAAAGGTAAAGGTGTCGACATCCTTCTTGAGGCATACCGCCTGCTGATCGAGCGACTGGAATTCTCCATACCTCTTCACATCATCGGAAGGGGAAATGAGGAAATATCTCTCAGGCAAAAAGCTGAAGAAGCAGGCCTCAACTCATCTGTGACCTTTCACGGATGGGTAGGTCATGATGACCTTGCATCCTACTACGATAATGCGTCGATGGTTGTCGTTCCCTCCCGCTGGCCGGAGCCTTTCGGGATGGTAGGTGTGGAGGCAATGCTGAGAGAACGGCCTGTGATAGCAAGCGATGTCGGAGGTATCAGCGACTGGCTGAAAGAAGGAGAGAACGGACTCTTATTCCCTGCAAATGATGCAAAAGCGCTCTCCTATTCGATGTTTTCTCTCATCGTCGACAGGGATAATGCGAAAAAAATGGGGAAAACAGGTAAAAAATTGGCTGAAGACTTGTTTTCCTATGAGAAATATATTCATAATTTAGAGTATCAATTGGAGAGGTGATTATGATAAGAGTTGGGTGTCCCAGTTTCGGAACAGATTGCGGCCGATCCGGTATAGGGTCTTATTTCAGAGAATTGCTGGACCGTTTCGATGATGATGCGCTTCGTGATGAATTCTCATTCGAACTGATAGGACCTGCCGAGGATAGAGACTACTACCTGAAAGGGAAGAAGAACATCCTCTATTATCAGGTGGAAGGTGCTGATAACTCTCCTATGCAGAACTTCTTCTGGAATCAGTTTTCTCTGCCGAAGATCTGCAGAGAAAGAGGCTATGATCTGCTTTTCCTTCCCGCCGCGAACCGCAGACTCTGCGGGAAAGTCTCCTGCCCGACAGTCGGTACGGTCCACGACCTGGCCACACTTCATCTGAAAAACAAGTACGATTTCTCCCATGCAGTTTTCAACAGAAAGATACTTCCTTATCTGACGAGAAAACTGACTCACGTTCTCACCGTCAGCAATTTTTCCAAACAGGATATCATCCGTTTCGCGCGTGTGCGTCCCGAAGACATCACAGTCACCCATCTCGGAGTGGACCATACGACCTTCACCCCGCCTGAGGATAAAGGGAAGATCACTTCGTGGGTGAATGAGAAATTCGGTATCGATAAACCTTATATACTCTATATCTCCCGTCTCGAACATCCCGGAAAGAACCATGTGAATCTCATCAAAGCCTTCTCTCTTTTCAGAGACAAAGTCGATAAAGAGTATCAGCTGGTACTTCCCGGTCCGGACAGAGAGCGGGCGGATGAGATCCATGATGAGGCAGAAAAGTCAAAGTACAGCTCTTCTATCAGGTTTCTGGGCTTCATCGACAAGGAGGATGTCCCGAACCTGTACCGCGGTGCAGAATTATTCGTCCTTCCCTCCTATTTCGAAGGCTTCGGTCTGCCGGTCCTCGAGGCCATGGCCTGCGGGGCCCCGGTCATCACGTCGGATGCAGCTTCTCTTCCCGAGGTGAGCGGGTCGCTTGCTCCCCATTTCGATCCCGATTCTCCCGAACAGATGATGACCTCGATGCTTGAAGTGCTGAAAGACGGGGAAAAAAGAGATGAACTTGCACACAAAGGCCTTCAGCGGGCGAAGGATTTTACCTGGGAGAAGACGGTTCAGCAGACACTCAATACATTCAGAAAAACAGTTCAGGAGAATAGAAGCTGATGGATACGGGTAAACGTTACGTAATAACTATCACAGGACCTGCAGTATCGAGAGACGAGCAGGTGGCGAAATTTCTCGCAAAGCGGCTCAAAGTGGATACCATTCATTCATGCCATTCTCTCTTCCCTCATGCAGAAACCCTCGAATCGATGCAGAAGATATCTGCACAAGAGATCGGAAAAATACTCGATGGATATCCCTGTGAATATCTTATCATCTACGGTGACAATGTGCTTGCACTGCAGAGCATGCGATCTTTGTCGAATGTGAAAATCTATGTTGATGCCGATGATATCGAGATCACATCCTCCGCATTGAAGGAGGCTGATCTTGCCGAAAAGAGAGGGGAGGTGAAAAAGGAGACTCTTACGACTCAGGTTCAGAAGATTCTCCAGACTCATTCCGAGAAGATAGAAAATGAAGTTCTATCTACCCGCGGGCATGCAGATATCATCATAGCAGCCGATGAAGATCCCGAAGAAGCCGTCCTCAGTGTGGAACGGTATATCGTCAGGACCGACTCGAGGAAACGGCCTCAGGATATGAGCAGCGAAGAGAGGAAGGCCAGAGTCGACCAGATGCTCAAACAGTATAGAAACCCGGCGGGACAGACCAGAAAAGCGAAGATCAAGAGGAAGCTGTGGAGGATGGTCATCAAGGCTACGTTGGTCTTAAAGCGGCTGATCGATATCCTCGTTTCCCTCATCGCTCTGCTTCTGCTCTCTCCGCTTTTAATCACAGTCTCGCTGATCATCAAACTGACAGACGGAGGGAATATCTTCTATGTCCAGACCAGAATCGGCAAACAGGGAAAACCGTTTCCGTTTCCAAAATTCCGGTCGATGGTCGTCAATGCCGATAAGATGAAAGACAATCTTCTCAACGAGGCAGACAGAAAGGGGGATGTGACCTTCAAGATGAAAAAGGACCCCAGGGTCACTGCTATCGGCCGGTTCATCAGGCGTTTCAGTATCGATGAACTTCCTCAGCTGTGGTGCGTTCTTATCGGTGATATGTCGATAGTGGGCCCCCGTCCTCCCGTGCCCCGGGAAGTCGCACTCTATACTCAGGAGGACCGGCGGAGGCTGGAGGTAACTCCCGGACTCACCGGTATCTGGCAGGTAAGCGGAAGATCCGATATCGGATTCAAGCAGCAGGTCGAACTTGATGTCCTGTATATCGAAAGTCACGGGTTCCTTCTCGACCTCAAACTTATACTGAAGACGATTCCCGCTGTGCTGACGGGAAAGGGAGCGTATTGAAGATGAGCGATGATATCTTCACTTTCGTCGATATTCCTATCAGAAACGTCACGAAAGAACGGGCGGTCACCCTGATACAATCTCATCTCGAAGATGACAGGTGCAATGAGATTCACTTCGTGAATGCCCACTGCATCAATGTGGCTGTCAAAGATGATCAATACCGCTCGATACTTGCAGATGCTGCAGCCGTGTTCCCTGACGGGACAGGGATACGCAAAGCGGGAGATGCTCTCGGTCATCCGATCGTCGACAATGTGAACGGCACCGATTTGTTCCCCATGATCTGCGATATGTGCAAAAAGAGCGGAAAGACTATCTACCTGCTCGGAGGAAAGCCGTCTATCGCCGGAAAATGTGCGAAATGGGTTGAAGACAATATCGGCTCTTCTGTTATCGGCGGCTGTCATGACGGCTATTTTACCGCAGAGGAAGCTGTCGATGTGATTGATGACATCAACGCTGCATCCTGCGATATCCTTCTGGTAGGAATGGGAGTTCCCTCCCAGGAGAAATGGATACACGAACATCTCGACTCTCTTGAGGTTTCTGTAGCCATGGGAGTGGGAGGATTGTTCGATTATTATTCGGGTACGATTCCCCGTGCTCCGCTTCTGATGAGAAAGATGGGAATAGAATGGGTATGGAGGCTGATGATGGAACCGCGCAGGATGTGGAGACGTTACATCATCGGCAATGCGCTGTTTCTCCTGAGGCTCAAACAGATTCAGCGTGAACAGAAAAAGGATAGAACAACAGCATGAAAGCAATATTTGATTTTACCAGGATATCGAAGATCGAGGTGCAGGGGCAGTCTTTCAATCACTCATCCTCCTTTCTTCCGATCATGGGCAAGCCGTTCATTCAGCATATATTGGAATATGTCGAAAGGCTGGGTATCAGTGAATGGGAGATCTATCTTTCCAATTCGGCTGATGAGGTTGAACAGTTCATCGGTGACGGCGAAAGGTGGGGAGTGACCCTCTCTTATCACCTTCTGAAAAAAGATGCGATGATAGAATCCAGACTCAGCATGGATTTGAAAGATGATTACAGCGAACCTTTTCTTTTCTGTAACGAGGAATTCCTTCCGATGATCACAAAGGATCAGCTTTCGAAAGAAGCGAGCTTTCAGAGTGAGACTTCAAAAGAGACTCGATGGCGCGTAGCGACACTCTCGTCTTTCAGAGAGGAACTTCCTTCAGTACAGGTCGAGACCATTTCGGTTGATTCACCCGAAAGCTATCTGGAAAGTGTCAAGAAAGTACTGGCAGAGAAAGGAAAAGGTCTGATCGTCTACGGAAAGGAAATCCGTGAAGGAATCTGGGCCGGTCCGGGTTCCCGTATACCCGACACAAGCACCCTTGTAGCTCCGGTATACCTGGGCTCACAGGTCAGAATCGACAGTCAGTCGATCATCGGTCCCAACGTGGAGATAGGAAGCGGATGCATCATCGGGTCAGACAGCTTCATCACCGACTCCTCCATACTGGAAGGAAGCTTTGTGGGAAGCAATCTCGATGTGAACGGCTGTATCGTCAAACAGAATAAGATATTCAACACACGGGTCGGGGCAGTATACAGAGCGACAGATGAGATCCTTGTCACTTCCGTCGAGAGCTCCGATAAGATCAGTGATGTAGTTCCGGTATCTCTCCCATCCAGAATACTCGCCTTTATTCTCATGGTGATCACACTGCCTGTTTTTGCGGTCCTTACACTGTTTACAAAGGTGAAATACCACCGTACCGTTGTTATGATCCCCCAGCGTGAGACGAAAGTCTCCAAGATGAAGACTC
This sequence comes from Sphaerochaetaceae bacterium, assembly GCA_028532915.1. Classification (GTDB taxonomy): domain Bacteria; phylum Spirochaetota; class Spirochaetia; order Sphaerochaetales; family Sphaerochaetaceae; genus SABI01. The sequence goes on from JAQQAI010000006.1 coordinate 23,335, forward strand.
AGGTGATGACGATCTTCAAGCGCAGGTCGGAGACCTCCGGGAGTATGTGGAAACATCTGCTGTGGCATCTGATTCCCAATCTGTATCTGGTAGTGGCCAGAGAAGCACGCTTTTTCGGAATTCCCTACAAGACAGTGCAGGAGTATGAAGAGCTTTCTCCCGAGTGGCAGGAACTCTATCTCCAGTCGATCCCCGGCCTGATCAGCGAAGCAGATATACTCTATGATCAGTATCCGGAAGACCAGCTGCTGTTTGCCAGTGAGATGTATTATCATGCGATGGATTGCCGATCCTACAATATGTCGCTGTTCAGAAAATATGTCAAACGACTGCTGAACATCCCGTTATAACCGGTCAGTTGTACAGCGCCCACTCTTCAAGGAAACGGGCGCTCTTTTCGTTCCACGCCGGATCGGCCGGGTCTGCCCTGTCAAGCAAAAGGGTGAGATCTCTGTAGAGTCTTTCTCTCGGATACACAAAAGAGAGTTTTTTCCTTCTAATATTTTTCAGCCCGTTTCTGAGAAGATTTTTCGCCGTATGCTGCTGAGGTTCTCTGATGAATGTATCTTCAGCATAAGATGCGGCGTCTTTCCAGCTTTTCTTAGTCCTCACAGATTCACAGTGAAGCATCACTGAGATCCATAAAGAGGCGATCTCCTTCAGATCTTCTGAAGAAGGCTGATCTCTGTGGATACTGTCAGGCTCTGTCTTGAAACGGACAGCCTGAGTATACAAGGCGAGAATTCTGTCTGCGTCGGCAATATCGAACGACTTTACAGATTCAGTGAGTCTTTCAAGCCTCTGCTCAAGGGGAGGTGTATACAGGCGGTGGGTGATAAGAAGACTGTCTCCCAGAGCAAGAGTGCATTTTTCCCGGTTGCGTCTGATGAAATCTTCATCTGGAAGAGTATAGGATGAATCTCCGTCCATCTTCTCACGATGCCCTATTGCCTGAAGCAGCCCGGAGCCCCTGTTGAGCAGCAGTCTGAGTGCCTCGACACGCGGGAGATCATCCTTCAGATATGAAGGAGCGTGTGCGCTGAGGATATCGGCAGGTCCGGCAAGAACTTTATGGGACTGCAGCAGGTCCTGCCACATCAGCTGATGCGGCAGCTTTCTGATTGCGTTGACTGTCAGAGGTTTGCCGATATCGACTTCGATATTCAGTATATTTTCATATGATCGGGTGACTTCCATTACCTTGTCACTCAGCGTGTAATTATCTTTGACAACAAGAAAAAGATCGAAATCGTTATAAGGAGATTCCTTGTTTTCTCTGATGACGCAGGCTCCTTCTCCCCGGCCGTAACCGCCTGCAAGGATGAGTGCGATAAAGGAGTCTCCTACCGCCGACCTTACATCATTGGCTAGATCGGTCAGTACCGAGTCAAGGTATGCGTTGAACTGCTGAGAACCTGCTTTACTGTAGATGACCACTTTCGAGCTCCTTCAATCCTTCGAGAAAACCTTTCCGTCTGCCCTGAAGCTGGGCGAAACGGAGGATCGGCGAATAGAAAAACGCCCCTATCTTTTTTCTTGACAGACAGTAGCTCCAGTCGCTTTTCACCTGTCTCAGATAGGGGAGGAATGAATAGCGAAGAAATGAACGTTCCCATGATGACCATTCAAAGATCTGGGCATCGGCCTTTCCTTCACCTCTCTGACGTTTTCTGAACTGTGAATAGGTATAATTATGAGAATGATAAACTTTCGAATCTTTGCGGTAAGCGATTGTCCATCCGCGCTGGCGCGCCTTCCATGTCCAGTCTATATCTTCGGAATAACTGATCGTCTCGCTGAAAGGTTCTTCATTCCAGCATTCGCGTCGTATCGCTGAAGAGGCCATCGAGAAACAGTGCTTCCAATATTTCTGTCTCGACCCGTCGCCGAATGTATCCTCTGTATCTTTGGCGAACAGGGGCATGCAGTCAGGTCTGGGGACCTGCCTCGAAAAGACCGCGCCGACTGACGGATCATCGAAACCTTCGATCAGATTCTGCAGCCAGAACTCGTCTAACGGAGTGCAGTCGGAGTTGAGAAAGACGACAAAAGGGGCTCTCGGGTCGACTGTTCTCATCGCTTCATTCAAGACCTTTCCGGGAACATAGGTCCCTTTTGGTACATTGTGGATATGACCGGTGAAAGATGGAAGGATCTGGTCTGTACCATCTTCCGAATCGTTGTCAAAGACGTACAGCTCGAAAGGGATCGACTGTTCACTCACTTTCTCGAGCGTCTGTCTGATCAGATGGGCATCATTGTACGATCTCATCACGATCGGGACAGGGATCATCTCATGCATCTGTCTATCTCCTGTTTGAACAGCGAATACAGATCTTCGAGTCCGCGGGGGTAGGTGTCAAGCTCTACATTGCTGGCGAAGGCCGCGGTGGAATCCTTGTCATCGGGAGAGTATCCGTGCATGCCCGCGATCGTTCTTTCTCCCATATGGCTGGGGACGATGAGTACTCCCGGGTTCATGAGAAAGAAGAGGTCTCCGAATCGTTTATCGGGGAAATCGACACCCCATTTCTCCAAAGTAGAGTCAGAAAGAATCTGTCCTTCGTTCACGTTCTCGAGTACCTGACGGATGATCTTTTCGCTATCATCGGAGAGGAACCAGAAACGGGCCATCGTAGAATCATAGACTGCAGCATAATCAGTGCCGAATTTTAACGGGGTCTGTTCTATGAGCTTCATCAGATTGAAATCTGTGTGAACATCTGTCATTCCGTGGTCGCTGAAGATGAACAGTCTCACCTCTTTGTAGTGTTCCTGAGCTTTTGACAAAAGCTGGCGTATCTGAGTCTCATACCAGGCCATCTTCTTGTCGACTTCAGGATGATCCTTTCCGTACTGATGGAGGATCGCATCCATTGAGGCCATATAGAGGTAGGCGAACGTGATGTTCCTGTTCTCATCGCCAAGAGCATCTTTGAGATTTCCCAGATTCTCCTCTTCGCCGGCTTTCCAGTCGGCCAAAAAGAAATCGACATTATTATCACGTGCATAATCTGTGATCGTAGGAATACCGCTGTTGATACCCCCTTTCTGATACAGATCCTTCTTCTCGGTATAATCGAACATGTGAAGGAGCTTGAACGGCATGTTGTAGATATTGAAATAGCCTGTGTAATCGAGTCTTCGTCTGATGATCCTGCCGGCGATGTTGCGAACTCTGTTTCTGCTTGAAAGGGCTTTCGGAACCAGCCTCATCATCTGGATGAACGGAGAACCTTTGAAGGGAGAGTGTTCAGGGTCATAGGCGTAGAATGAAAAATGACCGTGGTCTCTCGGAAGAGCACCGGTCAGAATGGTGGGGTCACAGGTGGCACTGTAACCGAAGATAGTTCTCAGATCCTGTTTGTGGATCAGTTCATCATCCAGAAAAGAATGAGACTGAAGGATCTCCCATCCGAGAGCGTCGATGAATATCGAAAGACTGACCGATTCTTTTTTCAAAGTTCACCTCTTTTGGTTATACTGTCCGGACGGACTTATTTGCCGAAGGCTGCCAGAGCCTCTTCCTGCGAGTTGAAGACCTCTATCACCTGATGAAGTCTTACCAGTTCGAACAGGACTCTTACAGGTTTCGTGATGTTACAGATCTTGAGGTCTCCGTTCTTCTTGCTCAAGATCTTGAGGCAGGAGAGAAAAACCCCGAGACCGCTGCTGTCGATGAAGGTGATTCTGTTCAGATCGAGCAGAATGTTCGTTTCGTTCTCGATTTCCTTCTCCAACGCGGCTTTGAATTCTTTAGCGTTCGCGGCAGTGAGAGTTGTCGATTCCACCTCGATGACTGTTGCTTCATTCTTTTTTGTTATAATCATCTTTCCTCCTAGAACAAAGGTTATAATTTTTAACAACCTGATTTATCATAAACTAAAAACTATTAAAAATATAGCTTGATTAACCGATTTTGTGAATATTGAGGCGATGTGCTGATTGCATCAGCTGATATTCACCGTTACGATGGATGAAAGGAGACGACCAATGAGATCCGTAACAAAGAATATCTTTCTGCTAAGCTTTCTGATCATTCTCGGAGGAAGCGGGTGTACTTCGCAGGGAAATCGGGAAGCAAAGCTCTCGATTTCGACGGCAGCTCCCCACATCCTCATCGTCTCTTTCGATGATGATTTCGGAACAATTGAATTCAGAGATGATCCGCTGAGTACTACCACGTCCCAGTGGAGAGTGAACGGTAAGGCCCCGAAAGAAGTATATCACCGAAGCCGGAGTATCGATGAGAAACCGAAGGATTCAAAAGGGAACTATCCCGTGTCGAGAGGGTACTGGATCTACCTCGTGCTGGATGAAGATCTGGTCGAGGGGAAATCTTATACCATTGAAAGTCCCTTCGGCCGGGTCAGCTTCATCTTTGACCCGAAGCAGATACTCTGTGAATCCATCAAGGTCAATCAGGTGAGCTATCTGCCATCTTCTTCAGTCCGCTATGCGAATATAGGAATCTACATGGGCGATGGAGGATCATACAAATTTGATTCACTGCCGTCCTACCAGGTCCTTGATCTTTCTGACGGTTCTTCAATCTATTCTGCTGTTGCCGAATACCGGGGAGATGATACGTCAGTCTCCTCAAATCTGGTAAGTTCGGGAGAACATGTCTATCGACTCGATCTGAGTCAGATACCTGAAGGCGGTCCCTATGCCGTCTATCTTGAAGGAGCCGGAGTCTCCGTTCCCTTTTATATCTCTGACGAGAAAGTTGGAGAGATCGCATCCACCTATGCCCGTTTTCTCTATCATCAAAGATGCGGTATGGCACTTGAACAGCCGTATACCGAATTTGAGCGAGAAGCGTGCCATACTCAGGTTGCCGACACGCGAAAAGAGTGGAGTGCGAACGGATTCATCGAAGCGAGCGGATTTGAACCTGTGATTCATGTGATCGGAGGGTATCATGATGCTGGAGATTTCGACAGGCGTCCTTATCATGCTGTCATTCCGATACTCATGCTGAGTTACTTTGAAGCCTTTCCTTCCCATTTTATAGACGGTCAGTACAATATAGCCGAATCGGGCAATACTCTCCCCGATTTCCTCGATGAAGCTCTGTGGGGGATGCTCTTATGGGAGAATCTGCAGATTCTCGATCCTTCAGATAGTGAATACGGTGCGATCAGGGCGGGGACGGAGACCTCCCGGCATCCCGAATACGGAAAGACCGGTTCGGCTGATGATCCTCTGATCTACGGTACCTGGGAGGCCACAGGTGAGATCACCGCATTCGGAGCCGGTATGATGGCTCATGCGGCAAGAATCCTCTCTTCTTTCGACGGATTCGAGCAGAGAGCAGAAAAGCTGTATCAGAAGGCACTTCTGGCTTATGATGCACTTGATCTTTTCTATGATGATGTTTCTCAGGAACCAGACAGTGCGATCCTCTATGCATCGCTGCAGATCGCTCTCTCAGCTCCGGTTTTCGAACCGGATAATACTGTCCTCAAAGAGAAGTTTGAAGAGCTCTTCATCAGTAGTGCGCGGTCTCTTCTCGTGGAAGACGGCTACTGGCCGCAGCAGTACAGACCGGGGAATATCACGGCGAAGATACAGACGGCCCATTTTATCAGCTTCCTTCTGATGGAAGAGAGTTTCGATGATGAGCTGCAGGAGCAGATACAGAATCTGATTTTCACAAAAGCGGAGGAAGGGGGCTACATGGGTTTCGATCTTTCGATTCCGTACTATCCCCAGGGGGCGACAAAAGCCTACGGCTGGGGAGCTGCCACAGCCCAGGGCCGCTATGGTGATGTGATCGCTTTCGCCTATCGTCTTGCAGAAGATGAAAGCGAAAAGGACCGCTATCTCTCCATTCTCTCACAGCTCGGCGATTACGCTCTGGGACTGAATCCTCTCGGCCAGTCATACGTTACAGGTTTGGGGAGTGTTCAGGTTAACAGTCCGCTTCATCTCGATTCATATGTTGCAAAAGAGGAAGGTTTGGGAAATATCGCAGGACTGCTCATCTACGGACCGACATCTGAGCGCAGCGGAGCCGAATACCAGAGGGTGATCTCCGACACCCTCTATCCCGAGTGGGAGCAGCTGCCGCTTCAGCGGCGTTGGGCAGACGGATGGTCGCTTGTGAACAACAATGAATTTACCGTTTGGGAAACGAGTGTTTGGAACCTGTGTCTCTACGGCGTTCTTTATGATGCAGGATCTGTTGTGCGGTAATTGTATATTGCTTGGCAATCGGGTTCACATGCCTTATAGTGTCAACATGAAGATTCTAATTATTTCAAACCTCTATCCTCCTCACGTTCTCGGCGGATACGAGATTCTCTGTGCCCAGGTCGTCGACAATCTCAAAGCCCGCGGTCATCAGGTTCATGTCCTTACCAGCGATCACGGCGGCGGCAAAAGTGATCAGGATGTGACAAGGACACTGAAGGTGTATCAGGATTTTGACAAGAGCGCCTCATTTATGAGATCAGCCAGGATAAAGACGGCAATTCATAATAAAAAGGAGACATTGAAAATACTCGAGAATAACTCTTTTGACGTCGTCTTCATCTGGAGTCTTCTGCGTCTTACTCCGGCAAGTGCCCATGTCGTACAGAAGGAGTGCATCCCTGCCGTATACACGTTCAACGATGAAAATATAACGAGCTTCAATTATCATCCGTTCTCTTTTTCTTTGAAGACGGCAGCCCACTCTCTTTTAGACCGCCTGTTTCCCCTTACTACCGTCAGAAAGCTCGATTTTTCCCGAACTACTTGTATCAGCCGTATTTTAAAGAATAATCTTCTGGAAAAACACCTTCCGATCAATGAGAGCAAGGTCATCTATCAGGGAATTCCGATTGAGAAGTTCCCGCTTAAAAAAGGGCCTGTGGTCCTCGGACAGCCTGCGAAGATTCTCTATGTCGGACAGCTTCACCCCTATAAGGGTGTTCACACGATCATTGAAGCTCTCAAGATTCTTGAGAAAAAAGATGGGATCAAACCTTGTTCTTTGACGATAGTAGGAAAAGGTCCGAAAGAGTATACGCAAAGATTGGAAAAGATGGCCGCCGAAGCCTCTTGTGAAATCAGACTGGCAGGTCCTGTGCCGCATGATGAACTGCCTTCGCTGTACCGCGGTATGGATATCTTCATCTTCCCCTCGATATGGGAAGAGCCCTTCGGACTGACCCATCTTGAAGCGATGGCAAGCGGCCTGCCGGTCATCAGCACTGCAAACGGGGGACAAGGGGAGTTTTTGGTGGAAGGCGAGAACGCTCTCACTTTCACTCCCGATGATCCGGAAAATCTGTGCAGGCAGCTTGAAAGGCTGCTTACCGATTCCTCTCTATATACAAAACTGGCTGTAAACGGAAGGAAGACTGTGGAGGAGCATTTCTATTTCGACCGGTACGTCGATGAACTCGAGGAACTCCTTCTGTCAGCGGTATCTCACTGATCTGAATCCAGAGTAAGTATTGTCTCATTGATCTTATGGATTCTTCTGCGGGAGAAGAAACTTGTCATCGCATAGATGATCTGCAATCCCCGTCCCCTATCATCGGTATTCTCGTTCAGTTCGTCGAAGAAATGATCCATCTGAGGTTCTTTCTCGGGGGGGTCCCACTCGACCGCGCTGTCACGTATGATGACATTAACCTGTTTGCCGTATCTGATTTCCAATGCGATCTTTTCTGAATCATTCTTCGGAAGTCCGTGTTCAACGATGTTGTTGAGAAATTCCGTGGCTACAAGACGTGTTTTGAATCCCAATTCATCTGACCCTCCCTGAGAGGTGATGAACGATTCCACATCCAGGCCGATCTGATCCACCTCGGCAAGCTGCGAATAGATCTCTTTATAGAAACATGAGCACATATTCCTTGAGGGAACAGACTGCAGGGCAATGAACGAGAAATCGTCATTACGGTTCGTATACCCGTTCTGATCGATCACATCGTAACAGAGGTGAGGGAGCATCAGACAATCATCGACATCGATCGATTTTGTAAGGAGATTCAGCAGCTTTTTCTGTCCGAGCTCTTCTCCTTTATCGTTGAAACACTCGAACACTCCATCGGTTAGAAGACAGATTGCATCGTCGTTGGAAAAGTGTGTTTCGATCATATCCTTTTCTTCGTAGACGAAATCTTCCACCCATCCGATCGGTATAGACCCTGCAGAGTCAAGCAATTTAGTCTTTTTTGTTGAAAGGTTGTAGAGGAAAAGAGGGGGATGTCCGGCATTGAAATTCTTCAAAGTCATCGTCTCGAAATCGACCAGACAGTAATTCATCGTCATATAATTGTCGTTGAAAAGCCGCTTGCTCAATGTCGCATTGATCTGTGTGAGAATTTCCGCGGGAGATTCAGGAACCTGCTCACTTCTGATGAACATATTAATGATCGATTTTACTGCAGTCATTGTCAATGCCGCCTGGATCCCGTGTCCCGAGATATCTGCAACATAGAGGATATAGCGGGTGTCGGAAATCCTGACACAATCGAAAAGATCTCCTCCTATAGTCGACCATGGCGTATAGTTTGCCGAAAAAAGAATCCTGTCATCGACCTGCAACCACGACGGCAGCATATAGGTCTGAATGGACTGGGCGATCTTCAGATCTTCCATAATCCCTGTATATACGGTACTCAGTTCATCTGCTGCCAGCTTTCGTTCAATACTGTCGCTAATCGATATGGCATAGAGTTTTAGAAGGTCACACTCGACAGACGACCACACATATTCTGTGACGCAGTTACTTAAAACAAGAAAGCCCCAGAATCTGTGTTTTGCAAATACAGGAAGAACGAGTATTGCTTTGATACGTTTCTCTTCCAGATGAGCTCTTAAGGGACCTTTTTCCATCCGGGATGTGATGACCTGAAACAGTTCATTTCTTTTCAAGATATCAAGGATAAGGGTCGTTTCCACGGAAGGAAGCTTGAACGTATCTTCTGATTCCCGGAAACTTTCATCGTCATCATCCTCACCTTTCGTCTGTCTGACGACTTTCACAATAGTGCCGTCGGTATCGTAGATGTTCTTGAAGTAATTGATTCTGTCAATTCCTGTCGCTTCCTGCACGAAGAGGTTGAGCGACTTGGGAAGAGAGATCGAAAAATCGGGTGATTTGATCAGTTCCTGAGTTGCCAGCGTGATGGCATTGGACAGATGGTCGCGGAGCTGAAGGTCTTTTTCCAGCTTGACCCGCTGGGTGATATCGATCGCTATTCCCCGAAAGCCGGTGAATGCACTTCCGTTTCGGATGGGAGAGAGAGTGAGGTTGACCATGAAGGTCTGATCACGGCTGTTTTTCATCCAGAAATCGCCGCTGGTCATAGTCTCACCCATCTCGCAGTTATGGAGGAGCTCGAGGACATTATTTTTTGATGACTCGGGAAAGAAATCAAAGATAGATTTCGGTCTGAACTCATCGGAATCGATCTGCTTGAATATCTCCTGAGTTCTCTTGTTGACGTACGTTACCTGGTAGGAAGTGTCGAGTTCTATGATGAGTCCGGGAAGCATGTTTGCCATGTCCATGAACTGCTTGCTGCTTTTTTTCAGTTCAGTGTTCTGCAGACAGGCTTTGCATGCAGTTCCAAGTTTATGGTTTATCGGCCGAAGTGCGCCCAGAAGAGGGGTGTCAATCCTCCCGTTGCTTTTGAACAGAACAAGAAGTCCGATATCCGAGATGCTCATCACATAGTAAATCCCTTCCTCTTCATCAATTTCATGAGTGATGATATCGTCGGAGAAATCATGGTGCAGCAGTCTGTTCCGCAATGCTTTGAACGAAGGTTGTGCTTCAATATTTCTGGGGATGGAGAATGCATTGGAGAGGGCGAACGTAGACGAGTCTGTTCTATCTACCAGAAGAACGGCCCCCATCGAGCATTCGAGTTCTCCGATATACAGAGCGAGTGACCTGCCCAGCATCTTTTTCAGATCAAGCGATTCACCGATCGGGAGGAGGATCTTGTAACAAATCTGGTCGATGTTCTGGTTGTTCATGTTCTGCGTTCTCCATTTAATCAAGATAGACGGATCTGACTTTTGTCAGGATGATACTTTCCGGAGGGGTCGGTGTCTTCTTGAGTCTTTTAAGGGATTTCTGGATATGAGGAGGTTTGAGCATATCACATGCGGTGACGAACAGAAGCACATCCGAATAATTGGTCAGGATCTCCGAATCGACACACTCGTCCACGGGAGCTCCCTCTATAATGATGATAGAGTACATCTGTTTCAGTTCCTCCATGAGCTCCGCCATTCGTGCAGACTGGAGAAGATCGGGGATGACAGCCTTCTCATTTCTCAGGATGATATCGACGCCCGGGATGATAGTCTGATTGATGATCTCCTCACTCGAAGCGACCTTGTATGAGAGGTATTCTCCGATTCCCGCAGGATGAGATTCGAGTGATTCGGGAAGGCAGAAGGCGTGCAGTGCAGAAGGGGTCTCGCTTGTTCTGATCTGGGCATCTATGATCAGTACATGTTCGTCCTGCCTTCCGTAGACAGTGGCAAGATTGATTGCAACAGTACTTTTCCCTTCACCTTTCGAGGTGCTTGTGACAAGGAATGTAGTGCCGTGTTCTGGATGCTGAAGCCTGAGAGGTCGTGCAAAGATCCTGTACAGTTCTATGTGGGCTGATTCTTTATCTTCTCCTGGCAGCAGTGAATGGTTATTACGCAGATAGGGGAAGACGGCAGAGACTTCCATACTCAGTTTCTGTTTCGCATCGGCACTCGATTTGATCCTGGTGTCGGTGATTATCCTGATAAGAATGAAAACGAAACCCAGAAGGAATACCATGAAGGCCACAACTATCGCTATCATCCGTTTATTCGATTCGAGAGGCAGCAGAGGGACCGGGGCATCGCTGATGATGTAGAATTCGCTGTGATCGCTTTCGGCGATTGTTTTGTAACTGTTGAGGATCTTCTCGAGGCCGCGAGTCTCCGCCTGAAGTGAGATCACTTCACCGTTGAGGGTATTATAGGTCTGACTCAGTGTCGGCAGATCTATATAGTTCTCGTTCAATTCGGCATAGCGGGCCCTGTCTGCCTCGAGCTGCAGTTCGAGTCTGATAAGCTCGAGTTCGTTCTCAATGAGCAGAAGTTTTATCTGCTGCAGATACTCGTTGTCGTTGATGTCAGTCTCTGTTCCCTTGGTCGGAAGGGACCTGATAGCCTCCATCTCTTTTTCTACTTTCTCGATATCTTCTGTTTTGTTTACCTGAGCCTTCAGCAGCTGATAGTCATAATAGGCTGCCAGATAATCGCTTTTGGAGATCAGTCCCCTCACATATTCGTTTTCGGCGATGGTGAGATTGTCTTTCAGCTGTGCAAGAGAGATGGGATCCATGATCTCGGAACGGATGCTTTCAAGCTTCTCATCAAGCTGGCTGATCCTCAAAGCAGATTCTTCTGCCGTTATACCTTCGGCAGCTTCATCTTCTTCCACGTCGTCTTCTGTTTCCAGATTTGACTGTTCGATACTCGCCACTTCCTTTTCTACTCTTACTATCCTTTTTTGATAAATCTCTATCTGGTCTTCATCTTCCTGGATGGATCGTTCCAGTTCGGCGATCTCGGATGCATATGCTGTCGTTTGAGTCTCGATGTCCTTGATACCATAGGTCTCTATGAATTGTGAGAAAGTCTGTTTGGCCTCGGCCAGTTCGGTTGATGTATCTGAATACTGTTTCTCTATAAGGACGAACTGCTGCTGAATCTCTTCGGTTATTCTCGCATCGATTGTCTCGAGAAAGATGTCTCTGATCGTGTTGGCTATCAGCTGAGACTGTTCTCTATCCTCTGATTTTGCCGAGATGAACATGAGGTTAGTGTCATTTGCAACCCACACATCTATTGAAGATCCCAGCTGCTGGAGTGTCATCTCCAGATCGAGTCTCTTTCTCAGTTCTTCGAGATTAGGCTGAGTCTTGACCATGTTCACCCGGTTCCAGATCGAGTTTTCAGTTACCTCGATCTTCTGCTGACCGGCTCCCTGTTCATAGGTGAGTTCGGTGCCCTCTCCGATACTCTGGTAGATTCTGAAGGTGTCGGGGACATATGATTCGATCGGCTGATAAAAAAGGACTGTCGTCGATTCGTACTGCTGGGTGCCGAAATAGAGAGCTGCTCCCACTCCGAGGGCGCAGGCCAGAACGAAGATGAGTATCAGCCACCAGATTTTGAGCAGCAGAGTCTTGAGAACGGTTTTGAATTCTATCGGAAGTCTGAACTCTTCCTGATTTGCCGACGTTTCAGTAGCCATGTATCAACTCCTAGTTCTTCGATGGGCGATTCTGTCACGCACCTTTTGTTTCATACTCTTGTCGATGGAGAAGAACCAGAAGAGTATAAGGTAGACGATAACGCCCGGTATCGCCTTTATTATCATATCCCACAGACCGGATACAGGGAAGAAGTATTTCAGAAGGTACCCTGCGGCGACCAGGAAGATCCCCGGAAGGAGTACCGGCAGAAAGACTCTGGTGATGTAGTGATGGTAGGGGAACGAATAGATCTTGGCAGCCTTGCGGAGTGTGAAGATCACATTGTTGATCACGATCGATATGAGCGTTCCCAGAGCTATTCCCGTCAGTTTGAAGAATCTGACGAGTATCAGAGATGCTCCCAGATTGACGAAAATCGAGATGACCGAGATCTTTGCCGTGAATGTGTGTTCTCCTGTCATGGTAAGGACACTCGATGCAATCAGTTCCGGGATCGTAAGGAGAAATGATGTCATCAGAATAAGAAGGGGAACATTCGCCTGAAGGAAAGCCTCTCCTACCCAGAAATATAAGAGTTCTTTTGAAAACACATAGATGGTGAGAGTAATCAGGGCTCCTGTTGCGGCAACATATTTGGAAATATCGAGAAGAAGATACCTGATGGAATCATCTTCCTTGTTTTCCTTCAGCTCACTGATGAGCGGTGTGAGAACGTTCACCAGCTGCTTGGACAGCAGGAAGGAGTATTCGTTTATCTTCAAAGCCACTGCATAAACTCCGACCAGTTCGAGATTCAGCGTGAGCTGAACGATCAGTGTGTCGGTCTGGAACAGAACCAGACCTGCAACGGTCGTGATGAATGAGTAGATGCTGAACGAAAGGGCTTCTTTGATGAAGGATCTTTTTACCTTTTTCAAAGAAAGAGAGAGTTTTTCTGTTTTCCTGAAGGCGAAGATAAGATAAAGGATGTTTTCGGCGAAGAATGCAAGACAGTTCACAGATGCGAGTCCGACCACGCCAAGCCCTCCGGTCAGAGCGAAATATGCTGAAACAGCATATACTACATTGCTGAGAATCTGGATGATGTTGATAAGATAGATTCTCTGTTCACCGAAGAGAACTCCTTTGAACAGACTCATGGGAATCTGAATGAGTAAAGAGCGTACCCCCAGAATGATGAGGATGGTGACGGCGACCGGAATCAATTCTTCCGGTATCGAAAAGAGTTTTCCATAGAAGAAGGAGAAGATGATCAGAATCGCCATTCCCGCGAGAGCGAGAATGATGTAGACAAAAAGGACAGTGGAAAGCATCGAGTTGCGATAGTCGAGTTTTCCGTTGATCCGGGATTCTCCGGTCCATTTCACGACACCCAGACCGAAACCGAAATCGAGAAGTGAGAAGAATCCGATGATACTGAAGGTGAGAGACCACAGCCCGTACAGGTCCTGACCGAGACTTCTGATGATGAAAGGGATAAGCCAGAACGAAATGATTATCGTCAGGAAGAATCTGAAATAATTGGTCAGCGCGTTTATCGTCGTTACCCGCACTCTTTTGTTATCACTCATATAGTTTATCCCTTCTCCAGTTTCTTATCATTCTTCACTTTGGTAATGAGTGACTGTCCGAATGCCGAAGCTACTACAAGTTGATACAGCACGGGAGATTGTCTTAGCACCCATTCATAAAGTCCTATGGCGAACACAGCCGCGAATCCGACTACTAATGCTAATAGTAACCGTTGTTCCATGCTTTTCCAAGATATACCATTGAGGAACATGGAGAAAATGAAACTAATTATAATGAAAATGAAGAAATACATCCCCCAATAGCCCATCTCTGCTGCTGTGAGAAGATAGATATGGTGGGCAACACCGGCCTGTTCTTCGTATTTCATCACTGTTATGTGCTTCCGGTATTCTTCGGTGACGGTGAGAACCTGCGAGTACTGGTTGAGTCCTACTCCGAAATTGTGATCGTCCGCCATCATGACCGCCGCGATCTCAAATTCGTTTCTTGCCTCTTCACTCTCTTCAGGAGCATTGAGAAAGCGGTCTATGACCGTGTCGATGACCATCAATCCTCCCAGGATCATACAGACCATCAGAAAGATAGTGGTGAATTTTATCCTGGTGTTCTTCAATCTGAAATTCGAGATGACCAGGGCTGCGACCAGTGATCCGGCAGCAGTGAGGATCCCTGTGCGGGAGCCGGTCGATATGATTGCCACGGTCATTCCCAGTGTCGCTCCCAGAGGGATGAGAAAATGCATCCGTCTGAGTTCGGTATCGGTGAGCACCCATACCATCATGGCGCACAGGAAAAATAGAGCGAATGATGGAACGGTATTGGAATGGTCGAAGAAGGCGAAGATCCTGTAGATACCGTCGAGGTACTTCTGTTTGAGTGCAATGACAGTCAGTATGGAGGCGGTGACCGTGTATGCTGTCATCAGAACTCTAATCGAGGTCCTGCTGTAATCTTCGGTGGCGAAGAAGTTCGTGATACACCAGTACATCAGCCCCATCCTGAACAGCTGCCAGACAGCGAACCAGCCGTACACCTGATAATCGGACCGGTAGACATTGAAGACGGTAAAGAGGAAAAAAGCAAGGAGCGTCATCATGAACCGCGGTTTCCATACGATCTTGCTTCCGGTGCGAAGCAGCATCCCGATGATCAATCCCACCGCGATGATATCTGCGATCGTGATCTCGAACCCGCGTACAGGTCCTCTGTACTGTTCCATGGACATGAGATTTATACTGAACTGCGAATTGAAGAGAAATGAGGTGACCATAGCGATAAGTGCAAGATACTTGAGCTTTTTGGAGAAAGCTGTTGCTCCTGCTATTACCGGGATCCCTATGATGAGGGCAATGTAGAACAGTATGAACTTCATATCCAGATAATAGTATCATGAAACGGTCATATCAGGAAAGTTATGCATACAATATTTATTTTTACGATTCAGACACGTAATTTTACACTTAATCATCATGTTGTTAACTTTTAGAGACTCTGATAGACTTGATGTGGTGAAAGGAGGATCGGCGAACGATGAAAAAGGCTGCTGCGACCTTTGTATTAAGACCCATAGTAGATGAATATCCTCTGAACGAACGATTCAGAGCCGAATGGAAAAGACTCTACGATATTCAAAAGACACATTCCCCTTTCTCCACTCTTGAATGGATAGAAGCGGGTATCGAAGTATATCTCGATGATAAAGAGAATATTTTTCCTATCCGATTTGTCGATGAAAAAGGTATGACGCGTGCTATAAGCATATTGAGACTCGTTATATTCAAAGAATCCAAATCAGCGAGGATATGGCCTCTCAGGGAACTGAGAACTATCGATTTCAACTCTCAGCGGACCACTCCCATCATGGCTGAAGACAGACGGATGCTCAGCGCAGCTGTCGATGCACTGCTTACTGCTGATCAGATTTCCTTCGATGTCATTGAGCTGTTCAAAGTAGAGATTCCCAAAGAAGATCCTTTCGAAGGCCTTTCGTTTACCTCCAGAAACTATTTTGCCAGAAAATATTCCGTATATGATATCCAACCCCGTTTTCTCTTCTCGGGTGATTGGGACAGTTATCTGATGGCAAGAACCCAGGGACACCGCAAGAAGATCAGAAGATATACAAGAAAGCTGCAGGAAGCTTATCCTGATTACCATTTTACTCGTCTGAGAACACCTCGTGAATTCGAAGAATACGGGGTTGAACGGTGTGTCGGACAGATGAATGAACTCTTTCAGAGAAGCTGGCAGGCCAAAGAACTTTCAAAGAAAAGAGAAGATTCCCACATCGACTATCGCAGCTTCTATACGAGAATCTTCAATGAATTCTATGTAAAGGATCAAATCGATCTTGCCATGCTGCATGCTGACGGGCGTCTTCTGGCTTTTGATATGAGTCTGAATATCGATGGTCATATATACATGGTGTATGGCGCCTACGATTTGGAATATCAGGATCGTTCACCGGGGACTGCGAACCTCGTCGAGATCATTCGAAGCGGATTCGAACTTCAGGATGTTGTCCTTGAATTCGGCGGCGGGTTCCTCGATTACAAGCGAATATGGGCAAACGACGAGAAACGGTCGTATCAGGTATCGATCGCCAGAAATACAGCAAGAGGTCGCATTACCGCGATTCTGTGGAAGTTCGGACGGTAAATGGCGGTCAGACGGCAGAGGTCTCATCTCTGCCGTCTGCTTCGGGATTGATTCACAAGAGTTTCTGAATCTCTGCCATTTTCGAAAACATCCCGTTTTTCTCACCCAGCTGTTGAGGTGTGCCGCATTCGACAACTTTTCCTCCGTCCAGAACAACGATATTGTCCGCATGTCTGATCGTGCGCATTCTGTGAGCGATGATTATAAGTGTTCTGTTCCTGATGAGATTTGATAATCCGGATTGGATCTTCGTTTCATTTTCAACATCTACACTCGCTGTCGCCTCATCAAGAAGGACTATCGGCGCATTCTTTAAGAGTGCTCTTGCGATACTGATTCGCTGCCTTTCACCTCCTGACAAAGTTTCTCCATTTTCTCCGATCACCGTGTCATAACCATCGGGGAGCCGTTGTATGAACTCGTGGCATTGCGAGAGTCGTGCAGCTTCCATCACTTCCCGGTCGGTTGCCTCTTTTTTCCCAATCCTGATATTATCTGCGATAGAAGCGTTGAACAGCACCACATCCTGGAACACCACAGAGTAATAATTCAACAGGGTTTCAGGCTCTATCGTTGAAATGTCGACACCTCCAAGTGTGATCTTTCCGCTGTTGATATCCCAAAATCGTGCCGCGAGTTTAGCTGCGGTACTTTTCCCTCCACCGGAGGGGCCTACCAGAGCTGTCACCTTCCCCTGAGGTGCACAGAACGAAACATCGGTAAGAACCTGTTTACCTTCTTCGTAGGAAAAGTCGACATGATCGAATTCGATAGTAAAATTCTCAGGAGTGAATTCGGTCGATCCCGCCTGAGTTGTCATCGCCTCCATAGCTTTCACACGATTGATTCTGACATCAAGATAGAAAAGCACTGCCATATTATTGAGAATCTCCGTTATCGGATTATAGATATGTGCGGAAATGAGGCAGAACATCATATAGGTTAACAAATCAATCGATGATGAACGTAAAAGCAGTGCTCCTGTTATCACGACGGTTGCCAATCCCAGTTTCAAAAAGATGTAGGCCACATTAATGAAGGTCCCGGTAAGCAGTTCGCTTTTGATTTGATACCGTTCATTCCGTTTTATTGTATTTGAGAATGAATCGAGATATTCATCCTCCATGTTGTAGGATCGCATCTCCTGAACAGTTTCAAGTCCTTCCTGGATCTGTTCTGTGACCTCTCTTTTGACATGATAGAATTCTTTATTCAGCGTGCCCATTCTCTTTTTTGAAAAGAGAATCACTGTGAAGGAGATGGGCACGACCCAGAAAAGAGCCAGTGCCATATGCCATTCATAGAAGAACAGAGCAATAGCTGCAGTTGCTATCAGGGCAATCGAAGCGAACAGTTGGGGAACGGCATGGGAAAAGACCTGTTCAAGCTGAGTACAGTCATCCATGATCGTTGAAGTCAGATCGCTGAGATTCTTCTCTTTAAAGAATGCAAGAGGCAGTTTTCTCAACTTCTCGGCAAGCTCGATCCGTCGTTTTGCACTCTCGTTGTAGGTGACAGAGTAGGTGCTCCGGTACTGCAGCCTGGCGATAATGTACATGATCAAAATTAAAAGCAGACCGATGATTGTATAATAGGATGCAGAATGTACCGTCTGGGACTGCTGTGAGAGTGCTGCAGGCAAATATTCACTTAGAAAACCGTAAAGAAGTACCATTGGAAACATGAGGGTTATGTATTGCAGATATGTGAAAAATGTTCCTGTAAGGAATTCTTTCGCCCCTTTTTCTGAAAGGGCAAGACGTTTCTGAAGATAATTAAGCATTTTTTTCCTCCGATTGTATGGTCCATTCGATCGCCGTCTGATATTCATTCCACATCCGGTGATACATCTGCCCGTGTCTGAGCAGGTCGCTGTGCGTTCCTCTTTCGATGACAGTTCCATTATCGATGACCAGAATCTGGTCGGCATCCTCTACGCTCGACAGACGGTGGGCGATCATCAGGACGGTCTTATTCCTTCTCAGCTCGAACAGAGCCTTATGGATAAGATGTTCATTTTCAGGATCGGCAAATGCTGTAGCCTCATCAAGGACGATGATCGGGGAATCCTTCAGTATCGCCCGTGCGAGAGCAATACGCTGCATCTCCCCTCCCGAGAGGTATGTGCCGTCGGATCCGACCTTAGTATAGATTCCATCCTCGAGCCGGTCGATGATGTTCCGGCACTGTGCAAGATCGATCGCTTCGTTTACATTCACAAGTGAAGCATCCTTTATTCCATATGTGATATTTTCCAATATCGATGTCTTGAAAAGTTTAGTTGTCTGGAAAACGAAAGAGATCGAGTTCATCAGCTGTTCTTTTGAAATAGCGCGTACATCAATACCTCCGATCGTTATACTCCCTTCAAGAACATCCCAAAACCGGGGGATGAGACGGGCGATTGTCGTCTTTCCTCCACCTGATGGACCTACGAGGGCGCAGGTCGAGCCTTCAGGAATAGTGAAACTTACATGATTCACCGCCTGTGTACTGCTGCCTGGATAGGTGAACAATACATCGTTGAATTGTATTTCACAGGAGTCGGGCTGTTGTTCAGTTTCCACATATTTCATCGGCTCAACATCAACGAGTCCTTCGATTCTCTCCAGAGCCTCCCTGGCGATGAACATGCTCTGAGACAGGTGCATGCTCCTCATGATGTACACCGAGAGGATAGGAGTGATCATCACATAGAGAAACATATCGACCAGTGTTGCAATATATTCGCCTCTGTGCGACATGAGAATTATCGCGGCAGGTATGAGAACGAAGGCGAAACTATGGATGATGACTGTATAGAAGGAAAAAGAACTCTCCCAGCTGTCCGTATATTTCTTTACCAGTCTATTATATTTGAGAATACTCTCATGAAACCGTTTGAACGAATAGATGGTCTGCTGGAATACTTTCACAACCGGTATTCCCCTTACATATTCGACAGCTTCGCTGCTCATCTGTTCCAGAGCATCCATGTACATCTTCTGGAAGACTCTGCTTTTTTTCCCCATCATCATCCTCAGCGTGATTAAAACGAAGACAAGCGGGATCATACAGGCTATAGCTAATTTCCAATCGAACAGGAATATGACAGCGAGTGTTCCGACCGGCATGATGACAGTTCCAGCGAGGTCGGGAAGCTGGTGTGCTAAAAAAGTATGTGTGGTACTGCTGTCATCATCGATTATCTTTCTGATTTTTCCGGTCGTATTGGAATCAAAGAATCCCAGAGGCATATGGACGAGTTTTTCCATTGCCGTTCTGCGAAGATTCCCTTCTACTCTGAATGCGGCGAGATGACTTGTCATGAGGGCGAAAAAATAGAAAATCACACTGACGATAGCGATACCAGTTGCCCACCATGCATATATTACGGCATTGGTTCTGTCAATGATGCCGGAGTGAGACAGCAGATCCTGAAGGATCTTCCAGATGAGGATGTACGGGATCATTCCCAAAACCGCAGAAACTGCAGATAAAGTCAGCGCCAACGGGAGAAGCGGTTTACGAGTCCCCATATACTTCTGCAGAGAACGCAGAATCGATTCTTTTTTCATAGATAAACTCCTATTGTTAATATGTGGTCTGATTCCTATCTTTTTAGTATCCTTAACTTTTTAAATTGGATCAGAATGATGACTATGGCCCATGCGATCATGATCAGATCGATGAGAAAAGATCCGATATACACCCATCGGACTCCGAAGAATCTTGGAAGGGTAAGCATCACAGGGATATAGAAAACTATCTGTCGGATGATTCCGATGACCGAAGCTTTGTTTCCTTCGTCTATCGCGGGGAAGAAGGTCATGGCCATAAACATGACCGGTAATACCGGCAGAAGCATGATGAAGATTCTGAAGTTCCACAGGTCAGTATGTATAAATTCAGCTGAAGGAAGCATTATGTGAAGTATTGCCTGCGGGTTCACAAGCATCACCAGCCACAACGGAAGCATGAGAACCAATCCTGCAACGGTAAAGATCTTCACATTGCTGATGACTCTTTCATATTTACGTGCGCCGAAATTTATACCTACGGCCGGCTGCAGAGCCCTCATTAATCCGAATATGGGAGTCAGCATGAAAATGAATATCCTGTAGACTATCCCGTAGAATGCTATATCCGTGGTAGATCCGTACCGACCTAGAGCATTGAGGACCACAATTCCCTGAATCAGAGTCATGAAAGTCATGATAAACGAGGGAATTCCGTTGGAGAGTATTGCTTTTATGATATGGGGGTCCCTATGGATGGAGAAGGCCTTTGCCTCGAAGGATATATGTCTGCTCTTTGCATAGAGGAAGAACAAGAATGTATAAATGAACATTCCCAGATTCGTTCCCCACGCAGCTCCTTTGACACCGTAATCAAGGATGACAATCAGAAGATAATTCGCAGCAATGTTGACAAGCAGTCCGATACCCATCATCACTGCCGCAAATCCCATTTTCCCTTCAGCTCTCACAACCATATTGCCTGCAAGACCTGATATCCACAGCACAGACCCGTATAAGGTGACTCTGAAGTAATCTGTGCCCTGTACCAGGCTCTCTCCGGTCGCACCCATCATCGCAACCAGCGGTTTGCACAATATCAGGGCGATGATTGTGAGAGCTGCTGCGAACAGCACTGTGAGGTAATTCATATTTCCGATGATTCTCTTTTGGGTATAATGATCGGATGAACCGATAGCGATGCTTAGTGCAGAACCGGCACCGACTCCCGCCAGGGATCCCAGGCCGAGGGATATCTGGCTTAACGGGTAAGCCATCGAGATACCTGCCAGGGCTGTTTCACCGACAAATCTTCCGATGAAAACTGCATCAAAGATCGTATTCAGTCCATACAGGACCATCGCAATGACTGCAGGCCATGAAAGTCGGACCATGACTTTCCACATGTTCTCATGCAGTATCATATCTCTGTGTGTATTATTGTTCATCTGTTTATGTCCTTTTATGTTGTATCCGTTTACTGGAGTTTGTTAATTAGTTAACTCTAATTAACAAACTAAGTCAATAGGTAATGGATGAGATTGTTGTTGATAAAGACCGCTTGGTGTGGTTTAAAGATTATAATTATATATATAATATATTAATTAGATGATATTTTAGAAAACGGGAAGGTGAAAGATGTGATATTGAGAGAAAGTTAATACGAATAAATATAAAGGAGGATAAAATCGGTGCTGTTCAAAATAAAAACGGGTGATGTGCATTTCACATGCCATCACCCGCCGGTTCTTATGTATGCAGCTTATCGGCAGAACACTCTGATGACAGAGTCCTCGTTGTCGACATCGACTGTGAGCTGTTCCAGTGAATCCATGATATCCTGGATATTCTCCGGGTTGAAATTTGAGAAGTCGAAATTCATTCCCTGCTGCTTCAGTTCGTTGTTGATCTCATTTTGTGCCTCTTTCGGAATAAGGCCTGCAATATTGAAACCTGCTTTGATCAGTGCGAACGGGACTTTTACCTGCACTCTTCCGATTTTCGCTCCGCCGGGGGTGTTCTTCGGTTCTACATTCACATAGATGAACTTGCCGGATGAATTTGAGCCGGACAGATTCATCTCACTTTCTTTTTCCTGTGCCGCAGAAAGGAGCTGTTCAGCTTCTTCTGCATTTATCTTGCCCTCTGCGAGCATCGTTAAAATTTTCATTCTTTCTTCGTTCATAGTATTTTCCCTCATGTTATGTTTACTTCAAAATTCGCATCTTCGTTCTCTACTGTTATATTGGTTCCAATCATAGCTCCGAATATTTGAGGTAAGGCGAAAAACAGCTTCAGGTATTTTTTTGCCGTTGAATCTCTTGTGCCCGAAATGCTTATGATGAGCAGCACGATAGACGCAAGGATGTACAGAGGCAGAAGGATAATGTATATGAGGATCAGAGGAAACCATATAGGAAACGTCTTTCCTTTCTTCGTCCTGAAATATCCTGATACCAGCATCGCTATCATGTGCCAAGCTCCTTTAAAGCATCTTTCACTTTCATTTCACCTGAAGATATCTTATCTAATACGCGAGATAAGGATTCAGTATCCTTAACATCTTTGATCTGCAGACCGTAATTATCAACCTTTTTTGATAACTCGTTGAGTTTGTTCTTCACGGTAGGGTAGCTGATGTTGAAAATCGATTCCATCTGCTTTATCGAACCGTGAGTCTTTATAAATGCGACGATAAACTTCTGATCCTCTTCGCTTAACGTCGACATCTGAGGCAGCTGGAAGTCCCCTTCGATCGTAAGGTTGTCTTCCGGTATGTACACTTTCTTCACGACGATTCTTTTGCCCCTGCTCAGTTCAAGAAGTTTCTTCCAATTATGCATATCAGCTCCTTCATAACTGCAATGTAACACTGAAAATTGAATATGGCAATAGTAAAAATTAATAATATCAATAAAAAATCTAAAAATTATTAAAAAAATTAATATTCACCAATGCAAAGCGATAAAAATAGATATTTTTTCTGGAATATTTAAGATTTGAGTATTTAAACATAATATGGTACCCTCATTATTGCATGAATCATCGGACAGAATTATCTGTTATCGTAATACTTTGCCTCATTACCATTTTTCCTCTTTCTGCGTCTTCAAAGCAGAAACTGTGGAGTTCAGATTCCGAACTCGTATCGCAGATGCAGATTCTCTATTCAGTCTGCGGTTTTGCCCGGTCGGGTCACAGCGGGAATGTGACAACCGGAGAATTGATGTATTCTCTTGATTATCTGAAAAAAGAATGTGAGCAATTGTCTTCGGATCAGCTTCTTTTGTTCGAGGATATCGAAGATAAGCTGAAAATCAGGTCCGATCTTGTTTTCAGCGATGATTCTTCCATGGATATATCGCTCATCTATTCTTTCGAACTATATGCGCATACGAATGAACAGCAGGTGAGAGAAGAACAGTTGTGGCATCTTCAATGGCCTGACAGACTTCCCCTGATCTCTGTTCCTCTGACGTTCTCTTTGTTCGATACCTTTTATTCTTCCGTTGATTTCGTGGTGACTCGGAGACTCCTTGATTATCCGGACCAGAGCCTCTATTCTTCTTCGGTTTCGACAAACCATTCTCTGCGCGACTTTTTTACCCTTGATTTGAACTGGCCGTACAGAGCCGTAGCTGCGGCCGGAGGTAGACAGTGGAACTTTCAGTTCGGCCGTGCAGTTCTCAATATGGGACCGGCTTATACCGGGAATCTTCTCATCTCGGATCATCTTCCCTATCATGATTACGCACAGTTCAGGACATGGTTCGGACCTCTGACCTTCACTGCTCAGGGGATAGGATTCCCTCCTCCTTCAGAAACGGGAGAGGGTGATGACACAATCAAAATGCTTCTCACTCATAGAGTAGACTGGAATGTCACCTCTTCAATAAGATTCTCGGTTACTGAAGCGATGATGTATCAGGATGCGATACTCGAA
Organism: Sphaerochaetaceae bacterium; assembly: GCA_028532915.1. Lineage (GTDB taxonomy): Bacteria > Spirochaetota > Spirochaetia > Sphaerochaetales > Sphaerochaetaceae > SABI01. Next base: position 47,187 of record JAQQAI010000006.1, read on the forward strand.
CCGAGATTCCTCAATCCGATGATGATCTATCATCAGTATTTCATGAGTGATAAATCGAATTCTTTTCTGACGGCGGAGATGATCGTCTCTCTGATTCCAGGGCTGACAATCTATGGACAGGCCGGTGTCGATGAGATGCAGATTCTCGGGGAAAGCAGCAGTATTCCCAACGCGCTGGGATGGCAGACGGGAATCGAGTATGCATGGCTGAACAAAGGTTCGATGGTCCATATCTGGGCAGAATTCGTGCATACTGATCCATATCTTTATCTGAGAGACGGGATAAACTATACTGTTGCGTTTAAGAATACCCAGACTTATTTTACCAGGTATGCGGGCTATCCTCTGGGAGGAGATGCTCAAGTGCTGGCTCTAGGATTCGAGTGGGATAATTCAAAGAACATGAAGGTCTTCGGGTCAGTTCAATACAGCCGGAAAGGGGAGGTTACATACGATTCTTCGTATCCTCCCGAAGATTCGTCTGTTACGACACCGACCGGTGTCATTCAGACGACGGTAAGGCCTTCAGTGGGAATGAGGTATGTGATCACCCCTTTTTATGCCGGAGAAATCATACTGAAAGGGGAGTTTTCCTATCTTCACATCGAGAATGTAAATAACTGTGAAAATGACACGTTGACCGATTATCAATGCTCGTTTTCTGTAAGTTACTCTTTATGATATTTCAGGAGGAAAAAATGAAACGAATTGTTTCTGTAACAGTCTTATGTATCGGATTATTGAGCTCGACAGTATCAGCTGCGAATTATCAGAAGATCATTCCTGTTGATTCGCAGATATATGAGATGGTCGATGCTCTCTACGCTGAAGTCGGTTATGCGCCGGCTGTGATGAGTTATCCTGTTACAGTGGGAGAATTGAAGGATGTTATTTCCTATATTCCCGAGAGGGACCTGTCTTCAGAAGGGAAGGAGCTTTTACGGCAGGTGAGAATGCTCTGCAGCCCTGAAGAAATGAGTGAGAAGACATTTAGAGGGAGTGTCGGATTCGAACCCGCTTTGGAGTTCTACATTCATCAGGATGAAGTGAACTATGATGAGGAAACTGACTGGATCTACGATTATGACAGCAGAAAACCGCTTGTCACAATCCCTCTAGAGGCTTTCATGACAGATTATATCTACAGCGAAACCGATCTGGTAGTGCTTAAGACCCGTTATTCCTATAATAATTCGACAGGGGTTACTGATTCCACCGAGATCTTCTCTCCGAAATTCTCGTTCAACAATCCTTTCGATGAAAGCCTCGTGAATCATGTCGATCTGAATTTCCCTGAAAGAGCTGTGGCAAGTGCAGGTTTTGACAGGATCAATGTCACAATCGGCCGGGATGATCTGAAGTGGGGAACCGGAAATACCGGGACTCTCACTGTCGGCGATCATCTTGATTATTACGATTTCGTCAAGTTCTCGACCTATCATGAGAATTTTAAATATACCTATATGATAAGCGGGTTTGACTCACCATCATGGATCTCGGCAAATCAGAACAGTACAGTCGACGATGATGATACCTCGTTCTCTGATTCCTCCGATAATCTGAAAATGTATGTGGCCCATCGCGGCGAGTTCAGGCTCTTTGATAAAAGAGTCACCCTGGCAGTGACTGAAGCGATGATGTATCAGACCAGTGCTGTCGATTTCAGATATCTCAATCCATCTATGTTCTATCATAATCTGTTTATCAGAGGTAACGGGAACTCAACGCTTGCCTTCGAGCTGAATGTGAATCCCTACAGATATGTGAACGTATACGGTAATGTGGTTCTTGATGAGTTCCCGTACCCGGGAGAGGATCAGAGCTCCAGCGGGGCCCATCCGACCGGTATCGGACAACAGTACGGTGTAGAAGGGGTATACCCTCTTGGCAAAGGCTATATCTCCGCTTTCATCGAATATGTCCACACTGATCCCTATCTCTATCTCAGAGACAGTGTGGATTACATCGTGAACAGAAGAATCTTCAATATGGAAACAGGATTTTCCATCAAGAAGAACTTTCTGGGCTATGAATACGGTAACGATACGATTGTGGTTGCCGCAGGTGTCGATTATTGGGTCGCAGATAGTTTTACCGGATCTTTAAGTGTCACCTATAAGCTTCATGGGGAGACGAATATCGATTCGGCATGGGGGAAGGGGCCCGATCATGTAAACAGGGAAACCCCGTATGATGATCCGTCGACGCCAAATTTGACCGTCGAGGAATCACTGAAAGTGTCGGCCGGTACACAGTTATATCCGTTCAGGTCTTCACGATCGAAACATCTGAGAAACATCAGCCTGATGGGGCAGGTGGATTTCATCAGCCATGAGAACAAAGATAATGAAGTTGGACTTGATACATTCGACATCCAGCTTATCCTCGGTGCAGGATGGAAGCTGTAGATGCTGTCTGCCTCTAAAAGAAATTATCGAACATCTTCCATGCGATCTTCTCTCCGCGGATGAGATGTTTTTCCATGGCGGTTTCAGCCAGAGAAGCTTTTCCCTTTTTTATCGCATCGAGGATCGCGAGATGCTCATTCACGGTTATGACAAGATTCTCTTTCGGAAAGTCCTTTTCATAGCTCCACAGTCTGAGCAGGTGACACTGTTCATTGATCGGACGGCCGATACTGATCAGCCGTTCGTTACCGGTACTCTTGAGCAGAAGAGAATGAAAGACGATGTCGCTGGCGATGAACTCTTTGAGATCATCTTCACGATTGCTCAGCAGATCATTCTGTAGCTGATACATCGTATCGAGTTCTTCAGTGCTGCAGTTTTCCGCGGCGCTGAATGCGGCGAGCTTATCGAGATATCTTCTTATCGAAAAAATGTGATGGATCTCGTCGTAGCGGGGGTTGAACACTACATACGATTTTCCGTTGTACCCGACGATTCCCTGATTCACCAAAAGTTTGAGTCCTTCTCTGACAGGTGTCATGCTGACACCGAGTTCGGCAGCGAGAGTTTCCACTATCAGTCGTTCACCGCGATGGTACTTCAGGTCGAAGATCTGCTCCTTTATAACTTTGGATACCTCATCTCCCAGGTACTGTTTTGATAAAAGGACACCACTGTCTTTATTCATTATCTGCCTCTGATCCAAACATATTCACATGTGTTTCTTGCCGTTGCCTTTTGTGAACGAAATGTCTGTTTATGTAATTATTTAGGTATATTGTATACTATATAAGGCTATGAGTAAACAAATTTTTAATGTGAATAAAATGCGATTAATTCCTGCATACAATAAGTTTTTGTTGATGTTTACGGGGTTTTGCACATTAAATTCATATATTAGAGATATAGAAGAATTAATCGTCCAAAAATAATAAAAATTTTTCGTTGACACCGTATATTGTATACCATATACTAAATCTGGAAAGAGGGTGCTTGAGCATCCTTAATTTTATCGGAGGTCTTTCAATGAAAAAACTGATTTTGACTTTGACCATTCTTTTGGTCATCTCTTTCTCTGTCTTTGCACAGGGCGATGCTGAAGAAGCAGCGTTCCCCACAAAGCCGATCACTATTACTATTCCTGTTTCTGCAGGTGGTGGTACTGACCTGCTCGTTCGCGCAATGAGCGCACCGCTCAAAGAGATTCTCGGCCAGACAGTGAATGTTGTGAATAAGCCGGGTGCCGGTGGGGCTATCGGTTTTGCCGCAGGTGCTGCTGAAAAACCCGATGGGTACAATGTGACGGCTATGCTGGCAGAGCTTATCACTGTTACTCAGGTCGCAGATGTTAATTTCTCTTATGAGAGCTTCATTCCTGTTGCCAACGTGAACAGCGAATGTGCAACACTCACAGTAAGGGCAGATGCTCCTTATGACACTCTCGAAGAGTTCGTTGAATACGCCAAGGCTCATCCCGGTGAAATCTCTATCGGTAACAGCGGTATCGGCGGTATCTGGCACTTCATCGCTGCTGCTATCGCATCAAGCACAGGTGTCGAAGTCACTCACGTTCCTTTCGAAGGCGGCGGTACAGCTGTAACTGCTCTTGCAGGCGGTCACGTTGATGCAGTACCTGTGACTCCTCAGGAAGTCGAAGTTCAGGTAAAAGCAGGCAGAGCTAAGATCCTTGCTGTTCTTGCACCGGAAAGAGTCGCATCATTCCCTGATGTTCCTACCGCAAAAGAACTTGGCTATGAAGATCTTATGTTCACCATCTTCAGAGGATTCGGTGTTCCTCTCGGAACTCCTGATTCAGTTGTTCAGACACTGAGCGATGCATTCGAAGAAGTCCTTCAGGATCCTGCGATCATCGAGTTCATGGCTGAAAAACACTTCACCAAAGACTTTGTTCCAGGTCCTGAATTCGGCGAACAGATGGCTCGTGAAGAGAAGATCTACGCTGAGATGGCCCAGCAGCTTGGTCTGAGCAAGTAAACAGCTCAAATGCTATTGTAATAAGAGAGAGGCTCTCTGAAAAGGAGGCCTCTCATTCTATCTTAGGGAGTCCTAACATGGTTAAAATTAGTCGAATCCTGTCAGTGTCCGCTATTATTCTGGGCCTGTATGTGATTGTCGCAGCAAGTCAATTCCCCGAAGGCGCCGACGGCGTACCCGGTCCGGGGTTTTTTCCTGTAATTCTGGGAATAATGATCATCTTATTGTCGGTTCTGCAGTTGTTCAATACGAGAAAAGATAAGGATGATGATACGAAATTCATGAACGAGGGAACCAGAAGAGTACTGATCTCCTGTGCCATCATCATCGGTTATCTTGTCGGGATGGAAGTTCTCGGTTTCATTGTCTCTACACCGATATTCCTCTTTTCCATCATGTGGTATTTCTCGGTCCGAAAAGTATCGACTCTGATTTCCATACCATTGGTGTCAACAGGAATCCTCTATTTCGTGTTTTTGAAATTTTTATCGGTAAGCCTGCCCACCGGCTTATTCTTCTAAGGAGTCAACATGTTTGTAGATGTACTACTTAACGTATTTTCGTGGGAAGTCCTGCTTGCCCTCGTCGGAGGAGTTACTGCCGGTATCGCGATCGGAGCCATGCCGGGACTGACTTCCACTATGGGTATCGCACTCTTGATGCCGCTTACTTTCCGTTTCGAGCCGGCTGTAGGTATGATGCTGCTCATAGGTGAGTTTGTCGGAGGTATCTACGGAGGGTCGATCACAGCGATTCTGATCAATACCCCCGGGACATCTTCCGCAGCCGCAACGACGCTCGACGGTTATCCGATGACCAAAAGGGGAGAAGCTGCAAGAGCCTTGGGAATTTCGACGATCGCATCTTCCACCGGAGGTATGATCAGCGCTCTCATGCTTATTTTCATCGCCCCGACTTTAGCAAGTATGGCATTGGAATTCAGTGCACCCGAGACTTTCGCCCTTGCCTTCTTCGGTATCAGCATTATTTCAAGCATAAGCGGGAAATCACTGGTAAAAGGTCTTCTTGCCGGATTGCTTGGACTGATGCTTTCACTGATCGGAATGGATAATATCTCGGGATTCTCCCGCTTCTCTTTCAATACGATCTTTCTGATGAACGGTCTGTCGTTCATTCCCGTCCTTGTAGGTCTGTTCGCGATGAGTCAATGTCTGTTGAGCGTCGAACAGTTGTATAACGACAATACGATTGATGCAAAGAATCTCAAAAGAGCAAAAATATCTTTGAAAGACTTTTTGAAAATTCTTCCGACAACCATTCGAAGCGGTATCACGGGAACATTGATCGGAATCATCCCCGGAGCGGGCGGTGATATCAGCGCCTTTGTCTCCTACGACATAGAAAAGAGGTTCTCCAAACATCCCGAAAAGTTCGGAACGGGGATTCCTGAAGGAATCGCCGCTCCCGAAGCATCGAACAACGGTACGACCGGAGGTGCTCTGATACCGCTGCTGACGCTGGGTATTCCCGGAGATTCGAACACAGCAGTCATGCTCGGGGCTCTGATGATGCATAATCTCGTTCCCGGCCCACAGCTGTTTGTTGAGCATGAACTTACAGTCAAGACCCTTTTCGCAGGTCTGTTCATCGCGAACCTTGTAATGCTGGTCCTCGGTCTGAGCAACGTGAAGAACTTCGTCAAGATCGTGAACATCCCGAAAAAGGTACTCACTCCGATTGTCATGGTTCTCTGTGTTATCGGATCATTTGCAATCAACAGCAACTTCAACGATGTTATTGTCATGTTCGTCTTCGGTGTGATCGGTTTCTTCCTGTGCAAAGGGGGCTTTCCTCTCTCTCCGATCGTTCTTGCACTTATTCTCGGGCCTATGGCGGAAGGAAACCTCAGAAGATCACTGGTCATGAGTCACGGAAGCTACTCTATATTCTTCACCCGTCCGATAGCAGCAGTGTTCATCTTCATCTCGATCATTTCTCTGTTCTGGCCGATAGTGAAATCGCTGCGGCAGGAACATGCAAAAAGAAAGGAAGGCAGATGATGAAGATCGGTTTATCGCACAATCTGCCTCTCGATACTGTCGCTGATTATTTCGAAGGTATCGAGGTTATCACCCCTGACAGACCTCTGGAGGCGTTCACCACCGAGCAGCTGCACGGGATTCTGCCCGATCTCGATGCATTCATCTGCATCGCTGACACCCCTTTCGGTAAAGAAGAGTTCGAGATAGCTGCAAAACTGAAATGCATAGGTAATCTCGGATCGGGGTTCAACAATGTCGATATTGAGGAAGCTACATGCAGGAATATACCTGTGCTGAACACACCTGTTGCCGTCGTGAATCCCACTGCAGAAAATACCTTCTCTCTTATTCTCGGAATCACCAGAGCGACTGTCCGTTACGACAGGGACCTCAGGAAAGACGGGGTCTGTCCGAAAGAACTGCTCAGTTATAAAGATATGACCCTCTCGGGAAAAACTCTCGGTATCGTAGGCTACGGAAGAATCGGAAGAAAGGTAGGGGAACTCGCCTGTGCCTTCGGGATGAATGTGATTCACTTCGATCCTACCAGCAGTGACTCGGTCTCTCTCGAGCAGCTTCTTTCCAGCTCTGATGTAGTCACGCTGCATGCCCCGTATTCATCGAAGACGCACCATCTCATCAATAAACAGACTCTGTCGATGATGAAAGAGAGCGCATATCTTATCAATGCCTCCCGCGGGGCTGTCGTTGAGGAGAATGCTCTCGTAGGAGCGCTCCGGAACAGAACGATCAGAGGAGCTGCTCTGGATGTGCACGAATTCGAACCGACTGTATCACAGCAGATAAGAGAGCTCGATAATATCGTCATCACCCCCCATATCTCGACGAATCTTGCAGAGGTAAGACTTGCGATGCTTCGGGAATTGGCACAGGGGATTCATACCTTTGTCAACACGAAGGAGCTTCCCCGAAATACCGTAAATAAGAAACAGTTACAAATCAAGGAGTAATTATGGTTGATCTTAGTTCATATTTCACATTCGGCATCAGTGTAGGCCTGCTGTATCCTGAAGCCGCACTCAGCGCTGAACGTCAGCTCAGTGCTTTTACGAAAACGGCTCAGCTGCCGCACTACGAATCTCTCGAAGCTATCTTGTCCGATGAGCCTTCCATCAGGAAAGCGCAGATAGAGATCGCGAAAGAAGAAGGGAAAATCATCAATTACAATTTTCCTCCCGAATTTCAGGTGCCGGGACAGTTCGATCCCTCAAGCGAGAATCCCCTGTACAGAAAAAGTGCTCTTGAAAGAGCTAAGACGCAGGTCGATTATGCATATGAAGCCGGTTCGAAGGTGATCGGAATGACCAGCGGGATCGATCACGGTGAAGAAAACCGCGAACAGTCTCTAATCTATTTCAAAGAATACATGGTTGCTTTGGCTGACTATGCAAAACAGGCCGGTATCGTACTGACTCTCGAACCTGTAGAGAGGGGAGTGTTCAAAAACCTGCTATTAGGGCCTACAGAAGAGATATCTGCTTTCGTCAAGATGATGAATGATGAAGGCCATGATAATGTCGCAGTCCTTTTCGATACGGCCCATATGCCGCTGATGAAAGAAGACCCGATAACAGCTGTAAGAATTGCACACGAAGTAGGGATCGGCCATATTCATATCGGAAATGCCATTGTCTCAAATAAGAACAATCCGCTATACGGTCATACTCATCCCCCCATCGGGATCATGGACGGAGAGTATGACTTCTCGGATGTTGCCCTGTTCTTCAAAGAACTCGTTGACCTCGGGTATTTGAGCAAAGAAAAGACGACACGGAAGAAATGTCTTTCTCTTGAGATGACAGGGTATCCCGGAGTATCACCGGAGCTCTCTGCCATGGTTGCATATGAAAAGATCGCCTCTGCCTGGCAGATGGTACTCGAAAGCTGATTTTGATACTCTCTGCAAAAAAGTTCCATTGAGGTTATGTGCAGCGAGTGTGATGAAAGACTTCGGGGAGGTTGTGTTACTGCACGACATCCCCGAAACTTTTTGAGTGAGCCGGCAGTCGGTCATTCGGAATATGACCAGATCTTTCCATGCACCGGAATTCACAAGCACCATCAAAAAAAAGATGGATTGAACTTTTCCTGCATGGGGGAAAAGTGAGCGAAGTGATGCTTTTATCTTCCGATTTGAAAAAAAGAACGGTCAGTATTCCTTTATTGTGAAGGGATGTTCTACCTTGAAATGGGACGTATTCCATTTACCGACCATTCCCATCAGCAGTTCTGTGACGAGCTTTCCATATTCAAACGCGTCCTGTACTGCCGAAGCGATCAGCTCGGAATCCCTGAGCATTCCGACATCATCAAAATTCACGAACAGTGGGCGATGTTTCTTCTCTATCATCGGCCGTATTGCAGCCATCGTACCGATAAGGATATCGGCGTTAACCGCAAGAATGCCGTCGACCTTACCGGCTTTGATTTTCTGTGCGATCTGCACCGCATTCTCTTTTTTGATGATCGACTGCATGGTGCTGATGCGATGAAGATGGTCTTCGGGTCTGGCGAATCCATGTTTTTTCAGAGTGTCGATGAATCCTGACTCCCGTTCGGCGAATGATGATGCGTATAGATGTGTGAGGCAGACGGGATGTTCGCATCCCCGTTCCAGCAGCTTCCCGGTCAGCATGCAGGAAGTCTCATAATCATTCGATATGACATAGTTGGAGTTAGTCTTGTCAAGATAACGGTCGAAGAATATGTAGGGGAGGTCTGTCTGTTCGGCAGCATGGAGTATTCTCAGGTTGTTCCGAAGATATTCTTCCTTCGTCTTCATACTCATAGGAACGAAGATGAGACCCGATACATGGCGTGATGAGAGTGACCGGATATACTGTTCCGTTTCCGAGAAGTCTCCGTGATGGGTGCCGACTATCAGATGACGCTGCTGCTGTTCTGCAGCGCTGCTGATTCCCTGAAGTGCTTTCGTCCAGAAGTAGGGTGAGGGGAATTCATGCAGGATGATGGCGATGTCACCGTTTTCCTGCTCTATACAATCCCATTTGCTTCTTGGAAGTATGACCGTTCCCTTTCGGGCCGTCCTGCTGATGTATCCTCTTTCGACCATCGAAGAGAGTGCTCTGTCAATCGTTACGCCTGAGGTACCGAACTCGCCGGCGAGTTCTTTTGTTCCGGGGATGATCGTGCCTGTCTTGTAGAATCCGTTTTGAATCCTTCTGATCAGTTCACTTTCAATTTTCTTGTAAAGGTATTCTTTGGCCATGCTGTTTATCCTTGCTTTATTATACCAAGCAATTTGAATTAAATATATAAAAATATAAAAAAAACAGGTTTATTAGTTTTATTTATGGTATTTAGTACCGATTAAAATTGTAGAATTAATCGTTGACACCTGAAATAAACCATAATACAATAGTTTTAAAAGGTAATAAACTAAGTTTATTTAGGTTGTGATTACCAGAAACTAAAGGAGAGACGTATGAAAAGAAACGTTATACTCGTATTGGTCTGTGCGCTGACCATCCTGTTTTCAGCCAGCGTGTTCGCATCGGGACAAACCGAGGGCGCCGGCAAAGTGACGACATTGAAAATCTCGACGAATCATTCGGAGGCAACACCTGCTTCCAAGGGTCTTGCTGTATTTGCTTCGGAGATTGAAGAGCTGACTGAAGGATCTGTGAAAGGGGAGATCTTCTACAGTTCGGTGCTTGGTTCAGAACGTGAAGTCATGGAGCAGCTGAAGGTCGGAGCCGTGGATCTCACTCATGTATCTGCAGGATTCTTAAGTGCTTTCGTACCCATAGTCGATGTCTTCAATGTACCGTATGTATTCAGATCAGGAGAACACTACTGGAACGTACTCACAGGTGAAGTAGGTGCTGAAATCATCCAGGCTATTGAAGATGCCGGATACAAGTTCCTTTATTGGGAAGAATCGGGGTCTCGATCCTTCTACAATAATGTAAGACCTATCTATACCCCCGATGATGTCAAAGGATTGAAGATCCGTGTCATGGGATCAGAAGTAATGCTCGAGACAATGACTACTTTAGGTGCGAATCCGACAACGACAGCCTTCGCAGAAGTATATAATGCCCTGCAGACAGGTGTTATCGACGGTGCCGAGAACAACTCCATCAGTGTTTCGAGTATGAAGCACAACGAAGTTGCAAAATACTATTCACTGAATGAACATATGAGAATTCCTGATCTGGTACTCATGAGCACCGACAGCTGGAATGCTCTCAGCGATGCACAGAAGGATGCCTTCCTTGATGCTGCACAGACAGCACAGGATTTCGTGATCGAAGAGTGGAACAGACAGGAATCTGCCGCTTATGATATCATCCGCGAGACCACCGAGATCAATGAAGTTGTCGACAAGACTATCTGGGTTGATGCTGTAGCTGAACTTCATGAAAAGCTGTCACCTAAATTCGGCGGTATGATCGAAAAGATCAAGGCAGTGCAGTAAGATTTCTATCTGAAAGATCAATCTGTAACACAAGATGGTGGGACATTCTGTCCCGCCTTCTTTTCGGAGGGTAATTAATGAAATATCTCACACGATTTCTCGATTTCGTGATGAAGGCAATAGGGTGGTTTCTGATCGGAGTTCTGGGTGTGATGACGGTGGTACTGGTACTGTCTGTGCTGAGCCGCTACTTCTTCGGATTCTCGATTCACTGGTCCGATCCCCTTGCAAGATACGGGCAGGTGTGGATCATGCTTCTCGGATCGACACTGGCTTTGAGAAAAGGGATGCACATCGGTGTGGATAACTTTGTGAATAAGCTTCCCGAGAAGATCCGGGTATGGGTTCTCCGCTTCAATCTTGCCCTGATTCTCGTGTTCTCTATTACGATGACAAAAGAAGGATTCAACCTGATCTCCATTGCCGAAGGTCAGATCATTCCGGAGATGGGAATTCCCATGAAATATATCTACTACATGATTCCGGTAGCCGGGGCCCTGCTGGTTCTGACCAGTATCGAACTGCTGCTGAACAGGGATGTCCGTTCTATAACAACAGCAGAAGGAGAGGAACACGATGATTAGTATAACGCTTATTGCTTCTTTCTTTGTACTTTTGATTCTCGGTGTCCCCGTGGCATTTGCAGTGGGTGTTTCCGCTCTGGGAACGATCATGCTGACCAACGTTCCCGTATTTGTCATTTTCCAGCGGATGTTCGGGGGTGTTGACAGTTTCACTCTGCTTGCCATTCCTTTTTTCATCTTCATGGGCAACATCATGGATAAAGGAGGGATCGCAAAGAGAATCGTCGAGTTCGCGAATATCATAATCGGACAGATCAGAGGCGGGCTGGCCGCGGTGAACATCCTGTCGAGCATGTTCTTCGCCGGAATCTCGGGATCGGCAGTAGCTGACACTTCGTCGGTCGGAGCTATCCTGATTCCTATGATGAATGAAGAAGGCTATGATAAGAACTTCACTGTCGCGGTCACGTGTACTTCCTCGACGATCGGTCTCATCATTCCTCCAAGCAACCCTATGATACTCTATTCTTTCGTAGCCGGAGGGATCTCTGTGGCGCAGTTGTTCGCTGCCGGTCTTGTTCCCGGTATCCTCGTCGGTCTTGGATTGATGGTGGTCGCATTCATCATAAGCGTGAAAAAAGAGTATCCGAAGCACCCACGACCTTCGATGAATGAAATTGTCCGCACTGTGAAAGAGGCCGGGTTGAGTATGGTGATCGTTCTGGTCATAGTCGGAGGAATTCTCGGAGGAATCTTCACAGCTACCGAGGCTGCAGTTTTCGGAGTAGCTTACTCGCTTATCATCACTATGCTGGTCTACAAAGAGCTCAAACCCAAGGATCTGCCAGAGGTGATGCTCAAAACGGTACTGACCACTGCTATCGTCATCTTTTTGATAGCGACGTCGACAGCCTTCTCGTACGTGATGGCCGTCGAACGGGTTCCTCAGGCGATCTCGGCGTTTCTGCTTTCGATCACCCACAACAAGTACCTTCTGCTGCTGATCATCAACGTGATGCTGCTGTTCGTAGGAATGTTCATGGATATGTCTCCGGCGATTCTCATCTTTACGCCGATCATACTTCCTATGGTTCAGTCATTCGGTATGAATCCTGTCCATTTCGGAATCATGATGCTGGTGAACCTCTGTATAGGACTGATCACCCCGCCTGTGGGTGCGGTACTGTTCGTGGGGCTCAGCATAGGAGAGACGACGATGGCGAAGGTTCTCAAGCCTCTGCTGTCGTTCATGCTGCCGATGGTTATCATCCTCTTATTGGTCACCTATATAGAACCTATAACGATGTTCATCCCCAACTTGCTGTACGGAAATTAGGCAATATAACTATACAAAGGAAAATATTTATGAAACCAGTGAACATCAAAGATAGTGAGATGAACAGAGAATATTCCCCAAAACAGCTCGGTCTGCACTATACGACAGTAGAACGACACAGAATCGGGGGAACGACTCTCTTTGAAACTGCAAAAAGCGAGCATGCCCTCGTCATCCTGAGCGGAAAAGGAGTCGTCGAATGTGCCGGGAAAATATTTTCGGTAGGTCATCTCGATACTCTCTATCTGCCGTGGCATCAGAGTGTGAGAATCGAAGGAGAAGACCTTACTTTCATGCGCTACAGTGCACCTTCGGACAGAGATGTCGAACCGACACTGTTCGAATTCTCGTCAATCAATTCCGATATTCGATTCCACAACACGTTCGGAAGTGTACAGGACGGGACGGGAAGAGAGGTGTGGAAGATCATAAATGATGATTTTCCCTGCTCAAGACTGATGATCGGTATCTGTAAAGGGATGCCGGGATGCTGGACTGCATGGCCTCCTCATCGTCACGGAGAGGCAAGAGAAGAAGTCTATTACTATTTTGAGATGGAAGGGAATTACGCTGTGCAGCTTGTGTATAACAATGTAGATGATCCCGAGATGGTATCAATCGTCAAAGATGGAGATCTGATTTCCATTCCCGACGGATTTCATCCCAATTTCGGGACACCAGCACAGGGCATCTCATATATCTATTGTATGGTAGCCACCGTACCCGGAGAGAGGAACTTTATGGATCTGGAGATTCAGGAAGAATATAGAGAACAATTTGCGGGAGACATGAAATGAAATATGCACAAAGTTCAGCAGTATATTACAACTACTCTCTGGAGTATGCGATAAAGGACCTGGCTGCCAGAGGCTATGATGGAATTGAGATATGGGGAGGACGTCCCCATATGTACAGGAAGGATCTTGATGATCATGCCTCCATGCTGAAAGATCTTCTTGATGAGAAAGGGATGGAAGTATGCAACTTCATCCCTGCCCAGTTCCGTTATCCATCATTATTGTGTTCTCTGGAAGAGCGGGTGAGAAAAGACAGTATCGGCTACATCGAAGATGCGATGAACAATGCGGTGAAGATGGGCTGCCCTTCGGTGAGCCTCTGTCCCGGAATGCTTCCGTGGGATCAGGATGTGAAAAAGGGCTGGGATACTCTGCGCAGAAGCTTTCTCGAGCTTCATGAGATCAATCAGGACAAAGGACTCAAGCTGCTGATCGAACCGGCCCACCGGTTCGAGACGAACCTGATCCTTACTATAGCAGATGCCTTGAGGATGATAGAAGAGATGGGTGTCGATGATTACGGAATTCTTCTCGATACGGGGCACTGTCATGTAAACGGAGAGGACTTTACAGAAGTGATCCCTCAATGTGCCCATCTTCCTCTTCATATTCATCTTGACGACAATAACGGCGACATGGATGCCCATCTGGTTCCCGGTGAAGGAACTGTAGATTTTGAAAGTCTAAACCGGGCGTTGAAAAAAAGCGGGTACACCGGATTCGTCTCGGCAGAGCTCGGAACAAAATACATCATGGACCCGGGTGAGGCCTGTGATACATCGTTAACAACCATGCGTTCAATATTCGAAGCGGCAATCTGATGGAAATCGACCAGCTGCAAAGAAGGCTTTCAGAGATTTCAGAGAATCTTGAAGAAAGAAGAAGTGAAGTGCAATCCAAATGTGCTTCACTTCGCTCTCTGATGAGTATGCATGGTATTGACGGAGTCTATCTTCAGAGAAAGGATTCGTTCGCCTGGCTTACCTGCGGATCATCGAACGGGGGCCTGATAGGTTCCCTGACCGGCTCGGCATCTCTTTTCATTACCCCGGAGAGACAATGTGTCATCGCATCGAACATCGAGATGCCCCGGCTGGTAGAGGAGGAGTCTGTCGAACAGCTGGGATTCGAACTTGTCTGTACCGACTGGATGGGTTCCTCTGATTTCGACACGGCCCGATCTCTTGTCAAGACAGACCGAATCTACAGCGATCTTGGACAGTATGATTCAGATTTCCAAAAGGCCCTTCTTTCTCTGCGCTACAGTCTTACATCCCGTGAGATCGAGCACTACAGGATCTTCGGCACTCTGACCAGCCTCATTTTGGAGCAGACGATGATTTCTCTGACTCCGAATATGAGCGAATTCGAGGTTGTAGGGAAACTCTCTTCGAATCTCTGGGCTCATCAGATAGAACCGGTGAATCTTATGTGTGCCGCAGATGCGAGGGTTTTCTCTTACCGCCATCCGTCACCGACGGCGAAGAAACTGGAAGCTTTATGCACGGTGAGTCTGGGAGCGCGTCATGGAGGGCTGATCGTCAGTCTTTCCAGAACAGTCTCCTTCGTTCCTCTACCTTCTAATCTGGAAAGGAAGAAAGACGCCTGTGACAGAGTCTTTGAAGCGATGGTTAAGAAGACAATCTGCGGTATGCCGGTATCGGCCATACTTGAGAAGGCGATCGAAACATATCGTGAAGCCGGGTTTGACCGGGAGTATCGCCATCATCATCAAGGCGGTGCCATAGGATTTCTTCCGAGAGAGTTCAAAGCGTTTCTCTATTGTGACCAGGTGGTTCTGAACAATCAGGGGTACTGCTGGAATCCGACGGTAGGAGGCATGAAATCCGAGGAGACCATCGTGGCGACTGAGAAAGGACCTATTGCAATCACATCCCCGATTCACTTTGACAAAACGGAGATCCGGTGCGATAGATCATCGATCTACAATTCAAAGATACTCATTCTTCAATAATCGCGTTCACTTCTGAATTTCGGTAGAATAGGCCATACTTGCTCTCTGTATCTGTCATACTCGGGATATTTTTTCCGGGTGATGTTCTCGGTGAAGACTGTTGAACCGATGAAAAGCAGAGTAAGCATGACAGGTCCGATGATGCTCCAATGAAGAAAAGATTCAGTCACAGATACTCCGAGAAAATAGATACTCCACCATACCCCCAGTTCTCCCAGATAATTCGGATGTCTTGACAGCGAGAAGAGTCCTGATGTTCTGAAACCCCTCTCATATTCATCTTTCATATTATCTTTTCGCGGAAGAAGTCCGTATTTGGCCATTTGAAAATCGTACTGCTGCTGATCGGCTATCGTCTCGATCGTAAGGAACAGCAGGACGAATGCTGCAGCGATAAGTGCGGGCAGGTTTATCATATCAGACCTGTTCTGACTCAGCACATACAGGGGTAAAGTGAAACAT
This sequence comes from Sphaerochaetaceae bacterium, assembly GCA_028532915.1. Classification (GTDB taxonomy): domain Bacteria; phylum Spirochaetota; class Spirochaetia; order Sphaerochaetales; family Sphaerochaetaceae; genus SABI01. The sequence goes on from JAQQAI010000006.1 coordinate 63,149, forward strand.
ATGAAGAGAAACTGCTGATAGAATGCGATGAACAGCAGATCGAATGCGATCCACGCAACAGGATGAAAGATCTTCTGGTGAAGGATCTTCCACCGGTAATCTTCATTGCCGCTGTACCCGTCTCTTCTGGCGAAATTGAAGGTGAGGCGAGCCCCCCATAAAGTAACCAGAACAGCGGCAAGAGTGACCGTCGGGTTGAAAGATCCCGCGTAGGCATACATCCATGCATAGGCGATAGGCGATATCGACCATAGCCTGTCCGTCCATGAATAATCACCGGTGATCACCGAGAAGATGAAACTGATCAGAGCAGTAGATGCAGTGACTGCAATGACAGTGAGGAGAATTCCGTATGTTTCATAGGGGACAGTGTAGATCGACAAGATGAATGCGGTGATGATCATGATGAAAAAGAATATAATTGTTTTCCCTGATAATCTCATATATTCACTATATATTTTACAGAATTTGATATCAAGTCAAAAACTTTTTTTAAAAAGTAATACGAATCACTTGACTAAAAGTGTCAGTTAACTTATACATTAGGTATGACAAACGGTAGAGAACCAATATACGTTATGCAGCAGATCCTGACGCTTCTTCCGCATATGAACCGCAGGCCTCCGAAGCCGCACAGGACGGGAGACAGGAGGGTTGGAGCCTTTACTCACAATATGAAAAGGGCTCTCGGTATCCTTCAGAAGAAAGGGTCGATGAATCAGCGGTCTCTGGCAAAGGAGTTGAAGATCAAGGCTCAGTCGGTTTCGGTGATTGTCAGAAATCTGGAGAAAGAAGGGCTTCTGGAAAAAGAGGATGACCCGTCCAATAAGAGTTCCAATCTTCTTGTTCTGACCGATGAAGGGATACGGCATGCTTTGAATTTTGAGAAGGAAATCGAAGATCATTCGGCTTCCTTTTTCAGAGGGTTATCACAAGATGAATTGGATAGTCTTTCATTCATACTGGAAAAACTTATTTTTACGAATAATACAAATTATAAATAACAAGGAAAAAAAAGATGAACAAGAAATTGATCTTTCTCGCAATTTTAGCTGCTTCAGTTCTGGTGGCAACTGGATGTAACACGGCCTCTGTAAGCCGGAACGATGAAATCCCGAAGGTAAGCTATGTGGTTACAGACTCACTTCAGAGCGTCGCTTATGATGATGAAGGGAATATCATTGAGGTAAGTGAAGGTGAAGCCTACTACGGTCAGGATTCCCATTATACGACCATCCTTCCTTCCTACACCGATAACGGTGACGGGACTGTGACCGATAATAATACAGGACTGATGTGGCAGCAGGATCCCCCAAGCGATAAAATGTCATATGAAGAAGCTGTAGAGTACGTGGAAAATCTCGAACTCGGCGGGTATACCGACTGGAGACTTCCGACGATTCAGGAATCGTACACTCTTGCTATGATGGACGGAGAGCTGATTCCTGAAGACACGGAAAACAGTCAGCCGTACATCGATACCGATTATTTCAACTTCTACTATGATCAGAGAAAGAGCTACACGGGTTCCTACTGGACAAGTACAACCACCGTCATGATGGAAGATTTGGGCGACACCGGTGATACTCAGGAAAGAAACTACGGTTTCAACTGGGCTGACGGTCATCTGAAAAGCTATCAGGACGGATATACTCTCGATGGTGATTCCACAGGATTCAGTATCCCGGCAGGAGTGAGAGCCGTCCGCGGTGAAGAGGGCGTCATCGGAGCCAATGATTACCAGGATAACGGCGATGGTACTGTCACCGACAATGCTACCGGTCTCATGTGGTCACAAAGCGATGCCGATTACGCGATGGATTGGGAAGAGGCACTCGCATATGCTCAGGAGAGTGAGCTGGCAGGATTTGATGACTGGAGACTTCCCACACCTAAAGAACTGCAGTCACTTGTTGAATACGGCAAATCTACTATCCCTGCGATCGACACCGACTATTTTGACCTTCATGTCGATGATGCGTATGTATGGACCGGGACAACAAGCGGAGATTTCCCGCAGATGGCAGTCTACATCGCTTTCGGCCACGCATGGGGAATCGAGATCACCGGAAGTTCGAACGAGGGGACAACTCTTGACGACTTCTCCGATGTTCACGGACCGGGTGCTATCCGGGCAGATTATAAATCGGGCACAGCTCCTGCACTTTCACAGGCTTTCTACGAACAGATTACCGGTGAAGAATATCCGGGAGAAGAGTGGACTGAAGGCAACTACATCGTAAGCGGTACCGAGGTAACTGATACAGATGGAGACGGAGATGTCGACGAGTTCGATCTTTCATACAGCGAGAATGCTGCCGACTATATTTCTATCTACAACAGAGTCATGCTTGTCCGTGATGCTACCTGATGCATGACCTATTGAAATACATTCTCTCAGGGTGTGAAAGCCGAAAAGCTTTCACACCCCGTTTTGTTTTTAAATTATGATTGAGAGCTCCTGTGATTCATGATACCTTTAAAAAACAATGAATGTACAGAACAATGAAAGAAAACCACTTACAGTGGAGACTATACGAACGTTATGGTCTCAAACCTATAATACCCGGGGAAAACCTGACTGGTCGCATCTGTATCCATATTACCATGAGGATCTGGTCTTTCAGGATGCGATCCAGAGAATCGAAGGGAAAAGCGAGTTCATCAGGATGTGCGACCGGCTCGCCAAGCGGTGCAAAGAACTGAGGATGGATCTGGCGACCGTTACCCGGGATGAGACCGGGGCCTTTCTGGAATGGAAGATGACGATGATGTTCCGCATCTTTCCAAGTACACCTATGTACGGCTGTTCGCGGCTCACGATCGATGAGGATGGTCTGATCACCTCTCAGCGTGACTATTATGATCTGTGGGGTGATATCAACAACAACATTCCCGGATACCGCAGACTCTATCGTGCCTTCATGCACAAATTCTTCGGGTGATCATATGAGTGTAACACTTCCCGACGAACTGAAATTCATTCAGAATGCAAGAGCGCCTCAGAACATCAGTACAGCTTCCCTTGACGGAAAGGTCTGTGTGATCACCGGGACGACCTCAGGGATCGGGTTGGTGACAGCCCATCGCCTTGCCGCTTTCAAGGCCCACCTTGTGATGATCGTCAGAAACAGAGAGAAGGGTGAACACCTGCAGAAAGAGATCAAAGAGAAATATAACACGGAATGTGATCTGTTCATCGCTGATTTCTCCCGCTTTGAAGATGTCAGGAATGTTGCAGCCGGGCTGAAGGAGAACTATGAGAAAATAGATGTTCTGATACTGAATGCAGGGACCTTCCTGCAGAGAAAACAATTTACCGATGAGGGCATCGAGAAGGTCTTTCATGTCAATCATCTTTCACCTTTTCTCCTTATCGGTCTGCTGAAAGACAAACTTATTCACAGTGCCCCTGCCAGAGTTCTTACAGTGAACTCCGAAGGCCACCGGTTCTCGAGGACTCTCGTCGAGGATCTCGAATGGAAGAGGCACCTCTATACCGGGCTTCGTTCCTACGGGAACGCGAAGACCGCCCAGCTGCTGTGCATGCAGAAATTCTCACATCTATTCGAAGGGACGGGTGTCACGATAAATTCGATGCATCCGGGTGAGGTGAAAAGTAATATCGGAAACGAGAACAGTGGAGCCTACAGATTCTATTCAAAACACATCCTTTCCCATTTCCTCAAGGACCCCCGCCGTTCGGCCGAGGCCATTCACTATCTTGTCGCCGATGATAGGGTGCTGGGTGTGTCGGGAAAATTTTTCAACCTTACTATCGAGGAAGTTCCCGCGAAACATGCCCGTGATGCTGTCATGATGGAAAAGGTATGGAAGAAAAGCTGCGAGCTCACTCACTTGAATCTCTGAAAAAAATCAGGCATCTGCTCACCGTTTTGGACAGCATAAATGACAGATTCTAAAAGGGGAAAACGGTGTGCATATTTTTTCAGATCCCGGATGTAGATATCTCTATCATAGCTGATCTTTCGTATTTCGCAATTTATGCCTTCAGAATCTATGTCCAAAACGGCATATGAAGGGCGCCAGTTTGAATCGAACGAGTATCCGACCGCTCCCGGATTGATCACTCTCACATTTCCAACAGAGAAGTCTCCCGATCGATGAGTATGCCCGCAGCAGATGAGATCGACATCCTCCGAGGCGATCTGAGCCGCCGTAGAAGGCAAAGTTTCCCCATGCGGTTTGAGCTGTTCTTTGAATGAATAGGGAGAGCCGTGGCAGAAGATGATACTGTGACCTTCTATCGTATGATCTTCTCTGATGGGAAGGTTTTTCAGCATCCCGACCGTTTTTGAAGATAGCTCTTCCACTGTGAATACAGCGAGATCTTTAATGTATCCTTCAAGTTTCGTAGTTACCCTGAGATTTTCCAGATTTTCAATGTTCGCATCGGTATTCCCTTTGATCGAGGCGAGGATAGGGAGGTCTGACAACCTTTCGATACATCTTTTGGGAAACAATCCGTTGAAGACGGTATCACCGAGGAGAATATACTGATCGATATGACATTCTGCTCCATCGGCGAGCACTGCATCCAGAGCATGACTGTTTCCGTGAATGTCACTGAGAAGAGCTAATCTCAAAATCTCATTCCTCTTTCGGTGTTCCGAGTGTAATGAACTGTTCGACATCGGTGCAGTAGGCTATTCCCGAACCAGGCGTCGAAAGACAGGGAACCAGCTTGATCGCCTGGAGGATCTGTCCGGTCTTTGAAGAATCGACGAGGATCAGAAGGATCTCTTTTTCCGGAACCAGCTGTACTCCGAAGAATTTCACATCTTCTTCCTTTCCTGTACCGCTGGCATTGATGATAGTCCCTCCTGCTGCTCCTTGAGCTCTTGCAGCATCCATCACCTCATCGGCGTATCCTTTATTGACTATGCAGGTTATGAGAGTATGATCGCTATTCATCGTCTTTCTCCTTCTATCGTTTTCATCTGATCCGCTCATTTTCGAGTTCTTCGCTCTGGACAGGATGTCGGGAACATCGATGAGCATCGCAATCCCGCTGCTTATTCTTTTATGCTTCCTGAATGCGTGAAGAGCCTGGATGACCGGTTCTATCTCCTCATTTTTGACGAGGGTGAGCACTACATCCTTGAAACTGTCACCTATTCCAAGAGCGTGCAGTATCGAATTATCCGCGATCCCTCTGGCCATGATGATGGTTCCTCCCTTTGCTCCCGCCTCTTTCGTGGCGGCGACGAGGGCGTGTCCGACATTCTTCTGGACAATGCTGATAAGCAGCTTTCCGTGAAGATAGAGAGGGTATGAGCCCGTATTTTTCATGTTACCTCCTTCGGTCTGTCCTTTTTTGTTTTTATCTTATAGAGTATTCCCAAAATCTGCAGCGAAATAAGCGGAGTCATCGCCACAAGGGAAACCATACCGAATCCGTCTGTCATCGGATTTCCCCCTCTCGCATTCGATACTCCCAGTGCGAATGCGAGAAGGAAGGAACTGGAAAGAGGTCCTGAAGCGACTCCGCCCGAGTCGAATGCGATAGCTGTGAAAAGAGGCGGCGAAAAGAGTGAAAGCAGCATCGCTGCAGCATATCCAGGCAGAAGAATGGCGCTGAGAGGAATCGAATAGATGATTCTCACCATCGCCAGTGCGACCGCGATCGATACTCCTGCGGAGAAGAACACCATCACGAGTCTCTGACTGATCGTTCCCCCCGATACGTTTCTGATCTGGTCGGTGAGCACCCAGACTGCAGGTTCGGCAAGGACGACTGCCCCGCCGAAGACCAGTCCTGTCAGAATGAGGAGACTTTCTGGCCTTAAGGCGGATAAGGATATTCCCAGCGCGGAGCCGACCGGGATCAACGTCCCGTTCACCCCCGCCAGGAACATGACAAGACCTCCTATCGTATACAGCATTCCTTCAATAGACCGGATGATCTGTCTTCGCTGCATATGAAGAAGTGTAAAATGGAAAACCAGAAATAACAGGATCAATGGAGCCATCGACTGAAGCACTTCTGTTAAGGAAGATTGAATGAGAGAGCTAAGTGAAGGTGTTATTTCTGCAGTCGTATTGTGACCCCCTCCGTTCTTTGTCGGGGAAAAGAACGGTATCAGCAGAACTGCGAGAATCGGGCCTATCGATGCGATACCGACAAGACCGAAGGAGTCCTGTTCTCTCTTTTCCCCTTTACGGACTGTGGAAACACCTATACCCAGAGCAATGATGAACGGAACCGTAAGAGGACCCGTCGTGGCTCCTCCGGCATCAAAAGCTATCGGTATATAGTAAGAATCCCCGATGACGGCGACGAGTGCTACCAGCAGATAGAAAGCAAGAATGGTCCATCTGAATGAAAAACCGAGGAGAACCCGCAAAAGGGCGGCAGATGTGAAAAGGCCTACTCCCACGGAGATTGTTATGATCAAAATAGATGGAGAGACCGTCGGGTTGAACCGGCTGATCTGGGAAGACAGGATCTGAACCTGCGGTTCTGCTATCGTGATTACGATCCCGATGATCAGACCGGAAAGAAGAAGGATCGTGCTTTTTCTCTGTCTGACCAGTGCAGAGCCTGCCATCTGTCCGAAGGGGATGACAGACAGCTCACTGCCTGTCAGAAACAGAGAAAGTCCGGCTATGATAAAAAGACTGCCGTAAAGAAAACGCGTAAAGACATCACGTTCCAGCGGTGAGACTGTGAAATGCAGAATGGAGACGATGAGGATGATAGGGATGACCGAAGCGGTAGTCTCTTTAACCTTGTTCAGCAGATTCACGCATGTTCTCCTTTGACCTCATATTGTACCGGTAGTCTGTGAGTCCAGCAAGATGGAAGATAATAGCTCAAAGAAGTATTTCTGTGGTAAGCTGATCGGTATGAAAAAGGAAACTGCCGAAATCATCGTTGAAAACGATGCTCTTACACATCTGCCGCGCCTTCTGAACCTCTATTTCCCTCGCTCTGACGAGGTCCTGTTCATCAGTGACATCAATACTTCACAAGCGGCAGCAGATAGGATCATGAAGGTAATGAAAGAGAGCCGATACACCATCGTCCGTCCTCTGATTCTAGATGGCGGCACATCTGTGGTACAGGCCGATGAGAATTCCATTGAAACGGTTCAAAAGGTCCTCTCTGATCATCCTGAGGCTGTAGCGGTCAGTGTAGGCAGCGGGACGATAAACGATATCGTGAAAGTGGCCGCTTTCGAACATTCACGCCGTTATATATGTGTTGCCACTGCGGCCTCTGTTGACGGCTATACATCTTTCGGAGCTTCTATCACCTCCAAAGGGTTCAAGCATACCCGACAGTGTATGGCTCCTGTCGCAGTCGTCGCAGATATCGAAATTCTCAGAAAGGCTCCCTATGCGCTGACAAGTGCGGGCTGGGGGGATCTTATTGCAAAGATACCTTCCTGCTGTGACTGGATCCTCTCTAACTGTGTGACCGGTGAGGTCATCGATCCGAGTATATGGTCTCTGGTAGAGACCGATCTGTTCAGAAAGGCACACGATGTAGATTCAATCACAAAGCAGCGCAGTGATGCTGTCGCTTCCCAGTTTCTTCATCTTGCCAACACGGGAATCGCGATGCAGCTGTCACGTTCCTCGCGTCCTGCGAGCGGAGCCGAGCATTTGATCAGCCATGTGTGGGAGATGGATCATCTGTCGTATCAGGGTGTTCCTGTTCTTCACGGTCATAAAGTGTTTCTCGGATCTTTGATCAGTACAGCCCTCTATGAGTATCTGTTCTCACTTGAGGATATCGTGGTTTCAAACCGCTACGGGACGCAAAAGGTGTTTCAGGACAAAGTGAGAACACTCACTGAAATGAAACCCTACAGCGAATCAGTGTATGAGATCGCGATGAGTAAATATCGGGAAGCTGAACAGCTTGAAAGGTGCCAGAAGTATCTCCTTTCACTTCTTCCCCAGATAAAGAAACAAATCGAACAGCGTCTTATAGATTTCTCTGTTCTCAGATCGCTTGGGAAACGGGGAGGCCTTGCTGTGACTCTTGCCGATCTGGACATCGGCCGGGAACAGGCCTTTCGGGCCATTGTTCTCGCACAGCTGCTTCGCAACCGGTATACCATTCTTGATTATCTTTCGGAACTGGGCCTTCTCGAAAGAGCTGCAGAGAGGATCCTGAGCGATTCATATTATTTCGGGTAAAGACTTTCCTTTCACCGGACATTTTTTTACCTTTACATTATATATTAGAAGGAGGTGTATCTATGTTTGTATTGAATAACGGGGTAAGCATGCCTCTTATCGGATACGGAGTGTTCAAAATCGGAGACGGGGAACCTGTCAGACGCACCACTCTCTATGCTCTGCAGAACGGCTACCGGTCGATCGACACAGCCAGTGTGTACGGTAATGAGAAAGGAGTCGGCGAGGCGATACGGGAAAGCGGTATCGCAAGAGAAGAGCTTTTTGTTACGAGCAAGGTGTTCAATAACGAACAGGGATATCAGGAGACACTGGAAGCGTATCAGCGTTCACTTGACCGCCTCGGGTTGAACTATCTTGATCTCTATCTGGTTCACTGGCCTGTCAAGGAGACCTATCTGGAGACCTACCATGCACTTGTCGATCTGTATAAATCGGGCAAAGTGAGGGCAATCGGAGTGAGTAATTTCCAGATCCATCATCTGAAGACACTGATGGAATCCTTCGATATCCTTCCTGCTGTCAATCAGGTTGAACTTCATCCCTATCTGCAGCAGCAGAGTCTCCGGGATTTCTGTTCACTCAACAACATCGCCGTCGAGGCATGGTCACCTCTTATGAGAGGAGCCTTAGATATTCCTGTGATCAAAGAGATAGGGAAGAAATATAACAAGAGTGCAGCCCAGGTGATTCTCAGATGGCATATCCAGAATAAGGTGATCGTGATTCCCAAGAGTGTTCACTTTCACTACATCAGAGAGAACAGAGACATTTTCGATTTCTCGCTGTCTGTAGAAGATATGGATGCTATCAAGGCACTCAACAGAGACCAGAGATTCGGGCCTGATCCGGATAACTTCGATTTCTAGTTTTCCGACTTCTCTTTGTACCGTTTTATGAATACCTGATAGGCATACACATGGCCCTGGATCTCGGCATTCTTGATCTCTCCCCGGCCGACCCAGTCCTGTCCCTGATAGATAAGGAGATGGTGCAGCTCTCCCTCTATATCCTCAATGGAAAAAGAGGGAAGGGTCGCTCTCATTTCAAGTTGCGCAAGCATCAGTTCATATTCGGTCTCGAGGGTTTCTTCTTCTATTGTCATCAGGTCAGGTCCTTCTAATTTCTTCGTGCCGACAGTTTTTCGTATAACGATATCAGTTGTGATTCCACCAGAGAATTACCGAGTTTTCCGATATCATCCATGGCTCTTGCGATATAGGTGTTCACAAGGGAGACGGCACGTTCAACACCTCCATATTCTATCGCAAGGGAGACGATTTGACGGCTTTCTTTCTTAGTCGGCCTTCTTTTGTCTTTGACCAGAGTATAGAGTCTTTCTCCTCCCCTTCTTTTCTCTTCCTGAAGAGCGGCAATGAGAGGGTAGGTGGGAATTCCGATACGTACATCCTGACCGATCTCTTTTCCGAGAGTCTTCTTATCGCCGGTATAATCGAGGATATCATCCTGGATCTGGAAGGCTATTCCGAGAAGATACCCGATTCTGTGAAGTCTGTATTGAAGGTGTTTCGGGGCCCCGGTAACGGCGGCTCCGCTGTATGCACTCAAAGCGAACAGGGCAGCAGTCTTACCTGCGATACGTCGGATATAGGTTGAGCTTGAGATCAAAAAATCTCCTTCACCGGCATCCTGATCGAGTTCACTTTCACAAAGACGGCCGAATGCGTTGGCGACAGCGGATGCATGAAGGTCACCCTCTTCACCCTCGACCAGAGACATGGCCTTCGATAACAGATAATCTCCGGCAAGGACTGCCTGACGGGGGCCTGCGACCGAATAGAGGGTAGGGATCCCTCTTCTTGTCTTCGCCCCGTCCAGAATGTCGTCATGGACGAGAGATGCAAGGTGCACCATCTCCAGCACACTTGCGATCTTCTGAACCTCGTCTTTCTTCTCTTTTGTACCGAGGGCAGAGCCGATAATCACAAGGGCGGGACGTATCATCTTCCCGCCTGTGCTGATTCTATCGAATAAAAGGGGTCGAATAAAAGAATTCGACCTCTCTATAGTAGCTAATATCAATGAACGAACACTCTGTAGCTGCTTTTCGATTGCAGGTTCGTCTTTCCAAAAATCGCTCATATTATAATGTGCTATCCTTCTGTCTGGCCAGTCTTCTCTCCATCTGCTTTCTGGTGAACTCGGGTTCATCCATGAAGAAATAGATCTTCTTGGCAAGTGGAATCTTGTTCCAGACTTTCTTCAGCCACGGCATGACCCAATAGTCGAGTCCGAAGGCTCTTCCTGCTCCGCCGATCATTACGATTGAGACGGCCATGTACCACAGAATTTCCTTTCCTGCCATTGCTCCGATGAGGAACATGGTGGAAAGTCCCAGTGATACCACGGCTGCCGGAGCTGTCAACAGACCTCCGACGAAACACAGTCCGATTCCGACTTCGGCAAGGACGATGATCACCTGGAAGAAATAGGGTGCAGCTGCCACAAGATTGTCGTTCATCCATGTGTACAGACCCAGAGGCTGATCCAGAAGAGGCGGAGCAAACTGCTGAACGGTTTCAACTGCGGCATCTGCTACATCTGCTACTGCATTACTTGCACTGCTGACAGCTTCGGTTACGACCTCTGCGACCTCTCCGCTTGCTGCCGACACGGCATCACCGGTTCCATCTGCCGGAGCACCCCAGTAGACTTTGCTTCCGGTGGTATCGGTCAGCCACCCTTCGGTGATCTTGTTGATACCTTCGATGAGCCACATGACTCCAAGATACATTCTCAGGAATGTCATCCAGTATGCCTGAGGCTTATAGGTTGCCAGACCTCCGATGAGAGATCTTCTGTTTTTGATGTTGAGAATCTCATGTTTGAAGTAGCCCCATGCACCGTTGACTCCGCACACTCCGAACTGATAGTACATGTTCACCAGATGCTTAATTGCCTGTGCGAAGAAGCCGGACATCGCCATTCCCATATTGAATGAGACAGCATAACGTCCGCCGATACTCACCATATATCCGTGGAATGCCGATTTGAACGGTTTTGCAGGCTGAGCTTTCAGTCCGAGTTCGCTCTTGATCGAATAGATGATTCCGTCAGCAGCCGTAGCGGCCGTCTGTTCCGCGGCCTCGACAATCTGGGGGACAGGCCGTTCATTTTCGATGAACCAGATGCCGTCACCTGCGAGGTAGACATTATCATGGTCGGGTGATCTCATATATTCATCGACTTTCTTTCTCTGGACTTTTCCATCGGCAAGGTCGAGAGAGTTGCAGAAGGAGGTCCCTCTTACACCACAGGTCCACACGAGCGTTCTCGTCTTTATGACTGTCCCGTCTTTGATGGTGAACGATTCAGCATCCGCTTTTACGATGAGGCTGTTGGTGCGGATGATGACTCCTTTCTTCTTCATGTAAGCGATAGCCTTGTTTCTCGGTTTGTCGGGGAGCATATTCAGGATGTTGCCGAGAGCTTCGACGTTCATCAATGTGACTTCATCATAATCAACGCCGAAATCTTTGCAGAGAATAGGAAGCCATTCGATCAGTTCGCCTACGAGCTCGACTCCGGTGAAACCTCCGCCGGCGACAACGAAGGTGAGCATCTCTTTTCTGACCTGTGCGTCCTTCTCATAACTCGCTGCTCTCACGATATCCGTGATATGGCGTTTGATTCTCAGCGCATCCTGCAGTGACCACAGATAGAAAGAGTGTTCTTTTACACCGGGGATGTTGAAATCTGTCGATTCGGCACCGGTGGCGATGATGATCTGATCATATGGGTAAGAAGCTCCCACTCCATGGAGTACCTGCTGTTTGAAATCAATTGTCGTAATCTCGTCTCTGACCACGTTCACGCACTTTCCGGCAAAGATTCTGTCGAAGGAGATCTTGACTGATGATTCATCCACTCTGTTTCCTGCAACTTCATGCAGTTCTGTCATCAGGATGTGATGCTTGTGGCGGTCAATCAAAGTTATCTCTACTTTGTCCTGGTGCTTCTTGAATGCTTTATGAAGGCGTTTCGCGGCGTGAACGCCGGCATATCCTCCACCTAGCACAACGATTCGTTTCTTATCCATTATATGCTCCTTGTCCATATGGGCTTGTTGTATCCGAATGGATCATTGAATAATATCTGTGATTTTCACAAGAATGCCATATCCACATCTTGTTCTTTATCTTAATATGCGATATATCACATATATAGTAATACCATGAAACATAACAAAATTGCAATTCAGTTCTTTTTTATCGGATTAATTTTTTCATTATTCTTCACAAGTTGCCAGAAAGATGAGTCAACAGGCGTACAGCCTGCTTCACAATCACGTCTTCTTCTGGGAACTTCTTGCAAGATTACGATATACGATCACCCTGATAAAGAAATATTTGAGAAAGCTTTCGCCCGGATAGAAGACATCGAGAACAAGATGTCAGTAAATATTGAGACAAGCGAAGTCTCTTCAGTCAACATGAGTGCGGGAATCGCTCCGGTAGAAGTTTCGGAAGATACGTTTGCTGTTATCAGTAAGGCTCTGACCGTCTCCGAACTCAGCGGGGGTGCATTTGATATCACCGTTGAACCTCTTGTGGATGCATGGGGTATCGGAAGCGATGATGCACGTGTTCCGTCGCAGCAGGAAATCGATTCACTGCTCCCTCTCATTGATTACAAAGATATTGTCATTAATGAGGACACACACACAGTGTTTCTTCCTGTCGAAGGGATGGGGATAGACCTCGGTGGAATCGCCAAAGGGTATGCCGCCGATGAGGTCGCCGAAATCCTTAAAGAAGAAGGTGTCGAAAAGGCTATCATCAATCTCGGAGGTAATGTGCTTACCATCGGATCGAGGGTAGATGGAACTCCCTGGAGAATCGGGGTTCAGAACCCTGATGCCGAAAGAGGGGGGCACGTGATGATCCTGAAACTGGAAGATCAGGCTCTGGTGACCAGCGGTCCTTACGAACGCTATCTCGAAGTCGATGGAAAGGTCTATCATCATATTCTTGACACTACGACCGGCTATCCGGTTCAAACGAACCTGACAAGTGCCAGCATCATAACCCGTGAATCATTCATCGCCGATGCACTGAGCACCGCGATCTACTCCGAAGGGATTGTAAAAGGACTCGAACTGATCGATTCCCTTGATTCAGTTGATGCGATCTTTATCGATGATCAGAAGAATATCTATCTGAGCGAGTCTTTTGCAAATCAGCAGATCGAGTATTCTATCAGCAACGATGAGTTTACGGTAAAAGTTCCATAACCGGAACGATATGTGCGAACCAGTGACTGAATATCGCGAAAATGATGTACATGAGCGCAACATGAACGATATGACTCACAATATCATTGAGATTTGCCCTTTCATCCATCTTCTCTTTTAGATGAATTTCATGATTGTTCTGACTTGCTTCGATCATTAAAGTATCTATCGCGGGAATCAGAGGTCTTTTCTGTTCAATTGAATGCCAGTTTGTGGTAAGACGGTCATAGTAGAAAAACTGCATGGAAATAAGTCTGCCGAGCTTTCCGGGAATCCTCGGCCGGTATTTCATCATATAGTGGGAAACGTACATGAACGAAATGAGCAGAAGTGCTTTTTTTGCTCCGATACTCAGTGATCCCAGCGTCACAGGAAATGACCCTATCGTAAACAGCTGCAGGCCGCTCGGCTGAAGAGTATGAGCTAAAGAGACTGACAGCAGCAGGATGATGTTGGGAAGAGGTCTGAATTTTCTTCCGCTCAGAACTGCCAGAACGATAAGGCATACGGCCTGAATAAAGGTTCCGGTGAGAGATTTGGAAAAGAGAATCGGTATGATCATCAGGGCACCTGAAGTAATCTGGAGGGTTGATCTATTCATGCCTGTGCCCCGCTAACTGTTTGGTACCATCTTGAACGTTCTATGAACATCTGTGCGAAGACTCCGAGGATGACCGCACTCACCAGTCCCGAAAGAAGAAACGGAGGAGCTATCACATATGTTCCTTCCCCGAAAAGAATGAATCTGCTTACAGTCAGCTGTGCAAGAGTACTGAACAGGGCTCCGGCAATGCTGATTCCGACACAGGATACTTTTTCTTTGAACACCTTATAGACTATAAGCATCACCAGTGCACTCGAAAGACTTCCTGCCAGCGAAAAAAGAATGACATAGGAGAACAGGGACCCGGTGATAAGAGCCTGTCCGATCACTTTCAGCAGCAGCAGTATAAAGTATTCTTTGTCCGACAGTATGCCCAGGGATATGATCAGAGCGAGGTTTGCCAGTCCCAGCCTCATGAAGGGGACAGGTTTGGGGATCATGTATTCGATCGTGGAAAGGAACAGAGCGCATGCTGCAAGAAGCGCCACCAGTTCCAGTCTGGCTTCAGTATGAGATTTCGTCTGCTGTTTCACCTTCTGCCTCCTCTACTGTCCCCTGTATGACGATGAATACATTATTGGGCAGACATGCTACCCACTCTCCCGGCTTACTGATCCATCCCATCAGAACACATATCTGATTCTTGCAGTCCGAGTCATGAACATGTACGCTGTTGTTCTTGATTTCCATAGTGGTCGTTCCCACAGGACCGGTGAAGGTCTCGGTGGTATCGACCGACAGGTCGTACACCCATTCCTTTCCGCCGCTTGTGACGTGAACCTCCAGAGCCCCATCCAGGGTGGTGTATAATGTGAAACTCAGTATGCTTATAGATAATGAGATAATAAATATGATAATATCGACGAAAGTCGGTCGCTTCATGGTGAAACCGTATCAGTTAATGAACTCCTTGTCAAAAGGGAAAAAAAGTACGAATCAATTGCTAAATCTCCAAATAATATATTGAAATAATTGCGATGAATTAATATACTATAAATAGATATCGATATATCAGGAGTGATTATATGAAAAAAATTCATGTTACTTTGTTGACAGTTCTTGTTGTTCTGTTGGCAATGATTTCTTTTGTCGGATGCCAGAAGGAAGCGGAAGAAGTTGCCGCACCTGCAGCACCGGAAGTCAAAGAAGAGACAACTGTTGAACCTTCAGCAGCATCGGCAGGGTATGAAGACGGAATCTACTTCGCAGTAGACGAAGAGTTCCCTTCAAGCGGGTGGAAATATGCAGTTACACTGACGGTCGAAGGTGGAAAGATCGTTGATGTTGACTGGGAAGGTATCAGCGTCTCTGCAGGTGCACCGAAAAAGGCATACGATGCAGCCGGAAAATATAACATGGTCGCATTCGGCGGAGCTCAGGCTGAATGGTCACAGCAGGCTAAACTTGCAGAAGATTACCTGATCAAGGTTCAGGATCCGACAGCAATCACCTATAAAGACGAAAGAGGGCACACTGATGATATCGCAGGTGTATCAATTCATGTTGTTGAACTGTTCGGTCTTGCAGAGAAGGCTCTGGCAGCAGGTCCTGTAGGCAGAGGTCCTTACGAGGATGGAGCATACTACTACTTCGATGACGATTTCGCAGGTTCAGGCTGGAAAGAGTATGTTGCTCTTACAGTGGTCAACGGAAATATCGTGAGCGCAAACTGGTCAGCAGTCAACCGCACAGGTGATGACAAGAAAGCATATGATGCAGCCGGTAAATACGGCATGGTCGAATACGGCAGTGCTCAGGCAGACTGGTCGGATCAGGCAAGACTGGCAGAAGCATATCTGATCAAGGTTCAGGATCCCTCGAAGATCGAGTACAAGGATGATAACGGTCATACAGATGCTATCTCAGGTGTCTCTATCCATGTCAACGGATTGTTCGATCTGGCCGAGAAAGCTCTTGAAGCAGGTCCTAGAGACATCGGTCCCTACGCCGACGGCGGATATTATGCCATCCAGGATGAGTTCCCTTCTTCCGGTTGGAAAGAATATGTCTCAGTTTTCGTAGAGAACGGATACATTGCAAGTGTTAACTGGTCTGCACTCAACGAAGATGGCGATGACAAGAAAGTCTACGATGCAGAAGGCAAATACGGAATGGTCGCAAAAGGCGGTGCTCAGGATGAATGGTCAGTTCAGGCTGCAAGAGTCGAACAGTACCTCATCGACACTCAGGATCCTTCAGCGATCTCGTACATCGATGACAACGGTCATACAGATGATATCGCAGGCGTATCAGTTCACGTGAATTCATTCTACGAACTGGTTCAGGAAGCTCTTGCCGGCGATCCCATCAGCTACGAATAAGTCGGAAATCATTACATAAGAAAAGGCCGTTATCCTCATTGGATGACGGCCTTTCCTATTCGGTGATCTTTCATGCGAATTACATGAAGTATCTGTTTACTCAGTCCTGAAAAAGCGGGGTGGACAGATATCTGTCACCATTATCGGGAAGAAGAACCACGATGGTCTTTCCTTTGAACTCCTCCCTTCCGGCAAGTTTCATCGCGGCACTCAAAGCAGCACCTGCGGAGATCCCTACGAGAATTCCTTCAGTCTTACCCAGATCCTTTGCGGTGGCAAACGATTCTTCGTTCGAAACTGTGATTATCTCATCATAGATGGAAGTGTTCAGCGTATCAGGAATGAAACCGGCCCCGATGCCCTGAATCTTGTGTGGACCTTTTTTCCCTTCTGTCAGCACAGGAGAACCGGTCGGTTCAACCCCGACGATTGTGACGTTGTCGATTTTCTCTTTCAGATAACGGCCGACACCGCTTATCGTACCGCCGGTACCGATACCAGCGACGAATGCATCAACAGCACCGTCCGTATCTTCGAAAATCTCGACAGCGGTATGTTCATAGTGTGCCAGGGGATTCGCCTGATTGGTGAACTGACCGGGCATGAAGGCGTTATCCGTTTGTTCGACTATCTCCTTCGCTCTGCTGATAGCTCCTCCCATTCCTCCTTCTGCAGGGGTGAGAACCAGTTGGGCCCCATATCCTTTCAGAAGGTTTCTTCGCTCTACGCTCATACTTTCGGGCATTGTGAGAATCAGTTTGTATCCTCTGCTTGCAGCAATCAGTGCCAATCCGATACCCGTATTGCCGCTGGTCGGTTCGACTATCGTCCCCCCTGGTTTCAACAGTCCTTCCTGTTCTGCCTTATCGACCATAGCCTTCGCAATACGGTCTTTTACAGAACCTCCGGGATTCATGGATTCCAGTTTTACCAGTATCCTTGCTTGAACATCATGTTTTTTTGTAAATCTATCAATCGAGACCAATGGAGTGTTTCCGATCGTCTCACTTACATTAGTATATATCTTTCCCATATAATTCCTCTTAATCCGAAGGTAATGATTTTATCAGGAAGGGTCAACGGGTAAAAAAACAGCTGCCTGCATAAGAAACAGGCAGCTGTATGCGATATTCTTTCTTTTAGAGAGCAGTCATCTCTACGATCTCATGAAGTTCGACATCAAAGATCAAAAGAGTGTTCGGCGGAATCATCTCATTTCCCGTTTCCTGATAAGCTAAAGAAGGATGAATGTAGAATTTGAAATGAGAACCGACCGGCATCAGCTGAACACCTTCGATGAAGCCGGGGATGAGATTCGCCAGAGGGAATACCGAAGGCTCTCCTCTCGCATAGGAGCTGTCTCCTGTCGTCCCGTCGAGGAATGTTATCTGATAATCAACTTTCACAGTATCCTCGATAGTCGGAATCTCGCCGTCTCCCAGAGAGATCACTTCATACTGAAGACCGCTGTCGGTTGTCATGATACCTTCTTTTGCCCCGTTTTCCTCCAAAAAGGATTCAGCGGCTGCAAGATTTTCCTCGGCGATCGCGCTTAGAGCATCTTCGTATTCGGCATTGAGTTTCTCAACATAAGCATTGAAGATCTCATCGATTTCCTGCTCGTCATACTGGAGAGGGATCTCTGCAAATGCATCGGAAACACCGCTGTTGAAATCACTGAGCGAGACGATGATACCCTGACTTTGCAGGTTGAATTGTATAATGTAACCGTAGCCGTAGCTGAACTGGTATCTGAAGGAGTAACCGCTGTCGTTCACAGCTTCGAAATCTTCAACTGTGATGACTTCGTCCAGCAGTGCCTGATACTCTTCAAAAGCGGCATTGATCTGTTCATCATCGAATATCGGCTCTTCTCCGTTGAAAAATGTCGTAGATCCCAGAAGGAACGGATCGATATCGATAAGAAGCTCCTGTTCAAGCAGACCCTGTGCAAGAATGTGTCCGTACGTATAACTGAACTTCTGTTCAAGAGTCGGATCACTCGGAGCTATAGGAAGCTGTTCATCTATTACTACCGGTCCGTCTTCAACCTCAGGTTCAACAGGTGCCGGTTCTTCGACTTCCTGAACAACAGCTTCGGCTGCGACTTCCGGGGGCTGTTCAGAGACACTTATCTGCTGAGCTTCATTCTCGGTGGAACTGCACCCTGCGAGAGCGAAGATCATCAGTATACTGAGTGCGATCAGATAAAATTTTTTCATGAAAATTAACTCCTTGGGAAGTAATTAAACTTTCTCTTAGTTTTTTTTAATGAATTAAGCATATCATCAAAGAAGCTTCCTGAGTACCCGTCAATTGGTAAAAATTAGGTGAAGAATCATTGGAAGAGGCCTTCTATATCAGAGAGTTCAAATGAGCCCAGGATCGTTTGAATCTCTTTTTTCGTGCTCATCATGATATCAAGCAGAAGAGATGCGAACGACTGTTTCGGAACCTCAGTAACGACGCTGCTGTCGTCTTCGATGGATTCCTGATAGGCAAGACGATCTTCTCTCGATGCTCTGAAAGGAGAGAAATCCCATAGAGCGACATTGAAAGACCCTTCGAGATTATCCTCGATATCGTCTTCAACTAGAGGGAAGAAATCGACTGAGACGAGCGATTCGACCTCATCGACGCTCGTCGCGAAACTCTCAAGAGGTCGGGATGAACCTTCATTGGGAAGGATGAAGGCTATCGCTTTGAGCTCAGGTTCCTGGTAATCAAGGATAACTTTGTAGTAGGCATCGGGAATCGCTACCGAAGATTTTCCGATGTATTCAGTATCATCAAGGTTGTAGAAAATCGGTCCGGTTGTAATGTATATATGACCGTTCTGGTCTGCGAAGTTTCTCACTACGGCTTCAAGATCAGCCCAGATGCCTCTGTTGAAAGAGGGCTCCTGAGGACTCATGTTGCTCAGGTAGAAAGAATCTGACATAGCCTGCTTTGAAAAGGAGAGATCGGCCGCCGGAACCAGGTGTCCCCGGTCATAGCCGCTGTTGCGATAATCGTCAAGTACCGCTGACCCGGTCTTTATGAGAGGGTCTGCTCTGAAGTTGTCTTTCCTCTCGAAAAGACCGTACAGTTCGTCTTTTGTCAGGTGGTAGGCCACCCATTTGGCACTCTCGATCTGTTCATCATACACAAGAGAATAGCCTTCATGAATGATGAGCGTCTCACCCTCTTCAAGAAGAGGTACTTCAAGTCCGGCGATGATCTTCTCCTCGCCGCTCACCTGGTAATAAGAACTTACCGACGGGGTGATGATATAGAGGATCGCGTAGATCACTACCAATATTGCCAGCGTCACGAGTGTCCGCTTCATCTTCTTATGTTTTTTTGCAGCCATGAACAGTTTCCTTATATAGTGAAAAGCATAGAATATCTTGTAAGAAGGCTCAAGGGTGACGTCTTTTCCTGTGTGAAAAAAGAAGAAGAACTGCAGAAGAGAGAATCAGAAGAGTCAGATCAAGAAGAATATCTGTGCGGCCTGATGTGAAAAAAGGATAGCTGTGAATCGAAGAGCCTTCATAATTGACGATCGTTGTGATGAACAGATTGTTCATGATGTGTGAGCCGAGAGCCGCTTCAATTCCCCCATAGGCGAATACTACCTCCATATAGAACAGTCCTGAGAGAAAATAATAGAGAAGAACAAAGAAGGGCTGACCGCTGCCGGTCAGTTCGGTGTTTGTCGTATGAGCCAGAGTGAACAGTGCTGCTGAAAAAAGAGATACGATATGGGGTGAGACGGCACTCTTTTTTGCCAGATTGAAGAAGAAAGAACGAAATAGAAGTTCTTCGCTGAGACACTGGACTGTCGTAAGAGGCAGGGCGAGAGCGATCATCATCAGATGGACTGTCCCGGTCGTTTCTCTGTGAAAGGTCAGGGGAGTGTCGAGGATGAAAACAGATGCGGTCGTCTGGATTATCTGCGAAGCGAGAAGCACCGCTCCTCCGAATAAAAATCCTCCGAGATTAAAACGGGCCCGCTCTGTCATGAACGACAGGAGAGGGATCCGTTCAATTTTATGGATGAACAGTATGATGAGAAAAAGCAGAAGAAAGAAATTTGCATGCCTGATCGCATAAGAGAAGAGAATATTCTCTTTTGATACAAGAGAGAACAGAGCCGCCGTGATGAACGATCCTGCCGTTATCCAGATGACGACGATGAGGGTGAAGTAGAGAAGATTCCTGGCTGTGGATGTCCCGTGAGGGAGAATTTCGTCTTTCATCATAGTGAAGTATAGCATAAATGATGGTATAATCGGCACTATGAAGCTCACCTCGTATGAACAATTGCATGAAGCTGTGTTCTCTTCGATCGCCCGGGAAAACAGTATCTGTGTATTCCCCGATGAGACTGTGCGGAGATCGTGGATCCAGCAGTACACTCTTAAAAGTGAAAAGGGCGCTCTGCTGCTGAACCGCATACTTTCGTGGGACACATTTATACGGAACTTCCAGGATGTCAAAGATCTCAAAGAGGCCGATGAGACTGTGCGGTTTCTGTTTGTGAAGGATCTCATCGAGAAGAACGGAAGCTCTCTGCGTTTTTTCTGCCAGAGCGGCTATCCGCAGCTGCAGAGTAATCTCATCCCGACGATCGTTTCCCTTTTTTCTCATTTTCCCTCTTTGAGAAGAGCGAAGGAAGAGATGGCCGATACGTATTCCTCTCTTCCATCATCCTATCGCCATGATATTGAACTTATCGAGGCCGGTTATCTCGAGTTTCTCCGCGATCACCGGCTGTGGGATCCTCTGTGCATCGTACCGTGCGAATGTCATGATGAAGATATTTGCAAATCTTCCGTCCACATCTTCTTTCCCCGGCTGTGCACATCATTCAGCGAATACAGGAAGGTGATCTCTTTCCTTCCTTCTGTTCAGCTGTATGAGGTCTCTTCAATACAGACTCAGAAGATCGTCCGTTACCCGAACGAGAAGATAGAATTGGCCAGCGTTCTGCAGAAGGTGAAGGAACTGCTTCAAAGCGGTGTACATCACGACGATATTGCGGTAACCGCAGGTCCGGCCCAAAGAATGAGAGAGTACCTCTATCTGGAGGCGAAAAAGATCCCACTCTCGGTCAGGATAGTCTACGGAAAGCCGATACTCGATACCGCGGTCGGAAGACTTTTCGATTCGATGCAGAAGGTGTCCCGGGGGAATTTCGATATCGATGTAGTCAGACCGTTTCTTCTCGACCGCACGATACCCTGGCGCTATCGTGATCTTCATGAGAAGATAGTCCGCCTGGGGCTGAAGTATCATATCCATCAGAGAGGACCGTACAGCAAAAATAATGCATGGAAGTCTGTTCTGCACGATTCTCCTTGTGCTGACCGGCGTCTCTACTATTATGTTAACCGTCTATTCCAGATTATCTTCAGTCTTGTGAACTCGAAGGATATCTCTGAGATCATCCGGTATGTCTCCATCCTGCGTTCCAAGTTTTTCGAGGAGGGCAGATGGTCCTACGAGACCGGAAAAGAGGTCCAGAGCGGAGAGAACCAGGCCTTCACTTTCTGTCTGGAGCAGTTGAGCAGCCTTTCTTCGAGTCTCTCCCTTTTCTCCGATACGGAGAATCTCAGACCGTACCCCTTGTTTCTGCAGCTTCTCAGAACCAGAAGATTCAATGCGGCAGGAGCGGATGAAGGGGTGAGAGTCTACGAATACGGGCACTCGGCGGGAATCACTGCCCGCTATCACTTTTTCATCGGCTGTAACGGAGAGGTCGTCGATAAGAACCGGAGGATGCTCCCTCTTCTCAAGATCGACAGTTTTGAGGAATCTGCAGCTGATGAGCTGCTGAGAACCTGCATGGCAAGCGGTGAATATGTGACATTCTCCTGTTCTTCGAAAGGCTACGGCAACACCACGAACACCATCCCTCATCTCTTTTTTGAAAAGAATATGGTGATAAAAGGTGAGGGAGAAAGAAACCGGCTGATGATAGATGAGATGACCGCATGGAGGGATGGACGGAAAGAGAAAAAGACTCTCTTTTCCGCTATGCAGCAGCGGGGGTATCTGTATGCGAAGAAGACGGTCTTCAGAGACAGAGGCATAGACCTGTCTATACAGAAAAGAAGCATATCTCTTGTTCCGTATGCAGCAGACACCGACGGCCGCATTCCCTTTTCTTCCTCTTCGATCGATATGTTCACAGCCTGTCCCATGAAATATGTGAGTTCCAGGGTATTTTCGGTGAGAAAAGAAGATTATGCCGAGATTCTCATAGACCACGGAGAGATCGGGAATCTTGAACACAATATCTACAGCCGATTCTTCCGGGAATTTCATACTCTTTACGGAACATTCGAGGTGGAACAGAAAGAGAAGATGAGGGCCCTTCTGACGGAAATCTGTGACCGGGAGGTGAACAGACGGCTGGTCGCAGCCGCACGTCTCGAAAGTCATATCGTACGGTATATTCAACAGCGTTACCTGTCACTTCTTCCCGCAATCATCGATGAGGAACTGAAGCAGTTCTGTTCGAACGAGACCGTCGAGGTCGAACTGCCATTGAACTATGTAGATGAAGACGGAAAGTTCATCCTGGACGGAAGAATTGACAGAGTGATCAGAAGATCGGACGGATCTTTGTGTGTCATCGACTACAAGAAATCCCGCACTATTTCAAAGAAGGAGTTTACAGCCGATGCCCGATCGCTGTCTTCCTACCAGCTTCCTCTGTATGTGCTTCTGCTTGAAAAGAACGGACGGAAAGCCGAATGCGCTGCCTATTACAATATCGAAGGTAAACGATACCTCATTGCCTTCAGTGATGATCAGGAACTGACAGACTCGCTGGTAAAACTGAGCCTCTCGCACATAGCAGATATCATAGATAGGATAGAGAGCGGTACGATGGGAGCGACCCCATCGAAGAAAGTGTGCGGCAATTGCGATTACCGTCAGGTGTGCAGAAGGAGATATTCGTTACCATGATAGACCATCAGCAGCTCATCGAACAGACCGGATTCTTCAATGATGATCAGAAGGAAGCTGTCTTCTGCGATGCGAACTGTGTCGTCACAGCAGGGGCCGGATCCGGGAAGACTAGTGTTCTTACCTACAGATTCTTCCGTCTGGTCGCCCAGATGAAAGCCGATGTCGATCAGATTCTCACTCTGACATTCACCAAAGCCGCAGCGAATGAGATGTATGACCGTATCTATGCTCTTCTCAGCAGCTTCAAAGACGATTCCGATATCGCCGTTCAGATGGAGAAGTTCAGAAATGCCACAATCAGCACGATAGACAGCTTCTGCTATCAGGTGGTACAGGCGGATGTGACCCGCTTCGGACTGTCCCCCTCATTCTCTCTCGATAACGATCTGTCCGAAGAGCTTGCCGTCGAGTGTGCCTACAATATACTCCAGAAATACCCGGACGATCGTGCCGTCGGGTTCCTTTCATCAGTCTATTCTCCGAAGCAGCTTGTCGAGGATGTCTTCGCTGCTGTCGCAACACGGTATTTCTATCCCGGAGATTCTTTTGACCCCGATTCGGTTGCCTGTGAGATCATAGAATATATCCGCTCGTATACCGCGAGTCTCGCTTCGAAGATGGAACAGATAGTCCGGCAGCTGACAAGTTATGATGATACGAGTAAGACATACAAAGAAAATGAGGAGAAACTGAACAATATCCTTCCTCTTGTGCAAGATATTCCTTCTCTTTTATCGCGATATGAACAGGTTTTGCCGCCGATAGGAACTGTTAAGAAACTGAGAGCGAAGGCCCCGCATAAAGAACAGTACAACGAATCTGTAGAGATTCTGCGCGGTGAGATGGTTTCCCAGCTCTCATTCTGCTGCCGCGTTCTTTCGGATTCCGATATGATAGAGGCAATCTACAAGCTGTTAGGTCTCTACCGCGATCTTTATCTGGAGAAAAAGAGAGAGAGGGAGGTTGTGACCTATAATGATGTCGCTCAGATGGCCTGCGTGATCCTGAGAGAGAATGAGAATGTGAGACGCTATTTCTCCAATGCCTATCGCTATATCATGGTGGATGAGTTTCAGGATACCAACGCTCTGCAGAAGGAGATTCTCTATCTTCTCTCATCCGAATCTCCCGTGAAAGACAACCAGCCGGTCTCAGTCCACTCATTGAAGAAAGACAAACTGTTTTTCGTAGGGGATGAAAAACAGTCTATCTATCGCTTCAGAGGGGCCGATGTCAGAGTGTTCAGACAGCTTCACAAAGAAATACTCTCCGCCGGAGGCCGTCATATCACACTTCACACCAACTACAGAAGTGAACGCCATCTTATCAGACTGTTTAATTCTCTGTTCGAACGGATCTTCTCGATGAGAGAATATGATTTCGAAGCCGAGTTTTCTCCGTTGAGACCGAAGGAGGAAGAAGGAGAAAATCAGAAGTGTTCCAGTTCGTCACTGGTCATCCTCCCTGACATCGAATCCAAAGATGATGATGAGCTCTTCGAAAGCGCGGCGGAGAGCGAGGCCTATTATATTGCACAGAAGATAGAACAGATGGTAGGCAGCGATGACTATCTCATCAGAAAGGGTGATTCTCTGTCCCGCCCCTCTTATGATGATATCGCGATTCTCCTGAGGACCACATCACCTCAGATGCACTATGAGAAGGCTCTGCGTCAAAAGGGAATACCCTATCAGCTGAGCAGCGTGAAATCCCTCTTTCTTGAAGCTGTCATGAATGATATCTATCTGCTGCTGCAGCTTCTCATCTACAGCGACGATCTTCTCAGTTATGCGGCTCTTCTCAGATCTCCCTTCTGCAATGTCGACGACATTACGGTAATCGAGGCGGTGAAGCGGGCCGAAACGGATAAGGCTCTTTTCACCCTCGATACCTTTGAGAACGAATCGATGCAAGAGAGGTACGAAACTCTGGCCGCCCTGTATCAGACACTGATGGTAAAAAGCGGACAGGAGAGCATCGCGTCACTGCTGTACCATCTGTGGTACGAAGGCGGATACAGGGTTCATCTTCTCAGTGACAGTTCCTACAGTGTCTATCTTGAGCATTTTGAATATCTTGTGGAAGTAGCCCTCGATATCGAACGAAAAGGGGGATCTCTGATCACCTTCCTCGATTTTCTCCGCGAGAGGATGGGGAATGCCGAGAAAGTGGAAGACATAGAAGTCTTAGGAGAAAACGAGGGCGGAGTGAACATCATGACGGTCCATAAGAGTAAAGGTCTGGAGTTCCCTATCGTAATCGTTGCCAATGCGGGAGGGAAGGGAAGAAGTCTGATGACCCCTGCCGTCCATTACTGGGAAGATGACCGCAGAAGGATTCCTGTCGTACACCATTTCGAAGATGGAGGAAGAGGAAAGAATCTTCTGTTCGAGATCGACAGGAAAAAGATCGAAAAAAGTGACAGTGCCGAACTGAAACGCCTTCTCTACGTCGCCTTCACCCGTGCGAAGAACCACCTTCTCATAACCGGTTGTGATAACGGCGTATCTTTGGGGCAACAATATATGGAAAAGAACTTTCTTTCGATGATCTACTATAACAGTGCCCCCATGAGCGAATATGAGAACAAGGAAGGGCAGCTGTTCATCGATGAGGTTCCTCAATCGACAGGACAGCCGTCCCAGCAGATGATACAGCGATCTGAAATCATCAAGAAGGCTCTGGAACATGATGTGTGGTATAAAGAGGCCGAACCTGCGATAATCTATCGAGAGCGGTTCAAATCTGTGACAGCCTATGAGAAAGAGGTTCAGAGCGGACATCCTTCAGATGTCGGCCTGCAGCTGCCTTCTCTGGAATGTGATGACATCCTTCGTTCCTATCATATCGAGAACAACTTCGGAACATGGACCCATGCAATGTTCGAATATGTGTTCAGTGAACTCGCTGGAGCCTACAAGACTGTCGATTTTGCCGAATATGAACAGCGGATGCCCCGTGAGCTCAATTCCCTGGCTCTGAGAGAATACGAGAAAAGGACTATGATCCTCTCGATCGAGAAGATGCTCTCTTCGTTCTTCGAGTCGGACTTCTACCGGTCGCTTCATACCGAAGATCTGGTGAAGATGGACAGTGAACTTCCTTTTGCCGTCAGAATGAACACAGATGGTGAGACTGTAGTTCTCAATGGAGTGATCGATCTGCTCGTACGGTATGAACAACATCTTGTTGTTGTCGATTTCAAAACAGATGCTTATCTCGATGTTAGTGCCCATGCGAAGCAGCTTAAGATCTACAGAGAGGCTGTGAAGAAGATCTTCGGCAAAGATGTGTCGTCGGCTCTGGTCTATCTGAGAGAGAAAGAGTGCGTCAGGTGGCTATGACAGGGATCTCTCCGCGGTGCATATTCCGTTGATTCCTTCTATGACCTTTTCGGATGGACATGCGAAGTTGAATCGGACGAATTTTTCGTAACCATCACCGAACCATGTGCCGTCGTTCATCGCGACATTCCCGTATACACCGAAGAATCGGGAGAGAAGCCCTCCGTCGCCCCTGTCTTTATAGATATCGGGATGATTGAGTGCATCTAGGGCCACCTTATCGTATATCGCAGAACAATCGAGAAACGCGATGAATGAAGCAGAGGGGACCACAAGCGAGATTGCCGAACCGTTTTGCTTCAGAGTCGACCTGATCACCTCGATATTATGCTGCAGATAGATGAGAACCTGATCGAGCCACACAGACCCGTGTTGATATGCTGCTCTTGCACTCACTGTAGCCAGAAGGTCGGCTGCGATATGGAGCGACTGCTGCCTTCGGGAAACCTTCCGTCTCATCTCGACAGAAGAGCAGACGATGACAGAGAAATGTTCTCCTGCGATGTTGAAAGTCTTCGACGGAGCCATACAGGTCGCGCATCTGAGGTCGATCTCTTTTGAGACAGTATTGAACGGTGTGTGAACGACATCGGGATATACCAGATCTGCATGGATCTCATCGCTTATGACCATCATATCATGTTCTTTCGCGATAGTCGCGATCTTGAAGATCTGTTGGCGACTGAAGACGATGCCTGTGGGATTGTGCGGAGAGCAGAATAGAAGAATCGAGGGATCGTGTTGAGCGCACAGTCTTTCAAGTGAATCCATATCTACATGAAAGGAGGATGATGAGCGGTCAAAGGGAAGATTCCACGGGATAATAGTCCTGTTCAACCCCTCCAGAATCGAGACGAACGGCTTGTAGGAAGGAAACGGCAGAATTACAGTATCACCCTCTTCACTGTAGAGCTCGATCAACAGGGCTACGGAAGCGAGCATTCCCGGGGATATCACCACTAAAGACGGATCGATCTGCCAGTTGTGTCTTTTCAGGGCGAATGAGGTGAAGATTCTCTTTGTATCGTTGAAAGACGGGTATCCGAGAATTCCGTCGTCGAGCTCTTTCTTAATAGCATCAAGCACAGGTTGAGGGGATTTGAAATCCATGTCAGCAACCCAGTACGGACGTGCATCTTCATTGTTCGCAAAACTCGAGATGAGAGTTTTATTATACTTTGCCGAAGGGGTCTTCGATCTGTCGATGATCGTATCGAGAGTGTTCATATCGTTTCGTTCCTTGCTGTGAAATCAGGGCCTTGGTAATACGTATATCCCTGAAGCGGTTTGCGTTTCAGTCGTATCGCGTGGACGGGACACTTGTGGTAACAGGCGAAACACTGTTCGCAGTGATGCAGATAGCGTATCTTTCCTTCATGGAGTTCGATGTTGTTCACCGGACAGGATCGCACACAGATGCCGCATTCGGTGCATGTATCATCCACGATGAACTTCCTGTCGTAGGTATAGCGCCAGTGAGCGATCGACCTGTATACATACAATGCGGTGTTGCTCAGCGGCCACCGGGTCCTCACTTTGATTGATTCCTCTCCGACCTCTTTAATGATTGTCTTGACCGATTCATATGCGTCCTGTTCGATTCTCTTCCTTTTATCCTTTTCCGGCACTTTCGAAAGGGGAGTATAGGTGTCGACCATCTTCACTGTCTCGCAGTATGAACTCAGATATCCTGCCTGCTGCAGAAGCATCTCGGTGATGGATGGAGCAAAGGAGCTCATCCCGCCGTTCGTTAATATCGTGAAAAGATAGGTCAGTTCGATCTGAGCCGGTTTGAGAAAGGTTTCAATGAACTGCATGATGGCAGTCGGTGGAGCAAAATAATAGACGGGAAACACAAGTCCAAGCGTTGTGAGATCCTCAAAATCCTCGGAAGCTGCATCTCTGATACTCTTGCACAGATCGAAAGAGAGCTGAGAGGCGATCTCTTTCGCTACTGCCTTCGAGTTGCCGACACCCGAGAAATAGAAGATGGCCTTTTTCATGAGGTGAATTCCTTTTCATCAATTGATTCGATGATGGTACAGATCTGATCGATATCGTCATCATCCAGATTCAGATTGGTGACGAACCGCACGCAGTCTCCCATAGCGAAGCAGCGAATGTCATGTTGTTCGAATACCTGCTCAATTTTGGATGCGTTTGTATGTTTCACACTGAAGAATATGATATTCGTGTGGACATCCTCTATATCGAACTGAGCCCATGTGGTCTTTTTCAGCGTCTGTGCGATCTTCATCGCTCTGCGATGATCATCTTCCAGTCGTTCGATATTGTGTGTGAGGGCGTAGATGCCGCCTGCAGCGAGGATTCCGGCCTGTCTCATTCCTGCACCGAGCATCTTTCTGACTGACCTGGCTTTCTCGATGAACTGTGATGTTCCGCACAAGAGAGCACCTACGGGAGCTCCGAGACCTTTGGAGATGCAGAAGGTCATCGTGTCCGCCTGAGCTGCGATCTCTTTCGGATCCTCTTTTGTAGCGACAACAGCGTTCCAGAATCTAGCTCCGTCCATATGGACAGACATATCATAACTGTCGGCAAGTTCTCTGATCTCTTTCAGTGTCTGCAGAGGGTAGGTGATCCCTCCGATTGTATTTTCAACTTCGATGAGAGTTGAAGTCGCAAGATCATACGATCCTCTTTTTATGTGTGATTCAATCGTCTGTGCATCCAGAATTCCTTTTTCTGTAGGAATGCCGATGGCTAAAGTCCCTGCTATGGAAGCGACCGAACCTACTTCATGCTGGATGATATGGCTGTTGGAATCACATAATACTTCGTTGCCTCTTCCTCCGTTGATATACAGAGGAATGAGGTTTCCCATCGAGCCGCTGGGAACGAAGATACTCTCTTCTTTGCCTACCATCGAGGCTGCCATCTGCTCGAGTTTGTTAATGCTTTCATCTTCATGATAGACATCATCTCCGACTTCGGCGTAGGCCATCGCTTCTCTCATCGCTTTCGTAGGTAATGTGATAGTGTCACTTCTCAAGTCGTACATTCTTATATCTCCTTCCTGATAGAATCAAACAGTGTGAAAAACGTGGGGAAGGTGACATCTACGGCATCGATATCATCGATCGTCAGCGGACCTGAGGTCCTTAATGAGGCGATAGCCATCGCCATGATGATGCGGTGATCCCCGTAACCGCGACATTCTCCTCCGTCCAGATGACCTTGTCCATGAATGATCAGTGAATCTTCGGTGTCTTCGATATGAGCTCCAAGAGTCATCAGATTTCGTTTCATTGATTCGATACGGTCGGTTTCTTTAATCCTTGCCTGAGGGACGTTTCCCAATACTGTCGTACCTTTAGCATAGCAGGCAGTAACGGCCAGAACGGGAAGGGCATCGGGGATAGCATTGAGATCGAAATGTCCTCCATGTAATCCTTCTTGAGGCGACGTGACTGTCACTTCATCACCATTCCACTTCACTATGGCTCCCATCTTCTCGAGGATGGTTAATACTTCCTTATCTCCCTGAGGGTCGTTCCTGTCGAGACCCGAGACTGTTACCGGTGAATCCGAAATAGCTCCGGCACAGAAGAAGAATGATGCTGAAGAGAAATCGCCTGCGATAGTGCTGTCAAATGGACTGTAGTGCTGATTACCCGGGATGATGAACTTCTTCATATCTTCATCATATGATAATTTGATGTTCTGCTCTTTGAGCCAGTTGAGAGTCATCTCGACATAGGGGCGTTCGTTGAGCAGCGATACGTTGATGACAGACTGACCTTTTCCCATCACACAGCCGAGAAGGAGAGCCGAAAGATGCTGGCTGGTATGGCATGTTATATCGACTTCACCTGAACGGATCGGACCAGCGATGGTGAATGGAGGATACCCGCCTTTCGTGCAGGAAACTCTTACTTTATGACCTTTCAAAGCTTCAAGCAGGGGGAGAACAGGACGGCTTTTCAGCTGACTGTCTCCGGTGAAGGTGGCTTTGACCGGCAGAGAAGCTACCATTCCTGCAGCCAGATACATCGTGGTCCCCGAATTGCCGCAATCGAAGACAACCTCTTCGGGCAGGGTGTCAAATCCGGTCACGGATAACACTTCCTCTTCTTTTGAGACTTTTGCTCCCAGCGTCTGTATCAGATTGATCGCTGACCGGGTGTCGGATGAGTATAGCGGTCGTCGTATCGATGAAGTCCCTTTGCTGAAGGCTGCGATCAGAAGTGCTCTGATAGTCTGGGATTTACTCGTGACTATCGGTACTTTGCCGTGAATCTGTGACGGGTAGAGTGTTAGTTCCATGGTGCGACTATATCATAAGAGAAAATACAAAAAAAGCCCTCGGAAAAATTCCGAGGGCGAAATCTCAAAGATAATCGTAACTATTTCAGGTAGATATCTTTTGTTGGATGGTAATCCATCGTATTGGTATGCCAACCGCCCCACTTTGTGGTGTCTATCATGTTGTTTGTCGTGTAGAAGTACAGAGGCATGATTCCCTGGTCTTCTTCAATAAAGATTGTCTCAGCTTCGAGAAGTACATCCAGTCTGTCCTGACCGCTCAAAGTAGCAGCTTCTGTGATCAGAATGTCATACACCTCGTTAGAGTATCTTCCGCCGTTCATCCCGGCTCCGGTGATGAACATATCGAGGAAGGTGTTCGGGTCCTGATAGTCTCCGACCCATCCTGCTCTTGCGACCTGGAAGTTTCCTTCATTTCTATTGGACAGGTAGGTTGACCATTCCTGGTTCTCAAGTGTGATCAGAGCATTGGAATCCGCAGCATCTGAATCGGTACTTTCGAGAGCATCAAGGTCAAGTCCGAAAGCTTCGCGCCACTGACTCTGGATGAACTCCGCGATAGCTTTGTGGCTTTCGCTTGTGTTGTACAGAATAGTTGTCTTTGGGAAGTTGTCCTTGGTATAACCGGCTTCGGCGAGAAGTTTTCTAGCTTCTTCCACATCATATTCAGGATAGCCGAGACCTTCATATCCTGCCATCTCGGGTACGATACCTTTTGCAGGAATCTGTCCGCCGCGTGTGACACCTTCAACAAGAGCTTCTCTGTCGACTGCAAGAGAGAAAGCCTTTCTCACTCTGACATCATCGAAAGGAGCTTTTTCATTGTTGAATACGTAGTAATAGGTCGCAAGCTGTGGTGCTCTGAAATAATCACGTCTGAGTGATGCAGCTTCAATCTGATCGAGAGGAACTTCGGTTGCCCAGTCAAGTTCACCGTTCAGATACATGTTGTATGCTGTATTGTTATCATCAATTGCATAGAAGATCACTTCATCAAGTTTCACGTTCTCGCGGTCCCAGTATTTTTCGTTCGGAACAACTGATACGTGATCCTGAGGAACCCATTCTTTAAGAACGTACGGTCCGTTTCCTACGAAGTTTTCGGGAAGTGTCCATTCATCGCCGTATTCAGCAATGGCATGAAGAGGAACGACTGCGAAACTGTAATGGGCAAGAGCTCCGATAGCGTAGGGAAGAGGTCCTAACAGATCCATCTGGAATCTGCCGTCTTCGAGGACTCTGATTCCAACCTCATCTGCTGTCGCTTCTCCGGCATTGTATTCAGCAGCGCCTTTGAGGAACATAGCAGGGAACCATGCATACGGGCTTGCCGTTGCAGGATCAAGCTCTCTGAGCCATGAGAGACGAACCGTTTCGGCTGTGATCGGAGTACCGTCTGACCAGACAGCATCACGAAGAGTGAAGGTATACTGCGTACCGTCTTCGCTCATTTCCCAGCTTTCTGCCAGTCCGGGGATACCTTCTGCGGTTTCAGGATCGTAGATGATCAGCCCTTCGAAGATAGCCTCATAGATTCTGTGCTCAGGAACACCCTGAATCTGATGAGGATCGAGGCTTTCAGGTTCTGCACCATTCCCTATCCGGAATACCACTTTATCAGCGTCATCCATTTCTGCCGGAGCTGCTGGTGCAGCTACAGCTTCTTCAACGGCAGGTGCTTCTTCAACGGGTGCTTCGGCAGCAGGAGCTTCGGCAGCAGCAGGTGCTTCAGCAGCAGGTGCTTCAGCAGCAGGGGCCGCTGGAGCTTCAACCTCGACGGGTTCTTCTTTCTTTCCACAGGAAATAAACAAGGCTCCGACAAGGAGAACAATCAATGCAATAGATAAAAATTTCTTCATATACATATCTCCTTATTGAAATACATTCTTTCAGTTCAGAGTAGCGTAAAGCCCTCTGTTAATCAAGGAAAAAAGCTTTTCCAACTTCTATAATACCACAATTTAAGATAAACAAAAGTATCCTTTTCACCTATCTTGATAATGAGTATACTGTAATCACAACAGCTCCAAAAAGGAAATCAACAAAATGATTATGAAGTTACATAAAATTGATGAGAAAAAATTTAGGTATTCGGTAACGATGACCCATAAAATCTCATATTTCATATTTGCAGTCTTTATTCTGATAGGCTTCGCATCTCAACCTGAGGGGATTTCTTCTTCTGTTTCATCTTTCATTCCACTTCTATTCCTTCTCATATGTCTTGTCGGGATAGGGTATCGGGAGCAGTGGACCTTCGATAAGGAGAGAAGGAAAGTGTCTTCGCTCATCGGAGTTTTCTTCATTGTCAGGAAACGGGAATACTCTTGTGATGAAATTCAGGCTGTCGAAATCTCCCATTTCACCAGAGGGTACCGCTCCCAGCCGAAAAAAGCGGGAGACAGGGGGAGAAACAAGTCTATGACGGTCTTTTCTCTGCGGATGACCGATGATCAGCTGAAGCAGATAGAGATAATCCCGGAAAGAACTTCGAGAGGGAGAGTTCATAATAACGCAGTTGCGATAGCGTCATTCATGAATCTCCCTTTCAAGGCCGACCGGGATTATGACAAGGTAAATGCCGTGCAGTTGTCAGATCTCTGATATCGATCTATTCGTAGAGCCAGCATGCGACTTCGTGATGTTCGTCGACCTTCTTCATCGGGGGGATGTTGGTCTTGCACTTTTCCATCTTGTACGGACAGCGGTCATAGAAATAGCATCCGACCCTCTCGACATTAGGAGATGGGACATCGCCTGTAAGGATGATTCTCTGCCGTTTCCTTTCTATGACCGGATCGGGGATCGGGGCTGCAGAAAGAAGAGCCTTCGTGTACGGATGGAGAGGATTCTTGTAGAGGTCGCTGCTTCGTGACAGTTCCATGATCTTTCCGAGGTACATGACAGCCACTCTGGTACTGATATACTCGATGACTGCCAGATCGTGTGCGATGAACAGGTATGTAAGACCCAGTTCTTCCTGAAGATCATGCAGCAGATTCAGAATCTGTGACTGGATCGATACATCGAGAGCACTGACAGGTTCATCGGCTAAAATGATCTTCGGATTCAGAGCAAGCGCTCTTGCGATACCGATGCGCTGTCGTTGACCTCCGCTGAATTCATGCGGGTAGCGGTTCTTGAATGCCCTGTTGAGACCTACTCGTTCCATCAGCTCTTCAACTCTGTCCTCGATATCCTTTTTCGACATCTGCGGTTCAAGCATACGGCGTTTTTTATAGATCTCGAGAGGTTCTGCAATGATCGTACGGACTGTCATCCTCGGATCAAGAGATGCGTAAGGATCCTGGAAGATCATCTGCATGTTCTTTCGGGCATCAAGCAGTTCTTCCCTCTTCGCTTTGATCAGATCGAGTCCGTTGTAGACGACAGAACCTGAAGTCGGGGTGTACAGCTGGGAGATTGAACGGATGGTGGTTGATTTTCCGCATCCCGATTCTCCCACGATCCCCAAAGTCTCTCCTTCATTGACATCGAAGGAAATTCCGTCGACAGCTCTGACGGCTCCGACCTGTTTTTTCATGATGAACCCGGCTTCAATCGGAAAATGCTGTTTCAGATCTCTGACCTGCAGTAACGGTTTCTTTATCTCTTTCTCACTCATCAGTGCTATTCTCCTTGTTTTCAGCATACAGCCAGCAGGCAACTTCGTGACCTTTTCCCAGATCCACCACAGGCGGATACTGTTTCGTGCAGATTTCCATCTTCCTGGAGCATCGCGGATGGAACGGGCAGCATGGTGGAAGATCGATCACATTAGGCGGCTGTCCCTCAATACTGAACAGTTTTCCGTTCTGTGCCTTGTCGAGCCGGGGGACCGATTTGATCAGCCCGTCGGTGTACGGGTGAGAAGGCCGCGCGTACAGCTCATCGGTATTCGCTTTCTCGACGATCTTCCCTGCGTACATGACGCAGACAGTATCACACAGTCCGGCTACAACACCGAGATCATGGGTGATGAGAATGACTGCGGTGTCCAGCTTCTGAGCAAGTTCCTGAATCAGTTCGAGAATCTGTGCCTGAATTGTCACATCCAGTGCTGTTGTAGGTTCATCCGCGATGAGAATCTTTGCTTCACAGCTGAGAGCCATAGCAATCATGACTCTCTGTCTCATCCCGCCGCTGAACTGGTGAGGATAACTGTGGATCCTCTCTTCGGCAGCCGGAATACCGACGAGTTTCAGCATATCGATCGATTTCTTCAGGGCTTCTTTCTTGCTCATGTCTTGATGAAGCAGGATGGTTTCAACCATCTGTGTCGATATTTTGAGGAAGGGATTGAGCGATGTCATCGGATCCTGGAAGATCATCGAGATCTTATTTCCCCTGATCGAGCGCAGTTCACTTTCCGGGACCTTGAGAATATCATCACCTTCGAAAAGGATTTCTCCTCCTACGATCTTACCGGGAGGGGATTGGATAAGGCGCATGATAGAAAGATTCGTTACCGACTTTCCGCTGCCCGATTCTCCTACGATTCCCAGAGTCTCTCCTTGTGAGAGTTTGAATGAGATACCGTCGACGGCTTTTACCACTCCGGCATCAGTTTTGAAATATGTTCTGAGGTCTTTGACCTCCAGTAATGTTTTACGTGTTTCGTTGGTTTCCACACTGTTCTCCTATAGCTGATTCTTGCTTTGGGGGTCGAAGGCATCTCTCAGGCCGTCTCCCAGGAAGTTCATTGCGAACAGGAAGATTGTCATCACGAGAGCGGGGAAGAAAAGCTTCCACGGATACAAAGTCATACCGGTCACTCCGTCACCCACCAGAGATCCCCATGATGCAAAGGGTGCCTGGACACCGAGGCCTAAAAAGGAGAGGAAACTCTCTGTCATGATGAACGACGGGATTCTCAGAGTTGAGAAGACGATGATCACACTCAATGAGTTGGGCACGAGATGTTTAAAGATGATTCTTCTCGTCGGAGCTCCCATCGAACGTGCAGCTTCAATGAATTCCTGATTCTTTAGCGACATGATCTGTCCTCTGACCATACGGGAGACAGTGAGCCAGCTGATGATGGCGAGCGCGAAGAATAGGTTGAGGATGTTCCTTCCGAAGATCGCCATGGCGATGATGACCAGAAGCATGTAGGGAAGTCCGTACATGATATCGACTATCCTCATGATGATGTAGTCCACCTTTCCTCCCAGATACCCTGCCAGAGCTCCAAGTATGATACCGATGAGAACACTGGTGATCGTTCCGACGAACCCGATTGCGATCGAGACCTGCCCTCCGTAGATGATCCTGGAGAGCATGTCCCTTCCCTGGTAGTCTGTTCCCAGATAATATTGTCTTTCATGAACTTTTGACGCTTTGATGGTGGCGGAGATGGTCTCACTGATGGATATTTCCTCTTCAAGGGGGAACTCCATAGTTCCGTCCTCGGCAGCATCCTTGAGATTCCTCAGACCTACTGATCGGATAGCATTGTTAAGTTTGACCAGAACGTTGCTCCTGATGAGAGTGTTGAGTCTCGATTCGCTCATATCGTTGAATTCCTGATTCAGCAGAATCTCATACTCTTCGTCACTAAGGTCGGGTGTTCTCTCTTTAATCTCTCTCAACACCTGCTGTTCGATCTCTTTCATGTATTGAGTTTTCTGATCCTCTGCTGAAATATTTACCAGCTGAGCATAAGCCGCGAGGATTTCGTCCGTATCCAGCGAGGTGAGTTTGACTCTTTCCGAACCGCTGTCGGCTCTGTACCATACATCTTTCAGAGTGATCTGCAGCTCGGTTCTTATATCTTCTTCAAGTGAATCGATCCTTCTTTGTTCATATGAAGAAAGAGTGTAGGATCCTTCGGCAACCATGGCGTTACCTTTTTCGTACATGTAATCCCATACTTTGTTTACTTCATTCGAATCGATCCACTCCCACAGCATGTCGTCTTCTTCTTCGGTGAGTTCAAGATTTCCCTGTCTCCAGGCTTGTGTGTACAGATCTGCGAGTCTTTTTTCCATCAGCAGTTCACCCGCATTTTTTGTGAATGAAGGTGGAAGATGCTGGTGATCGAGAATAATCTCGTCATACGGATAGATGGGGAGGATGGGAGCAAGAACAGCCAGCAGAATATAGATGATGACAACTACCAGACTGATGACGGCCATCTTGTTCTTTCTGAGTCTTCTCCATGCGTCTTTGGTAAGGCTGTTGCCTGCGAT
Organism: Sphaerochaetaceae bacterium; assembly: GCA_028532915.1. Classification (GTDB taxonomy): domain Bacteria; phylum Spirochaetota; class Spirochaetia; order Sphaerochaetales; family Sphaerochaetaceae; genus SABI01. The sequence goes on from JAQQAI010000006.1 coordinate 100,285, forward strand.
TTCCTGATTGAATTCATTTATAGCAGCCGTATTGTTTTTCTTTTTGAATATCATATGTCGCTCCGCTCTTATTTGTAGGTGATTCTCGGGTCAAGCAGTGAGTATACTATGTCAACGATGAAATTCATGAAGACAAGAATCACTGAATAGACGATAACGACACCGACTATCAGGGTGTAATCCCTGTTGAAGGAGGACTGAACGAAAAATTTTCCGAGTCCGGGAACTCTGAAGACCTGTTCGACAACGACAGAACCGGTGATGATTCCGGCGAACGCAGGTCCCAGATAGCTGACGATGGGGAGCATGGCTCCTTTCATAGCATGTTTGAATAGAATAACCGATGATCTCATCCCTTTAGCCTTCGCAGTCCTGATATAGTCGCTGCGGAGAGTCTCGAGCATGCTCGAGCGGGTAAGTCGGGCGATAGTCCCGAAGTTTGAAGCCGAAAGAGTGACTGCGGGCAGGATTACCGTTATCCAGCCGTTATCTCCTGTGATCCAGCCGGAGGTGGGAAACCACCCTAATCTCATCGCAAAGATGTACTGAAGGATCGGTCCTATGACGAAAAGGGGTACCGAAATGCCGATTATGGCGAATGCCATTCCCAGATAATCGACCCAGGTATTCTGCTTCACCGCCGCGAGCATTCCGCTCGATATGCCGAAAATGATCGAGATGGAAATTGCTATCACCCCCAGGATCATGGAATTGGGGAGACTCTGAAAGATATAGAAATTGACATCATGATCTTTATACCGGTACGAAGGGCCTAAATCACCACGGAGTACATCGAACATGTATCTTCCATACTGAACAACCAGAGGGTCGTCAAAATGGTACTTTGCTTCGATGTTCTTCTTGATTACTTCAGGCAAAGCCCTCTCGCCATCGAAAGGGCCGCCCGGGGCAACTCTTACGATGAAAAAACTGATGGTAATGATTACCAAAAGAGTCGGGATTATTCCCAACAAACGTCTAATGACATATTTAGTCATTTATCACCTCACACTTTATGCGGAAAAATTTGTATGTGTATAATACGTGCTGATAGTATACCAACTTGATATGTTATGCAAGGTAAACATCGCTTCCGATACACTTTATTCGTATAGCCTAAATATAGTTATCTAGATTTTTTTGCTGATAATTCCAATATATGTAAAAAAGTACAATGGTTGAAAATGGATATGGAGCAAAAATCACAAAAACCATCTATTTTGTTTTTTTTCATATCTTTATAGTATTGGGTAGAGTCTTGACAGGGGCAGTCAAGTTATCACAGACTTGCCCTTGCCTTCCGGTTGAATTCGGGGACATAAGATAGGAGTGAAGTCAGGTATGAATGGACATAAAGTATATGTAGAGAATCTCGGGTGTGCGAAAAATCAGGTGGATGCCGAGGTAATGGTCGCATCTCTGGCTGAAGACGGTTATGAACCGGTGGAGAATGCCGATGAAGCGACGTTGATAATAGTCAACACCTGCGGATTTATCGAAAGTGCACGGGCTGAGTCTATCGATGCGTTCTTTGAACTCAAGAATCAGTATCCCGACAAGAAGATACTGTTCACCGGATGTCTGGCACAGCGGTACTCACAGGAGCTCAAAGATGAGCTCACAGAGGCTGATGCCATCTTCGGCAACAGAGACCTTAAAGAGATAAACTCCGTTGTGAAAGCGGTCGAAGAGGGGAACCGTGTCGTTCTCACTCCCGAGTATCCTGATGTGAAAAGCGATTACGATACGAGAGGTAAACTGTTCAACTATCCCGGATCCGCATATCTTAAGATCAGCGAGGGGTGCAACCACCGCTGCAGATATTGTGCGATCCCTCTTATCAGAGGTGCTTTGCGTTCGCGTCCTGAAAAAGCAGTTCTCGAAGATGCAGCGCATCTTCTAGACAGCGGTGTGAAAGAGATCAACATCATAGCTCAGGATCTTGCAGCCTACGGAACCGACAGGGAAGGTAAAGAGAGTGCGTTCCTTCCTCTGCTCGAGAAGATAGCATCGCTCGAAGGTGATTTCTCGATCCGTCTTTTGTACATCCATCCCGATGCCTTTCCTCTTGAACTGCTTGATCTGATGAAAAGATACCCGAAAATCATTCCCTATTTTGACATACCATTCCAGCATGCAGATACACGCGTTCTTTCGAAGATGGGAAGAACAGGAGACAAAAATACCTATCTGGCTCTCATCGATACAATCCGAACAGCTTTTCCCGAGGCGACGATCCGTTCGACTATCATGCTGGGGTTCACCGGTGAAGATGATCAGACCTTCACTACTCTCATGGAATTTCTCGAAGAGGCCCGCCTCGATTATGTCGGCACTTTCCTGTTCTCATTAGAAGAAGGTACTCCCGCCTTCGATGACTGCAGTATCCCAGAGTATGAGAAGAGAATCGGGTCTGCCCGCCGTTATAAGAGTGAGGTGGAAAAGCTTTGCGAGAGCATCACTGTCTCCAGATTGGAACAATATGTAGGGACCGAGATGGATGTTCTCATAGAAGAGCTGATTGACCAGGAAGACCTCGCGATAGGCCGCACACGTTTTCAGGCTCCCGAAGTGGACGGGCTGACAGTCGTGATGGGGCAGAATCTGGTTGCAGGGACCGTTGTGCGCTGCGGGATCACCAAGGTGAACGGTGTGGATCTGGAAGCTGTAGTAATCGAACAATAAGAAAATGGTGTATGGCGTGAGTGATGTAGAAAGATATCTTGAACAGTTGAATGATAGACAGAAGGAAGCGGTCCTTGAAAATGAAAAGCCTCTGCTTGTGTTGGCCGGAGCCGGATCGGGAAAGACGAGAGTCATCACGACGAAGATAGCATATGCGATCGAAGTACTGGGGATAGCCCCATGGCAGATTTTGGCTGTCACCTTCACCAACAAGGCCGCGAAGGAGATGAGAGAAAGAGTCTCATCCATGGTTCCCGGTGTCGATACTTCTTCGATGCATATAAGGACATTCCATTCATTCGGAGCCTGGCTGCTGAGGGTCTACGGCAGAGAGATCGGGTTGTCACCCAATTTTGCGATCTATGATGATCAGGATTCTCTGTCTCTGCTGTCCGGCATCTTTCCCGACAGCAGAAAAGCCGAACTTTCTCCGGTGGCCAAGGCCATCTCGCTGGCAAAGGATATGATGCTCTTTCCCGACAGTCCCGACCTGGAGAAGGTGAGATGGGGGGATGATTTTCCGAGACAGTATGAACAGTACCAAAAGAGGCTCAAAGAGGTAGGCAATGTAGATTTTGCCGATCTGATCACACGTTCGATAGAACTTCTCAACCCGAATCTCCCGGTAGTTTCCCATATTCACAACAGGTTCAGAATGATCCTTGTCGATGAGTATCAGGATTCGAATATCGCCCAGTTCGAGCTGCTGAAGGCTCTGGCGGGTCCGAACAGCTTTATCTGTGTCGTAGGTGATGACGATCAGAGCATCTACAGATTCAGAGGAGCGAAGGTGGAGCATATTCTGACCTTCCCCGACCAGTTCCCCCAAACGAAAATCGTCAAACTCGAACAGAACTACCGGTCAACCGAGGAGATCCTTTCGATCGCATCCTCGGTGATCGCCAACAACAGAGGAAGGCATCAGAAAGTGTTGTGGACGGCGAATCCCGGCGGTCCCAAACCGGCTCTGATCTATGTTGAAGACGAGAAAGCGGAAGCTTTACGGGTTGCAAGAGAGATTCAAAAAGATAAGAAATATCAGGGAACCGCAGTCATATACAGAACGAATGCACAATCTCTCAACTTCGAGACACTCTTTCAGAAGGAGAAAATCCCCTACAAGGTGATAGGAGCTCTCCGTTTCTACGACAGAGAGGAGGTAAAAGATGCTCTTTCGCTTCTCTATCTTCTATTGAATCCGTTCGATGAAGTGCATTTCAAGCGGATGATAAATAAACCTGCGAGAGGATTGGGCCCCTCTTCGGTCGATAAGATCCTTTCCGTGAGTGAGAGCAGTCAGACAGATTACCTCCATTCGATCTCGATCGCATGCGAGAAAGGGCTGCTGAAAGGAAAGGCGGGTGAGAATGCCAAACGGTTTGCCCTCATTTTTCAGGAAGCCGCTGCGATGGGAAATAAGGAAAACAGCGTCATCGTCGAATACCTGATAAGAGAATCGAATCTTTACGACCATTATAAGATGATGGACGAGAAGAACCATACCGACAAGCTAGCCAACCTCGGACAGCTGATCGATGCGGTGAAAGATTATGATTCTTCAGCCGACGGACTTGTGGAATTTCTTGAATCTCTCACTCTTGATCCCACTACTCTTGGAGATTACGACCCTTCTATGGAAGAAGGGGTATCTCTCATCACCATGCACAACACCAAAGGACTTGAATTCGATAGAGTCTTTGTCACAGGCCTCGAAGAGAATCTTTTCCCGTCCCGCTCGTGCGAGAGTGATGAGGATTTCGAAGAGGAACGGCGACTGTTCTATGTGGCTGTCACAAGAGCTAAAAGAGAACTGTTCATCACAAGCTGTCGAAAGAGGATGATCTGGGGGAAGACCAATTTCCAGCTTCCCTCCCGCTACATCAAGGAGATTCCCGACAGCCTGATAAGAATCGAAGGAAGGGCTTTTACCGACCGCCCGTTTGGAAGTGGTCAGTTCGACCGGGAACCTGGATACCACGGATTCGGATCGCTCGGAGAAAAACGGCGCTTGAAAAATCCTGTCGACAGGTCGAATATCATCAAGAGCGTTCAAAGCTTTGCCGAGAAGAAGGAGAAGGCGATTCATACCGGAGATACCAGCTTCACCTCGGGCATGAATGTCCGTCATCAGCAGTATGGAGACGGGAAGGTCGTACAGGTGAAAAATCTCAGGGGGAGAGAAATGGTCGAAGTTGAATTCTCGGGCGGAAAGAGATCTACGTTCTTCAGTTCGAGCGGTGTGCTGAAAATCATAAGTAACGACTAATTTCGGTTCAAAAGACTAGACAAAATGTACGATCTGATTATATTATCCTGAGTTTTCGCCAGATTAACGCAAAAAGAGGTGCTAACCTTTTGCATAATAACGACATAGGCAGACACCTCTAAAGAATATTTGTGTAGTGTATCAGTTCTGTTTCTTTGTTTGTGCCAACATTTTCTTGATTGCCTCCCGCGTATACACATTCTGCCCGAACCCTATCCC
>JAQQAI010000007.1 GCA_028532915.1 Sphaerochaetaceae bacterium
TTTTCTCTTTCAATCCTTTGGAACGTGCCGTCCAGACGAAATCGCTGTGAAGCTGTTCGAGCATGCTCGCCCGTGTGTAGCGCAGAAATTCTGCGATTCTCAGAATTGAAAGTGAAACCATCGGCAAAACAAGATGCCAGATATTATCCCGGATACCTCCGTCGGTTCCGGCCTCACTCATTCCGGATACCGGAAACCATGGAAGTTTCAAAGCGAAAAAGTATATCAGCAGCATTCCGACGAAGAATACGGGGATGGACCGGCCGATGAACCCCAGAACCGTCAACACATAATCGAGAACCGTGTATTGTTTCAGAGCGGAAATCACACCGAGGATAATGCCGATGACGATCGAGATCAGAAGAGAAATGCCCATAAGTTCCAAAGTAGGTCCGATTCGTTCTGAGATGACCTGTCCTACCGAAAGATATGATATATGAGAATATCCCAGATTACCTTGTAAAAGTCCCTTTACCCATATCGCATACCGTACCACGATAGATTTATCAAGACCGAGATTGGCCCTCATCTGGTCTATCGCATCCTGACTCACGGGAGCCTCTGTCGCCATCATGGCAGTAACTGCATCTCCCGGCAGCAGATTAGCCAGAAGAAAGATGATCAGAGTTATGCCGATGAGCATGGGAATTGATATGAGCAGTCGCCGTATGATGTATTTACCCATCACTTCTCCTTATTAGTTATGTTACCACCCGGGCAGATCATGAACCCGGCTGGTTCAGACAGCATAGACTCCGGAACCATATACACCATGGCATATGATTCCGGACCTTCAGGATATATCAGTCGTATATCTTACTTGACATACCAGGTTTCAATTTCATTATACACCGGCATATTGAAGTAGATGATCTTCTGTTCCTTGTAATGATCATAAGGACCCGCAACATCTTTGCTGAAACCGAGGTGCCTTATATCATACCACAGGTAGATTTGAGGTAGTTCCTCATTAAGGATCTTTGAGATCTTCTGATAGATCGGAGCTCTTTCGGATTGTTCGGCCAGGGCTTTTCCTTCCTGGAACAATTCATCGACTTCAGGATTGGAATATCCGTGAGCTCTGATTTCGCCAGATTTGACAACAATCTCTCCGCCTGCCGGATCAAGTCCCATGCCCTGTCCGAGCAGCCCCATATCGAAATCACCTGAGAGATACAATGCATTCAATCCGGCCGGGTCCATTTTTCTGGGTTCGATATGAATTCCGACTTTATCAAGGTACTGCTGGATTGCTACGATGAGATTTCTGCTTTGTTCATCCTGGTAGTGATATACGAAATCAACCGTTCTTCCCGACCATCCTGCCGCCTTGATCAGCTCTTTGGCCTTTTCCGGATTATAAGCGTAATCATTGAGATCATCCGGATGGGTCCATGTCTGAGGCAGTAAGGTCGTCGCAGGTTTTGCTCCGGGATAGATCGCATCAAGCATAGTCTCCACATCAATAGCATATCTGAGAGCCTGACGCAGTCTTACATCCGCCCACTCTTTCTCATGATTGACTGTCAAGAATGATGGAGAACCTTTTTCCATGACGAAGATATCAAGGTCCTGATTATTCTCGAGATTTACAGCATCTTTAGGCGATATGATCGTCGTCTCATAGGCTGTCGTGTCTATCTGACCGGAAAGAAGTCCGCTTACATGAGTGGAAGCATCGCTGTACATTTGGTAAATGAGCTTATCGAGTTTAGGCTCGCCGAGATAATAGTCTTCATTTTTCTCGAGCATGATGTACTGGTCCTGTTTGTATTCTGCCCATTTAAACGGTCCCGTACCTATTCTATGCTGCCAATATTCATCGGAAACAAGTTTCTCAGGTTCTACATCACCCAGAATATGGTTCGGGAAGATAACCAGATAGGTCTGCTCGATTTTCATCCATAAGGGCATCTCCTGAGATAATTCCACCTTGACGGTGCTGTCATCGATTGCGGTCACACCTGCAAGAGAATCGGCATCACCGTTTCTGAATTCATCATATCCCTTGATACTCGCAGCTTTTGAAGCCCATCGAGAACCTACACGTGGGTCGGCATAGGCATTGTAGCTGAAAATAACATCATCGGATGTCACCTTGGTACCGTCATGCCAGAAAGCATCATCTCTGATATGAAGGATCCATGTTTTTCCGTTTTCCTGCATCTCATAGGAATCAGCGATCAACGGCTGCAATCCACCTTTCCAGGTGATTGCCACAAGCGGTTCATTGACGGTGATATCCAATCTGTGTGTTGCTGTAGTAATGAATGTAGGGGTAATGCCACCGCCGGACAGCCATCCTTCCTTATACACCTGTTCTACAGGTTTCTCCTCTGCTGAAACGGGAGATTTCTCCTCGGTCCCGCCAGCAAACAGTACTGTTGCACTCAACAATACCACCATGATGATAGATATAGCTCTTCTCATCTGTTCCTCCTTTTATTTTCACTTTCCTGATATATCACATGCTATATTAACATCCGACCTATCAGTTGTCAAATCAATTTCAGGTACCCTCTAAACCTCATCAGTACTTCCATAACCATAACAACCACAACGGCTTACCTCCTATAAGCGTGTCGGGTTCGGCTGGTTATCTTGAATATCCCATCTTCCGAAAAGTTTAGCAGCACAACTTGCCAAAGGATCTTCATACAATCGCGCATCTTCGATGAGCATCTGCTGAAGATGCACCTTTTCAGTTTCGTATCTGGAATCATCGATCAGGTTGATCAATTCTCCCGGATCAGATTTCAAATCGTAGAGTTCATCGATATCTCCCGGTGTAAAGATGTACTTCAGTCCCTCATCAGTTACCAAAGCTCTCTGAGAATAGAGAAACCGGAGACCGTGAAATTCCATGTACACGTGATCTCTGGGGTTCTCTTTGCCTCGTATAAGGGGAAGGAGGCTCCTTCCGTGACGTTTTCCACAATCTAGTTTCAGATAATCAAGAAAAGTCGGAAACAGATCCATATTCATGACAAGATCATCGCATCGCATCCCTTGAGGTATATCCGGTCCTTTCAGAATCAGCGGTATTCTGTGTGCTTCCTCATACATGAAACCTTTATCAAGCAACCCGCCGTGGGAGCCTGTCATATCTCCATGATCGGATGTGAAGCATATCAGAGTATTCATATCGAGACCCAATCTGTGCAGCGAATCGATGATTCTGCCGATCTCGAAATCGATCATGGATGTGAAATCGTAGTAGCATCCGATCAGTTCTGACCATTGGGCGTCATTCACCGGTGCCTTTCTATAGAAATCAGTTCCAAGCCTTCTGACGATGCCAGGTTTGTTCTTCCAATCATCATCTGCGTTCACCCATTGTTCTATCTTGGTTCTATCATGCCGGCGGTAATATTCTTTTGACGGAAGGTGCGGCATATGGGGGCCCCAGAACTGGCAGGTTAGGAAGAACTGTTCATCTTTTTCGGCGTACTCTTCCATCAGATCTATCGTACGGTCGGCCAGGTAGTGAGATGGTGTCGATTCTGTCGGACCGTCCCAGCAGCCTGCAAGCAGCGTCTGATTGTTCTCGTTGCCGTATATACAGTCTTCCAGAGAGTAGGTAAATCCATGTTCTTCCCGGTAACCGATGAAATCAGGATCGTGGATGATATCCCCGTATCCGGGCATATTCATTCCCTCGAAGCCGTAATCGCCCGGACCGAGATCCTTTCCTACATGCCATTTTCCGATGTATCCGCACCTGTATCCTTCGTCTAATAAACTGGTATGAAGAAGCCTTCCGGGATCTTTCAGTTCCGCCGCCAGAGCATGGTACATATCACAATTGGTCCCCATTCCATGAGCAAACGCATAATCTCCGGTGAAAATTGAAGCTCGTGCAGGTGTACAGAGACTGCAGGGTGTCCGAGCCTGTGAAAAGGCACATCCCCCGGCGGCTAACTCATCCAGAACGGGAGTAGAACATACCGGATTACCGGTATACCCCATAGTGTCATAGCGCATCTGGTCAACGCAGATGAAAAGAATGTTCCTCTTGTGATCCATATTCTCACCTCCCAAAGAGTAGTCCCCGCTCTATCAGTTGTTTTCTCAGTTCTTTTCCGTTTACATCAGCACATCTTTGCCCCTTTTCCTTCGCAGCAGCGACAGCTGTTCCCGCAGCCTCTCCCAACATCATGCAAGGCCCCATAACACGCAAGGCTCCGAGAACTTCTCTGTCCACGCTTACAGCTCTTCCGGTCACTAGCAGGTTGCCGACTCTGTCGGGAACCATCACCCCGTAAGGTACCTCTATCGAAATATGCTGTCGTTTTGCGTCAGGTTTCTTAGCTGATCCCATCATCGGATCGTAACTGGGACGTTTCGGATCCGGAAGATCGAAATTATAGGTAGTCCGTGCAACCTGGTCCTCGTATACTCTTCCGGATTTTGCATCTTCAAGTGTGACATGCTTCATTCCCACGATCCTTCTCGTTTCACGGACTCCCAGAACATCGGCAATGTAACGGATTCGGGAACGGGAGAATCCCGGGAAATATTCTTTCATTATCCTGTGCAGTTTGAACACATCGGCACGACCTTTCATCATTGCTTTGGTGATATCATCCCCGTTTGTTCCATCCACAAAGGTCTCTCTCAGAGTATTTACCATGAAAACATCAGGGTCGTTCAATTGAACAGTCACGAAAATGTCGAATGGGAAGTCCCATATACCCTTCTTTTTAAGTTCATCAATTATTTCCACAAGTTTGGGAGATTTGTTCTGATTCTGATATTCGAGCAGGCGTTCCCGATCAACATTGTCGACGTGAAACTCGAGAGAGGCGGGAGTCATCAGCATATCGGCACTTCGACCTTTCTCAAACCTGCAGCCGGCAGATGAAGCGACATCGGCATCACCTGTAGCATCGATATAATATGACGCCTTCATCTTCAAATTGCCGCTTTTATTATTGACTATCAAAGAACTTATATTTCCAGAATCAACCTCGGCACCGATTACCTTAGTGAAAAGATACGGGACTACTTTCTTCTCGATCAGTATCCTGTCGAGCAGTCCTTTCACGGCATTCCCGTCAAACGGGATTCCTGCCGCCATTCTCGGATACCAGCCGTGAGGATTGTTGTAAGGATCGATTTCCTCCGGTGCTATGGCGATTCCTTCAAAGATCATCCGGTCGACCAGGTCATCAAAAATTCCTCCGACCGTTTTTTCCATAACCTTCGTATCTTCGTGATAGAAACGTCCGCCCAGAAGATGGTTAACCCCGCTCATCACGGCAGTTCCTCCGAAAGAACCAGTCCTTTCCAGAATCGCTGTCCTGAGGCCCTGCTCGGAACTTGCGATCGCGGCTGCGATTCCGCTCGGCCCTCCACCGCATACGATGCAGTCGAATGACAGACTCTCTGCAATCTCAATTTCAGCACGCATTATTTCTTTCTCCTTCGCTCTACGGCTCTTTTATAAGCCTCATGGACTTGAATCGCATCATCTCTCGATTGTGAACGGAACGTCAGAGTCACACCTGTAGGATACCGCTCGAGGATTGAACCCGATATCAGTTCTTCTCGGTCCGGCTGCACTCTGATCAGCGGAATTTTCTTCTCTTTTGCTTTTCTGTAGATTCTGTCCATATCATTCAGATAGGATTGTCCCAGATCAAAACTCTGAATACCTTCCAATTCGAACATAACATCCGTTGCATGATCAATTTTTCCGCATGAGTGGATAGCTCCTCCCCCCACTTCTTTCATAAGAAAAATATCACCGGGAGCCACGATATCCTCGTACATCCGGGGAGAGATCATCACGACCGAATCATTGCGTATCAGAAGATTTCCCTTAAGCATCGTCCCATGCTGATGAGAATAACCGGGAATCTGTTCAGTACAATAGGGTTGAAAAAGATCTATGCATTCTTTCTGAAGCCGGGCAACCTTTAAAAGAGATTCTTTTACCCGCTCGGGTTCCAAAACCATATCGATGAAAAGCTGCTCTCCCATTATCTGTTCGAGAGTATCAAAGGGTCCTTGAAGGTCGGGAAGCGTTATTGTCACCATCTCCCCGAATTTTGGATAAGCGGCAACAACTTCATGATAATATTCGTACGTTTCGAGAATATTCTGTATCCACCGGTACTCTCTGATATCTACATCGAGAGAACCTATATCCTCGAGAGTGATATTCTCATCCCTTCTTCTTATCCACGGAGTCTGATCATCACGCTGTTCAGGTGGAATACCTAACAGTGAAGCGACGGTGACCGTCCCCCAATTCGGACGGATGGTAACAGGAAGGTCATCTAGGATGAGAGCTCTATCTGTGATGTGAAGGTCCCAGGCACTTACTAATTCGTTGTAGAACATCACTGCAGGGTTCTGATAGATATATCTGTTAGGAAAAGGCTGCCACCTGGCATCAGGTGACACCGGATACGAATAGGTTATCGGAAGCCGGTCAACAGGCTCAAAATTCAGAACCTGCTTATACCTGTTCATACTCTCACACTCATGTTGTGAAGAATGATTTTCCAGAAGGGATTCGATCAAAGAGGGGATAATCTCATGTACCCGATCTATTTCCATAACAATGATCCTTATTGAAGATATCTTTCAAAGACAGCGTCCAGAGCCTTCTTGTCTTCAGGTGAAAGGGGTCTGAAGGGACGGCGGCTGACACCACCTGCGATATTCTGTTTTTCCAGGAAATATTTTTGAGCATTCATGCTCTTCTTTGTCGAGAGCATAACTCTGATTACTTCATTAGCTTCAGATTGTTTCTTGTTGGCAGAAACAAGATCACCTTTCTCAAAAGCCTTTTTGATCGCAACATACTTTTCGGCCATGAAGTTGAGTGTACTGCCAATCATTCCATCAGCACCCATAGACAGCCCTGCAAGGAATATCTCATCGAATCCGTTAAAGATAAGCAGGTTCGGGTCAGTGGCTTTCATTCCCTGCATCTGGTACAGATCGTTCGAGGTAAACTTCACGGCGACGATATTAGAATGTTCACGCAGGGAAGCGATCATACCGGCGGTGAGAGTGACTCCGGACAGCCCCGGGAAATTATAGGGAATCAGAGGAAGAGCAACATCTTTTGCAATATCCTCGTAATATCCGAGAATCTCTTCCACCGAGAATTTATAATAGAATGGAGGGATAGAGGAAACAGCGTCGACACCTACCTGTTGAGCATGCCTTCCGAGTTCTATCGAAAAATCTGTCGAGATGGCGCCTATATGACAAAAGATATTGACCCTGCCTGCAGTCTCTTCAGAAACGATCGAAAGAATCCTCTTTCGTTCTTCAAGACTCAAAAGAAAAGCTTCACCGGTCGAACCGCATACATAAAATCCATCTACACCTTTTTCGATGTTCATGGAAACAAGTTTCCTGAGTGCTGCCTCATTGATACTGCCATCTTCTTTGAATGGTGTCAGCAGTGCTGTGTATAAACCCGCTAATGATTTCATATTCCTCCCTGAATATATCTATTGATATATCATAAATCTCACTAACTAACTTCTCCTGATAATCGGAGAATCCCCTCTATTTCCCTACGAATAAATGCTGTTTTCCGCTTCTTAAATGATTGCGGATAATCTGCTCCGCCTCATCCGGGCTGTCGGTCATCAGCTGATCGATCAACTCTATGTGGCTTAACCGTTCTTTTCTGTCTACCGGCTGAAGAACCCTGTTCAGATTATAGAAACTTCCCAGCCGTGAAATCCTAACGTATTCACGTACCAGACCTGCGCAATCAGACAGTTCGACCAGATTCTTATGAAACTGTATTTCCTGGGTCCAGTGTTCAGGGACATCTGAAACGGTTTGCTCAACTTTCTCGGCCAGTTCGAGCAGCATATCACGATTTCTCCTTATCGGTTCACCGTGATAATACCGTGCAGCCTGACATTCGATAGCTTCACGCAGTATATGCTGATTGAGCACATCTTCCTTTCTGATAGGTTTCACGATAGTACCTTTACGGGGGATACTCTCGACGAATCCTTCCATCTCCAGCTGTAAAAGAGCTTCAAGAACCGGTGCGACACTGACTTGGAGGTCTGCGGCTATCTTTCTCCTGTTCAAAACATTGCCCGGAACCAGTTCATTCGTCATGAATCGTTCGAGTAACTGATGATACACCCGCTGTGATAATGAACTGTTTTCATCCAACTGAGATTTCATTGCCATGATTTCCATCTTCTGCTCTTTTTTCATAGTTTGAAGTCTATACTACACCATATGATATATCAAGTGAACCATTCAATAAGACTTCATTTTCCGGGCTCTTTCACTATCCCCGCATCCTTTCAAAAATGCAATTTCATCTGCAAGATGATGTTGGACAACGAGGATATCAGCCTCATGAATCACAAGATTCATTCCTGCATGAATGAGATTTTTCTCGAATTCTATCCCCGAACCGGGATAACCTTTATGGTACCCTGCACCTTTGCCGCTTTTCCTTGCGGTCTCTATGATATGAGTGACTGTTTCGATAAATCGCGGATGCTCATATTGTTCCGGAATTCCCAGACTGCACGATAGATCATGAGGACCTATGAGAATAGCATCCACTTCGTCGTAACTGATGATCCTCTCCAGGTTCTCCACCGCTGCCATACTTTCGATATTCAGTATGAGCGAGTGAGCGGCATTGTTTGACTCGACATATGTTCTGATCTGGTCTGACTGATAAAAATCTTCTGATTGGGCCCTCTTAAGAGCTTGTCCCTGCAGAGGCCTTTTCTTCACTGCTCCGATCAGACCTTCGACCTGTGAAAGAGTCTCTATATACGGTGCGATTATTCCGGCGGCCCCCGCATCCAGCATCTTTCTTGCCAAAAAGGGTTGTGGGGAAGGAATTCTTACCAGCGAAGGAAGGTTGACGCCCTTATATAACTGACACATTGCAGCCACCTGAGGTCTTTCGAGAGGAATGTGTTCCATATCGATAAATACAAAATCGACACCGCAGGAAGCAATCATAGCCGGCCAGAACGCCGCCTCTGAAATCACCAGCGTTCCAAACAGAGCATCGTCACCACGCAGCCGTTGAGAAAATGTTTCTTGTGTCATTTTTAATCTGCTCCATTGTGTGAATATGTATATCCTAACCCCACTTTCGTGATATATCAAGTGTTATTTCATAGAAAATTTCTTATGAGAGTTTAGATTGACAAAACAAAAAACACGTCGTAGCATGTGATATATCAAAAGATATATTAAGATAAGATCGGAGAGTGAACGATGGAAGAAAAAGTATTATCCGCACTTCAAAAATGGAATACTCCGACCGTCTATAACGGATGGGAAGCCGTCACGAAGCACTCAAGACTCTCTTGTTTCAACAAAGCGCCTGTAACTCAGTTCACCCCTGAAAAAGGACCCATGGCAGGATATGCGGTCACTGTTGTGATTGAACCGGGGGAGAAATCACATACAAAAAACCTAAATGCCTGGGATGAATATCGTAAGTATGTTACCTCCATCAAAGGACCGAAAATCGTTGTTGTACAGGATCTCGATTCCCCGAACATTGCGGGAGCCTTCTGGGGGGAAGTCAACACGAACATACATCTGTCATTGGGGTGTGTGGGAACCATCACTGATGGAGGACTTCGCGATATAGATGAGATCCGTTCTACACCCTTCAATGCGGTGGGAAAAGCTCTCTGTGTCGGACACGCCTATAGCTATCCTGTCAGATGGGGGTGCGATGTCGAAGTATTTGGAACAACCGTTCATCCGGGACAACTGGTTCATTGTGACCAGCACGGGTTTCTTGCCATACCCCCGGAAGATCAGGACAAACTACTCGAAGCTGTTGAATATCTTGATTTTCTTGAACGATCCACAGTCATTGCTGCTGCACTAGGCTCCAGAGGAAAAGAATCAGAACAAGTGCTCAACGAAGTCTCCCGAGCCGACAGAGAGTATAGATGTCAGTATAGTGAACGTTTTGTTTCGAAAACATCAGACACCCTCTGACTACTTGAGGAGGTATTTCCAATGTCAGAACAGAAAGAGCGGGTTCTAGCCGCAATACACCGTGATGTCCCGGACAGAGTCCCGTTGGATTTCTCCGCAAATGCCGGAGTACAGGAAATGCTCTACCGGAAACTGCCCGTGAGTGATTATTATGAAATGCTCTGCTATTTTCATTCCGATATTTTCGATATGAGAGGTGTTATCGACCCGCAATACAACGGAAGCAAACCTTTCAAGACCCGGCACCCCGACGGAATATTCGAGAACTACTGGGGAATGAAAACCAGAATCATGGATACTGCGACAGGACCCGAAGAATCATACTGCGAATTTCCTTTGGCAGATTTTACGGATTTAGAACAATTTGAGACCTATTCATGGCCCTGCGTCGATGATTTCGATTTCTCGACAATCAGCAGCAGACTGAAAAGATGGAAAGAATTCGCAATAATGGCCAGCGGAGTGAGTATCTTTCAGCACCCCACCTTTCTCAGAGGTCTCGATAACCTTCTTGTCGATTTTCTCATCAATCCGGAGATAGCAGACTATATCATGGATAAATTCACCGATTTTTATCTGGCATATTACGATAGACTCTTAAGTGCTGCAGACGGACAGATAACGATACTGAGAATCGCAGATGATCTGGGAATGCAGGACCGACTGCTTATCAGTCCGGAAATATTCAGCAGATTCTTCATTCACCGGCTGGAAAAGTTCGCCGATATGGCCCACTCTCATGGCGTCTATCTGATGAATCATTCGTGTGGAAGTATTGTTCCCTTCATCCCGAAACTGATCGATATCGGAGTCGATATTCTCGATCCGATTCAGATTACTGCCAAAGGGATGGATCCGGTCATATTGAAAGAACAGTTCGGGAATGATATCTGCTTCCACGGTGGAGTGGATACCCAGTACCTTCTACCTGAAGGGTCTCCAGAAGAGGTGAGAAAACAAGTTGGAATTCTCGTTGATACTCTCGGATGCAATGGCGGCTATATTCTCTCTCCCAGTCATATCCTGCAGACCGATGTTCCGTTGGAGAATATCGAAGCCCTCTACCAGGAAGGACAAAACTGCAGATATCACTGAATCCTATCAAAATAGAGAGGGGAAGATCGCCTGATCATCGAATAATTCATCTCACTTAATCATTCTCATCATGCTTTGGATTTATAAAACCGGCTGTAATCTTTCAACATCTAGAATCATCGAAGGATCCCGAAACAACTCTTTTCCCAACCAGTCTCTCGTAAGGAAATAAAACGCATAAAACTGTATTGAAACTATGATATTGATATATTTTCTGCTTGTTTTATTCAGAAAATACTATGATAAAGGTAGTATTCATGGTAATAATTGAAAGATGAAGTTGACGAAGAAAGAAATTGCCTCTGTGTTGCGAAGAAGTGTCCTCATTATCCTTGCAGTGACTTCTCTGCTGATAGGCTATTTCACAGTCACCTTCAATCTTGAGAAAAATAATGCACTTCAGATCATGTCGAAAGAGACCGAGAAGAATGCGGTAAAGATCAACTCACTTATAAATTTCATCCAGACAGATATTATTGAAGATCTGCTTATTATTAAGAATTCCAACGAGTTCAGATCTATGGTTCTGACACCTGATGATACAGCCACGAAGGAGGTATCCGAACTCTTTTCCAGACTCGCACAGAGCAAAAAGGCCTTCGACCAGATACGGTTTATTGATAAAGACGGCTTCGAAAAGGTAAGAGTAAACCGGATTTCCGACGAACATGCTGAAATTGTCGAAACGGATGATCTTCAGTATAAAGGTGACAGGTATTATGTTCTTGAAGCGAAAGATCTGGCAGAAGGAGATTTCTATTTTTCACCGATCGACCTGAACATCGAAAACAATGAGATAGAAATTCCCCATGTCACAATCTTCAGAGTGGCGACCCCGGTGTACAAGGATAGAGAATACTTCGGTCTTCTCATCATCAATCATATAGCCTCCGACCTGCTGAATCTCATCGAGAACAATGTCGAACTCGACAACTCCATGTCGGTCAGAAACTACCTGGTAAATGATGAAGGCTATTACATATACAATTCGGATGAAGAGAAACAGTTCGCATTCATGTTCGATGATGTAGATTATAATATTAAAGATATCATATCTGATTTCGACAATTTAAAAGATTCTGATGAAGACATCATCATCGATGATGAAGTCTATTCTGTTTCGCTCATTCAATCGGAAGATATCTCGAATTCGCTTACTTTCTACCTGATTCAGCAATATGATATCGATGATCTTTCGGTAATGCAGGAAATATTCTTCCTTAATATGACACTCTCGGAGTTTCTGATAATGCTTGCGATCGACCTGATGATCATCATCACGGTGCTGAGTCTGTTTTTGAAGAACAAAGACAGAGACCAGCTGGCCTTAACGACCCTGATATCGGACAATACCAATGATGCGGTTGTCATTACCGACAAGAAGACCAACATATTATTCGTTAATAAAGCATTCGAGAGAATAACAGGATATGATAAGGAAGAGATCGTCAGAAAGAGAAAGACCAGTTTCTTCCGATCAGGTCTTCATCAGGATGATTTCTATAAGAAGATGTGGAATTCTATCAATACAAAGAAATACTGGTCGGGAGAACTCTGGGACAGGAAGAAGAACGGCCTGCTGTATCCCAAAGCATTGAAGATCTATGCTGTAGAGAACCGATATTC
This sequence comes from Sphaerochaetaceae bacterium, assembly GCA_028532915.1. Taxonomy (GTDB): domain Bacteria; phylum Spirochaetota; class Spirochaetia; order Sphaerochaetales; family Sphaerochaetaceae; genus SABI01. Next base: position 12,703 of record JAQQAI010000007.1, read on the forward strand.
GAATTCCTTTCAAAGGTATGTGGGCATCTTTTCCGATCTGACCAAAGAAAAGGAATCGGAAGAGAATCTTGAAAAGATCAAAGAGTACCACTATGACACTAATCTTCCGAATCAGCATCTGCTTCTCAAACTGATCGATACATCGATCAGCAATCGTGAGGTGTTCGGTATCCTGTGTTTCTCGATCACCAACTATGATAAAGTCTTCATAAATAAAGATAATAAAGAGATTCACGTTACTGTCACCGAATTCATCAGCTGCATCCACAAGAAGCTGGGGTCAGAGGACTTTCTCGCACAGATCTCGACGAACACTTTTGTGGTGGGCTTTTTGTCTTTGAAAGAGAAAGAGGAGCTCAAGCGGTATATCGTGAGTTTCATAGACGATATCAGAAGGCAGGAGTTCTATTCAGATTTCACTGATGTCTTCTTTTTGATAAAGGGAGGGGCCTCTCTCTATCCTGATGACGGGTCTACTTCAGTCGACATTCTCAACAATGCGAGAATTGCTCTGGAAGGAGCCAAGAAGGACGATCATTATCTTCTTTTCTCATCCCCCGCAATCAGAGAGAAAATACAGAATCAGCATGTCATGAGCCTGTATCTTAAAGATGCCGTGTCCAACAATGAGTTCTACATGATGTATCAGCCTCAAGTTGACAGCAGGAGAAAGAAAGTGACCGGAGCGGAGGCCTTGATACGATGGAATAATCCTGTGCTTGGTCAGATCTCGCCCTATATCTTCATCCCGGTCGCCGAGGAAAACGGCTTCATCTCCGATATCGGATACTGGGTACTTGAGACCGTGTTCAGAGACTATACTGCTGTGAAGCATAAACTGCCTGAAGGATTCAAATTCTCGATAAATATCTCTCCCCTTCAGTTCAACGATGAGAATCTGGTCTACCAGATAGTGCATCTGTCCTCTCTGTACAAAGTTGATCTGTCCGATTTTGAACTGGAGCTCACTGAAAATTCCATCATATCCAATACTACTGATGTGAACGCCAAGCTCCGCAGATTCAAGGAACTGGGATTGAGCATATCCATGGATGATTTCGGCACAGGATTCTCTTCATTGAGATATCTTCAGAAACTGGAGATCGACAAGATCAAAATCGACAGATCATTCATCAAAGACTACCCCGAACGTGATAACGGTTCAATCGCGAAGATAATCGTAAAGATCGCGAAGGAACTGAACCTTGATTTGATTACCGAAGGAGTAGAGACATCACAGCAGCTTGAATACATGAACAGCATCGGATGCGACTGTATTCAGGGCTTCTATTTCAGCAGACCGCTATTGCTTAACGATCTCACCGAATATATCGGACGGTCACAGCTGTAATTGATGGTAAAAAATGATCTGTAGCTGTCTGATTCAGGAAATTTCAATATCTTAGATAATTGCCCGACTCAAAAGTGACAGAAAATCGAACTTTTGTTCAGGTTCTCCGATTTTAGACAAGAATCGAAACATACCGTTCAAATAATTCATTATCAATCAGATATGAAGCGACAGTTCCTTATCTCCTCAAAAGTGGGGAATACTTGATTAGAAGCTCTCTACCCTCTCAATTATGATGGATTAGATCTCGAAAAGGTTCTACTCCCTCAAAAATGATAGATTACATTCCGAATATCTGAGGTACTGAATACAGGATTAAGATGAGTCCTTTTTTCTGGAACAAGCCTGACCGGCCGTCATTCATATGCGAGGCCGAACAAATCAGGAAACAGCATGATGAATATGAAATGCAGAAATTGAGCTACCGATATTGTGTTTGATATCATTGATCCTGAAACCAGACATAGAATGCATGTTCTTTTGCACCTGCTTCCCGTGATATCCGACATCTCTATAACGAAGGAATATTGATACCTTCCGGGGAGAAAGGGCCAAAAACAGGCTTCTTTCTTTCCTTTGGAGTTGTCCAGCTTTTCTGGTTCAGGTCACGAACATGAGGACTCGCTATTTGACAATGAAACAAAAATCGACTTATATAAAATCGCACTTTATATAAGTCGAGGTTTTAAGATGTATCTGCAAAGAAGTATCGAGAAAACAGTTTAATATATGTCAGAAAGGTTTCCTGCAGTGTTGGTGACAGGCCCGCGACAAGTCGGTAAAACAACGATGTTGAGAACCCTTGCTGAGGAAAAAAGAAACTATGTGTCACTTGACAATCCTTTGGCGAGAAGTCTTGCCGTCAATGAGCCCGGTTTGTTTCTTGAGAAGTATGAGCCTCCTGTCATCATCGATGAGATTCAATATGCTCCAAATCTCATGGAATACATTAAGATGTATGTGGATGAGCATAAGAAGATGGGAGACATCTGGATGACGGGTTCGCAGATGTTTCACCTCATGAAGAATGTCAGTGAAAGCCTTGCAGGAAGAGTCGGTATTTTGAGAATGCAGGGATTTTCCGCAGCTGAAATGGATAGTTATGAGGAGATACCATTTTCCACGAACCCGAAACGCCTTCTTGATAAAGCTAAGATCAGGCAGTCCAAATCTCTGAAAGAGGTATATGAGAGAATCTTTAAAGGACAGATGCCGGGAGTATATGACCGGGATATAGACCCTGAACTGTTTTACAGCTCATATGTCAGTACATATATACAGAGAGATATCAAAGAACTGACTCAAGTTGCTGATGAGATGCTCTTTTTCAAATTCATTACAGCTGTAGCTGCCAGGACGAGTCAGATGCTGAATCTCTCCGATATTTCCAGAGATATTGGTATTTCCATACCCACTGCAAAACAATGGTTATCAATCCTTGTGACTTCAGGAATCGTTGTTCTTCTGGAACCATTGCACAGTAACAGATTAAACCGTCTGATCAAATCACCAAATCTCTATTTTCTCGATACCGGGTTATGTTCGTATCTTACTCGATGGCAGTCTCCAAAGAGTCTGGAAGCAGGCGCTATGTCCGGTGCAATATTTGAAACGTATGTAATCAGTGAGATCATCAAAGGATATCAGAACCAGGGGAAGACTCCTCCCCTATTGTACTACAGAGATAAAGACAAGAGAGAGATTGATCTGATTCTTGAACAGAACGGTCACTATTCTCCCATAAAGATAAAAAAGAGCTCTGCTCCGAAAAAGGATGCAATAAGGCATTTCTCTCTTCTGGAGAAAAACGGGTTTACTTTAGGAACCGGAGCAGTTATCTGCCTGTCGAAAGAACTTCTACCTTTAGACAAAAATAACTGGATTGTTCCTCTGAGCCTGATTTAGGATGTATGGTGGTGATGCTGGTCCGTAACCGAAAAATCAGCTCCTATAGCGCATTGAAGAGAAAATCTCCACAATGATGAAAATCATTGGAAAAGTAGATGAAACGAATTGGAATACTGAAGAACTACTATCAGTGGAGAGAATCTACCGGGAAACGAAGGCCAGGAGATTATTCTGATACCGAGCACTATGAAATGATTCAGGTTGGTACCAGCGATGCCTATCAGGTTGTCGTGTACTCGTTCAACGCGAAAAGAAATGCATAGGTGTTTACCTCTCTGCTGAGCGGGTACAGCGGAGCATTGATGGTAGATCAATCCTATCG
>JAQQAI010000008.1 GCA_028532915.1 Sphaerochaetaceae bacterium
TTGCTAACCATATTATAGCGATTATATGACACGTACTATATGTGACCGGCTTGACCGGTCAACTCTGTCACCTGCCTCAGAGCAGGTATGCGCACATCCTACCCATTTCGAATAGTTAGGTCAATAGAGACCTGATTCATAATAATGAGGATTTCATAAGCGACCAGCAAGGCTCTTATGTTCCATTCATGAATAATCGATGATATAATGCCTGAAAATGTTCTATCTCCTCTGATTTGAGCATTCTGAACTCTTTCTTTCGAGCACGATCTGATAATACCCCTCCATTTTGTGTTAGGAACAGATATAGTAGATAGACTGTGCGGTCAGGCATCTCAACCGTCTGCTGCAATTCATAACGAAACTTGTCATACTTTACCAGAAAATTCGATTCTTCAGGTAAATCGTGTTCGATAGTCGTCTCGACACATTGATAGAGGAATTGAACGAATGGTGTTGAATCAAAATATCGATAATAATCTATTGTCGAGTTCAACACACGGACATTATGGTCTTCGGTACTCTCCCATTTGATGAACGGCAGGATGGAATGTGAATAAGATCTCAATAAATCTCCATATTCATCAATCTTCTCGAGCATTGCACTGGAAACCGGGAATATCAAAGCAGGCGGATTATAACCGTGTTCCGCCAGCACATGATGAATGAGATATCGATGGATTCTCCCATTACCATCAGTAAATGGATGAATGAACACAAAGCCGAAGGCAATGACTGCTGAAGCCACAATAGGATCAATCTCATCTTTCACTCTTTCATGATAATCTAACAATCCTTGTATCAGAGAATCCAGATCGACACTTTTTGCTCCTATATGTTCAACTAAAGGCATGCCTGTTTCCCGATCATGTTCACCAATGAAGACTCCTTCTTTCCGGTATCCGATACGGACAAAGCGGTTATCACCTATCACAATCTGCTGCAAACGTATTAGTTCTTCCCTGCTGAGGGGCCGCATCCCTGCTTCCCTTATCGCATTCCCCCATCTCTCTATCCTGTCATGAACAGAAGCTTCCTTTTCGATTGCAAAGCTTGCTCTTGAATCTTTAAGAAGAAGAAAGGCTGCAGCTCTTGAAATAACATCTTTAGGTAATCGGGCGGCTACTTCAAGCGCCATTCCTTTTAAATTTTTCGCAAGATATTCATTAATTATCGGAGACCTTTTCACTAAAGGGCAAAATTCTTGTGTCCCTGGGAGATTATTCACAACGCGGTGTCTCTGGGAATTCTCACCGGTAACACAGATATATCTTTGGGGATCAAGAATCTTGATATAATTTCCTCTGGTCAAATCAGGTATTTCAAGAAGTGAACCAGTCAGCCACTCGTAAAGGAACCATATCCTTCTTGTGTATATACCCGTGACTGTTTCAAGAACGATTTTCTCTATCTCCTCTTTTTTTATGGTCTCGAAGAGTTTCTTCAAAATACACAGATCAATTCCCTCATATTTCAATGCAAATTCGATGTGACCTTTCAATGTATTCTCGGGTTGATATCTCGGTGTCAGAAGATGCCATGAATCACCTTTGATGATTGTATGTTTCATTCCGATCGCCATTTTCAGCAAAGGAAAAGGCGCAGAAAGGTTGTACGCATCTATGATTGCAGCGTACCCTGCAGGTGTCGCTTTCTGAGGAAGAGAGATTCCGTGAAAAACTGTTACAGGCCCTGAAAAATGAATATTCATAGCACTCCTCATGAATATTCATTATTTTATCTGAATTTTACTTACATGTAAACATTTTTATGAATTTTAATTATTTTTAGACATATTTTCTAAAAAACAATTATTTTAAATATATTTTCAACTAAAACTGAAAAGAGTATCACATCTATAATTGTTTAGACGAAGAACTCTTGAGCTTTTCTAAAAAAATCATCAGAACCGAAATTTCCTGATTTCAATGCCAAGAAAATATCATCTCCGATTGCTTTGACCCACGGAACAGCCGGATCCACTTGGGGGCCGATTTTGAACATCTCTATACCCAGAGATTGCGCTATGACACCTGAAGTCTCTCCGCCGGCACAGATGAAATTCCTGATACCTTCTCCATATAATCTTTTCGCAAGAACCCCGAAAAATTTCTCGATCTCGATTCCGATATCAATATTTGGGTATTTAGTCTTCAACTGCTGAATCATCTGAGGGGGTTTGGTCGCATAAATAAGTGGAGCAAATTTTCCTGAGGTATTCGAACAAACCAGATCAACGACTTTTTCAAGATATAAATCAGGGTCGGTTACATATGCGTCGATATCGAAGGGGAAGGAAGGTGCAACTTTTTTGTAGATATCAACTTGCCTGTTGGTCTTCACAGAACATGAACCTGCGATAATCACGCTCTTACCTCTCTGTGGAAGAATATCAAAATAGTCTCTATCATCCGATTCTTTGGAGATTTGTTTCGCCAGTCCGATTGCAAGTCCTGACCCGCCGGTCAACAATCTCATATTCCTCACAGCAACAGCTATGCTGTTAAGATTCTCCTGGTTTACCGAATCAATTACGATGTATCTGTAACCTTCAGATTCGGCTGATCGTATCGTGGATGCGATATAATCCGGTCCTTTTTCCACATCATCAAGGAATATCTCGTATGGTTCACCTTTCGATTGAGCCTTCATCAATCTGGATACTTTAGAATCAAGCATAGGGGTTATCGGGTGATACCTCATACCCGATTCACTAAGAAGTTCATTATGTACAAATAGATATCCTTTAT
>JAQQAI010000009.1 GCA_028532915.1 Sphaerochaetaceae bacterium
TTCCGCCTGATGCCATTCCTGCGGCGGCATTGACCATTCCGAGCTCTGCGATTCCCATATTGAAATATCGTTCTGGAAATTCTTTGCCGAACAGAATCGAAGATGTCGATCCTCCGATATCGGCCTCGAAGACCGCAAAATTCTTATCGACCGCACCATACTCTTTCATCCGCACCCCCAATTGAAAAATTCCTGCAGCAATTCACTTTTTTACTAGGAGGAACCGGTAACTCATCATTGACATGAGAGTATTCCTATGTTTTACTTACTTAATGAAAGTAATTAGAAAAAGCATCTTGAGAGATATCCCTGCACGGCCTTTACCCTCAGCACGGAAATCATCTCTTACGGTTCGAGTCATATAAACAAGAGGAAGGATACATATTATGAAAGAACGGATTACCCTGGGAGTCGTCGCCCTGGCGAGAACGACATTCGACTACAAAGCGGCAAAGGAACTCTATTCAAATATTCTCAAAGATCTGAAAGGTCTGGAGAATGTAGATCTTGCGGCAATAGAAGATCAGATCATAGAAGTCGAAGATGCGAAGAAAGCCGCACGAGAACTTGCAGCGGCTCAGATTGACGGACTTGTTGTGATCAGCAGTACCTTCCATCTGGGACATCTCGTCCTTGAACTGGACAAGGTCCTTCATAAACCGATTCTGCTGTGGGGACTCCCTGAATTACCATATAACGGAGGGAAGATCAGACTCAATTCGGTATGCGGTGTCAATCTGAACTCTTCAAATCTCTACAAAAGCGGAATCAAGAACTATCATGTCTGTGTAGGTTCCGAGATAGATTCAGACTGGGTGGATGCCATCAGAATCTCCGCGGCATTCAACAAAACCAACCTCGGAGTCCTCGGATACCGTGCAAAGGGGTTTTTCAATCTCGGAGTCTACGATCTCAATGTCTATTCAGATCTGGGTATTCTTCTGAACCATTATGAATTGTCTCAGGTATGGGAATACAAAGTCGATGAAGAAGAAATCGAACAGAGAAAGAAACAGGTTCTTGAAACCTTTGATGTCAAAGAACTGAACGAGTTCCAGATCAATAAAGTTGCAGAACTCACTGCAAAACTGGGCAGATTCATGAAAGACAACTCACTTACAGCTCTGGCAGTAAGATGCTGGCCCGAATTCGCCGGAGAATTCGGCATCTCCCCCTGTGCAGCGATGTCAATCTTACAAAGTGAACACAACATTCTCAGCTGCGAAGGAGATATCGAGGGAGCACTTTCAATGATCGCCCATAGAGCTGTAGGTGGAGAAACACCCTATCTGTTCGATTTCTCTCAGGTTGATTTTGAAGAAAACACTGCACTTTTGTGGCATTGCGGTGTAGCCCCCTGCAATCTCTGGGACGGAGTGTGTACACGATCGCTGTCCACATACTTTGCAGGCGGAAAGGGTGTGACAGCTGATTTTGTCCTGAAGAATGGGGATTTCTCTGTTGTCCGGTTAGATTCGGACAGAACCACCTACCGGGTATTCCTGGCTTCCGGTTCAGTCATTCCGATGAAAAAGGAACTCAGAGGAACCTATATGAAAGCCAGGTTCACCAAACCTGTCGATGAGATGTTGAGAATCGTCACCGAAAACGGAATCGCTCATCATGCATCGGTCGTATACGGAGATTTCTTGAAACCATTTAGAATATTTGCAAAGATAAAAGGATGGCAGGTCATCGAATAACCGGGACCGGATGAAACGCGACCCGTCTTTGACGGGTCTCCTGCCTCATCGTTTTTGGAGAAATTATTATGATAAAGACAATTCAGAACATGAATCCCGACAAAGAGATCAGACCTGTTACAGATCCTTCGGTATCCCGATACGGATATGTGATGAGAAACATTGAAACGGAGTCTCTGATCGAGCTCTCTCTGTCCCTGTTTGAGGACAAAGAAGGGACTCAGTATATACCATCAGATCAGAGGATGGAGGCTCTTCCTGTTAAATCATCTCTAGAACGTCTCGCCTTCGGAGAGCTTCCGATTCAGGTAGGATGTTGCTACGGAATGAATCATCATCTGAACGGAATGGAATATCATGCAACCAACGAACTCATCATCGCTGCAACAGATCTGGTACTCATGCTGGGAAAGGTTCAGGATATCAGAGAGGACGGGACATGGCATTCGGCCAATACTGAATTCTACTACATGAACAAAGGAGAAGCTCTGGTAATCTACTCCTCAACACTCCATCTGGCACCATGCAGAGTATCAGAAGACCCGTTTAATGCCATCATTGTCCTTCCCAAGGGCACGAACGAGGCATTGTCGGGAGAACCTCATTCGACATTGTTCAAAAATAATAAGTGGATGCTTGCCCATCAGGAAGGCCCTGCAGCGAAAAACGGGGCTCTCGTGAAGACCGTCGGAGTCAACATCGAACTTACCGTAAATTAGGTATCTCCCCACCTCAGCACAGGCCGAGCTTATAGATGGTCGTATGATCGAACGGATGGTCCGCATCATAAATGGTTGATGGAAAATGAGGGTTGTTCACACTGTCCGGATAATGCTGAGTCTCGAGACAGAAACCGTGATATTTGCGGTAGGGAATACCGTCAGGAGAAACCCCTGCTCCATCAAGAGAATTCCCCGTGAAAAATTGTACAGCTTCCAGTGTGGTGAACACCTCGAGTTTTCTTCTGGAGATCGGATCGCAGACGACGGCCAATGGCTTGGAAAGATCTGTCTTTCCTTTTCTGATCATACAATGATCATATCCTCCGACATCTTTCAGCCCGGATCCGATTCTCTTCGGCAGAGTAAAATCGAACGGAGTCTTTCTCACTTCGAGTACTCTGCCTGTCGGAATCTTCTCACCATCGGTTTCGACATACCGGTCGCAATCCAGTCTGAGAATATGGGAAAGGATATCTTTTTCACACGAAAGATTGAAGAATGCGTGATTAGTAATATTCAAAGGTGTTCTTTCAGAACATCTTCCCACATACCGGATTCTCAGTGCGCCATCATCCTCCAGAGAAAAAGTGACCGACAGATCGACCTCCCCGGGAAACCCCTGGTCTCCATCCTCACTTTTCAGAGAGAGAACTAAACGGTTTTCGAGTATTTCAGAGTCGAAGATTCTGGAGGAAAACCCATGAACCCCGCTGTGAAGAGTGTGTTTATCATGATCATTGGTCTGCAGAGTATATGTTTTCCCGTCAAGCTGGAATGTTCCATTACTTATTCTATTTGCAACACGACCGATAGTGTAGCCGAGATACGTGCTGCTGTTCACATACTCTGAAAGAGTACCATAAGAGAGGAGAACATTTCCCATATTCCCGAAAGCATCCTTTCCTGAAAAGGAAACAAGAGCGCCCCCGTAGGTACTTACGGAGACACTATAATCTTGATTGCTTATGGTGTAGAGATAGACAGTGTTCCCCTCCGGGGTGGTTCCGTGAATCTTCTTTGTTATCAATACAATCTCCAGTGATATAAAAAGAGAGCATCCCGGGATGAAGGCAGAATCTCACAAATCATGTGAGAGAAAGCATTTCTGCTGTGAAGAGATGCTCCTTCACAGCAGATTCCATGCTTATTTGAAATTTTCACCTTCGATCTCTCTGACCAGATTGAAATTATCAGTAAGGAAATCTTTTTTGAATTCCATCTTCTCGGTGAACCCGATATTGAGCCATGCTTCTACGATCTGAGTCCCTACAAACGGAGCTGTTATCCAGCCTCCCATAGTGAGAACATTTGCATTGTTGATGATCTTCCCCCGCTCTCCGGCGAAAACCGTGTCAGCTACCACCGCATAGACACCTTTGAACTTGTTGGCGATGATTGCCATCCCCTGACCTGTCCCGCATATCAGGATTCCCTTATCAGCTTCCCCCGTCTGAATCGCCCTGGCGACCTTCGGAGCCTGGACTGTATAAGGTTTCGGAGCGTCTTTCGATTCGATCCCGAAATCGATGACGTTAACATCATCGCGTCCTTTCAAATATTCAACGACAGCCTCTTTCAGAGGAAAACCTGATAAATCCGATGCTATCGCTATTGTCTGTTTGGCCATTTCATCATCTCCTTATTTGTTCTTTTTCTGAAGAACTTCTTTCGCGGCGGACACTATATCCTTTGCGGTCAGCTTATATTCCTCCATAAGGAAATCAAGCGTACCGACCTGCCCGAACTGATCCTGAGCACCTATCATCCTCATGTATGCGGGATATTCTCTGCTCAGCAGCTCGGCAACGGCTCCACCGAGACCGCCGATGACCTGATGGTTCTCACAGGTGACAATACATCCAGTCTTTTTTGCATAGGACAACACCAGATCTTCATCCAGAGGTTTTATCGTGTGCATGTCGATAACTGCGGCACTTATCCCTTCTTTCTCCAGCATTTCGGCAGCCTTCAACGCCTGCGGGACCATGACGAACCCTGCAGCGATAAGAGTCACATCTCTACCGTCTTTGAGAACGATCCCCTTGCCCAGCTCGAATTTCTGGTCTTCCGGATAAAGAGTCTGCGATCCTTTTCTGTGCATTCTGATATACATAGAACCCTTATGGTCTGCTGCGAGACGGATGATCTGTTCACAGGAAACAGTATCACATGGTTCGACGATCGTCAGATTCGGAATCAGCCTCATCATACCGACATCTTCAAACGGCATGTGAGTTCCTCCATTAAACTGGGCGGTCACTCCCGGATCGGTACCCACAAGTTTCACATTCAGCTGAGCATAATTTGCTGAAAGGAAGAACTGGTCAAAGGCTCTTCGTGAAGCAAAAGTACCGAAAGTCGCAGCAAAAGGAATCTTTCCTTCACTCGATAGACCTGAAGCGACCCCGACGAGATTCGCTTCGGCGACCCCGACGTTAAAAGCCCTTTCCGGATATGCTTCCTTGAAAGGTTTTGTTCCTGTCGCTCCCATCAGATCAGCTTCCAGCACACAGATATCTTTGTTTACGGACGCAAGATCAATGAGCGTCTCTGTATATACTTGGCGCATGTCCTTACCCATTAGTTCACCTCCTGTAATGCTGAGAGGGCTTCCTTCATCATCTGCTCGGAAACCGGCATATTATGACTTGAAAGCTTTCCTTCAGCGAACGAACAACCTTTACCTTTGATCGTGTCCAGAATGATCATCGAAGGCACACCTTTCATGCTCTTTGCAGCCTGAACCGCTTCTTCTATAGCGTTGAAATCGTGACCGTCTATCTGTTGAGTATGCCAGCCGAACGATTTCCATTTATCGGCGAGACAGTCCAGATTCATCACATCACTTGTCATCCCGTCGATCTGCATCTTGTTGTAATCAGTGAAAGCAATTAGATTGTCGAGCCTGTACTGTGATGCACTCATTGCAGCTTCCCAGTTCTGTCCTTCGTTGCTTTCTCCATCGCCGATAATCGCGAACACATGCTGTTCTCTATCGTCAAGTTTCATCGCCAGAGCGATACCCACCGCAGCTGACAGCCCCTGACCGAGCGAACCGGTCGTCATATCAATGCCGGGTGTACGATTCCTGTCGCAATGACTGGGAAGATTCGTCCCTCCGACATTCAGCGTATCAAGCCATTCGATCGGGAAAAAGCCCTTCATCGCAAGAACACTATATAATGCCGGACCGGCATGCCCTTTCGACAGAACGAGTCTGTCCCTGTCAGGATTTCTGGGGTTCTCAGGATTCACACTCATTTCCGAATAATACAGATACGTCAATATCTCTATGATTGACATAGCTCCCCCGATGTGCCCCACACCAAGATGGCCTATGGACTTTATGGTATTGACACGAGCTTCGCGCGCTTTATCATAAAGCTGTTTTAGTTGTTTTTCTGTCATCTTTCCTCCAATATTCCTGTTCATTAAAATTTTTTCTATATTTAGTACACTCCCTGAAGAGTCCCTACCCCGAACACGACCGCCGTCACAAGAACAGTCGCGAAAAGTGTCATGACCAGTCCCGATTTCGCAAAATCTGCAATAGAAAAATAGCCTGCCGAGTAGGGAATCACATTCGTAGGAGATGATGTTACCAGTATGAAAGCAAGCGATGCTACCAAAGACGCCGGCAACGCGACTGAAAGCACCGGCAAATGCAGAGACATAGCCAGCTCGATCATGATCGGTATAACAATAGTTGCTGTAACAGTGTTGCTTGAGAAGACGATCTTTAAAAGAGACACCATGAGAATGATCACAAATACCATAAGAACCGGCGGCAGCGTTCCGATACCTGAAAGCATCACCGTTGAAAGCCATTTAGCCGTTCCCGTCGAGTAGAGTATCATTCCAAGCGATATCCCCGACTGGATGAGAAGGATCCCGCTCCAGGAGATTTCCTTTTCGATGTGTTTCCATTTGACCCGACCGACATTAGGAATGAAAAATAGACATGAGGTTAACAATACCGGCATCGAAATAGGTATTGATATCCCCAAAATCTGCTCGAAAAGGGGAGAGGTGAGCCAGAGAAGAACCGTCAAAAGGAAGATCACGAGGGTCACAATCTCCTCTCTGCTCATCTTTGAAAGATTCCTGTACTCCTCTTTCATCTCTTCTTTTGTTTTGGAAAGGTATTTCTTCTCGGGCTTGAAAAACATGAGAAGAACTAGCCAAGCAGCAGGGATTAAAAGACAGGCGGAGGGTATTCCGTACATCATCCACTGTCCGAACGATATCTCGATGCCTGCCATCTCACGTAAAAACCCTATGGCAAGTGGGTTCGGACCTGCTCCTGAAGGAGTCGCGATGCCGCCGATTATCGAACCCCATGCACATGCTATAAGCAAAGCCTTCCCGAAATTGCTCTTCATTGGTTTGACACCCTCTTCCTGCAGTATCCCTACTGCAAGAGGCATCAACATTGCAGAAGCAGCCATTGCGGTCAGCCACATTCCCAGCAAAGTTCCTGTCAGAAGGAAGCCCAGAATGATATGGGATGTATGGTTTCCCGTCCTTGAAAGGATGAGCATTCCGATCCTTCTGCCGAGTCCCGAAACGGTGATAAAGGCGGAGAGGATGAGTACGCCCAGAAAAAACGCTACGATATTATTACCGAATCCGAGAGCGACGATATTAATGAAGCTGTCTGTTCTGAACAATGTAAGAAGGATGATACTCATCAGTCCCGTGATATGGAAAGGAACCGCTTCGGTCATCCATAGAATCAGAGCGAAGGCAAGGACCGCAAGAGATGTCTGACCGCTTGCTGTAAGTTCGGCCCCCCCTGCAATTCTTAGAGCATCAGGAAAAGGGATAACCTTTATGATAATCATGCAGAGGAAAGCAAGGGACAAATACAGCAGTTGTCTGTTTTCAACAGAGATCTTTCTTTTCATCAATCACTCTCGTTCATTTGTTATCAAGCATCTCTTTCAGCAGTTCGCCGACTTTTGACGGGCGGTCAGCCACGACACCGCCTGATTGCTGCAGAGCTTTTATCTTACCTTCGACTGTTCCTTTTCCACCGGTGACGATTGCCCCGGCATGACCCATCCTCTTTCCTTTCGGGGCTGTTCTTCCTCCAAGGAAAGCCACGACAGGCTTGGTGAATATACCTTGCTGCATCGCTTCAGCAACCTCTTCTTCCATCGTCCCTCCGAGCTCACCTATGATAACAAGGGCTTCGGTCTCACTATCGTTCTGGTAAAGAGGAAGCATCTCGGCAAAACGGGTCCCGGGGACCGGGTCGCCTCCGATACCGATAAGTGAGCTGACGCCGAATCCGGCTCTTACAACCATCGCCGTAACTTCATTCGTCAACGACCCGCTGCGTGTCATGACACCGATACTTCCTTTTCTGTAGACCCGTTCTATCCAATAGGGGAACATTCCCATCATGGCGACTTCAGGACTTATACATCCTGATGTATTGCCGCCTATAACCATCGCTCCACAGGAAAGTGCCGCCGCTCTGATCTGTACCATCTCATGCAGAGGTATCCCGTCCGCTATGGTGACGATCTTTTTTATACCGCTGTCGAGCGCTTCGAAGACCGCATCCTTCGTGAATCGGGGCGGAACGAAGATCATCGAAGCATCCGCATCGAATTCGGAAACCGCCCTCCTTACTGAATTGAACACCCTTCTGCCTTCGATCTGCTGTCCTTCCTTCCCCGGTGTCACTCCACATACAACATTCGTTCCGAGATTTATCATATGGCCGGTCCAGAAACTCCCCTCCTTACCGGTGATCCCCTGAACCAGAACTTTCGTATCCGAAGTAATAAATATGCTCATTATCCATACCCTCACATGTTCACTTGCAAAGCTGCACAGCTTTTCTCACTGCTTCCTCTGTATCAAAAAGAGGTTCAAGACCGGCATTCCTGAGAGTCTTCACAGCTTCTTCTTCATTGGTCCCGCGTATACAGACGACAATAGGTCTGTCAGGTTTCAACCGCTCTATCGCATCCACGATTCCTTCCGCCATCACATCGGCACGTGCAATAGTGCCGAAAGTGACGACCAGAATAACCTTGGAGTCGTTCTGAAGACACAGCTCCATCGCCCTGACCGCCTTGCGATAATTAGGGCCGCCGAACTCTAGATAGTTCGCAACGCTGCCTCCCTCATAATTGATCAGATCATAGACTGTAGTCGTCAAACCGGCACCGGCACACATGAGACTGATATCACCATCAAACTGAAGATAGGGTATCCCCTCTTTCGCAGCCTCGAACTCCATATCACTGTCGTAATATTCTCTGGTTCTCTCGAATCCTTCCTGCCGATTCATCGAATTCTCATCGATGATCAGCTTGCCGTCACCGGCGATAAGCTGACCTTCACGTGTTATGAACAGGGGATTTATCTCTACCAGTTCAGCATCGTATTTAGCGAAAACACTGTAGAGTCTCCGGAGGATACCGATCAGCTGTTTAGCTTCGATTGGATCACAAGACAATCTGTACGCAAGATCAGTTGCCTGAAAGGATTGCAAACCGGCTGTAATATCCACTTCTTCTCTGAAGATCTTCTCCGGTGCGTTCACAGCCAGCTCTTCGATCTCTACTCCGCCTTCAGCACTGGCTATGATCAAGGCTTTCGCTCTGACCGGATCAACGGTCACAGACAAGTATAATTCCTTCTTAATCGAGACGGCCTCTTCAACAAGCAGCAGTTTTACATCTCTGGCAAACAGGTTTGAAGCGGCCTTTTCCACCTCCTCCGGATTTTTCACGATTTGTATCAGTCCGGCTTTGCCGCGACCTCCCTGCAGCACCTGTGATTTCAGTACGCACGGAAAACCTGTTTTCTCTGCCGCATTTACAGTATCCTCAACCGAACGGGCCATTTCACTTCGGGGAACGGGTATACCCGCACCCCGGAATATGTCTTTCGCCTGATATTCGAACAGTTTCATGATAAGAGACTCCTTATTTTCCGGTTACCCATGAACCGAAAATCTCCTCATCAGAGGGCTTATCGGCAGGGATCAGCTGAGAGACCCATGTGATATTCAGAAAGTGTTTGTAGGTGATATTCTCTGTTGTGATATTCCCTCCCCAGGTACCGCATCCGAGCGTCACGGTAGAGGGCATTCCATTCCAGAAATTACCTCCATTACCCGGAGCCTGAGGCTGATTGACAAGGATTCTGCTTGTCTTCATCTGTTCACCGAGGCGGGTAATATACTGTTGATTCTGTGTAAAGATTCCGCATGAATGTCCGGTGCCTGCATTATCGATAAGTCTTTTGAGAAGATCAAAACCTTCTTCAAAGTCAGAATATTTCCAGACCGTCAGAACAGGTGATAATTTCTCTCCGGCAAAATGGTCCTTTTCTAAAGGTTCTGTCCCTTCCACGATTATCATATTCTTATCTGACGGCATCGAAACACCGGCATCCTGAGCAATCACAGATGCATCTTTCGCAATGATCTTCGGATTCAAGGCTACCTTTCCTTTCTTTCCGGGGACCCACATCCATTTTTCCAGAGTCGCCCGGTCGGGACCTTCAGCCATCCACCCGCCGTGTGTTTCCAGCTCAGAGATGAACTGATCGTATATGTTCTCGTGAACGATCACCGAGTTCTCGCTCGAACAGCTTGTCGCATTGTCAAAGCATTTACTTAAAGCGATCTTTCCAGCGGCATCAGAAACATCAGCATCTTCGGCAATCAGCTGAACCGAATTCCCGGGTCCTACCCCATATGCCGGAGTTCCGCTTGAATAGGCGGCTTTCACCATGGCTCCCCCTCCGGTGGCCAGAACAAGATCTACTTCTCTCATAAGGACCTGAGTTGCAGGAATACTCGGCTTATCGATGATCTGAATCAGGTCGGCAGGAGCTCCGACAGCTTCCAGTCCATTTCTCATCATCTCGACAGCAAGAGCGGACGATTTTGCAGCTCTTGGATGAGGAGCGAAGATCACCGCATTACGTCCTTTCAGGATGCTTAAAGCATTACTGCCGGGAGTGGCGGTCGGATTGGTCACAGGAGTCAACGCTCCGACGACACCTACCGGTTTCGCATATTTATATATCCCTTTGTTTTCATCGACTTCGATCAGACCGACAGACTTCGCCCCTTTGAGATCTTTCAGGACTCCGAGTATCTTCCCCTTATGTTTTTTGATCTTATCGGAAACATTACCCATCCCGGTCTCTTCAACCGCCAGTTTTGCCAACTTTTCTATGTTGCTGTCCTCATAGACCTGCCAGCCGGCTGCAACGCAAAGTTCATCGATTTTCTGTTGAGAATAATCGGCTATTTTCTGTTGAGCAACCCTCGCTCTGTTTACGAGATCAGATATCATCATTTCTACTTCATCATTATCTTTAATCTCATTCGAAGCCATATGACCAACCTCCCATTGTATTACTTACTTTTTCTAAGTAAGTATAACATTGCAATAATAGGTTGTCTAGAATTAGATGGAAAAATTTATCATCTTATCGGGTTTTACAGATTCTGGAAGTAATGGTCAAAAATAAGATCACAGGCCCCCATTCCGGCCTCGTTGGACGAATACTGACCACTGTATACCTGCAATTTTCCTTCTTCGATCTCCTGTGAGAGGGATTCACTGATAATGTCTGCAAAAACCCTCGAAAGAGTCGGATACCTGGTAATCACCAGAAAGCCGTCAGGAGACAGAATTTTCATCATATTTCTTGCGCTCAATGAAATATACTTACCGCACCGCTTTACAGCTTCGAGAACCCCGGTATTTCCTTCCGACAGCTGCTGCTCGACTTCATCCATCGAAGAAAACGGGAAACCGGCTTCAGACAGATACTCCAGTATCGCCAGCTCGGAAATATATGCTTCAAGACAGCCTTTCGCTCCGCAGTAGCACTGTTTTCCATCAGATTCCACAATAGTATGGCCGATCTCGAAAGCGGTCTTACCCAATACGGAAAAAAGCCTTCCCTGATGAATGAACGCTCCTCCGACTCCTCTTCTGATGAAGAAAGTGAAGAGTGCATCCGATTCTTTGGCGACCCCCTGACGATATGCATTCAGAGCGAACACTCCCGCATTATTCGCGACTTTGATGGGGCAATCATATCGCTCTTTCAACATCTTTCCGAGGGGGAATTTATTAAATCCTGGTATTTTACGGTATTCGATTATGGCTCCGTCATCGACACAGACCTGCCCCGGGGCGCCGACTCCTATACCGAGAATCTTTTCCGGCGGGATACCTACACTCTCTATCGCCTGGTCGATCAGATGC
Source organism: Sphaerochaetaceae bacterium (assembly GCA_028532915.1). Classification (GTDB taxonomy): domain Bacteria; phylum Spirochaetota; class Spirochaetia; order Sphaerochaetales; family Sphaerochaetaceae; genus SABI01. The sequence continues at coordinate 11,680 of JAQQAI010000009.1, forward strand.
ACGATCTCCTCATACATCTCCATGGCATCACATCCCTGTCTGAAACACACCTCTGAAGAGAACACAGATGATTTCGAAAAATCTACGACGAGAATGAATGCCGAACGGGACCAGAACTCGACACCGATGACGTATCTGGAATTCTTAACCACGTTATAATATACCGGCTTGCGCCCTTTCTTGTCGGAGGTCCCGCGGTCAGGAACCTTCTTCCGGACTTTTATAAGACCATTACCTTCAAGGATAGAGAAAATCCTCAATACTGTCGGGGCCTTCAAACCCGTAAGCTGAACAATTTCAGATTGTGATATCCCCTCACTCTGCTGAATATACCGCAAAATAAGTTTTTCGTTCTTTTCTCTTACATCTTCACTGCGCAACGGCATGTTTTTCATATTCATAGTCCTTTTATGATGTAACCTAAACTATGTACTAATATCATAATCAGGATTCCATGGTAATCATATCATAATTTTACTTAATAGAAGTAATAATAAGTAAGGTACATTATCAAAGAGATTTAATCCAGTAACTTTGATCTTCCGGACCATGTCGCTCTTTACGGACAAAGAGCCCGGAAAGCACTCTTTCCGGGCCGTTATTCATACATACTGAAAAGCCCCGAGGCCCCTACTTCTCCTCGTGCAGTTCATCAACCTGATCGGCAGCAAGCGTTTCTATCTGCTTATTCATCCGCATGATCAGGATCGTGAAGATGACCGCAATGATCAGAATCGCACAACTGATCGGTTCTTTAAAGAAGATGAAGATATCATTGTTGTAAACGATCATACTCCGGGTAAAATTATTCTCGACTATCGGACCGAGAATAAGCCCGAGCATCATCGGGATGACCGAAAAACCGAGAAGTCCAAGAAAATATCCTGCAGCAGCAAGGGGAACGATGAGAATCATCTCCCAGACATTACCACTGTTGGCGAATGCTCCTGCAAAACAGAACAATGAAATAGCCACTCCAAGATTCTTGTAGGGAATTCTGATTACCTTGGATACCTGTCTGGTAAAAATTTTCCCGAGAAAATAGAGAAGAATATTACAGATTACCAGACCAAGGATGATCGAATATGTTTCAACAGCCTGTTCGGTGAACAATTTCGGACCGGGTTCCATCCCATGCAGGATCAATGCACCCAGAAGTATTGCCGTCACTCCGTCACCGGGAATCCCCAGAGTCAAAAGAGGGATCATAGCTGAACCGACCACGGTATTGTTTGATGATTCGGCAGCCGCGATACCTTCAAGAGAACCTTTCCCGAATTTCTCAGGATGACGTGAAGACCGTCTTGCTTCATTGTAACTGACAAACTGGGCAACTCCGCCTCCGGCTCCCGGCATTGCACCGATGATCGTTCCGATGCCTGTGGAAACCAGAATCGTCTTGAGAATAGATCTGATTTCCCGCCTGTTGATGGGAGGGTCTTCTTTCTGGTTGATCGTGAAAGTCTGGCTTTCGGCAGACGCTTTCATCTTTTCCGACCGTTCCTCTACCGTCTTGATCACTACCTGTGCAAGGGCTATCAGACCGATAAGTGCCGGAAGAAGGCTGATTCCTCCGAACAGTGCTATCGAATTGAACGTATATCGAAGTGTACCGCTTAAGGGTTCCAATCCTATACATGCTATAAATATCCCGAAGAACGCCGATATTATCCCCTTAATTATATTATCTCCTGACACTCCGGCAATGACCGTGAGCCCGAAAATCGCAAGAGAAAAATATTCAGGAGAACGGAATTTCATCGCGACTGCAGCGATAGGAGGTGCAGCGAACAAAAGAATCAGAGCTCCCAGCAATCCCCCCAGAGAGGAAGAGAACAGACTTGTACTCAATGCCTTATTCGCTTTCCCTTCCTTTGCGAGAGGATAACCATCAAGCGTGGTTGCCAAGGCCGAATTCGTACCGGGGGTGTTGATCAGAATAGCACTGATGGAACCTCCGTAACATCCCCCCACATATATTGCAAGCAAAGCAATGATTGAGGTTATTGTTTCCATCCCATAAGTCATCGGAAGAAGAAGAATAATCCCGAGTGTCACAGTAAGACCGGGAATACTTCCGATGATCATTCCAAGCAGAACTCCACCGACGGCATAGACAAGATTTGTCAGGGTGAACAGCTGCACCACTACTTCAGAAAAAACAGCTCCCATAATCAGCCCCTCCAGAAAGCAGGTAATTGAACGTGAAACACTAACGTGAACAACAGATAGATACCAATCGCTAATGCGCACAAAATTACGATCTCAACAATGTTTCTGTTCTTGTATAAACGACTCATCAATACCACAAAAACGAGAGCTCCGACAACAAAACCGATGAAGTAGATCAGCAGGGCAAACAGTGCGAACAGGCCTATGACAGCTAACGCATATTTCTGATCTTCCCAGCAGACCTCCACTATCTTCTCTTTTTTAAACACGACACTCTGAATGATAAGCAAAAGACCTCCGATGATCATGACAATCTCGGCCATAAAAGGTAAAACTTTTGCGCTCTGCAGAAAATGGATCTTCCCGTAGGTTATTACCTGGGAATTCAAAAGAAGCATCAGTATTGTTCCGAATACAAGAAAGATGATGCCTCCGGCAAGATTACTTCTAACTTTCATCATAACTCCATAAATCAAGCAATATGAGAGGGGAACAGACACGCTCCCCTCTCGAAAGAACAATATGTAGAACCTTAGTCAATAAGGCCTAGAGAACGGGCAGAGATCGTCGCATTTTCTGCGGCTTTTTTGATGTGCTCCTGAAGATCCTCACCATAGCACTCGAAAATATTGAGACCGATGCTGGTAGTGAATTCAGAGAATTCAGGATCGTCCCATACTGTCTTGATCAGATCTTCTACATCCTGGATATATGATTCTTTTGTTCCGGCTGTGACACTCAGCATACCACCACCTGTGATGGCACTCTGAGGATATCCCGCATCTGCCACATTAGGAACGACAAGGCCGAGTTCTTCTTCGAATCCGACAAAATCGAAGTCTTTAAAACATGCAATAGCACGGACATCACCGGTCTGCAGGTACTGTTTACCAACCTGAGAGGTCCCTACGAAACAGTCAGCCTCTCCATTCAGGAGTGCAGCGATCTGCTGAGCTCCACCTTCATAGGAGGCAATCCGGCTCTCACCGCCTGCTTTCTTGATCAATCCGCCGAAGCACAGATGAGCATCAGCTCCTACAGCACCCGCAGAAAGAACGACTTCTCTTTTTTTCGATTCATCGATCAGGTCCTGCAGATCTTCGTATTTCGAATCTCCTCTCACATAAAGAAGGTACGACCTGTCATCAAAAGTCCCTACCGGATGAATCTTAGTCAGATCCAGCTGAATCGTGTCACCTTTTACGATCTTCTGATACCAAAGTCCGTAAGATGTGGTGAGCAGCTCTCTGGTATTGGGTTTTTTCTTCGTAAAATTGATACCTGCAACCAGCCCGTCACCACCTGTCTCCTGAACACATACAATAGGAGCATTCGTGTATTTCGAACCCACCTCGGCAAACTTTCTCGCTACAACGTCATGAGTTCCTCCGGCCCCGTAAGGGATGATAATCTTAACTGTTTCATCAAAGAAGTTATCATCAGCGGTCTCCGATGCTTCAGCTCCTCCCTGAGCGAACACCATCGTAGGAATCAGACAGATCAATAAAGCAAAAACTAATAGTTTTTTCATTTCCTTCCTCCATTTTTTATTTACACTAAGTAAGTATTAGTAAAACATCAGAATTTCCAGCTGTCAAGATAAAAATTTTATTTACAAAACAATTACTAATACCTGAAGAACACGAACTTTCCATATTTATGGTAAAATACTATTATTCCATTTCATAGAAATATTTATTTTTTGACTATCTTTGTCACTTTCGTATTTTGAGCATAATCGAAACCGGATCAATACAGTATCAAATAAAATATCCGAGAATGGATCTCTTCTGCCTGAATAGGTCGACCACATGCAATACAAAACAGGACACCCCTTTCAAAGAGCGCCCTGTTTAGTGTTATCAGTTTTCAGGTCAATCTACAATTCTACACTGATCGAGAATCCTGTGAACTGTTCACGCTTGTTGTAGAAATTGTTCATGAGAGATCTGCCGTCATAGAAATTATAGGCAACTCTCAGTGCCATACCCTCTACAGCTCCGTCTGTCTCCAGTCCGACCTCCAGAGAATAACATGGCATCCAGTCCAGCTCTTCCCAGTAGGTGATATGACCGGCGGCATACATGCTTGTATCGAAAATCTTCGGAGATTTGATCTCTGCTCCCACCGCGAACCATGTGTAGGCATCACGGGCCGGTTTTATCTGTCTAGTACCCAGAGGATCTTCTCCAGGCCAGAAGAAATAGTAATCTCCGTAGATAAGCAATGTGTCATCAAGCCATCCGATATCCAGAAGATTGAGAGGCTTCAGAGCGAGAGATATTCCGAAATCGTCTCTTACGTATGCTGAGGCGACCATATTGGCAGTAGGATCATAGTCTATAGACGAATCCCCATCTCCCGATGTATCGATCTCATCACCTGCATGGGTACAGATATGGTGGCGGGAGATTCTTGCCGTGATCCAGTCTGACGGACTGAGAACGAGGCCTACCGAATAGATGCCGTCAACGGCCAGCAGATCATTGCTTGATCCTTCCATGAAAAGCGGTATAGTCACCCAGAGATCCAGCTGGGCCCCGATATCGGGATTGTCGGTTTTTCTCAGAGAAAAGAGCGAGAACCGTGATCCGACTGTTATATCGAGTCTCTCGTCCGAATCAAGGGCAACCTCATTGATCGACAAATCTCTGACGTCTGCTGAAAAACGCGAAGAGAACGGATCGGCGATGTAGTTCGGATAGAAGAATTCACCATCAAGAAGGTTGAACTCCCAGCCCTCATCAGAGGCCGCAAGCGGAAACAATATAATTACAAGCAATGTCAATACAATCAATCTTTTCATGACTATTCCTCCACCTCTGCTGTCCATACATCATCCTTTGTACCGGTATAGGACCACCCTCCGAGAATCCAGATCTTCTCCCCGTCACCGGCATCAAACACTTGTGCTGTATAACCGTGCCTGGGACCATAGCCCGAACCGGCAGAATCCAAGGACCATGAATCGGAGGTGTAGTCATACGTCCAGGTCGAGTAAAAATCATCGTAATCCATACTGTATTCCCGTTTGACATCAGCACCGCTGAAAAGGAAGAATCTTCCATCGTAATTGACCATTTTCATCATTGCTCTATTGCCGTAGGAAGAACCGCCCGGACGGCTCATCTTTTCGACAGTATTATTTACAGTATCGAATCTTCTGATCTTCTTCCAATCGGTCTGATCGACCTGTGCAAGTTCGTAATCAGAAGTGTATCCTCCCTGAATATAGATGTAATCTCCATCTGTTGCGACCGCCATCGCTGCACGCTCTTCGAGAATCTCCCTATCCTCATCCGACAACGAGACTTCAGTCCAGGTCTCCCCGTCGGCCGATTTCCAGATATCATCATAATAATAAGTACCGTTCTTTCTTCCGCCTATGACATAGATCGTATCATTTACCACAACTGCCGCATGATAGGCTCTGTCTCCGAATGCGGCATCAGCGGCAACTTCAGTCCAGTTCTCCCCGTCGGTAGATGACCACACATCGCTCATATAATGGTTTGTATCTTCATCATTATCATCCTCATCCACAGCGAATCCGCCGATCAGATACATGGTATCGTTGAGAACGACAACACAATGACCTGCCCGGCCTTTCCACGGAGCATCCGAAGTCGCATTGACCCAGGTTGCACCGTCCTGAGAATACCATACATCCTCCAGATAGCTGTCCGAGGAAATATCCTGATACCCGTATCCGCCGAAAACCCACAGTTTTCCGTCGTAAACGGTCGACGCATGCTTATACCGTGAAGACCATCCGTCCGTAAAGGAAAGTTGTGACCATGTCAGCTGCCCGTCATATTCGTTCTGCCCGTATTTATCATCGGGCGGATAAGTGGACCATGAATCACAGCCTGTCAGGACAGTCATCAGAATGATCGAAATAATTACAGATATGTGAAGACCTTTGTTCACACGGAACCTCCATCAATATGCTATAGAGTGCTTTATTATTCGCTTTTTTGTATTATTTCGATACGTTAATTTCATACCGGGAAAACAACACAGGGAAAACCAAATCATTTCACACGAATCTATCATAAAATATCTCGGGGAAACACCGATTACCGGTAAACACTTTATCATACAGACACCGATTTTTGGAAGAGTAAAATACCATGCAAAGCTCTTCTTCCGGGAAAGTGAAAAACAGATAACATGAAGACAATCAGGTCGAATATTGACCGGCTCTCAGTAAACACCCTATCCGAACCTTTAAGGCATACATGAGACAAAAAAAACTGTGTCGAGATGGTAATTCTCCTGCTTTTACTTCTCACTACTGTGATATTGTCACTTTACCCTCCTGTGTCATTCTCTTATATATTACTCAAGTATTTGACAAAGAGGAGCTGAAATGAAAGAGCTAGTAATAATCGGCGGTGTCGCTGCCGGAGCAACTGCGGCAGCACGCGCACGGAGAATCGATAACAATGTGAATATAACACTTCTTGAGGCAGGAGCCGATGTCTCATTCGCAAACTGCGGCCTTCCCTACTACATAGGAAAGGACATCGAATACCGCTCCTCTCTCATCATGGCGAGTAAAGAGACCTTCGATGAACAGTACAGAGTGAATGTACACACCAATACTCAGGCTCTGTCGGTAGATAGAGAGAAGAAAATCATCACTGCAGAGAATACGGAGACTGGAGAAAAGCTTAACTTCCCGTATGATGCCCTCATTCTGGCACAGGGAGGCAAACCTGTGGTCCCCCCTCTTCCCGGAGTCGATAAAAACCATGTATTTCAGTTATGGACCCTCGATGATATGGACAGAATCGATTCTTTCATCAACGAAAAGAAACCGCAGAAAGCAGTCGTCGTAGGCGGAGGTTTCATCGGATTGGAGATGGTCGAAGCACTGGTAAAACGGGGTATCGACGTAACTCTAGTCGAGATGGCTTCCCAGGTGATGCCGAACCTTGAAGGGGAAATCGCAGGATTCATCACCAAGGAACTGCTTGATTATGGTGTCCAGCTCAAATTGAGCAAATCGGTGGATGCGATCGAAGATGACCATGTAGTTCTCAGTGACGGCTCCTCTGTAGATGCAGATTTCGTGCTGCTCTCAATCGGAGTTAGACCAACACTGCAACTGGCAAAAGATTCAGGATTGGAAATGGGTTCACGGGGAGGACTGAAAGTATCGGATCGGATGCAGACAAGCGACCCTTCAATCTATGCTGCCGGCGATATGGTAGAGATAACCCACTCGGTTCTCGACAAAACAGTCCGTATGCCTCTTGCAGGTCCCGCCAACAGACAGGGAAGAATCGTGGCGGAGAATGCTCTGGGTGGAAACCGGACCTACAACGGAGCGATGGGCACTTCGGTAGTCAAGATCTTCGGCGCAGTTGCCGGATCGACAGGCATGAGCCTGAAGATCGCAAAGGACGCCGGATTCGATGCCGAAGCCGTTGTCGTCCATAAATCAAGTCACACATCTTATTATCCCGGATCGGAGAAAGTGAGTCTGATGCTCATCTGGGACAGAAAGAGCGAAAAGGTACTCGGAGCACAGGTTGCAGGAAGGATCGGAATCGACAAACGTATAGACGTAGTTGCTACCGCGATCGCAGGAGGCCTGACTATACGGGATCTGGAAGAACTCGATCTTGCGTATGCACCGCCTTTCAACAGCCCCAACGGACCTGTCAACATGGCAGCTTTCACGGCAGTAAACCATCAGACAGACTTCAGTCCATCGATCCTTGCTCAGGACCTCGAGACCTTCATCAGGGAAAAACAGCCGGTCGTTATCGACCTCAGAGATCCTATCAGCTTCTCGAAGGCAAACCTGAGAGGAAGTAACAACATCAGTCAGAATGACCTGAGAGACAATTTAGATAAACTACCCGCAGGTCATCCGGTCCTTCTTATCAGCGACGACGGTCAGAAAGGACACGTCGCCCTCAGAATGCTGAAAGGAGCACAGGTTGACGATGTATTCAACGTAAGCGGCGGCTTCATCTCGGTCGAACGATATGCACGGGCCATCGGCTACAAACAACTCGATGTCTCGCTGTTCCCGATCGAAAAGAAATCAGTCAGCGACCTTGAATCAAAGAATGATGATTCAGTATCTGCCTCTGACGGGAACTCTGTTCAGAAGACTCAGGAAGGACCTCTCATCGTCGACGTGAGAACTCCGATGGAATTCGCGATGGGAGCACATCCCAAAGCGATAAACATCGACCTTGACGGCCTTGCCCAATGGGCTCAGACCCTTGATGATAAAGACCAGAAGATCATCCTGTACTGCGCTTCGGGAGCCAGATCGAGCTACGGAGTTCGGGTACTCGGTCAACTGGGATTCTCAAATGTTGAAAACGGAGGCAGCCTTCACAGCATGATGGCTTCCGGACTGTAATCTGTATAATTAAAACACACTAACAGGTATCATTGTCTGTAAATATGAAGCTTCCTGCAGCGCAGGAAGCTTCGTTATATTCATCGCTGTCCATCACTTAGGATGCATTATTTCCTGTTTAGAAAATATTTCTTGACAGATGTGATTTTGTGCCACACACTAAACATACGACGTATGACGTCTTATGTTTAAGCAAAAAGGAGCGCATACTGTGAAACATAAAATTGCAGCGATCTACACCGGAGCAGCGTTAGTCAAACCGCTATCGGACCTCTTGAATGAAATCCTTCCCGGATATCAGGTCATGAATATACTTGATGACAGCATGATTGCAGATATCATCTCTGCCGGAGAACTGACGAAGGATGTAAAACGCAGACTCTACGGTTACTATGAAATCGCCTGCGCCTCCGGTGCCGAGCTCATTTTGAATACATGCTCGTCCATTGGAGATGCAGTGTACGGAGCACGCGAGTTCATGCCTGTCCCGATTGTGAGAATAGACGAAGCAATGAGCCGTAAAGCGATAGAGACAGCTGATTCTATCGCTGTGCTTGCAACCTTACCGACGACTCTCGATCCGACGATCAGACTGCTTGAATCATATGCACGTGATAGCGGAAAGAAGATCAGCATAGTCTCAGGACTTGCCGAAGGAGCGTTCAGCGCGATAACCGCAGGAGACGGAGAGACTCATGACCGTCTTATTTCAGAGACCGCCCAGAAAGTCGCGCTTACATGTGATGTGATTCTTCTTGCACAGGGTTCTATGGCAAGAATGGAAGAACCCCTACGACAACTAACAGGAAAAACTGTTTTCTCCAGTCCGCGCACAGGAATCGAAATGGTCAAAGAGATTCTGGAGGGACAAAATAATGAAAACTGATATTCAACACCTGAATGATTGTGCCCGTCAGATCAGAAAAGACGTGGTGGAGATGGTTTACCGTTCAAAAGACGGACATCCTTCTCCTTCATTTTCTGCCGCGGACATCATCGCCGCCTTGTATTTCCATATCATGAGGGTCGATCCGAAAAACCCTCTCTGGGAAGAAAGAGATAGATTCGTGTTATCTAAAGGACATGCCTGTCCCGCTCTCTATGCGGCTCTGGCCAGAAGAGGTTTCTTTCCTCCTGAAGAGCTCACGACTCTGAGATTTCTTCATTCGAATCTGCAGGGACACCCATATCAGCCTAAAACCAGAGGGCTTGATGCGACGACAGGGTCTCTTGGTAACGGTGTTTCGGTAGCCCTCGGTATCGCTCTTGCCGGAAGGATCCGGAAAAAAGAGTATCAGGTGTACGCAATAACAGGTGACGGAGAACTGGGAGAAGGACTGATCTGGGAATCTGCTATGGCGGCATCCCATCACAAGGTCTCTAATCTTACCGTATTCATAGACAACAACAACTATCAGAGCGGAGGGACTATAGAAGAGATCAGCGGTACATATCCTATCGACGAGAAATGGCACTCCTTCGGGTGGCATGTACAATCCATCGATGGTCATGATATCTCTCAGATCCTTGAAGCCGTCGATAACGCCCATCAGGTTTCAGACCGCCCTTCGGTGATCATAGCGAAGACGATCAAAGGATATGGACTCTCGTACATGATCGGAGACAACAGCTGGCACAAACGGGTTTATACCGATGAAGAGTATGCTCAGGCAATGGAAGAACTTGGAGGAAAGGCATGAAGAAAGTGGTCGACAGCACTCGGGTCGGATTCAGAGACGGACTGATCGAACTCGCAGAAAAACGGGAAGATATAGTATTCGTATCGACAGATTCCCTGAAAGTCGTGAAAGGAGAGCCTTTTCTCGAGAAATGGCCAGACAAAGTGATAGAACTGGGTATCAGCGAACAGAATGGAGTCGGTGTTTGTTCCGGCCTGGCATCAAGCGGATTGATACCGTATATCTGCACTTATGCAGGCTTTCTGACAATGAGAGCCTGTGAGCAGATGAGGACATTCGTAGCATATCCGAAATTGAAAGTCAGGTTTGTCGGAGCGAACGGTGGTCTGCACGGAGGAAACAGAGAAGGAGTAAGCCACCAGTTTATCGAAGATATCGGGCTGCTCAGAACGATACCGGGATTCTCTATACTGTGCCCCGCTGACGGGGAACAGGTCAGAAAGGCAATCGTTGCAAGTGTAGATATCGCCGGTCCCGTCTACATAAGGATTGGAAGCGGAAAAGAGGAAAAAGTATTCGGATCCGATCAGCCTTTCCCTTTAGGGAAGATACGGGTCATGCAAGACAACGGAAATAAGGTGGCTCTTTTCGCTCACGGATTTGTTCTCAACAGAGTCCTAAAAGCCGCAGAAATACTTGCAGAAAAAGGTATAGGAGCAAAGGTCGTAGAGGTTGCGACCGTAAAGCCCCTTGATCGGGAAGGTATCAAAGATATTCTCGCCCAGACAGGATGTGCCGTGACCATAGAAGATCATACGATCATTGGCGGCCTGGGAAGTGCGATAGCTGAGGTGATAGCGGAAGAATCACCTGCAGTTCTTGCACGACTCGGACTTCAGGACACATACGGAGAATCAGGATTCCCCGAAGAGCTGCTGGATGCATATGGAATGTCGGTCGAAAACATCGTCGCCTGTGCAGAATCGGTTATCAGAAAAAAGGAAAAACAACGACAATAGTCGTTTGCTATACATTATAGTATAGAAAAGGAGTGTTTTATGAAAAAAGGAATGACTGTCTTATTGGTTTTGATTACAGTCTGTTCGTTTGTGTTTGCCGCAGGGCAGACAGAATCTTCAGGTCCGACCGCTGAAAAGCCTCTGGTCCTCCGTTACGCGCATATGAATGCTGCCAACAGCCCCAACGGACTTCAGGCAGATTACTTTGCAAAGAGGATCGCAGAAGAGACAGACGGAGCCATCAAAATCGAAGTGTATCCCGGATCCCAGCTCGGAACTATAACGGAGATGGCAGAGATGGTCTCTCAGGGAAGTGTGGCACTGCATCATAATACATACGGAGGACTGCAGCCTCTCCTGGAAGATCTCGGTCTGTTTGATACTCCATACCTGTATCGTGATGTCGATCATCTTCTGAAAGCAACAAACCCTGACACCTCTCCGGTATTGAAAGAACTGAATGAAGAGCTTATTGAAACAAGAAACGTGAGAATCCTTTATTCTTTCTACTTCGGAACCAGAAATCTTACAACAAATTCTCCAGTCTATTCGCCGGCTGATCTTTCAGGAAAGAAGATCCGTGCCATACCTTCACCCATCTACATGGCAGCAGTCGAAGGGATGGGAGCAGTAGCAGTTCCGGTCGACTGGGCAGAAGTCCCCGTCGCATTGTCTACCGGTGTAGCAAACGGCCAGGAGAACCCGGTGAGTGTGCTCGTCTCAAACAATCTGTATGACGTTCAGGATTATCTCATGCTCACAAATCATATCATGGGATCGGAACCGGTTGTGATCAATGAAAGTGTTTGGCAGAAATTGTCTGATGAGCACAAGGAAATCTTCAGAAACGTCGCTTCTGAAACTCGCGAATGGGCATCGAATTATGTGCTCAACAGTGAAGAAGCAGATCTTCAGACGCTGGCAGATAAAGGAATGACGATCATAGGACCCGAACAGGGTCTTCAGGTTGATGCATTCAGAGCGTCTGTAGAAAAAATCGTGGACGACCGCTTCGGAGACAAGTGGGGAGTCTATTACGATCAAATCCGCAGTCTGAAATAGCCGAAAAAGAAAAACATTCCGGAAGGCCGTGATCGGTTCCTCTGATCACGGCATCCGGTTTATCTGGAGAACCTTACATGCAAAATATCATTAAAAAGACCAGCAGGATATTAGAGACGGTGTCTTTAATATTTCTGATCCTCCTGTTCGGATGCGTTCTGACTCAGATTATCATGAGGAACTTTTTCAACAGCGGATCTGTCATCATAGAAGAGCTTGCCCGATATAGTCTCGTTTCTCTTGTATTTCTTATGATCCCGGTACTGATTGTTGATAAGCAGCATATCATCGTAGATCTTGTCACTTCACGGCTCCCGAAGAAACTGCAATGGATATTCGAACTGCTTGGTGAAGGATGTTCATTTCTTATGGCGTTGTTCCTTCTTCTTTCAGTCAATCAGGTTCTCTCAAAAAACTGGAGCGTGAAGACTCCTGCGATGAGAATGCCCAATTACATCATGTATATCCCGATTGTCATCGGTATCGCGTTTACAGCCGTTGCCGCATTGTCTTTCATCATCACACTGCTCAAGAACGGAGGTAATACAAAATGAGCGGAACAATAATCATCCTGCTGTTTCTTACATGTATTCTTGCGGGTCTTCCGATCGCTTTCAGCATGAGTCTACCTGCCGCCTTATATCTGATAATCAATAATATCCCGGTGAGCGTGATGGTGCAGAGAATGGTGGCGAGTTTGAATTCGTTTCCGCTTCTTGCAGTCCCTCTGTTCATCCTTGCTGCAGGACTCATGAACAATTCAGGGATCACGAGCCGCCTGTTCGAGTTCTCGAAGTTACTGGTAGGACGCCTGAAGGGGGGACTGGCCCAGGTCAATATCGTCGCATCTCTGATCTTTGCCGGGATCAGCGGCGCAGCTCTTGCAGACGTCGGAGGTTTGGGGAATATCGAAATAGATGCAATGGAAAAACAGAATTATCCGAAGGAGGATTCTGCGGCGATAACAGCCGCTTCAGCTGTTGTCGGACCAATCTTCCCTCCCAGTATTCCCCTGATAATCTACGGCTCGGCTGCAGAAACCTCGGCAATGCGTCTTCTCATCGCAGGAATACTCCCGGCTCTCATCATTGTTGCTCTTCTTATGCTTCAGGTGGGATTCTTCGCCAGAAGAAAGAATTATCCGAAAGGGGTCGTCGGAAAATATACCCTAAAAGAAGTGTTTACCATCATCCGGCGGGGAGGCCCTGCAATGCTCATGCCTATTATGCTCATGGTCGGCATGCTCAGCGGATATTTCTCTCCCACCGAAGTCGGGGCGATCACTGTAACCTATGCACTTATTCTGAGCGCGATATATAAAGAACTCAGCCTGAAAGGATTGATCAAAGTTCTGAAAGAAACTCTGCGTTCTACCGTCAGCGTTCTTTTCATCGTCGCTTCTGCCGCGATCTTTGCATGGATCCTCACAGTGGAACAACTGCCTCAGCATGTTTCGAATCTGATGCTGACGGTCTCCTCAAGTCCATATGTTCTGCTTCTGATAGCAAACATCGTCCTGCTGATTACGGGAATGTTCATCGAGACGACGGCAGCTATCATGGTTCTTACTCCGATTCTGCTGCCTCCTTTAGTGGCTGCCGGTGTAAGCCCCATCCATTTCGGGGTGGTCATGGTTCTGAACCTGATGATAGGAATGATCTCACCTCCGGTAGGAATGAGCGTCTATATGCTGTCTCCTATCGTAAAACTGCCCGTAGAAAAGATCTTCAAAGCTGTCGCACCATACTTCATAACACTGCTTCTTGCTTTGATCATCGTCACATATTTACCACAGATAAGTCTTTTGCTTCCGAATGCAATGTTTAATTGAACAAAAGGAGAACCCTCATGTATAACACCGGATATTTCCAACGCGTAAAAAAAACCACAGCGACACGATTCTGGATTAACAATCCCACAATCGAAGATGCAGTGAAAGCCATCGAAGCAGGTGCCGTCGGTTGTACGACAAACCCGAGCTATGTTTCCAAACTGTTGAAATCTCCCTCCGACAGAGCTTATGTGACACGAACTATCAGACTTCTGTCTCCGTATATCGAAGATAATTCAGAACTTGCCGCGATGGTACAAAGAATCATGGTGAGCAGACTCAGTGATCTGTTTATGCCCATGTACGAAAGCAGTGAAGGAAGATACGGGTTTGTTACAATACAAAGCAACCCCTACCATGAAGAAGATGCATCCGCCATCATTGCGGATGGTATCGAGAACCGTAAGATAGGTGATAACATCATGGTGAAAATTCCTGTGACCGCATACGGTATCGAAGCGATCAGAACTCTCGCAGGAAAAGGGACACCCACTATGGCCACCGAGGTCATGAGTCTTTCACAGGCTATTTCAATTGCTGAAGCCTATCGTGAGACGACGCAGGAACTGAAAGAACAGCCTCCGTTCTTCCTTACACATATCACCGGGATTCTGGATGATCATTTCAAACGGGTAATAAGGAACGAGAATATTCAGATCTCTGATGAAGCAGTGCGCGCTGCCGGATTATCGATCGCGAAGAAACAGTACAAATTACTCAAAGAACGAAACTATCCCGGAACAATGATCGGCGGCGGCGCAAGGAAACTCGAGGACTTCACGGAACTTGTCGGCGGAGATCTTCATATAACGATCAACTGGAAAGGGACCGCAGAAACGCTGATCGAACAGGATATGGATGTCGTGTCGAGAATTGACGACATCCCTGAAGATTCGATCATCGCGGAACTGAAAGAGAAACTCTCCGATTATAGAAGAGCATACGCCGAAGACGGCATGAAAGAAAGTGAATATTATGATTTCGGAGGAGTAGAACTGTTCCGTTCCTCATTTGTGAAGGGATGGGATGTTCTGGTCGAATACATCAAAAAGGTAAGGAGACAGTAATGAGTTCAGATCATAAGCATAGAGGGAATCTGGCTGCAGATCCCAAAATAGAGAGAGCACCGGGTATACAAAGGGTGACATTGACATATGATAAAGATACGATGATGTGTTATTTCTATCTGGAAAAAGGATCGACTCTCGAGATGCATACTCACGTTCAGTCCCAGAACGGAATCGTGATGAAAGGCCGCATAAACTTCATCAAGGGGAACGGTGATATTCTGGAACTGAAAGCTGGTGATGCCTACTATTTTGCCTCAGATGATCCGCATGGGTCGCAGGTCCTTGAAGATACCGAACTGCTCGAGTGTTTCACTCCCTGCAGAGAAGATTACATCGATTGACACTTTTCCTATATTGATAACATACCGGCATTTCAGTATCATTCCAACATAGAGAACGTAATACAAATACAGGAGTTTTTTCCTTGAATGAGTTATTCACCGTAGCAGAAAGAAGATTATCATCTGTTGAAATCGTGGTTGAGAAAATCAAAGAGCTGCTCATCCGGCAGAGCCTGAAACCGGGTGATATGATTCCCAGCGAGACTGTGCTGGCCGAAAATCTGAAAGTAGGCAGAGGTTCGGTGCGTGAAGCGATCAAAATTCTTTCTGCATACGGAGTACTCGAAATCAGGCGCGGATCAGGAACCTTCGTCGCGACAGCATCGAACAAGAAACTTTTCGATGCCCATCTGTATCAGATTCTGGTCCAGGAGCGTGACTATGAATCTCTCACACAGGTAAGACAGCTACTTGAAGAAGGAATCGTCCGTCTTGTCATTGAACATGCTAGCGATGAGGACCTCAAGGTACTTGACCGAACCATGAACAGTTTTCTCAAAGAACTGAGAAGCGACCAGGTCAGCTTTGAGAAAGCGAATGAATACGATATCGAGTATCATCATCAGCTTGGCAACCTGACGCACAATCCTATCATCGAAAGGATATATGACTTCGTCATCGAATTGTTCACCCCGACAATCAATCCCATCCACGCGGGAGTATATGAAGCACATGAATCTTTGCACAATGCAGTCATGAACAGGAATATCGATGAGGCGATCTTATGTGTTCATACTCATACAGATATCTGGGTGCAGTCGCACCTGGACAAATTCTGACAGAAATCACTAAATTATAGATAAAGGTGACGTTTTTCCAATGAAAAGTATGAAACCAAAAACTGTCTCAGCTAAAATCAGAATCATCAGCACGACATTCTTCCTCCTTCTGTTCCCCGTAATATTCTACTACCTTTCTCCTGTGATCCCGCTTGCCGGAGCATCTGAAGGAATCATAACAGGCAGTCTGATCATCTTCGGCTTGATGTTCATCTTTTCCATATTCTTCGGACGTCTGTTCTGTTCTTATATCTGTCCGGGAGGAAAGATAGAGGACCTGGTGGAAGGAGCACAGAATAAGAAATTCAGGCGCACACGTTTTAACTGGATCAAATATCTGATCTGGATTCCCTGGGTCTTCATGCTTCTCTTTCTCTTTTGGAAAACAGGCGGAGTCAATGCAGTTAATTTCACCTATATGACTGTAAGCGGAATATCTGTCTCGGATGTACCCTCTCTGATCATCTTCATCATAGTTTCACTGATATTCTTCATTCTCCCTCTTCTGTTCGGAAGAAGGGCTGCCTGCCATACGATCTGCTGGATGGCTCCGTTCATGATCGCAGGCAAAAAGCTCGGGAAAACGTTGAACATTCCGTCTTTGCATATCAGTGCAGATAAAGATTCCTGCATACACTGCCTCCGATGCAACGAACGATGTGTGATGAGCATAGATGTCGAGCGTTATGTTGATAAAGAAAACGTCGACACGACAGACTGCATCCTGTGCAGTGAATGTGTCGACGCATGCCCTGTTTCAGCGTTATCACTGAAGTGGAGCAGACAATAGCTTATTTTTTCTTGGGCAAAAGAAGATCTGACCATCTGTCCCAGCTCAAAATCTGATCAAGCGGCTTCCTCTCCCTTTCCATTTCTTCCATCTGCAGATGTTTTTCACTCAAGATATCTTTATCACCGGGGTATCCTACTATCATAAGAATCTCGAGAACAGCCTCATCGGGAATGGAGAGCACTTCTTTCGCTTTCTGAGCATCGAAGCCTACGATCGGATGAACATACAGCCCTTCGCTGACCGCCTGCAGCTGATAAGCCATCGCAGCCATACCCAACTCAAAATAGGCAAGGTCCCGTCCTCCTATAGACATGGACCATCCGGGGCTTGTAACGAAGGCACTGACCGCAGGAGCGTTCTTCCCCCAGTAATTTCCGCCGGCCAGTACTTCCTTCATCTTTGCCAGCTGCCCTTCTTCTGTGACAGTGACGATTCTCCACGGCTGATTATTCGCACTGGAAGGCGCTGTATGGGCAGCCTGTGCAAGTCGGGTAAGAATCTCAGTATCGACTTTCTTCTTATCGAACGCCCGGTAGGCTCTTCTTTTCTGTATTGGTTCAAGTAACTGCATGATGATGTTTCTCCTCGATTAATCTGTAATGTTTTTATTTTTGTATTTACTTATAATTATACTATCGTAAAAAACTGTGCTATCGTAAAGAGTCGATGAAAAAAAATCAAAGGAGAGAGCAGTATGTACGAACAGAAGACAGTGCCGAACGCACACCCTGTGAAAGAATTCCTTGATGCGATCGAACATGAAAAAAAGAGGAAAGATGCCTATGAACTTCTCAGAATCTGCGAGGAGGAAACCGGATATCCCGGTGTGATGTGGGGTCCATCCATCATAGGATTCGGATCCTACCATTATGTCTATCCTACAGGACACAGCGGAGATGCTCCCCTTTTCGGATTCTCTCCGCGCAAGGCGAGTATCAGTCTCTACAGTGCTGTCGGTGACGAACAGCTGAAAGAGATCCTCCCCGGGTTCGGAAAGTATTCTATGGGTAAAGCCTGCATTTATGTGAAGAAACTCGAGGACATCAATATTGATGTATTAAAAGAGATTATCCGCCATTCAGTCGACTTTCTCACAGGAATGTATGAGGTTTCAGACAAATAAAATGCAAATGACTTGCATTTTACTATTTCCGGCAGTATATTCTCTCCAAGGAGAATATCATGAAAATTACACGATCAAAGATAATCACATTATTTCTGCTCGCTGCGGTCTCAGTATCCCTGTTCGCAGCGGGAGAGATCGAGAGTACTGAAACAGGAAAGACAAAAGTAGCTGTATCGATCGCTCCTCAGGCATTCGCTGTAAGCCGTGTGGCAGGAGACCTCGTCGAAGTCATAACCCTCGTAGGTCCCGGACAGTCGCCCCATAACTATGAGACAACCCCGCGCCAGATGGCGGACCTGGCCGAATCGGAGGCATGGTTTCTCAGCGGAACCGATTTCGAAAATGCTCTGGTTCCTAAAGTTACGGCACTGTATCCAGATCTGCCGGTAATCGACACCACAGAAGGAGTCACATTCAGAATGATGGATGAACACAGCCATGAGGATGAACATGAAGACGAGCATAGCCACGAAGATGAGCATGATATGGTCTACGATAAGCACACATGGCTATCGAAAGATCCCTACATCATCCAGGTCAACCACATCGCTGACACTCTGTCTGCCATTGATGCCGAAAATGCTTCAGTGTATAAGGAAAATGCTGCAGAGTTTATTACAGAGATCGAACAGCTGTTCGCTCAGCTCAGAAAAGATCTTGCACCCCTTTCAGGGTCAACTGTGTTCGTCTATCATCCCGCCTTCGGATACTTCCTTGATGAGTTCAACATCAGCCAGGAAGCTGTCGAAACAGGAGGTAAGGAACCAACTGCCAAGACTCTCGCCGCACTGATCGAAGAGGCTCAGGAAGAAGAGGTGAAAGCTATCTTCGTGCAGGAACAGTTCCCCAAAGAAGCTGCAAAAAGTGTTGCCGATGCCGTGGGAGCACAGGTACTGTCACTTGATTCGCTTGCATATGACTGGCTTGAGAATATCAGGAAAATGGGAGATACTTTAATTGAAGCAAGCAGATTATAAAGGAAGTATGCAGTGCACCCGTTACCGGTAAAACAACCCAGCGGGAAAATCGTTCTTGAATTTTCCCGCGTCTCTTTTTCCTACCCTTCTTCAAAAGTCCTTTCGGACACATCCTTTCATATCCATGAAGGAGAGTTCGTATCCCTTCTCGGACCGAACGGAGCCGGAAAGAGCACGATACTGAAGCTTCTGCTGGGCCTGGAAATCCCTGAGAGAGGAGAGATCAGACTCTTCGGAACCTCGGCCACAGAGGGAAAGAAGTATCTCGGATATGTACCTCAATATGCGAATTTCGATTCCGCTTTCCCCATCTCTGTCTACGAGGTGGTAAGAATGGGATGTGTCACTCCATGGAAGTTTCACTACTCAAAAGAAGATAGAGAGAGGATAGATGAGGCTCTCTCTCTTATGGATGTTCACAACCTGTCATCCCGCCCCTATTATGCACTCTCCGGAGGACAGAGGCGGAGAGTCCTGGTCGCCAGAGCCCTCGCTTCCCGACCGAAGATGCTCATTCTCGATGAACCGACAGCCAACATGGACGCTCTGAGTGAAAGGAATTTCTATGAGGCACTGAGCAAGATCAAAGGTGACACGACTATCTTCATCGTGACGCATGATACCACATACGTCTCAGCTCTGACCGACAGGGTCCTGTGTGTCGGAGAACATCCTGAGAACGGCATGATCTCTAATGTCGTCCAGCATCCCCTTGCAGCAGCAGAAGAGGAGAGTGAATCCTCAATTCTCAAAGTACTGCACAGTTCGAAGATCAGTCACAGCTGTGAATGCATAACAGGAGCACATCATGAGTAATTTTCTTCAGGCGCTGTTCAATCCGAACATGCCGTTCATTCGCAATGCACTGATAGCCGGACTGCTGTCTTCGGTTCTTTTCGGAGTCCTGGGGACCATAGTTACAGTAAAAAGAATTGCTTCTCTCGCAGGAGCGATCTCCCATGCGGTCCTTGGAGGAATCGGACTGGCTCTCTATTTCAATGCGACAGGTATTCTGCCGTTCATGCCTCCAATTGCGGGAGCGATCATATTCGCTGTGATTGCTGCGCTTATCATAGCGATGGTCTCTTTGAAGGCGAAGGGAAGAAATGATACCGTCATCAACGCAATCTGGGCTATTGGTATGAGTATCGGTGTCGTCAGTATGGCAAAGACACCGGG
>JAQQAI010000010.1 GCA_028532915.1 Sphaerochaetaceae bacterium
CGGCGGAGTTCTCGGGGCTGTCATCCTCCCGATACTCTCAGATAAGTATATGAAAAGAAAACTATTTCTGGTGATCTGCATCGGAGGAATGGTTCCTGGAATGTTCGGATTAACATTCGCAGGAACACTCTTTGGAGAACAGGCCTATCTAGTGGCCCTCATCTCTTCTTTTATCTTAGGATTCTTCGTAATGAGTGCCGGACCGATAGGTTTTCAGTATGCTGCAGAGATCAGCTCTCCTGCACCGGAAGCAACCTCTCAGGGACTGCTGCTGCTTTCGGGTCAGATAACAGGGCTCATCTTCGTGAGTGTAATGAGTATGAGAGAGAACGCCTTTCTGGAGAGCTCGATGAAAGTCTTCTTCGTTCTCTCGGTGATAGCATTCATCCTTGTCCTTACTCTCAAGGAAAGTCCGATGATGATCGCTGAAAGAGAAAAGAGAAGATGATCAATCAATTCCTCTTGCTCAATATCAGATTCAGAATTAAGAGAATGATACCATAGAAGAGTAGTACATCTACCATATCGATAATGCCGATTGAGTGAACAATAAAGGAAGTAAGAGAAGGTCCTAGAAGCGCCCCAAGACTTCCCGCACCGACAACATATATAACATGATGAAGATCCAGGCTGTTATGTGAGCAGTAATTAACTATCAGAGGCCATATAGGACCACATCCAATCCCCAAGAGCAATAGGAAAATAACTTGTAGACAAATAGAAGTGAATATATTGAGACAGATAAGAGATAATACAATAGACAAAGAATGCAAGACCAGAAATACAGCATATTTATGTGCAGGCTTCAAAAAATAGATAAACCTTATTATTGCAAATCCTACAGTAAACAGGGAAAACATACCGGCAGCCTTGCTGGGAGTATATGAGAAGGCAGTTTCTAGGTAGTAGGGGAACCAGGCAAACAAAGATCCTTCAAGGATGACATATAATACCATCGTACCACTGAGATGTATAAGAGAAGAATTGTTGTTTTTCTGCAATAATCTTTCATCAGATATATTTTCAGTCTCCTGAAATACTTTATCACTTTCTTTGTAACGAAATACAATTATGGTAATAATTGCTGTGCCTGATGCAACCAGTAGCGAAATCCACCTGAGAGGCAATGTAATTCTTAAGAAAACCGCTAGAAGAAAAGGTGCAAAGAATGCTCCTGAAGCATAAAAGAATTGAGAAAGATAGATGCTCTTACCACCAGAACAATCGTTTTCCGATAACAAGGCTGTCGCTCCAGATTCGATAATACCTCCCAGCCCTCCTATGAAGATAAATACAATAGCCAGCTGCCAGAAAGTAATACAGTATCCAATTAAAAAAACAGCAAAAGAAGTCATCATCAGTGCTGTTTTAAGAATATATTTGGGTATCTTTCTGTATTTTTTGTAGTAGGCAGCCAGGAGATGTGAACACAAGAAAAATGAACCATATTGGAATAAATAGATAAAAGAGAAATAATGTTCGTTCAATTGAAAATATGTCGAAAATGTCGTAATCAAAGGGGCAAGCAAATTGATCGCCAGTGCAAAAAGTGAAACACTGACCACAAGGGCATGATTCCGTTTCATCCACAGATATCCTTAGAATATGAAAACAAACCCCTTCCAAACATTCATAGAAGGGGTCGACATTTTGTTGAAACTGATAAATATCAGAAACCGAGCTCGTAGAACTTTCCGACAGGATTTGTGAGGATATCAACACCATCTTCTGTTATGGCAGCCCCCAATTCCCATCTGGCACCGAAACCGGGGCCTGAGATGAAGGAATCCACCTGGAAGCACATGTTCGGTTCAAGTTCATATTCAGAATTTGTTTCCATCCATGGAGGTTCTACTTCGATCATTCCGGTTCCGTGGCATGGCCCATATACATAATTGTCTTTATAGCCTGCATCGACGAACAGCTGATAAAAATCTTTACAAATCTCACTGGCTGCTTTGCCCGGTCTTAACTGTTCCTTGGTCCAATTATGGGCATCCAAAAGAAAATCGATATATCGTTTTCGTTCAGGATTGATCTTTCCCATACATAACGGTATACCGATACTCGGAGAATAACCGTCTACCCGGGCGGATAGGTTGAGCTGAACAATATCATTTTTTCCTATAACTCTGTCAGGACGTGGTCTCGAAATTGCATGCGACGTTGATTTTTCGCTGAACACATACATCGGAAGACCTTCATACTCAGCACCCTTTTCGTAGATTGCACGCTGAGCGACACCTACCATCTGACATTCTGTAACGCCCGGACGAAGGGCCTTGATTACCTCCTGTGTAGCATAATCAACTATTGTGAAACCATGTCTGATACAGGCAATCTCATTAGGACTCTTGATTGATCTGAGTTTTACCATAATTTCATCGGCACGAACTATCTCAGCTTTAGGAAAGCTCTCCTTGATCCCGTCCATGATAACGAGTGTAGTGTCGATCCATGCGGCAACACCAATGCGGATGTTCTCACCTGTGACTCCGATCGACTTAAAGGCATCTTTGAAAGTTTCAGGTTTAAGCTGCGGAGCCGAAGGGTCGGCAGATTCTCGATATTCCATAAGCACATGAATATTATCAATATATCCCATATCAGCAGCGAAAATCTCACTTTCCAGACCGACAAGAAGTGCAGAACGGCCTGTCGAGGAAATAGCCACTCCAGCTCTTTCGAACAGAGGCCAGAATCCGCTGAAATAACGAACATTAGCAAAATCGGATTCTGTTGAATTAACAACCAGAACATCCAAATTCATTTCTCTTATCAATGCTGCAGCTTTATCTCTGCGTTGAGCATACTCGTACTCCGGAATTTTTACAATTTCCATGATAGACCTTCCTATTTATGAATTTTCTTTTTGTGTATTCGAATCAATTAGAACAACTGCAACTAATATGATTCCTTTGACGATCCACTGCCAATATGTGTTTATCCCAAGTAATACCATTGCGTTGGTGATAACCCCAAGCAGCATCGCAGCCAGCATGACACCGACGACTTTCCCACGGCCTCCTGAAAGAGCAGTACCTCCCAGAACAACGACAGTCATTACGTCAAACAGCATATTATCACCGAGATTTGCAACGCCTGACATAGTCCGTGCAGTAAGACCGATTGCTCCGATAAAACTCATGATTGCTGACAGCACGAAAGCACTTATCCCGACGAGATTCGTGTTGATTCCGCTCAATCTGCTCGCTTCATGGTTTCCTCCGACTGCAAAGAAACTTCTTCCCATCGGAGTCTGCGTTGTATAAACCCTCAGGACAACTGTCACTATAAGCATCATGATCACCGGCACAGGGATTCCCAGCACATGCCCCATTCCAAGTTCATTAAATCCTCTCGGCAGGCCCGAAATCGGAAGTCCTCTAGAGTAAATGTAATTGATTCCTTTGATTACATTCATCGTTACGAGGGTTACGATAAAAGAGGGCATCTTGCCGTACACGGTAAGGACACCGTTTATCACACCAAATGTAATGACCATTAGAAGAGCTATCGCACCTGCAAGCCAGATATTCATTCCTGAATTCACTACAAATCCTGCAAGAAAACATGAGGCCATTCCAACCATCGACCCGATTGACATATCCATCTGTCCTGTCAGAATGACGAAGAATTCACCAAGAGCAACAATGGCAAGGAATGAGACCTGCCTAAAAACATTCAAAATATTGTTGGTCGAAGCAAAACTCGGGATAAAAATTGAACAGATAACTAATAAGAATATGAACAGAAAAAGAATCATCCACTCTCTAATAAAGGCATTGAGCCCGCCACCAATCATTTGCGTTTTTTCACGTAACTTTGTATTTTCCACTTTAATTCACCCCTAACAAACTGTTTATAATAACTTCCTGAGTCTTTCTCTCACCCGATACTTCGTCTTTGATCTCACCTTCGAACATGATATAGATTCGATGTGCGAGTCCAATAAGCTCCTCCAGTTCAGGAGATACGATGATGACCGCCTTCCCCGCATTGGTAAGCTCTTTGATCTGTTTATAGATTTCAAACTTTGCTCCGACATCGATTCCCCGGGTAGGTTCATCGAAAAGAAATATCTCCGAATCAGCGAGCATCCATTTGGCGATGACAACTTTCTGCTGATTTCCCCCTGAAAGGTTGAGGACTTTCTGATACAAAGACCTATATTTAAGCTTGAGTTTTTCATTGTATTCAAAAGCCTTTTCAATCTCTGCCTTATGGTCCGAGAAGATTCTGTATTTTTTGAACTTTTTCCATGAGGGCAATGTCGTATTGTTTCGTACATCATACATCATGTTCAGACCGAGAAGTTTTCTCTCGTCAGGAACCAGACCTATTTTATGCCTGATCGCATCCATAGGATTTCTGATCTCCGTCTTCTTTCCTTTGATGTATATCTCTCCGTTTGTGACAGGATAACTTCCGAATATCGCATTCACCAATTCTGTCTTACCGGCACCTACAAGTCCTGCGATACCGACGACCTCTCCGGCGGCGACTTTCAAATTAACATTCTTAAACGTATCTTTGCTTGTAAGATTTTTCACCTCAAGAATTGTATCGCCTATCGGACCATCGAAGGCAGGATA
Organism: Sphaerochaetaceae bacterium; assembly: GCA_028532915.1. Classification (GTDB taxonomy): domain Bacteria; phylum Spirochaetota; class Spirochaetia; order Sphaerochaetales; family Sphaerochaetaceae; genus SABI01. The sequence goes on from JAQQAI010000010.1 coordinate 4,596, forward strand.
CAGATCAGAAGATAGTTCTCGTCCGATGATCATCTCAATTAGTTTCGGTTTATCGATCTCACTGACTCTTCCCGATTTGATATGTTTCCCGTCGCATAAGACCGTATAGCTATCACAAATTTCAAAGACCTCATCCAACCGGTGTGAGACATATATCAGCCCAATTCCTTTTTTCTTGAGTATATTGATGATTCTGAAGATATTTTCGATATCCTTTTCCTGCAACACCGCAGTCAATTCATCCAGAATAACAACTTCTGCATCGAGTATTATTGCCTTTGCAAGCTGCACGATCTGCTTTTCTGCAGTTCTGAGATATTTTACGGGTATCGTTAGATTGATCGAGCATTGCAAAAATTCCATCAGTTCATCAGCTTTCTCTTTTTGAGCTTTCCAGTCGATGAACAAACCTTTTCTCTCGTAGTGTCCGATAAAAATATTCTCAAGACTGGTAAGGTCCTCCATCAGCTGAAATTCCTGATGGACAATAGCAATTCCCTGATGTTGCGATTTGCTCACACTATAGGATGAAAGATCAACTTCCTCTCCAGCTCTGAACAACGACCCTTCTGTCATTCGGTACTCTCCGGTAATACATTTCGCCAGAGTCGATTTACCTGCTCCATTTTCCCCTACCAAAGCATGGCACTCACCGGGGAGAAGTGAGAAACTCACTCCGGATAATGCTATGACACCAGGGAATTTCATAGTACAGTCTTTTATTTCAAGTAATGGAGTTCTACTGGTTTCACTCATCTTCATTCTGCTCCTTGGTCATCTCCCTGGCTAAATTATCACAACGATGGAAAGAACATCCCCTCTTTTTAAGCATCACTATCAATTTCTCAAGCTCCTTTGATGCAACATCTCCGCAATTCTCTATGATAAAAGGATCGGGTATCACAGTTGCCTCTCCGAAATTGAATTCACTCTCCATCGGGTGAAATTCCCATGGATGAATATAGAATACTAGTACAGGATCTATATCCTTCTCCTCACAAAATCCAATAAAATTCTCGCAGCGTTCGTACACATATTCTGCCCCTTTCGTCCTGAAAAGAGGCCATTGATCCCTATCTCTTTCCAGAGGAGAATCGTTACTTTCCATGACCATATCAGCAAAGTTCGGTAATTCGAGGACTTTCGATTCACCTTTTTCCAACCAGTTCTCCCTTGAAGGGAAATAGGGAGCGAACTGCTTCCTATAAAAATACATCGGGTATGAAGCATCACACACGTAACCAAGGTCCTCGAGAGCGTTGACTACATGTGTAGATCCCCACAGTCGCGGACTTCTGAAAGAAACCGGCTGTTTTCCGAGTATTTCTTCAATCCATTGCGTTGCCATTTTGAGTCTTGGTTTTATCTCATGCGGCAACAATGGTTTCACACCCGGGATAGGGAACAACTCATCCCCTACTGTCTCATGGTAAAGTGAATGACAGCCGACCTCATGACCTGCATCATCCACCATATGAACCATTTCGGGATTCAATTTTGCCGATTCTCCGGTAAAGAAGAATGTTGCCTCAATACCGTTTCTTTCAAAAATGTCAATCAGCTTCGGGATTCCGTGTTTAACACCTTCATAGAAGGGAGTAAAACTCCCGACATCGGTCTCAACATCTACGCCGAAGATAACTTTAACAGTTTTCATTCACTTTCCTCTCTTTTCTTACACTCTTACAGCCAAAGCCAGCCAAGTGCTTCTATCCCTGAACAGATGATCGAATCGTCCCGGTTCTCCTCGTTCCTTATATTATGAATTAATCGTTTCATTTCATGATATGGGAACATACAGCTCTTTACTCCGGTCTCACTGACGGGATTGATATCGAAAAACATCTCCTTGGCAATAGAGAAATCTTTCTCATTCAACTCCAGGATATCGTCCAAGAGCTTATCTTTTCTGTCCGGATCGGTTTCCTCTTCGTATTCAAGTGCTGCTAAAACAAGATCATAGATAACCCTGTTCCTTCTTAAAGCATTTTCTATCTTTTTGAAATGAATTACATATGATGAAAGTCTCTTTGAAGACTCCAATTCTTCCATAACTTCATGCAGCATAGATAACAACCCGGGATACATGGCAATAGCATCTTCAATCGCTGGAATATCTTTTTTTGTCATCTTATTCTTCTGGAAAGGAAACGGTGTAGTATACAGCGGGATCTGACTTTCATGGATTGTGACGATATGTTTCAAGATATAGAGAATTCTCTTTCCCAAATCTTCTCCGAATTCAGCAACGCAGGAACTGCGGAAAAATTCTTCTTTATCCATAGTAGAACCCCAGCCGTAATTGGCATGCGCCCACTGATGCATGAAATAACCGTAGATTTCGAACATAAACCCATTGATACCATGAACGCCTTTTTGAACACTGCTGATATGCTGCTCGATATCTCTTTCGATAACCTGTACATTTGCTTCATCTTCATAGCGAATAACATTCGACTCGAATATCCTGTACAATCGACCCATCGTAGAGGTGATCGAATTCGATTCGGAATCTCTTCCCCAGATACGATCTTCCCCGAAAACGCTGATCCATTTATCGAATTCTGTTTCAGGAACATACAATGCCGGAGCCCAGAACAGATTAATATCTGAAGGGACTTCTCTAATATATTCTTTCAAAAAATCTACATCTTTTTCTAAAGGCGGTTGTCTGAAGGCCCGAATCCCAATCACTGCGTCATTGTTAATTTCTCTGATCGCCTTATAGATCTTATTCAGAAGCCACATATTGGCCTTATGTTTAGCATCTCCGGGACTTGTTGAATGTTTATGCCATCGCTCCTTACACGCTTCACATTCACAAAACCAGAAACCTTCCTCACTTTCTTCAAGAGTAAATCCGTCAACACCCAGTGAAGCGATTTTTTTCATACTTTCGATGATGTACTCAACGTTCTCTTCATCACTGAGACAAAGCGAATCAAAGTCGTTGAGAAATTTAGTACTTTGGGGCGCTTTCATCCGTTTTTCGGGGT
>JAQQAI010000011.1 GCA_028532915.1 Sphaerochaetaceae bacterium
TTCATCGTATCATACCTTTCATCGCAGGCTTTATATATAATTCCTCCTTGAGTATTGATCTTATCCTAAAGGTAATCCATTCTCTGTGTACTTTCAAGGAACGACAGCTATTACTGTATGAACTTTCTCTTTACCCTGATACCGTTTTGCATCTATAGTGAAACGATGAATATTATTGAAAGAATTACGAATGCTTCGTTTCGTCTTGTATATCGAATTTTCTTCAAGTTCGACAGAAAGGAACTTGATAAGGTTCCCCACAAAGGCCCTCTTCTTCTCATCGCCAATCATACCTCTTTTCTGGACGGTCCGCTGATGTATGTGTTTCTCAGACCGAGAAACACAATAGCTATGGCGAAAAAAGAGCTGTGGAACCACTGGTTCACCAGAAATATCATGAAACTGTGGAAGTGCATCCCGGTAGACAGGGAAAACATGACGAGAGAAAGTATGCAGGCCTCCCTGAAGGTATTGAAGGAAAAGAACATTCTGGCTATCGCTCCGGAAGGAACCAGAAACAGGGAGGGGATCCTCCAGATGGGAAAATCGGGAGTTGCCTTCATCGCCTACAAGGAAAAAGTCCCCATGATCCCGGTAGCGATTCTGGGATTCGAAAAGTTCTCAGAGAATATCAGAAGATTCAGAAGGACTCCCCTGTTTGTCAAAGTAGGCAGACCGTTTTCGATAGTGAAGACCGAAGGCCGTCTCGATGCAGACGGAAGAGAAGAGCTCATGGAAGAGATCATGCTGCATCTAGCAGCTCTTCTGCCCGAGAAGAACCGGGGATTCTATCGCGGAAAGAATCGCCCCTATATTCTCACTTCCGCAGACTAAAACAGGTCAGACCGAATGTCTGACCTGCACAACTCAAACTAACTTTGGATTATTGAACTGTCTTGTTTCCGCTAACCTCGGAGTTCTCATCCATCGTAAAGCTGTCCATATACTCCTGGTTCGCAAAGTAGATATCACCGTCAACGGTTCCATCGACAAGATGGAATCCATTTGCCTCGACGTAGACATCACCTTTGAACGTTCCGCCCTGTATACGGGTATTCTCGCTTCTTACGGTCATCTTTGGTGCACTGACAGTATAGCGTTCAACGATCACCCTGTTCTCATCCTGAGCGTAGAATGCGAGCTTTCTGTATATATCATCATTGTGTGTGAACTGTCCGTCGATGACGAAAGGCTCTTCGAGTGACAGGTCCTCCAGCACTGCAATGATCCATGTTCCCTCGGCACTTACAGCATTCAAGAATGCTGAAGCGTCATCAACGATCGACGCTGTAGTGACAGCATCGGGTTCTTCTGCGACACTCACTGTGACTTCTTCCTTTTTGGAACAGCCTGAGACAATGAGAACTATTGAAAAAATTGCAATCAGCAATATTAGATATTTTCTATTCATGAATATCCTCCGACTGAAGAATACAGATTATAACAAATATTTGCAACACTTATATTTTTAAACTGATTCTATTTACCTGGAATATTCGAATCAGATTCTACCGATCTACAGTCTATCGTATGATGAAGGATGAACAATCACAGACCGATCGTCAGATAGAAAATATTCTTCAAAAACGATTCCATCTCGACTCACTCTACCCGTTTCAACAGCTAGTCATCCGTGACATTCTGGAACAGGAGGGATTATATGGAGAAGAGTATGTGCGCAAAGGGCCTGCGGGAACTGTAGTCATCCTCCCTACAGGAAGTGGAAAGAGTGTGTGTTTCACTCTTCCTGCAATGATCATCAAAAGTGTGACAGTGATCATCTACCCTCTTCTTTCTCTTTTGGGGGATCAGATGAGGAGAATGAAGGAACTGGGAGAACACCCTGCAGTATTGAAAGGCGGACAGACCGAGCAGGAGAGGGAATATCAGTTCAGCAGTATCATCCGGGGAGATACCCATATCATACTTACCACTCCCGAGATGCTGGAAGATAAAAGGATTTTAGAAAGGCTTGGTCAGCTGACGATCTCCCTTATCGTAGTGGACGAAGCACATGTGATAGCTCAGTGGGGACTGACATTCCGCCCATCCTACATTCGGCTCAGAGAAAGTCTTCAGCAGCTCAGATGCAATCATATCCTTGCCTTCACCGCCACGAGCGACGATAGGATTACCTCCGTGATAAACTCCATTCTTCTTCCTCACGGGCAAATGAATATCATCAGAGGGAACACTGACCGTGAGAATATCTATTATCAGGTATGTGTAACCCTTTCGAAGATGAACACACTGTACAATATCGTTAAGAATCCCCGGATGAGACCTGCGATCGTCTTCTTCCGCTCGAGAAAAGGATGTGAGCAGACAGCTGTCGATCTTATCTTCAGGCTGAGAATGCCGATTGTACGCCCTTATCATGCGAAACTTGACAGAGCAGAGCGTGAGGCTACCGAGAAGTGGTTTTTCGACCATCCAGACGCAGTCTTGTGTGCCACCAGTGCCTACGGGATGGGTGTGGACAAAAAAGATATCAGAAGCGTGATCCACTGGGATCTTTCCGAGGATGCTCCGGCCTTCCTTCAGGAATCAGGGAGAGGCGGAAGAGATGGGAGACAGTTCTATTCATTCACTCTCATCACTCCCCTTTCGCACGACCATACCACACCGCTGCAATCGGTGTTTTACGATTCGAGTCGATGCCGCAGAGAAAGACTTATGGAATTGATGGGCACTCCGATCGAAGCCTGCAGCGGCTGCGATGTGTGCAACGGTACATTCTATCCAAAACCGGCTGGTCAACACGAGATTCTCCGTGCGGTGAAATCAAGGCCGCTGCACTTTACTGTATCAACTCTTGCACATCATCTTGGCGGCACATCTTATAGACCCGTCGATACCCGGCTTCCCTTCTATAGTGTCTTTTCATCCTGGACATATGAAGAGATATACGAGGCGGTGGAAACTCTCATCCGGTGCGGTATGTTATCGAGATTTCGCAGGGGTCTCCTCCTTTACAATTATCCTCTTCTTACGAAAATGATGAAGAGATTCCCTGTGATTTTGAAAAATACTACCGATGTCAATCGAATATACGACGGATGTACGATAGAAAACGACTCCTCTTCCACCCTAATCTCAAAGAAGAAATAATAAAGGAGTCAATATGTTCGAAAGCAATTACGAAATCGAAAAGATCATCCAGTATCAAAGAGAGAAGATCATCTCACAGATGACTTCACTCAATCATTCAGAAAGGAAAAATAGAAACAATCCCCTGCGTTCACTGTTCCTGTTACTGCTTCCCGGGAGGCATTCATGAAAAGTGTACTTATCGTATTTACAGTCACATTCATTCTGACGATGATCACATCGATCATTGCGAACAGGACTGTGAATAGATCATTAAAGATAAAAGAGGAAACTGTACTGTCTTCATCAAAACCGGAGAAATCGACTTTCCGCAAAGGTGATATCGAATCGCTGCCTCCGGTCGTGAAAAGGTATTTCAGTCTTGTGCTGACAGATGGACAACGATACATCGAATCCGTGTCGTTGCAGCATTCGGGAACCTTCAGAGCCGATCTGGATGGGAGATGGATGAATATCCGGGGAAAGCAGGTGTTCACCGCCGGAACCCCGCAGTTCCACTGGACAGGAAAGACCGCTCTTTTTACAGCTTCAGACAGCTTCACCGGAGGAAAAGGTGAGCTGAGAGTCTATCTGTTCGGATCATTTCCCATCGTTAGAACAAAGGGACCTGCAACCGATCAGGGGGAACTTCTGCGGTGGTTGGGAGAAAGTGTCTGGTTTCCGACGAATCTGCTCCCTTCTGACTACCTGCACTGGTCTTTCATCGATGAAAAGAGAGCTCTCCTTGTCTTCACATTTGATGATCTCGAATTGAAGTACATCGTTACATTCAACGAACGTGGAGAGATCTGCCGATTTGAGACACAGCGCCATATGGGGGATGAGGGTCTACATACATGGATCGGAAAGGTGGGTGATTACCGAAAGGTTGACGGAATGCTGATACCCATGCATCTCGAAGCGACCTGGGTCCTGAATGGAAAGGAGCTTCCCTACGCGAGATTCGATATTGAGAAGATCACTTTCGAGCCGGATAATTTCTATTGACATATCCTTTTTCCTCTATTTAATATAATCATAAAACCATAACAATAAAGGCTCTTATAATGCGATTCAATAGATTGACGGCATTTTTTTTCATGACATTCACGATCACCTGGCTGTGTTGGTTTCCGATGATGATCTTAAATGAAGACATCATCATCCTTCGCATCGCAGGAACCTTTTCCCCTCTGTTCAGTTCCATTGCGATCGTATTGTCGACGGAGAGAAAAGACGGTCTCATTCGTCTTCTCAGACCGAATCTACAGTGGAGATTTCCTCTGCGGTATTATCTTTTCGCTCTGTTTTCCACAGCCGCATTCTCCCTTGTTTCAATCGGAATCTACACTCTACTCGACCGAGAGCCTCTCGTTTTCAATGATATAAAGAAAATCTATCTGATCATTGTCGTTTTCATGTATGTCCTTTTTACCAGCGTACTTGGTGAAGAGACAGGCTGGAGAGGCTTTGCACTGCCGATCCTTCAAAACCGGTTCGGTCCTCTCAAGGCAAGTGTGATCCTCGGTCTCATCTGGGGAATGTGGCATCTGCCTCTCTTTCTTATTCAAGGGAATTTTCATTCACACATCCCCTTTCTCCTCTTCCTTGTTCAGGAAATAGCTCTTTCGATCGTCATCACATGGCTGTACAACAGCACCGCCGGTTCGCTTCTGATAGTTCATATATTCCATAGTGCGAGCAACACGACTGTCGGAGTGCTGCCGATTCTTCCCTATCCTCCCCGAAATGACCTTCTGCCGCTGTATCTCATCTGCTCGCTTCTGATCCTCTTCAGCCTCTTTCTGATACTCACGAACAGACTCGATTCATCTTCCAATAAAAAGGAGATAGTAACCGATGAAGTATAAGAACCTGTTTCTCATTCTCATTTTCATTTTGAGCTCACTGGTGCTTGTCATTTCCCCTCTTTCTTTCGAAAAGGCACCAATAGATTCTGCAGATCAATGGATATCCTATATGGATCAGCACATACCGGTTCTGATGAAACGGCATGGAGTTCCGGGTCTCATCCTCGCTGTGATTCACGATGGAGAACTTTCGAAGATATCCTCATACGGATATGCCGATAAGGAAAATGGCATACCGATGACCGTCGACACCCCGTGCCGGATGGAATCGATCTCGAAATCGGTGACAGCCTGGGGTGTGATGAAACTTGTGAGCGACTATGATCTCGATATCGACGCACCGGTTGCCACCTATCTGAATTCATGGGAGTTCCCTGATTCTCCCTATGATGAGAACAAGGTCACCGTGAGAAATCTTCTCGATCAGTCATCAGGAATGCCTCTCGGACCCATAGGGGTACTCTACGATCCGAAAGAACCGACGCCGGCGCTGAGAGAATGTCTGACAGAGGCCGCAGTCCTTTTCAAAGATCCCGGAACATCATTTTATTATTCGAACGTGAATTACAATATTCTCGAACTGCTGATCGAAGAGGTTTCCGGAATCTCCTTTTCACAATATATGAGAGAGAACATCCTCGAACCGCTGTCGATGGATCACTCAAGCTATGACTGGGATGAAAATTGGGATCCTCAGGTTCCCAACAGTTACGATGCGGCAGGAAAGGCGATCCCGGTATATATCTACCCCGATAAAGGATCAGGAGGATTGTTCTCGACAGCAGAGGATATAGCTTCATTCGTACTTGAAGGAATGGATCCTGTAATTCTTGATTCACAGACGGTTGAGAATATCTATAAGGAACATGTGAAAATGAGCGGCTATTACGGTGCCATCTATGACGGGTACGGTTTCGGCCATTTCATCGAAGAGACCAAAGACGGGAAAAAGATCGTCTCTCACGGAGGTCAGGGTTCAGGCTGGATGAGCCATTTCTACAGCATCTATGATGAGGGCGAAGCGATAGTCATGATCGCAAACAGCCAGAGAGCCTGGCCGCTGTTTTCTGAGATCCTGACCGACTGGAGCCGCCTCACAGGCTTTCAACCTGTAGGAATGAGTCTTATCCGAAAAGCTGCTATTTTGGTAAGAATCGTAATTGTCGTCATTATCGAGATTCTGGCTGTCGCTGTGACTGTCATCGCAAAAAAGAGGAGACAACTTTCTTTGAAGGGTGAAAGATGGACTGCTTCGCGGATTCTATCGCTGGCAGGAGGAATCATATTAGCCGGCAGCCTGATTTACATCGGAAATATGGATTATTTCTTCCTCGATTCGGTGCTGCCGTCGGAAATCCCCATACTGAAGGGGGTCCTGGCAGTGAGTGCTGCGGTACTTGTGTTTATTGCTGTCTTCCCTGAAAAGAGAACCAGAAAAGGATAAATCTGAACTTTCAAAGAAAGAATTACTCAATTGAGGCGGTGCTGATGTATTTCAACCTTAATTCCAGTCAAAATAATCGAGCAGGGTAATCTCGAGTGTTTCAAGGATGTGTTTCTGTTTCTTGGGAAGTTCAAAGATGGTACTTTTGTATTGACCGGAGTTCCTGATTCTTGTCAGTGTCTTCATCTCCAATAGAAGTTTTTGCACCATGTAATCCCGGATCAATGAGCTTTCTCTCATTCTCCTGCGTATCGCACTCATCAAGATGAGCGAGATGAACTGGACAAACAATCTACCGTCAACCGTCGCAAAAGAGTGCATCCTCAGTCGTTTAGTTGATCGCAGGGGTTTTACTGAATATGCCTGCAGACGCTCATTTAATAAACCAAGAGGCTGTCAAGGGCTTAAAGCACTGACCAGTCATTATTCACTTTGAATAATACAATTTCAGGTAGTTAAGGATAAAAGCGCACCCGTCTTTCATGACAGGTGCATCTTCTTCATCATTATTTTGAATCTTTTTCCCTACTCTCGCTGAACGAGTGCGTGATTCTGTCGATGATGATCGCAAGGAAGACGATTGAGATACCGGCTTCGAAGCCTCTTCCCACCTCGATCCTGCTGATTGCTAGAAGAACTTCCATTCCGAGTCCTTTCGCCCCGATCATCGATCCGATGACGACCATGGCGAGTGCCATCATCGTAGTCTGGTTGATTCCGACCATGATGGATGGTTTTGCCAAAGGAAGCTGAACATCGAACAAAATCTGTCTTGGGGTTGCACCGAAAGCCTTTGCGGCTTCGACAGCTTCCACATCGACTGTCCTGATACCCACGTTCGTAAGCCTGATCACAGGTGGAACTGCATAGATGATCGTTGCGAACATTGCAGGGACCTTTCCCATTCCGAAGAACATGAGCGCGGGAATAAGATAGACGAAGGAAGGCATCGTCTGCATTCCGTCGAGTATCGGTTTCAAGATCCTTTCGGTCCGATCGCTTCGGGCCATCTGTATTCCCATGGGAAGACCTATGAGAAGTGCAAATACGACCGAAGAGATGACCAGTGCCAAAGTCCTCATCGAAAGTTCCCAGTAACCGAAGGTACCGATGATCAGCATAAGAATCATGAACAGTATTCCGGTCTTCAGTGACCTGATCAGTTTCCATCCTGCCAGTCCTACCAGCAGGATGATGACGAACCAGGGAAGGAACAGAAAGAGGTTCTCGAAGGCCATCACAACCTTCAAAATGATCATCCCTATGAAATCGAAGAAGCCGTCAAGATAGACCAGCAGCCAGTCCATGATCTTGTCGATACCCTGAGCCAGGGGAATCTCGACTATTTCCGGAAATTTAAACATCAGAGCCTCCTTCGTTGTTCGAAATCGACTCAAAAATATGGTCGTTCGTGATTCTGCCGAGCAGTTTGTTCTTTTCGTCTACTACAGGAATCGGATAGGGATTTTTCGGTGCTATAGAGAAAAGATCCTCGATGAGAACATCCTCTGTAACTGTATCGACGACCTCGATCGATGATGTGGGAATCGTCTTGAATCTCTCTTCTCCCGATAGAAGGCGTTCAAGTTCCTTTGCTGTTATGACTCCGAGAAAACGCTGTTTCTGATCTACTACATAGCCGATCTTCTTCTTTTCCCTTCTCATCAGCGTAAGGGCAGTCTTAGGACCTTCCCATACATAGGTAATAACAGGAACTTCACTCATGATGCTGCCAGCTGTCAGTACCTTTGCCGGAGAGGCGTCCTGAACGAACTCCTGCACGTAATCGTCTGCCGGCTGTGTGACGATGTCTTCAGGTGTCCCTACCTGAACGACTTCGCCGTTTCGCATGATCGCGATCTGGTCACCCAGTTTCAATGCTTCATGAAGGTCATGAGTCACGAAGATGATCGTCTTTTGCAGCTTCGACTGCAGTTCGACCAGTTCATCCTGCATCTGTCTTCTGATCAGAGGGTCAAGACCGCTGAACGGTTCGTCCATGAGAAGAATCTCGGGATCGTTGGCGAGAGCTCTCGCAAGACCTACACGCTGCTGCATTCCGCCGGAGAGATTTGTCGGGTAGTAATCCTCCCACCCTTTCAGTCCTACAGTCTCCAGAACCTCCCGGGCTTTGGCATATCTGACTTCTTTGGAAACACCCCGGACTTTCAGTCCGTATGCGGCATTGTCCAGCACCGTCAGATGAGGAAGCAGTCCGTAATGCTGAAAGACCATCCCGAAGGTCTTCCTTCTGAATTTCATCAGCTGGTCCGCATTCATTCTGGTAATATCGTCACCGTTGATGGTGATGGAACCTTTCGTACTTTTGATCAGTCTGATCAGAGCACGTATCAATGTCGATTTTCCGCTTCCGGAGAGTCCCATAAGAATATAGAACTCTCCCTTTCTGATTTCAAGATTAATGTCTCGCATTCCGACGACACAGCCTGTCTCATTCTGGATTTCCTCTTTGGTCTTATCCTGAAGGCCCTTCTGAAAGACTCTTTTTGGATCTTTCCCGTATACCTTCCACAAGTTCTTGATGATTATCTGTACGTCATTTGGTTTGTCTGCCATGTAATTCCTCTTATAGTGCCTCTAATGCAGTTTTGACTCTCTGTTCAACATCAAAGGACACCCATGAGGTCCACACATCTTCCTTGTTCTCAAGGAACCAGATAGCCGTTTCCTGAGTAGACCAGCCGTTCTCATCCATGATCGACAAAAATTCGTTGTTGTCATCTACGGAAGTGTTATACGCTTTGAGAATCTCTACCACATCGGGAGCTTTCTCCATCATAGATTCGTTGACCAGAATATTTACCAGAGCGGTGTCGAATTCACTTCCTTCAAGACGAACCATGTCAAGACGTCCAAGGATCGCTGTAGGTGCCCAGTAGTATCCTACCCATGGTTCGCTTTTCTTGTATGCTCCGACCATGGTTCCTGCCAATGTCGATCCGGATCCGGTAACTCCCAGATTGAAAGTCTCTCCGAGATTGTTGTCATCGAAAATCTTTTCGGAGATCTTCATCTGCGACCAACCGGCAACGCCTCCGTAGATCAGTCCTTTCGACTTATCTTCAGGGTCGGTGAAAAGGTGGGCATACTTGGGAAGGTCCGCAACACTTTTCAGATCCGGAGCTGCAGCATCGGGGCCTTCAACCAGATAACGTGGAACCCACCATCCCTGAGGAGCATCGGGCATGTTCTGTCCGAGGTCTACGATAGTACCTGATTCGATCCCCTTGCGGTATACCTCGGGAAAGTTGGAATGCCAGGATTCCATATCGACATCGATATCACCCTGCATAAGTCCGTTGAGGATCGGCAGAGTATCTCCGGGCATGTAATCAGCCGTATATCCATCCAGACCGTTTTCGATGATGAATGCAGCGATTCTGTTGTGAACCTGCACACTGTCCCATGAAACATCTGCAAAAATGATGGTCTGATTCTCGGTTTCCGCTTCCCCGTTCGCGAAGACACTGTAGGAAACGAGAAGTAAAAAAGTTAACGCAATAATGCTGATTTTCTTCATAAATTTTTTCTCCTTTTTCATATTGTTCATGCGAATAATGGTACGGAATAAAGTTTAATCATGTCAAGCAAATCACCTTTATTGTTAAATCATGCACCTTTGATAATTGATTTAAATTTTTATATTGCAACACATTATACAAATAATAAAATTTTATGTGTTTTTCTGAATTTCATGGAAAATGTGGGAATTTACAGGTTTTTTCAAAAATTGGCACGAAAATTGTGGATTCAAAATCCGGTGCCATCTCATGATTTTTTGACTAATTTCAAGGAGTCAAAAAGTTACTTTTCTGCATCAAATCCACTGCAGATCAAGAGGCTGTTTCATCCTGAAAACACACCTGTTCATCAGCTGAAATATTAATGAATACAGGTCAATAAAAAAAAGGTGGTGTTCTTGAAAGAACGCCACCTTTTTTTCTCGTACTTGTGATTAGAACATACGCACCGGGCGAATCTGATATGAACTGTCTTTACTTGTGGGAGTGATTACATTCACATAGAAATTAATCGCCAGAGCCTTGTCAGCATCAGCTTCCGTCGAACTCCAGTACTTGGCCATCTCGATATCTCCGATATTATATTCTTTCTGCAGTTTTCTCATGAGAGTCAGCTCATCTTTCGCAGGAAGGTACCAGTCCTCGTATCCGTTGATGGTTGCGAACTCGCACAGAAGAGCTGCGACAGAACCATCGTTGGTTTCACCGTATGCTTGAGGGTTGAAACCGTATATTCCCCGTTCGGGATACTGCTCGATCAGTTTGTCATGAAATTCAACGATCCGGACGGTATTCTCTGCACCGCTACCTGCTGCAGTCTCTGTGGCCGCAGGAACGACTTCGTATCCTTTCGCACCCCATTGGACTGATGGATCACGGGCGCCGCCGTACCATCCGTAGGGGGCCATCTCAAGGTATCGCCAGCCGTCTGAGTAGACTCCTTTATCGTAGAATACCCATCCGCCTGCGGGACCTTGATCTCCCAACTGATAGGCGACAGTATCTTGCTGATCGTCTTGACTTTCCTGGGGACCCTGCTCATCAGTGCCGTCAAGTGACTCTGATTGCGAGAGCAGATCATCCAGAGTCCTGTCCACTTCCATCATGAATCCCGCACATCCTGAAAACAGGAAAATAAGGCAGGATACCGCCAGTATGAGAACCGGGGTTCTTCTTTTCATATACACCTCCTCGGATTGACTTCAGTATAAAGGCTACCCGAATCTGTGTATATAAAATATCCATTTTAGACTCTTTTCTTATCTGTTATTGGCAGGAAGTTTACTAATGATATCCTTCCCGGGCTATCTGCCGTCTTTTGATAATTAGCGTGATGATGATAGTTATTCCTATCGCACACGAGCATACGAGTGCCGCCAGAGCGATCAGAGAGCTTTCTTCGCCAGGGACACTCATCCGCTTTCTGTAGATGCCCATGATGCCCCATATTCCGACCAGGGGAAACCAGATATCCTTCCTGTGCAAAGCGACCAGTATATTGACGATCGCGGCAAGAATAAGAACAGGTATCGCCCACAATGTTGATACTTGTTCGCCCGGATTCCATCCCAGGCTCACAAGAAGTGATGTGATATTCGCCACCGTGGCTATGGTCACCCATCCGTAGTAGAGACTGATGGGGAATCTGACACATATATTAAATGAAAGAGGTCCCGCTATCTCGTGGATTCTCGAATGAAGGATAGACAGGAAATAGAGGAGAAGCAGCATGACAACCAGAGAAAGGGTGATTATATAGTAATGCCAGCTGAGGATCCACAGGCCATTGAGGATGTTCGAGAAAATCAGATACGGTCCGTAGACTTTTATGTACCGCTCCTTATCTTCGAAACGGACTATGATCCACTGATAGACGATACTGATGAACAGAGCAAGATAGATCACTATCCAGATGAGAAACGTCAATCCGTCCGGTACGAGAAGGTTCGTCAGTGAACCTGAGACATCCGCTGTTCTGACACCGTTGATGGGAAGGATGTTGGCAAGAGAATTGACAGTCACCATCCCTATAAAGGTCAGTGTATTGAGAAAGACAAGGATCCGGACTGTGATATTGCGGTTCATTGTGAGACGCTCCTGATTCCATCTTATCAATTCAGAGGATAAAAACAAGGGAAAAAGTTCCCTCCCCTGAAAAAGGGAGGGATTGAAACTGAAATCTTCTTAATTGGTTCCTTAGGGAAGATAGAACACCTCGTCGAGATCGATTGTAACAGGTGAGTCGTCCTCATTGGTCTCCATGATGTCTTTCATATATGTCCACCACCTGCGGACGACCGGATTATCTGCAAGGTCCTGGGAACCTTCGCGTGACGTGGTTTTCTGGACGGCGAATAATGTCGAGCTCTCCTTATGGAGGAAAATCGAATAATCATAGACTCCTTCCTCTTTGAGAAGAGCTTTCATCTCTTCCCAGATCTCATCATGCCGGCGTTTGTATTCATCTTCGCATCCTTTCTTGAGTTTCATAAGAAATGCTTTTCTATACATCTTGCAACCCTCCCTTATTCATTGGTTCTGGAATGAGGCCTGAGCCTGCTGGAAAAGCAGTTTCCGCCTTGCCTTGTATCCGTCGAGCAGCCTCGGCAGAAGAACGGCGACTATGAGAAGTGATCCGATCACGATCGTCATGATCGTTCCCGAA
Source organism: Sphaerochaetaceae bacterium (assembly GCA_028532915.1). Taxonomy (GTDB): domain Bacteria; phylum Spirochaetota; class Spirochaetia; order Sphaerochaetales; family Sphaerochaetaceae; genus SABI01. The sequence continues at coordinate 12,613 of JAQQAI010000011.1, forward strand.
AGCTTCAGAAGACCCATTCCGAATTTCAGATATCCGACGAGGAAAGATGCGATGACCACACCATAGAGAGAGCCTTTCCCTCCCGTGATCGACACACCGCCGAGAACGACCAGAGTGATCACTTCCAGATCCCATCCGGTGGCAATATTGCTCCTGGCGCTCAGAATCCGGCTGGTCAGAAGAATACCGGCGATTCCGGAAAACAGACCCATAATAGTGAAGTTCATGATTCTGATGCGATCGACTTTTATACCGCTGAATAAGGCCGCCTGTTTGCTGTTCCCGATGGCATAGACTCTTCTGCCGTATTTCGTCTTATGAAGGATGATACCCATTACCACAGCAAGGCAGATGTACAGGACAAGTTCGAAAGGAATCACGGTCCCTTTGATGAATTCCTGTCCGAAAAAGCCGAATCTTTCGGGATACGATGTCATTGCCCTCTCTTCCAGCGCTGCCTGAGCGATCCCGCGATAGATCGACTGGGTTGCCAGAGTCACTGCGATAGGAGGCATGTCGAAAATGGTGATCAGCAGTCCGTTCACAAAACCCGCCGCGATACCTACAGCAAGGCCGATGAGTATCAGAGAGACAGTCGAGAGTCCGAAAGAGCTTGCGGTTCCTACCGAATAGGCGACAAGCGCTATGATCGAGGCGATGGAGATATCGATATCACCGCACATGATGATAAAAATCATCGGTAGAGCCATGATGGCCTTCTCGGAAAACTGGAAGGAGGCGTTCATCAGGTTGAAGTAGTCCAGGAAATAGGGGCTGAGATTACTGAAAAAGATCACCATCAGGACGAAGATGATTCCCAGAAGCATTTCCCATTTCGTAAACAGTTCTATGAGTGTGTTTTTGAGACTCTTTTCCTGGATAAGTCTCGTCTTTGCTACCAGATCAGGTTTGTTATCCATTATGAGGCCCTCCGTTGTGACAGTAACTTCTTCATCTTACGTTGATCGACGACAGTATTGATTATAAGTGCGATCAGTACCACAAGTCCCTGTACCAGCACCTGATAGAAGGTGGACAAATACATGACAGGCAGTGCATTGTTGAGAACTCCGAGAAAGAGTGCACCGAGGACGACTCCGGGTATAGCCCCCGCACCGCCTGCGAAATTGACTCCTCCGAGAACACATGCGGCCACAGCCTGCATCTCGAATCCTGTAGCCATCTCATTGACGGCAGAGGCATAACGAGCCGTCCACAGCGACCCGGCGAACCCGAAAGATATCCCGCTGAGAATAAATACGAGGAATCGGATCTTCTTCTCGTTGACACCGACGAACTGTGCCGCAGTGGCGTTACCTCCGATCGCGTAGATCTCACGACCGCTTCTGGTGAACCGGATGAAATAATACGAAAGAGCGATGATGATCAGTGCCATCCAGATCAGTGCCGAGATACCGAGGAATCTGGTTCGCGGAAAACTGATGAATTTGGTAGTCATCTCGTGAGCTGTGACCCAGGTACCCTTGCTCAGAACGAAGGTGAATCCGCGGTAGATGCTCATCGTCCCCAAAGTAGTGATGATGGGAGGGATCTTGCCGAAAGCTACCAGCGCTCCGTTGACAGCTCCCATCACGGCTCCGATGGCGATCCCGAGAAGAAGGATGATGAAGATCGGGGTTCCCGGGTATGCTTCGTTGAGCATCCCGCTAGCCATACCGCTGAAAGCGATCACCGATCCTACAGAAAGATCGATACCGTTTGAAAGGATGACGAAGAATTCCCCTATCGCTACGATCGAGAGAATAGAGATATCATTGAGTAACCTGTCGATGTTCGTTATCGAGAGGAACTGCGGAGACCTTATCTGAATAGGAATGAGAATGACAAGCAGAAGAATCACAAGTGATGCCTCCCTCCGGTCGATTATCATCTTTCCCAATGATTTGATTTTACTCTTATCCATTCACGATCTCCTTATACTCGCCTAATGCACATCTCATTATCTTCTCACTGTCAAGTTCCGATCTGTCGAACAGGGCTGTCAACTCTCCTTCATGCATGACGGCGACTTTGTCGCTCATCCCCAGAATCTCGGGGAGCTCTGAAGAGACGAGGATGACACACAGACCGTCTTTCGCAGCCTGTGCGACAAATTCATGGACTGCAGCTTTTGTCGCCACATCGATTCCCTTGGTCGGTTCATCAAGGATGAGAATCCTCGGGCCGGATGCGATCCATTTCGCCAGTACGACCTTCTGCTGATTACCTCCGCTGAGCGTATCCGCATCGACTTCGTAACCGGCTGCCTTGATCTCCATCTTCTCACCAAAATTGCGGGCGACCTCTTTTTCTTTCTTTCTGTTGGTGAATCCTCTGGTGCATAAAGAGTCTAAAAGAGGTAGGGTGATGTTGTCGGAAATACTCATCTCCAGGATCACTCCCTGCTGCTGACGGTCTTCAGGAACCAGTGCTATACCCCGGGCCATCGCATCGCTCGGATGGCGCGGGTTGAACAACGATCCATCGAGATAGACCTCTCCTCCGCTTTTTCTGTCTATGCCGAATATCGTTCTCACGACTTCGGACCGTCCGGCTCCGACCAGACCGAAGAATCCGAGGATCTCTCCTTCATGCAATGAGAAGGATATGTCGGAAAAAGCTCCGAGCTGACTGAGGTGTTCCACCTTGAGGACCTCTTTTCCCGATGAGGGAGTTCTCTGAGGATACATATGCTCGATCGAACGTCCTATCATCATCTTCACGATATCATCTGTGGTCACGTCTTTGAGATAGCCCTCGTTGATGTACTGACCATCACGTAAGACAGTGAAGTAATCGCAGATCTCGAAGATCTCCTCGAATTTATGGCTTATGAAGATGATCGCCTTCCCTTCACTTTTAAGCTGACGGACTATTCTGTAAAGGTCCTCGACCTCCCGGGAGGTAAGAGCACTGGTCGGTTCATCCATGATGACGACCTTCGCGTTGAGAGAAAGAGCTTTCGCTATTTCGACCATATGACGTTGAGCCACTGAGAGATTCTTCACGAGGGTGTCGGGACTGATCGACAATTCGAGACGTTTGAGGAGCTTCTCCGTCTCTTCTTTCATCTTCTTCCAGTTGATCTTTTTGGTCCTCTCATTTCTCAGATGATGACCCATGAATATGTTCTCTGCTACAGAAAGTTCAAGAAACATCGAGGCTTCCTGATGTATCGCGACTATTCCTGCATCCTGAGAATCAAGAGCATTCTTGAAATGAATAGGTTTCCCTTCCATGGTGATCTCTCCCCCGGTAGGGAAATACACACCGGTAAGGATCTTTACAAGCGTTGATTTGCCCGCACCGTTCTCACCTATCAACGCATGGACCTGTCCCTCTCTGATATTGAGATGAACGTTGTCCAGTGCCTTGATTCCCGGAAAGAACTTCGTGAGGTTACGGATCGTAACTATCGGTTCACTCACTGTGAGTCTCCTTTTCTTTAGTTTCGTTTAACTTCCACGCAACGTCCCTCATAAGGAAGAAGATCACGAAGAAGTCCGACGCCTCCCGGCGTCGGACAGTTGAGCAGTAGTCTCTAGAATATAGCAGCGTACTGTTCGATATTTTCGGCATTGAATACGAACGGTGTACCCATTACGGCTATACCTTTGTCTTCAACAAGGACTTCACCCATCTTTCCAGCATCGAAGGTCGTACCTACAGCACCGTCGGCTTTGTCGGTGATCAGAGCTTCGAGGATGTATGTCGAGGTGTATCCGAGATCGATCGGATTCCACAGAGCCATCTGGCCCACTGTTCCGTCGAGGATGTAGCCTTTCATCTCTGAAGGAAGGCCGAGACCTGTCACTTCCACAACACCTGATTTGCCTTCATCTTTGACAGCCTGGGCGGTAGCGAGCAGACCTACTGTGGTAGGACAGATGATCGCTTTGAGATCGGGATATTTGTTCATCAGAGCAACAGCTTCTCTGTAGCTCTTATCGGGAGCATCATCACCGTATACTACTTCGACAAGTTCCATGTCATTGTATGCGTCTTCCTTGATCTCTTCTTTCATCCAGCTGATCCATGCGTTCTGGTTGGTAGCCTGGGCTGAAGCTGAAAGGACTGCGACGTCGCCCGAATAATCGGCGAGTTCCGCTGCAAGCTGAACCTGCTGGCGGCCGATGAGTTCTGCCTTCGAAGGTACCAGATCGACGATTCTTCCGCCTTCGTTGATACCCGAGTCGAAGCTGATGACCTTGATTCCGGCAGCCATTGCTTTTTTGGTCACAGGAATGAGTGCATCCGCATCATTTGCCGATATGGCGATACCATCGACACGCTGAGCAATCAGAGTTTCGATGATCTCGATCTGACCTTCAGCGGTTGTCTGAACAGGACCCATATAGGTCGTGTTGATGTTTCCCAATTCCTCTGCAGCCTGCTTGCTTCCTTCGAAACATGCGTCAAAGAATCCGTTTCCCATGCTCTTTACGAGAATGACGATTTCATAGGAATCCTTTTCAACAGGTTCCTGAGCACCCTGTGCGAACAAGCCGGTACTCACTACGAGAACAATCAGTAGTAACATGCCAATCTTTTTCATTTGACCTCTCCTTTTTACGGTTTTCTCCGTTTTTTCTATACTAACAACACGAATGTTGCTTATTACTTTTTTTACGCCAGAATCTTTGAACGGTAACTCTCGACTTCCCAGGTCTTGATGAAATCGATGAATGATTTTTCCATGAATTTGGGACCTCCGAAACTTGTGGTGAACACGGCCACCTTCACACTGTCGAGAAACAACGTCCGTGCACTCTCATTGACCGAGAAGACACCCAGCTGCTGTACAGCGATAATCTTCGGATCCTTTTCATATCTCTTTTGATATTCCCCGATACGCACGGCAAGTTCTTTTTTCAGATCATCTTTTTTGAAGATCGAAGAGTCGACCCACATCGGTGCGACACCGCTGTAGACGATATGATCGGGAGTAAAGGAAGAAGAGAGAGGGTAGAAACTCTCTTCGTCCTTCAGAAACGAACCGAGTTCGTGATTCATCAGAAAGAGCCAGGAGGGATCATCTCCGAGAGCCTTCTGGAACTGCTCGACTTTAGCACTATGTACCCGTACGGCAGAGAAATTGGGTTTGCGCACGACATAATGATCCAGTGTCGACATGATGTGCTCATAAGTCTGATCTATCTCTTCTTTGGAATCCCCTGCGACGAAGACTCCGTGATTCTGAAGGAAGATAACCTTCGGCTGTCGGGGATGAGTCTCGAGATATACGCGCTGAGCATCGCGGACTGTCTTTGCCAGTATGAATCCGGGATTGACGATATCTATCCAGAGAGCATCGGGGAACATCGATTTCATCCCCTCCTCTCCAAGTTGAGAACAGGTGAGACCATTGACCATTGCCGGATGAAGGTGCACAACGAAACGGTATTCGATGATGGCATGAAGCAGAGCTTCGACACTCGGCCTCTGCGTCTCTCCTTCCAGTCTCGCATCCATCATTGCCTGCAGAACGAGTTTCTCTCTTTCTGCCGGATCTTCGGGGAACTTCATCTTCCACATGTCATTGAGAGCTTCGGTCGACATCCTGACGAATCCATCCTCTTCGATGGTTGACAGAGCGTGTCCTGAAGCTTTCACATATAGGACTCCATCCTCTTTGAGGGAGGTATTTCCCCCGCCTTTCACCACAAACCGTTCATCAGAACCATACACCCTGGACATCTCAAGCAGATCACTCACATTCTGATTCATACTACCTTCTCCTGTTCAATTCTTTTTTCTCATATTCGACGATCTTTTCGATAACCGAAAAATCATCGTCTTTGTTCTCTAATTCCAGCCAATGATCATACACATCTCCGAACGGAAGAGTTGAAAGAGCCTCATAGGTGGCAAGCTTCTCATACCCGCGTCCATCCTTTTCAAGAGTGACGAGAGTGTCGACAGGCTCGAGCAGCGCTGTAAGCAGAGCTTTCTGGAAGGCTCTCACCCCGGTGACATATGCTCCGATCCTGTTGATCGACGCGTCGAAGAAATCGAGTCCGATATGGACATTATCTATTTTCCCTGTACGGAGTAATTCCCTAGCTACATTCTTCACCTTGTCGGTAAGGATCACTACATGGTCGCTGTCCCAGTGTACAGGTCTGGAAATGTGAAGGAGAAGCTCATCATCGAACAGCAGGATTGATGAGATCTTGTCGGAGACATCCTCCTCGGTATGAAAATGTCCCATATCGATACAGAGCATCTTGTTGTTTCGGCTTGCATAGTTCATATAGAATTCATGCGATCCGACGACGAACGACTCGCTTCCGATACCGAAAAGTTTCGTTTCCACTGCGTCTCTCATAAACTCTCGCGGATACTCCTGTTCGAAAATCTCGTCGAGTGACTCTTTGAGAATCTTGCGGAATCCGAATCTGTCGAACGTCACATCCTTTGCTCCGTCCGGGATCCATGTGTCCAGAATACAGGGAGTGCCGAGCTGCCGGCCGATGTAGGCCGCAATCTTTCTGCACCGCTTGGCATGCTCGATCCAGAAAGCTCTGATCTCAGGGTCCTTGCTTGCGAGAGTATAGCCGTCTTCTGCTTTCGGATGGGAGAAGAAGGTACCATTGAAATCGATTCCCACACCCATCTTCTTCGCCCATTGTATCCAGGTATCGTAATGGGAAGGTTCGATCTGGTCGCGGTCGACGAACTCGCCTTTGAAATCACCGTAACTAGCATGGAGATTGAGCCGCTTGGTGCCGGGAACGAGAGAGAAGACCTTCTCCAGATCTTTCTGCAGTTCTTCAATTGACCTGGCTTTTCCGGGATAGTTTCCCGTTGTCTGAATCCCTCCGCCTGACAAGGATGCATCCGGAGTCTCGAAACCTCCAACATCGTCTCCCTGCCAGCAGTGGATGCTTATCGGCAGCCGGGCTACATGTGAAATGGCTTCATCAGTGTCCACACCGATCTTTCTGTATGCTTCTCTGGCTCTTTCGTATCTTGTCAGTTCCATAGGTCCCTCCGTCTATTTTCTACTGAATCTACGATAACTCTATCCCAGCTGCGCCCACCGTGCCTTGACAAAATTATCATATTTTAGCACAATTTATTCATTATGAAACTCAAGCTGCTCTCTTCAGATTTCTTCTATTCTCCAGATTTCGCACTCAAAGTCATAGACAGAGATCCCGAGCTGCCCTACCCTCTCCATTCTCACGATTTTTATGAACTGGTCATCATCGTCAGCGGCAAGGGAGAACATTTCACCGAAGGTAACTCGTTCTCCCTGTTTCCCGGAAATGTGTTCGTGGTGACTCCCGGACTGGAACACGGCTACAAGAATGTCGAGAATCTCCATCTGTACAACATTCTCTTCACCAACAGAATATTTATCGATTCCTTTCCAGATCTGCGCAACATGCCCGGCTATCATGCACTGATGACCATCGAGCCCAATTACAGAAACGATCAGATGCTCGATTATTTCATGCAGCTCACACCAGCACAGATGGGAAAGATACTTCCTCTCATTGAACAGATGCAAGCTGAATGTGACTCTATCGAAAGCGACGACGGGTCCGAATCACTTGCCATGGCGATGATGATACAGCTGCTGGTCATTCTGTTCCGTATCTATGCGCAACAGCCCAGAAAGGACAACTACACGATACTGAGAATGGCCGATGCGATCAGTTTCCTCGAGTCGAACATCGACCGGTCGGTATCGATAAAGGAACTGATGGAGCTTACGAACATGTCGGTGAGCACTCTCAACAGGCATTTTCAGGCTGCAACGGGGCTCTCTCCGGTCGAATATCATATACAGCTCAGGATCGAGCAGGCCTGCCGTTACATCAGAACCGGTGATTATTCGATGGGAGAGATAAGTGAGGCTACAGGTTTCAGCGATGCCAACTATTTCAGCAGACAATTCAGGAAAGTGATGGGAATGAGTCCCAGAGAATACAAAAAAAACAAAATACATTGGTATACATAGAATACCTCTGTATTCAGGAGATTATGATGAATCAATTAGCCGGAATCACTCAAACAGATACGTTCACAGAACGTCTTGAGCAGCTGTATGGAACCTTTTCACCTCTGGAATATCAGAAACAACGGTATCAGGCTCTCATCGAAACCCACCTTTCGTATATAGAAGGGGAACAGGTGATTCAAAGCGGTCTGTTCAGCACATCGGGAAGAACCGAACTGGGAGGAAACCATACCGACCATAATCACGGAAAAGTCATCGCAGGTTCGATCAATCTTGACACTATCGCAGCCGTTTCGACCGTATCCACATCACTTGTAAAGCTCATCTCTCCCGGATTTCCCGATGTCGTCGTCGACATCTCCTCGGTGGAATACAGGAAGGAGGAGGAAGGGACTACCGACTCACTGGTCAGGGGAATAGCAGATGCCTTCTTAAAAAGAAATCTGAGAATCGGAGGACTTGTCATCCATACGTCCACAAACGTTCTCAAAGGTTCCGGCCTCTCCTCTTCCGCAGCGATCGAAGTGCTCATCGGAACGATCTTCAACTCCATGTATAATGAAGAAGTTCTCGATCCGGTAGAACTGGCGATCATCGGACAGTACGCCGAAAACAACTACTTCGGAAAACCTTCAGGCCTCATGGACCAGATAGCCTGTGCTGTCGGCAATGTGGTCAGCATAGATTTCAAAGAAGCCTCAAAACCTTCGGTCTCGTCGATACCCGTGGATTTCACGTCTCATGGTTACCAGCTGATGATCGTCGATACCAAAGGAGACCATGCATCACTTACCGGTGACTATGCATCCATCCCGGCGGAGATGAAAAGCGTTGCCCGCTATTTTGGAAAAGAGGTTCTCAGGGAAGTCAGTCTGGAGAGTTTTCTTCAAAAGCTCCCGGTAATAAGAGAAAAAATCGGCAGCGACAGAGCCGTTTTGAGAGCCTTCCACTTTCTCAAAGAGAATGAACGGGTCGAGACGATGGAGAAAGCATTGCGCAATGACGATATCGCTCTCTATCTTGAAATGGTCAGAGAATCGGGACTTTCCTCGTTCAACTACCTGCAGAACATCTATTCACCCGACAATCCCGCAGTGCAGCCGATAGCAGTAGCACTGGCCGTCTGCGACCATCTTCTCAAAAAAGAGGGGGCTGCACGTGTTCATGGCGGAGGATTCGCAGGTACCATTCAGGTCTATGTCCCTGTCGCGATGAAAGAGACCTTCACTATGGAGATGGAAAAGCTCTTCGGCAAGGGTTCGGTGACAGAACTGACCATCCGGGCGCTGAGCACCTGCAGAGTCATCTGATCCCAGATTTCACTTCTGGATCTTGTCCAGAATCTGAAGGATCTCACCGATCTTCTCATCCACATCTGATTCCTCCTTCCCGAAAGAATCTTTCACGCAGGAGGTCAGATGTGCATGAAGGACTTCATTGTTGGTCTTTTTCAACAGGGCTATGACGGCCAGCAGCTGGTATGAGATATCGATACAGTAACGGTCGTCATCCACCATCCTGATAATCCCCTCGAGCTGTCCCTTCGCAGTTTTCAGCGAAGTCATCACTTTCTTATGATCAGCTTTCACGTTCTATCTCCCTGTGATCGAAGTCACTTCATATCCCGCTTCGGCGACTTTACTTCTGAGCAGGTCATCATCAAGGTGCGACTCACTGGTGACTGTGGCCCTTTTGTCTTCGAGCGACACTGTGACGGTGCATCCTCCGATGGATTCCAGAGCCTTCTTCACATGGCTGACACAGTGATCGCACATCATTCCATTCACATTTAATTCTTTAGTATTCATATTCTTACCTTCCTTTATAACTACGGTCTCTTTCTTGTCCCGTTTGAGTCTCAATGCATTTGTGACGACGAATATACTCGACAGGCTCATCGCGAACGCTGCGAACATCGGAGAGAGTTTCACGGCGAACGCGGGATAGAAAACCCCTGCGGCGAGAGGGATTCCCGTCACATTGTAAAACAGCGCCCAAAACAGATTCTCTTTGATGATCCTCATCGTCCTTCTGCTCAGATCTATGGCTGTCACCACATCGCTCAGATCATCTTTCACCAGGAGGATATCTCCCGATTCCACTGCGATATCGCTGCTGCCGTGAAGTGCGATACCGACATCGGCTCTCATCAAAGAAGGAGCATCATTCACCCCGTCTCCCACCATAGCGACTACCCGCCCTTCATTCTGCAGAGAGGATATTATCCTCTCTTTTCCATCAGGCAGGACTCTTGCATGATATTCATCTATGTTCACCTGCTGTGCTACAGCCTGTGCACTCTGTTGAGAATCCCCGGTGAGCATAATGATCCTGTATCCTCTTTTCTTCAAATTCTCGACAGTGACGGCACTGCTCTCCTTCAGTGTATCGGAGATCACTATTGAACCTATATATTCACTTTCCTGTCCGAAATGGACCACGATATTCCCATCTTTCTCGTACTCTTTCACTTCCTGAGGGACAACGACAGAATGCCCGAGGAGAAACTCATCGGTCCCGCCGAAAGTATGGATACCTTTGATGAGTGCCTCGATACCCTTTCCTGTTACCGATTTCGCATTCGCCGATGTTTCGATAGATATATCATGAGCGAGAGCATGATTCAAAATAGCCTTCGCGATCGGATGTTCGCTGTTGTTCTCGACAGAAGCTGCGGCCGAAAGGAAAGCTCTTTCATCATCAGAGTGCGCAGGCAGAACATGCTTCACAAGAAGGTTTCCTTTAGTGATCGTTCTGGTCTTATCAAAAACTATCGTATCTACTTTGGCCAGAGTCTGCAGCGCCTGCGACTGCCTGATCAGAATTCCTTTTTCACCCGCCTTTCCCATCGCTACCATCACTGCAGTCGGTGTAGCCAGACCCAGTGCACACGGACAGCTGATGACCAGTACCGAAATACCGAAGGCCAGAGCTTCATCAACCGATGAGGAGGCGAACAGCCAGACCAAGGTGGTGATCACGGCAAGAAGGATCACGATCGGAACGAAATAGAGACTGATGGTGTCGGCAAGTTTCGCTATCGGAGCTTTCGACGTGCTCGCCTGCTCCACAAGCTGTACGATCTGGCTGAATGTCGTATCCTTGCCGACCCGGGTAGGTCTTACCTGCACATATCCTGTCGTATTGACCGTTGAGGAGAATACGGTAGAACCTTCACTCTTGTCGACAGGGAGACTTTCTCCGCTCAGAGATGATTCATCTACACTCGTTTCCCCTTTTATGATGATTCCGTCGACAGGGAATCTCCCTCCGGGTCGTACGACGACCACATCGGCGGTAGTAACCTCTTCTATTTTGACTTGAACCTCTTTGCCGTCTCTCAGAACAGATGCAGTATCACTTTGGAGTTCAAGAAGCTTCTCGATGGCTCTTGAGGCCCTGCCCTTTGCGAGAAACTCGAGATATTTCCCGGTGAGAACGAACGTGAGGATCATAGCCGATGACTCGAAATAGAGAGAACGGCGAAGAAGAGAAAGTGAAACGAGATCCCTTTCATAGAGAGCGAAAGAGATCTGGAACAGGGTGATCACTCCGAATGCCATCGCGGCGAGAGACCCGATCGCTATCAGAGAGTCCATCGTGGGTTTTCTCTTGAGGAGAGTCCTGATTCCCGAACGCAGTGTCTTCTGGTTCACAAACAGGACACAGAGGGCAAGAAGGAACTGAACGAAGGCAAAGGAGAATGTCCCCCCGGATCCCTTCAGTGCAGCAAACATCGGAAGATGCAGCATATCGCCCATCGCTATGTAGACGAGAGGAACCGAGAAGGCTATCGAGGTCAGAAGTGTTCTCTTCCTTGCCTGTTTCTCCATCCGATAATCATCCTGAAACGATCTTTTCGGCGGGCCCACACTGTCTTTTTGGACAGCAGATGCACTGTATCCGGCATTTTTGATCCGTTCGATTATCTGTTTCTCATCAAGCTCCCCTTCATTTTCATCGTAATTGAAAGAGAGCGAGTTATGAAGAAGACTCACCGTGATGTTCGAAACGCCCTGTATATCTTCTATACTCTTTTCGACGTGGACCGAGCATGCCGAGCAGCTCATCCCTTCGACAGTATATTCTTTTTTTATCATACGCGTACCCCCCACCCCCTAGGGGGTGTATGAATACGTTAACGATATCTTCGCAGCATGTCAAGACCGGACAGAGAGGTTCAAAAGATAGATCTGTAATCGCAGTTCACCCGTTTATAATGCTGCTCTTTTAGCAGCAGCTGTTTGAGTGAGGGAGGTATCTCGACAGGCAATCCCACGATAGGCTCGACTATCGTCTCGAATTTTGCAGGATGGGCCGTGGAGTAGACGATCGTCGGACTGTCTATAGCCCCGGTCTCTCTGACATACTCGCCTGTGGCGGTATGAGGACATATGATATAGTCATGATCCCTGTATACTCTTTCTATTGTCTTTTTTATCGTTTCATCGTCGACACAGGCGGCGCTGACCATCTTTGAAAAGCTTTCATAATCATCATAGAGGTGAAACAGCCGTTCCATATTGCTCGGATCTCCCACGTCCATCGCGTTTGCCAATGTCGCTACCGAGGCTCTTCCTCTGTAGGAGCCGTTCTCAAGATAATCCAGTATCGTTCTGTTGCTGTTGAGCGCAAGGGTGATCTTTTGAATCGGAGCACCCATCGTCATAGCCCAATAGGAAGCACAAGCATTTCCGACATTCCCGCTGGGAATGATCATGACAGGTTTTTCTCCTGTCGTCTGATACATCTGCAAAGAGGAACTGAAAGCGTAGACCATCTGGGGAAGGAGTCTTCCCAGATTGATGCTGTTGGCGGAGGTAAGGCCTTCTCTTGCAGCAAGCTCTTTATCGACAAAAGCATCTTTCACCATCTTCTGACAGTCGTCGAACGAACCGGCTACGGCGTAGGCTTCGATATTATTCTGATAACAGGTGAGCTGGCTCTGCTGGCGAGAAGAGACCCTTCCTTCGGGAAACAGCACTTTAACATCGATATGTTCGCGGTTATGGAAGGCGGCTGCTACAGCCCCCCCCGTATCTCCGCTGGTAGCGACCAGAATAGTCAGTCTCCCCCCCTTTTTCGAGAGGATACGCTCGAGTGAAGCGGCAAGAAAACGGGCACCGAAATCCTTGAAGGCCGCTGTCGGTCCCCAATAGAGTTCAAGAACTGCTTCTCTGTCGTTGTAAAGATGGAGAGGTACAGGAAAGTTGAACGCATCGCAGCACATCTCGTACAGCTCATCTTCCAGAAGATCTCCTTCGAAATAGGGAGCGAGGATGAAATGGGCCAATTTGGGAATGTCACTGAAGTGAGGGGCCTTTTCGATATCTATTTCGGGAATAGACGACGGAACGAACAATCCTCCGTCGGGAGCCAGGCCCTGAAGTATAGCCTCCGATGCACTCACTTTCGTCTTTGAATCTCTGGTACTGACAAAATACATACTCTTCTTTCTCCCTGAATTTATAGACTTGCGCCGAGATAGGCGCTCACTCTCAACAGATCGGCGAACACTCCGCCGGCGGTTACCGCCGGTCCTGCGCCGGGGCCCTGGATCACCAGAGGCTGGGTGCTGTAGCGTTCGGTGGTGAAGGCGACAACGTTATCGGTCCCCCTGGATCTGGCGAACGGATGAGATGCATCATAGGCGGCAAGTTCCACCTGACAGATCCCGTCCTCACCGATCCTGCCCACATAACGAAGCCGTTTGCCTTCTTTATCAGCTTCTTTATACATTGACAGAAGATTTTCGTCCATCAGTTCCATTCTCTCCATGAACTCATCGAGAGGTACATCTCTGAGCTCTTCGGGAACGAGAGAAGCAACATCCAGATCGCTCAGCTCCACCTTATAACCCATCTCTCTTGCAAGGATGACGGTCTTTCGTGCCACATCCATCCCCGACAGATCGTCACGGGGATCGGGTTCGGTGAAGCCCATATCCTTTGCCTCTCTCACCAGAGTACTGAACGGCACAGACCCGTCATATCTGCTGAACAGATAGGCAAGTGTCCCCGATACGATCCCTTCTACCGAACGGATGCGGTCACCTGTCTGAATCAGATCCTTGAGAGTTCCGATCACAGGCAGTCCTGCACCGACGGTGGTTTCGTACATGAAATGCTTGCCGTACCTGCGGGCAGTCTCCATCAGTTTCTCGTAAATCGGATAGGGAGCAGTTCCCGCCTTCTTGTTGGGGGTGATGATGTGAATACCCTTCTCGATCCAGGAGATGTAGTGGTTGGGAAGTTCGTTGCTCGTTGTGCAGTCTATCAGGACAGAATGGGGGAAATAGGAGGCACTCACATGTTTTACCAGCAGATCATAGTCTATCGGGACCGATTCGGTTTTGAACCGCTGTTCCCAATTATCCAGATCTATACCGGCTTCATCGATGAGCATCACGGTGGTATTGGCGATCGCTCTGATACGGATATCGACACCGAAGTCGCTTTTCAGTCTGGCAGCTTCCATGCCTATCTGATCGAGCAGAGTCCCCCCGATGTTTCCCGGACCGAACACCCCGACACTCAATGCCTGATTCGACAGGAAGAATCCCGCATGGAGGGCTCTTAATGCCCTTTTGCTGTCTTTTTCCAGAATGACTGCACTTATATTGCGTTCCGATGATCCCTGAGCTATCGCCCTGACATTGACATGAGCTTTTCCGAGAGCTCCGAAGAAGGTCCCGCTGATACCGGGAACACCGGTCATATTTTCTCCGACGGCGGCAAGGATAGCACATCCGTACTCGCTCTCTATATTGGTGATCCTGTGCTGCTCTATCTCATGGGCGAATGTGGAATGGGCTATGGCCTTGGCCAGAGAAGCCTGTTCGCTCGGAACGGCGAAACATATCGAATATTCGCTTGAAGCCTGAGAGATGAGAACAACAGAGATATCTGCATCATTCATCGCAGCGAACAACCGCATCGAGATTCCGGGAACTCCGATCATTCCCGCACCTTCCACATTGATCAGAGCCACATCACGGATGACAGAGAATCCCTTCACGACCCTTTTGCCTGCCCTCCCCTCGGTCTCATCGATCACAGTCCCCCTGTCATCGATATGAGCAAAGGATCTCAAGTGTAGTGAAACGCTCTTGTCCATGATCGGAACCATGTTCTGAGGATGAATGACCGGGGAACCGAAGAAACTCAGTTCGGTCGCTTCGGCGTAGGTGAGAGATCTGATCACAGAAGCTCCGGGGACATCCTGAACATCGGCTGTGGTGACCAGAGACGACGGATTCCAGAACGTGAGGGAGGATGCATGGATCCTGTTGGCGATGAGAGCTCCGGCATATTCGCTGCTTCGGTCGTTCTTCTTCACATCACTCTGCTTCAGTTCTCCGCAGAGGATGAAGGTCGATTTCGACCCGAGCAGGCTGTCACTCTTGGCAAGGAACTCTTCCTGACTCATAATTACCGCGTCGATCTTTTCCTGCTGCAGCAGTTCATGAAGAAGGAGAGAGACCCAGCGGGCCAGGAGGGTATCAAGGAAGCGCACCGCTCCTTCGGAGATGTCCCCGACGAGCCAGATCGCCCTCAGAAGGTCCTCGACTGCGTTGAACCCGTTTTTGATCTCATTGAGGATCGTCTGGCGGGATGAAGGGCTCACCCGCTTTTCGATGAGAGAGACCCAGGATTCAGTATGCATCTCCATCATCGACCACAGCCTCTCATCATGAGCCTGTGCGGCATCAAGCAGCCTTTTGAGCTCCAGAGTCTCATCACAGAGGGGAGAGACAACGAAAACAAGATCACTTTCTGCGTTCTCGGATCTCAATCGAGCGAATTTATCTCCGCTCCCATTTTCGATTATCATATTACCTTCAATAGCGTGCACTTCAATCTTATTCACACCGTCTCCTTCATAAACACATCATAGGTGATATCGATATTTTTTTCACGATATCTCGAAAACTTTAAAAAAAAAGAACCCGCACAGGGTTCTTTTTTCTTCGTACTCAAAAAGACATAAAAGGTCAAACCACCTTCTGAACCCTGCCGCTGCGCAAACAACGCGTGCACACTTTGATCGTGCGCGGAGTACCATTGATGAGTGTCTTTACTGTTACGATATTTGGACGGAAGGTTCTCTTCGTAGTAACACCGATATGCTGTCCTACACCACCATTCTTCTTCGCCTGACCTTTGCGGGTGACATTATTTCCTGCAACCGTTCCTTTTCCACAAATATCACATCTACGTGCCATGATTATTTCCACCTTATCCTTAGCATTCAATTATATGGGAGATTCGTTGTGACCTTTATCATCAAAATGAGCAGCATGATAGATATGGCAACAAATCATAAATCCGCAACTCACGAAACCTTATCAGATTATCAGGAGTATGTAAATAGCTTACAGCAGTTGAACTATGAAAAAAATGCTCTAACGCTTCTTGCTTTCCCGATCGCATTTCTTCTACAATGACATTCATGGATAACAGCGGGGTAACGTTCCTTTCTTCACAGATCATCTCTCTCAATCCCGCAAAACGGGCAAGAAACGAGATACATGAGCTTCAGAACAGATTGTTTCTCTCAGAAAGCCTTCTCGATCCTGTCATTCTTCCCCCCTCTATCATAACAGGAGTGTTCCCTTCTGGAGAAGAGAGCCTTTCGCTGCCGTTCATTGAAAAATCTGAGGAAGATCTCACTTTCGACAAGGTTGTTGAACACGAAGGGCGGTGGTATCTCACCAGTGACAGGCTCAACGAATCGGTCATGTACAAGACTATGAAAGAAAGGGGATCCGATGCCCCTGCCGGTTTCCCCATCCATCCTTTCGGAGGCTTCGGTCTCGGCAGAAACAGGCCGCAACGCATCTTTCCCATAACCGTTTCTGACTGGAGTGTCGTACATGTTCATCTCACTGTTGCGGTTCAAAAGGGATCGATCGTTCATTCGTTCTACAGAATTTTAAGAGAGATACATCTTAAATGAATTGGCCCTATTGGCAAATGTTCTGAATTATGTCTACAATATGCCGGTTATGCGACACTTTTCACATAATCACCACACTATTTCAGACAGGAGGTAGAAATTGAGAAAGAGATTTTCCATTTTACTGATTCTTGCCGTTTTATGTACTATCAGCATGGTATCATGTTCGAAATCAGAAAGTGATGATACCGTAACCGCACAAGAGGGTAAACGTAAACTTTATATATATAACTGGACTTATTACACTCCCGATTCCATCATCGAACAGTTCGAGGAAGAATTCAATGTCGATGTGATCATCGATAACTACGCCTCGAACGAGGCTATGTTCGCCAAGCTCAAGGCATCCCAGGGCGGCTACGATATTGTCGTCCCCTCGGCAGATTACACCTCGATCATGATCAAACTCGATATGCTGGAGAAACTCGATCATTCGAAGATTCCGAATCTGCAGTATCTCACACAGAAAGCCAGGACATTATCCGGGCAGTACGATCCCGATTTTTCCTACTCTGTCCCCTACTTCATCGGTGCGGCCGGAATCGCGGTCAATACTGATAAGGTGAGCGACTACGAAAAGGACTGGACTATCTTTGCAGAAGAAGAGCTTGCAGGAAGAATGCAGCTTCTCGACGATATGAACGAGGTGATGGGAATCGCTTTGAAGACTCTCGGCTATTCGGTCAACAGCGTCGATATCGCAGAACTCGAGGAGGCAGGAAACCTGATCAATTCGCAGTGGAAGCCCAACATCGTCAAATTCGATGCAGAAGGATTCGGCAAGGCCTTCAGTCAGGGCGAGTTCTGGGTATCGCACGCTTATCCCGAGGTTATTTTCGAAGAACTGCCCCAGCAGATGTGGGAAAGCGTCGACTTCTTTCTTCCTGAGACAGGCGGACCGCTGTACATCGATTCGATGGTAATACTCAAAGGAGCAGAAAACAGCGATATCGCACATGAATTCATCAATTTCTTCCACCGTCCTGAAATTTATGCGCTCTTTCTTGACGAATTCTTTTATCCGTCAAGTGTCAACGAGGCGGCAGCCGAGTTCAGAACCACCGAAGCATATTACAGCAATGAGGATCTTCTGAATTATGAACTGAAAGTGGACCTCGGGGAAGACCTGGAAAAATACAATAAAGTCTGGCAGACCATCCGATACCAGTAAGTCTGACGGAAAATACAATAGATCCCGGTAATACTCACATAAAAGAAGGTAACTTAATTGCACGCTTCAGCCAAGGTTTTTCGCCCATCGGATAAGGTCAGATATTTCCTGACGATAGTCATCATCATCGGACTGACACAGGGACTATACAGGGGTGTTCAGGATAACTATCTCGCCCAGGTGGTGCATATCAACGAATTCGAACGGGGAATCGTAGAATTCTTCAGAGAACTTCCGGGACTTCTTCTCGTGTTCATCTTGGCAGTGATGTACAGATTCAGCGAATCGAAGGTATTCAAGATCGGTGCCGCTATCATGTTGAGCGGATCGGTAGGACTTCTTCTTGCCGGTACCGGCGATGTGATAGTAGTCACGTTCATGGTTCTGTTCTCCCTCGGAGAGCACATCGCGATGCCGGTGAGATCTACCATCACGCTGCATCTTGCAGAAGAAGGAAAGCAGGGAGCGGCGCTGGGGGTCACCTCGATGATCCTTCATGGAGGAAAGATCTTCGGCTTCATCGTCGTCAGCGGCCTGTTCATCCTCTTTCCTAAATTGGGAATAACCGAACACGAGGCGACAGGATTCAAGATCATCTTCGCTATCTCGTCACTTCTCATGCTCGCTGCGGTGCTCATCGGATTCGCACTGAAAGACGAAGGAAAAGAGGTTAGACGCGACAGAATCTATTTCAGCAGAAAATTCGCAAAGTACTACGGACTGGAGACCTTCTACGGTGCAAGGAAACAGATATTCCTCACTTTTGCCCCCTACGTGCTGATACTTAAGTATGGGGCCTCGACTTCGATGGTCTCATTCCTTCTCGCCCTCTGTGCAGTGTTCGGAATGTTGTTCAGTCCTCTCATCGGCCGGCTCATCGACAAAATCGGCTACAAGGTCATCATGATAGCGGATACTCTGATTCTGATTGTCGTATGTATGCTGTACGGGTTTTCCCACAGAATATTTCCCATGAATATCGCATTCATCGTTGTGAGCATCAATTACGTCCTCGATTCGATTCTCACTCTTGGATCCCTGGCGACGAACGTCTACGTTCAGGACATCGCTGATACTCCTGAAGAGATGACTTCGACATTATCCACCGGGATATCGGTGAACCATTTCATCAGTATCATCATCGCCTTGCTCGGCGGACTCATCTGGCAGAAAGTGGGAGTAGAGGCACTGTTTACGCTGGCAGCTCTGTTAGGTATCGCGAACTCCCTGTTCGCAGCATCGATAAAGGTGCCTCCAAAGAGTTCTTTATAATCACATTTCAGCCATTTATCTTGACACATTCTCAAATTTTTTATTGCACGATCATATGATGTGACACATAATTAGTACAAAGGAGTGCTAATATGAAGAAAGTTGTCCTAACCATCGTTATGATCGTATCGTTCTCTCTCTTTTCCGTTATATCGGCTGAGAGTTCTCAGTCTCTGTACACCCTGAATGTTCCCTATTCATATCAGTCGCTGTATCTTTCAGGACAACTGGGAAGTTCAGAGGTGATACAGATCGAGATCGACACCTCCGCCCCTGTGACCTTCCGTGCCGACATCGGAATCGACGGCGACTATGATTTCATTTCGAACACCGAAGATACGAAGCTCGAACTGTCAAGTGCCGGAACCTATGCACGTGTTGGATCAAGCGGGATCCAAATCAATGCCGCCGGAGACGGAGAATACAAGACTTACTCACTTTCTATAGGGCCGTTTGACGGATTTTACGGGTTCGGCGGCTCAGCATGGGTCTATCTCAATGTCCCCTTCCCGGGAACAACGACATTCAACACGAGCATAAGACCTTATGCGACGGCAGGTATCGGAAGGCTATATTCCATCGCGAGTGTGAAACAGGTAACAAACATGCTCGAATATCTGGACCTGGAAGTTACCGACGAGAAAGTACTCGAGATAGCGACATATATGGAAAAACGAAATGAATTTCTCAACACCTATACTGATGACTATGCCTCTTTGTTCATCGACTATATCAGAGGTCTGACAGAGAAATACGGGATGGAGGGAAAGGAACTCGAGCTGATATATGCAACATTGTCTGAGCAGCTCGATTTCGCTCTGCAGCGCTACAACGGCCTTGAATACGGATGGGAAGCCTATGTGCAGGCATCTCCCGGTCTGTTCTTCGAAACGTCGACCACCAACACGTTCTCATTCGATTTCGCCCTCGAGATAGGAGGGAAATGGGCAATGCTGATGGCGGATGAGACTGTCTATGTCGAAGCCGCCGCTTCAGTGACTCCGACCGTGAACACCTCGGCGACACAACTTTTCTATGTGCTTGCCGATGCCGATCTTATCGCGCGGTATTTCTTTCCCTCACCGAGGATGTGGGTAGACTCACAACTGTCGCTGAATTTCAACCCGCTGAATTTCACCACATTCGACCTTGATATCGAAGGAGAGTTCAATTATCTCATTCAACCGAACTTTACTGCTTTCGCAGGAGCGAGAATGATCAATACCTTCGACAAACTGGCGCTATTCGCCGGAGCGAACATGAGATTGTTCTAGATGAGGGCTCCTTCGGGAGCCTTTCCTTTTGCTTTTTGTAGAAGAATCATTTATCTTTGTATTCATATGAACACTCAAAATGAAATCAACACAGATTCCCATATCCAGTATTACTCGTTCAGAGAGTATTACAAAGCCCTTCTTCTGATCTATAAGTCGATTCCCGTCCTGAGAAAGAACAAGAAGGAGCATTATATCTCGGAGCAGTTCATCGAACGCATCATGCTTGCTGTAACTGAAGTCAACGGATGTGCCGTCTGTTCCTACGCCCATACGAAGATGGCATTGAAACAGGGAGTCTCCTCCGATGAGATCGAAGGTTTTCTATCAGGGAACGACGCATACATCTCACCAGATGAAGCAAAAGCCATCCTGTTCGCACAGCACTACGCATCCGAAAAAGGTGAATACGACAAAAATGCCTTCAGGACCGTCCTGGATGAATACGGACAGCAGAAGGCTTCGGTGATACTTGCGGCTATCAGAATGATCATGGTCGGTAATATCAGCGGGATTCCACTCAGTGCCTTCAGCTCAAGGCTTAAAGGGAAGCCCTATACACACAGTTCCGTGGCGTACGAACTGGGAATGATCCTCTCTACCCTCGTACTGCTGCCGGTCTCTTTCATCCATTCTCTTTTTATTATCGGGAAAAAGGAATTACGGTAAGATCAGATGACCAAGAGCAACCTGAGGTCATCCTCCGTTCTGTCATATATCAAACTGGCTCTGGCGACTACGATCTGGGGCGGAGCCCTGTCGGCCGGAAGGATAGTCGGAACGACTGTTCCTCCCTTCACGACAAGCTGTATCCGCTTCATCATAGCGCTTGTGATCATGGCGCCGTCACTGTATCTGACTGAAAAGGAGTTTCCCCGACCGACAAAGAAAGAATTCCTGATCATACTGCTTCTCTCGGTCGCGGGGATGGGGATGTTCAACGTACTCCTATTTACAGCACTGAAGACCACCACCGCGATCAGAAGTTCCATCATGCTCGCCTTCACTCCGGTTATCGTCACTGTCGCAGCGTTCTTCATCTATAAAGAGAAGATAAATATCGTCATGGGCATCGGGATCGTTCTTTCTACCATTGGCGCTGTACTGACGATCACAAGAGGTGATCTCGCCTCTGTGCTTTTTGAAGGTCTCGCCGTCGGTGACATCTATATGATCTGTGCGGTGATCTGCTGGGCAGGCTATTCACTTATCATCAAGAAGGCTGTATCGCGTCTATCACCGCTGGCGGTCCTCACCTACGCCTCTGTCATCGGAGTCATCCTCCTTTTACCCTTCACGTTCTTCGAAGGTGGATGGCAGACACTGGCTCATCTTGATTTGAAACTGACAGCGAGCCTTCTCTATCTGGGGCTGTTTGCCGCAGGCTTCTCATATCTGTGGTATTTTCAGGGAATCAAGAAGGTAGGGTCATCCGTCTCTTCGGTCTTTCTGAATCTTGAACCTGTCGCAGCGATCACCATAGGAATCCTGCTGCTGGGAGAACAGCTCACAGTGCCACTTGCGGCCGGAGCACTTCTGGTCATCAGCGGACTATTCCTGACAGCCTACAGAAAGAAAAAGTAATCAGAAAGGAGCCTCTGTCGCAAATTCCATCCGTCGCCCGTTCACAGGGTGAGTGAACGAGAGAGTCGCTGCATGGAGCATCAAACGTTCATCTGCGATCTTTCGACCGTACAGCCGGTCTCCGATGATCGGATGGCCCAGTCCCCGCGGATGGGAAGAGTGGACACGAAGCTGATGAGTGCGACCCGTATGAGGAGTGAACTCCATCCGTGTTGCCATGACGGATTCACAGTACTGTTCGACCCGTATTCTTCTGAAATCGGTGATTCCCATCTTTCCCTTTTTCTCGTCAAGAATCTGATACGGTCTGTTATCAACATCGAGACGGAACGCAAGAGAGATCGTTCCCTCTTGCCTCTCGACGATCCCTTCGAGCAGAGCAATATAACTCTTGTCGATCTCACGATTCATGAACTGGATTGACAATCCGCGCTGGGCCTCCTTCGTCAATCCTAGAACGAGCAGTCCCGACGTATCCATATCGAGACGGTGTACAGAAGGAGATTCTATCGACCACGGGATGAGGGCTTTTACTCTTGAGACGACACAGTCCTGCTTGTCGGCCCCTATGCCTGGAACCGAAAGAAGTCCGGAAGGTTTGTTCACGACGATAATATGTTCATCGACATACAGAACCTGCAGTTTGATCATGGCAGGCAGGACAAGAGCGCACCTGCTGTCGCACGGCCGGTAGAATGTATGAGAGGTCTTTGTCTTAGACCTGTTGGGTGATCCGTAGAAAAACTCGACCATACTCACAGGCCGCAATCCCCTTCTGAAGGCCTCGTTCAGCAGTTTCACACCACAGCAATCTCCGGTCCCCGAGGGAATAGAGGACCCTTCGCACAGTTCGACCAGAGGTTTTCTAACACCGTCTATCGTATGAATGAGATGAAGAGAATGTACATGCTTCTGAGTTTCGATGCTTACCCTTCTGGCTTCTTTTGATCTGCCTTCGGCGAGAAGTGCCCGTATCGTTTCGGCAGAAGTATCGACGACCCGGCGGTATTCGGTCTCATCGTAGGCAGGAGGAGACCACCCCGGGATGTTCGCGGTATTCGAGTACTCTCCGCTGAAGGCTTTCAGGGAGACGATCTCGCCTCTTCTTTCGTCAACAGCGACGAGAACACCGAACATCATACCCCCGTACTTCTCGAAAAGTGGCTGTGTGGATATGCTCTTTTCTCCCTCCCAGTCAAGACAGCGGTGAGTATCCAGACAGTACATGAGCTCTCTCGCATATACTTTTGCGATCGTTGAAGGGAGGATCTCATTCATATGAACAATCTAATCTCTGATCTGCTGCATGAGCCGGTCGTTGAAATCATCTGCGACCATCTGCGCCACATTCGAGGGATAGCGGTTTGTCAAAGACATATAGGTCCCGACAGAGAAGACTATTCCTCCCGCACCCGTCAATACGGCTCCGAGCACGTCATTGTAGGGATGTTCATCCTCATGCATAGAAGAGAGAAGCAGAGAACCTGCGACCATAGAAGCAAGGCCTCCGACTATCATCTGAACTTTTCTCTTATGATATTTTGCGGCTTCCCTCGCCTCTTCTTCATACCCTGCGATCTCGAAGAATTTCGGTTCGCTTATCTTATTGAAACCCTGGTACCCTATCCAGTAATCATAATCGATACCCGTGTACCATCCGTGATCGTCCATATATCCGTATGAACCCGATTTGGTCTTGAAACTGAGCTTGCTGCGTGTGAATTCGGCCATCTCACTTTCACTCAGCGGTGCCGATTTCGCAAATATGAACTGGGTGGAGACTGTGAGGATCAGCAAACATGCAACAATTTTCTTCATCATCTTCTTCATTCCTTTTTGCATCATTAGTCGGAACCGAGTGAGTCTCACGTTCCGGCGGATCTTAGTGTACCAAGGGAAGAAAAAGTTGTAAAGGAATAAACAATCCTCTGCGCCGCGGTAGGTAAAACTGGGCAAATCTGATACACTATGACTAGTGGAGATAAGAAAAATGAACATTACTTCCCCGATGAGACTGCAGAAGCTTTTCGCCCTGCACGATGAGATATTGCAGAAAAGACTTGAGACCGTACTGCCGCAGGTAATGGATGAGTGCGGCATCGATATGTGGATCGTGATCGGTGACGAGTACAACGAAGGACCGGTCGTCCGTTCACTTCTTCCGAGTGCCTTCTTCCATGCCCGACGTACAGCGGCTTTCATCTTCACACGGAAAAACGGTGTAACAATGAAGATGATAGCAAGCAAGCCCGATTTTTCCATCGACAGGTTCTATACGCCGGTTCTGCTCAAACCGAAAGGCCTCGACTGGGAGACCTTCTATACCACATTCGCCACGAAATACGATATCGAGAAAATACGGGAAATGGAAGAAGAGGATCTGTTCGGATGCATAGGACGACTCATCAGGGAAAACGATCCCGACCGTATCGCACTGGACTTTTCACAGACCACTCCGTTCAGCGACGGATTGAGCTGGACAAACTATGAAAAGCTGTGTGCCCATATCCATATGAAACATCAAAAACGGTTCGTCAGTGCCGAAGATATATCGGTCAGATTTCTCGAAACGAGAATCGATGAGGAAATAGCACTCATGCAGCAGATCGTGATGGTCAGCCGTGAGATCGTGAAAGAATGCTATTCCACCGAAGTGATCATCCCCGGTGTGACCACTACCGGAGAGGCGCGGTTCCATCTGATGGAAAGAGCGACGAATCTGGGTATGCCTCCATGGTTCGATGCGACGATGTGGATACGGAGAAAAGGAGACTCTCACATCGACGATGACAATGCCGTCATTAAGAAGGGAGACATACTCCACTGTGATTTCGGGGTCATCTACGGAAATCTGTGCAGCGATATCCAGGAAATGGCGTATGTGAAAGATGATGATGACGAACAGCTGATCGAAGAGCTTGACACGATACACCGAACCTGCATGAGATTTCAGGATATCGTGATCGAACAATTTTCTGAAGGGAGAAGCGGCAATGAGATCCTGGCCCGCTCTCTCGCTCAGGCGAAGAGCGAAGGGATCGCTAAACCTATGCTCTACAGCCACCCTATCGGGCTGTTCGGACATGGTCCGGGGCCGACTATCGGCAGTTTCACCAACCAGCAGTATGTCGAAGGCGGCGGAGAGAGAACCGTTCATGACAGGACATGTTATGCTCTCGAACTGAACATAAGAGAAAAGGTCGCATCATGGGACGACCTTGAGATCATGTGGGGTCAGGAGATCGATATTCTGTTCAAAGATGGCAAGGCCAGATACTTCGCCGGAAGACAGACAGAACTACATATCATCGCCTGAAGCTTTCTTCCTGAGAGCTTCTGCGATCGAGGTAAAGACCTTTTGAGCCTTCGTATCATCTTTGAATACACTCGTCACTATCCTGATGTGGCCTTTCCCCATCTCACCGTAAATGGACCCGTCGTTCACAAGGACATTCGCCTCTTTCAGCAGATATGAGGCTATCTCGTCTCCCGTTCCCAGTTCACTCACATCGAGCCAGGTGAGTATCCCGCTTTCCGAAGGTCTGAGTTTCACCTTCGGGATCTTCGAGAAGACCGAATAGGCAAGATTCCTTCTTTTTTTGTGACACCCGGTGAGATAATCGAGGTATTCAGTCTCCTTTATAGCCGCAACAGCTCCGATCGATGTGATTGTTGCTGCTGCCCCGAGGACATTGACGGCAGCGGCATAATACTTATCCATGATCTTCTCGTGGGCATAGATATAACCGATTCTGAAACCGCTGAGTCCCAGTCCTTTCGAGATCGAGCATACTGTGACCGTCCGCTCCCACATTCCTTTGAGGGTACAGGGGCTTACGAACTCGATATCGTCGAAGATATGGTCTTCGAATGCCTGATCACACACCAGAATAAGGTCATGGGCGATGATGAACCGGCTCAGTTCTTCAAGGTTCTCCCTTCTGAACACAGTGGTAGTGGGATTGTTCGGATGGGTGATCACAACCATCTTGGTCCGGTCGGTCACTCTCTTTTCGAATTCGGCGATATCGAAGGCGTAATTGTTCTCTCTGTCGAGAGGGACTGCAACGACCGAGGCGTTCAGGATTTGCGGATCGAGAAAGTTGTTCGGATAGCTGGGATCGATGACCATCACTTCATCACCGGCTTCGAGAAAGGGCATCATCGCATACAGCAGCCCCGAATCGGATCCGGGAGTCACAATGACATTACGCGACGGGTCTAGATCAAGACCTGTCCTGGCAAGGACCCTCTCTGCAATAGCCTCTCTGAGAGGTTTTGCACCGATGGGCATGCTGTAGTGAGACGGAAATCCTTCTTCTATCGCTTCTATCATGACCTTCTTGACAGATTCGGGTATGGACGGATCGGGAAAGAACGGATCTGCCCAGGCAAGGATATCGACACCTTTCTCGATCAGATTCCCGGCACCTTCGCCCACATCGGCTTTGGTGACCGTTGAAAACAACCCACCGTCAAGAGAACGGAACACACTGTTCATTTTTGCTGTGATATCACTCATTATGCTTCCTGTTTTTTCTGCTTTTTCTTCTGCAGGTATCTGTAGATCGTCTGACTCGATACTCCGAGGACATTGGCAACCGAGTTGACGGCACCTTTGAACTTGAAGACCCCTTTTGCATCCATCTCTGCGATGATCTTCCGTTTCTGGGCAATCGAAGAGTCGAGCAGAGACAGTCCGTGTTCGAGAGTAACCTGCTCGATGATCTCCTTCACGATATCGTCGACGACACCGTCGAACCTTTCTGTGCTCTTGTTCTGACTGATAGCCGAGATATTCGTCTGATTCATCATCAACAGGTCTTCGACCGACCGGTGCATCCTCAACAGATCGGTTATATCGATATTGACACACAGAAGGCCGATGACCTCACCCTTATCATCCTTGATGAAATAGGTGGATGAACGGAGGATCTTATCACCGTTCTTTGTAGTTCCGGTATAGTTGGTAACACTGTCCTTTTTCAGATACTCTTCTTTCTGAAGCAGTTCGAGAGCATAGTTCGTTATCGATCCGCCGACAGTCCTTCCTGTGATATGACCGTTGACAATATAGCAGATGGAATGACTGAAATCCGATACATCATGAATCAAAACTTCACACGTCTTTCCGTTGATCGCCGCGATGTAGTCGGCGATCGGGAAATATCGTGCGAGTTCGTCTCTGGTCTTCATCTTTTCATCCTTTGACGCAGACGGCATCGATCTCCACACCTACGTCCTTTGGAAGGCGTGAGACCTGGACGGCAACACGTGCAGGAGTATGATCTTTGAAGAACTGTGCATACACCTCGTTTACAGCGGCGAAGTCGTTCATATCGCGGAGGAACACCTGACATTTCACGATATCGGTAATCTCGAATCCGGCTTCTTTCACGATGGCCTCGATATTACGCAGCGACTGTGCGGTCTGCTCTTTTATATCTTCACTGACGAGAGTCATCGTCTCTGCGACAAACGGGATCTGTCCCGAGATGTAGAGTGTATCATTTGCCAGATAAGCCTGTGCGTACGGTCCGATTGCAGCGGGAGCATCCTTTGATGCAATGATCTTTTTCATAATTTTCTCCTATAGTTCATATGATTTTCATGCGTAAAAACAACTTGCATATTGATTTTCACCTACGGGGCGAAGAAGAGGTTTCTGCTCGCGGCACTTGTCGGTGGCGACAGGGCAGCGGGTCGAGAAAGGACATCCTTTCGGAAGATTCATAGGATTGGGAATCTCTCCTTCCAGGATCACCCTCTCCTGTCTGTTTCTCGGATTCCCTTTGCTGATCGAACCGATGAGCGATCGTGTGTACGGGTGTTTCGGATCCGAAAAGAGTGTATCGGAGGGAGCTATCTCCATAATCTGACCGAGATACAGAACCATGATCCTGTCGCTGATGAATTTCACCACTCTCAGATCATGAGAGATGAACAGGTAGGTCAGATTGAACTGTTTCTTCAGCTTCTGCAGAAGGTTGATGATCTGGGCCTGTACCGAAACATCCAAAGCGGAAACAGACTCGTCGCATACAAGCAGCTGCGGGTTCAAGGCTATACCTCTGGCGATGACGATCCTCTGCCGCTGTCCACCGCTGAATTCATGAGGATAGCGGTTCATCACATCGGGTGACAGTCCTACGATATCGAGAAGGTGGGCGACTTTATCCTCTTTCTCTTTGGAGCTCATCTCTTTGTGGAAGTTATCGAGAGGTTCGACGATGATATCTCTGATGGTCATCTTCGGGTTCATCGAACTGTAGGGGTCCTGGAAGATATACTGCATATCCTTTCTCAGTTCCCTCAGCTGCCTCGAATCGTAGCTCATGATATTCTCGCCGTTGAAATAGATGTCTCCGCTTGTCGGCTCCCACAGTCTCAATAGCGACCTTCCAAGAGTACTTTTACCGCAGCCGCTCTCTCCGACGATCCCCAGAGTCTCCCCTTTTGAGACTGTGAAGGACACATCGTCTACAGCTTTGACATAGACCTGTTTCTCTTTGTTCAATGATTTTTTGAGAACAAAATGTTTACACAGATGTTCTACCGAAAGAATCTGATCATTTGCCATCGTTACGCTCCTCTTTATTACCTTCGAACAGAAAACATTTCACCTGCTGCTGCCCGACTGTGTAAACGCCGGGAGATTGAGTCTCACATTTTTTCATTCTGTGCGGACATCTGGGATGGAAATAACACCCTCCCGGACGCTGGGTGATACTCGGGACTCCTCCCTGAATGGTGGGAAGTTCTCCTTTGTGGTCTTCCAGAGTCGGCATGGTTGCCAGCAGACCTTTCGTATAGGGATGCTGCGGATTTTCGAAGATGTCGACGACAGGTCCCCGTTCTATGATCTGGCCGCAGTACATGACGATCACATCGTCGGCGATATCGGCGACCACGTTCAGATCGTGTGTGACGAACAGTATAGAGGTCTTGAAAGTACTCTTGAGCTGTTCGATCAGATTGAGTATCTGCGCCTCGATGGTTACATCGAGTGCGGTAGTCGGTTCGTCGGCGATCATGATCTTGGGTCGGGTCACCAGGGCCATGGCGATCATGACACGCTGCCTCATCCCGCCGCTGAGTTCATGGGGAAATTGTTTTATCCTCTGTTCGGGGGAGGGAATACCGACCTGCTTGAGCGTATCAAGCGCGATCTCATAGGCTTCCTTCTTACCGGTTCCCTGATGCTCGATGATACTTTCGGTAATCTGATCTCCGATTTTCAAAATCGGATTCAGCGCGGTCATCGGTTCCTGAAAGATCATGGAGATCTTCTTTCCGAGGATATTGTGCTGAACCTGAGAGGAGCTCATGTTCAGGATGTTCTCATCATCCACATAGATCTCACCGCTGCTGATATGCCCGTTCTCGGCAAGCAGCTGCATGATGGCTAAAGAGGTGACGCTCTTTCCGCTTCCAGACTCTCCGACGATCGCGAGGGTCTTCTGTTCCTCAAGGGTGAAGCTGATATTGTCTACAGCGTTGAACACACCCTCTTCTGTTCTGAATCTGACACTCAGATCCTCTACTCTCAAAATTGTCTTGCTCATCTGTTCAGATCTCCTACTGACGCGAGTCGAAGGCATCTCTGAGACCGTCTCCGACGAAATAGATAGCGAGAACCAGCAGAAGGTTCACCACTCCGGGGGGAATCCAGATCCAGGGCATATCCCTCAAGACCAGAAGTTTCTGTGCATCCATCAGCATATTCCCCCAGCTGGGTGTCGGCTGCTGTACTCCGACTCCCAGAAAGCTCAATGAAGCTTCCATCAATATAGCCTGAGCCGTTCCGATCGTAACCTGCACCATGATCGGGGCAAGGATGTTCGGAAGTATATGTTTCACGATGATCTTCAGGTTCGAAGTGCCGCACGCACGCGCGGCAGCTATGTAATCGAGTTCCTTGACCCTGAGCACCTCGGCTCTCACCAATCGTGCCGTACTCGTCCAGCTGACGAAACCGATTGCGAAAATAACGATCCAGATCGAAGGATCCATGATCGTCGAGATCGAGATCAGCAGAAACAGAACGGGAAACGAGATGACGATATCGACAAGACGCATGAAGATATTGTCGATGATCTTGCCGAAATACCCCGACAGCAGTCCTATGACCGTGCCGATGACAGTCGAGATGGAGACTGCAAGAAGCGCCACCATCATCGTCACTCTTGCACCGTAGACGAGGCGGGAGAAGACATCTCTGCCCAGACTGTCGGTTCCGAGAAGGTGTTCCGAAGAGGGAGCTGCGTATTTGTCGTATACGTTCTGACCTTCGACGAAGAAGAACTCGGATGGTTCATGAGGGGCAATCAGGGGAGCAAACAAGGCCATGATCACAAAGAACAACGTGACGGCAAAACCGATGACCGCAAGGCGGTTACGGGTAAATCTTCTGTATGCGAAATCGTAAAAGCTGTTTTTCTTGAACACAGTCATAATCTCCTTAGTTACGGATTCGAGGGTCTACGACGGCATAGAGGATATCACTTGTGAGATTCCCCAGCAGCACTAACGTGGCGGTTATCAAATTCAGAGCCATGATAATACCGTACTCTCTGTCCTGAATAGCCTTGATCCCGAGCTGTCCCATGCCGGGCCAGTTGAAAATACTTTCGGTGATATACGCTCCGCTGAAGAGAAACGGTATCGAAAGACCGAATATCGTCACGACCGGAATGAGGGCATTGCGGAATGCATGCTTGTAGAGGATCACCTTGTTCCTCAAACCCTTCGCCCGCGCTGTTCTGATGTAGTCTTCCTTGAGTACATCGAGCATGTTGGAGCGGGTGAACCTGGAGACGCTTGCGATATTCCCGAGAGAGAGAACGATCGCAGGAAGTATCAGATGGTGGAGAATGTCGGTGAAATAGGCGAATCCAGTATATCCGGCACGGATATTCTCCATCCCGCCGGACGGGAATATCCCCAGAACGAGGGCGAACAGATAGATCACCAGCAGTCCGAAGAAGAACGAGGGAATGGCTACTCCCACCAGAGAGAGGAAGGTAAGCGAATAATCAAGTCTCGAGTTCTTCTTCACCGCGGCGATAACCCCCACAGGAATCCCTACCACGAACGAAAGGACGAAGGCGCTCAGAGTGAGAATGATCGTATTGGGAAGACGTTCCATGATCAGAGCGCTTATCTGATGGTTTCCGCTGTATGTATACCCGAAATTCCCTCTTACAACCTCTCCGATCCATTTGAAATACTGGACATGGAGAGGGTCGTTCAGCCCGAGAGCATCCCTGCTTGCCTCCAGATCCTCCATACTGATGGACGGATTCACGAAGTTCGCAAGCGGGTCACCGGGTGAGAGTTTCATTATTCCGAACGATAATATGGTAATTCCGATGATGACCGGAATCGACATCACCAACCGTTTCGCAATGTACTTAAGCATCAGCTATCTCCTTGATTTAGTGTATCAGAAAGAGGCTCTTCTGCCTCTTCGACAAAAAGAGAGCCCCGTCTCTGGTCACGAGTGCATTGTCTTCACTTATGATGGCCGGTCCCTCTTCGTACAGGATCGTAGGTTCTATGGCGAAGACCATCCCCTCTTCGATCCTGCCGAGAGCATCAGAACCGTATTTCTTGTTCGGTGGGGCGAGGATGACGCCTCCGTCATGGACGGCACGGCCAACCTGATGCCCTACTGCATGGAATATATTCTGATAACCGGCATCGAGAATGTGCTGTCTGGCGGCATGATCGACCTCCTGTCCCGTTGATCCGGGAACAAGAACTTCCATGGCTTTATCCACGGCCTCACAGATCGTCTCGAAAGCCCGCTGCATCGAGTCTGAGGCTCTTGTCTCCCCTTCTTTCAGGACATAGCAGGTACGGGCGATATCGCTGTTGTATCCCATATACTCCACCGAGAAGTCGAAAATCAAATAATCTCCCTCACGGATTCGGGACTCTCCCGGCGGTCTGTGAGCGATATTGTGTCTCATCACGATCGGCGGAGTGAGACTTCCGGTGATACCGTTGACCACATTCCTTTTGATCATCCCCTCTACGAACAGGTTTCCGATCTCGATCTCGCTCATCCCCTTTTTCAGCTGAGCGAAGACCTCATCGTAGATCTCAAGCGTGATATCGATCGCTTTCTGTATATAGGAGACCTCCTGGGGTGACTTGATGCTTCTCAGTCTCTGCAGGAACTTCTCACTCGAACAGATTCTGTTCTCATATCTTTGACCGAGCATCTTCAGAAGAGACCGGTAGGAGCCGACAGTAAGACCGTCTGCAAGATGGTTGGTCTCGGAAAAGTTCAGTGCTATCATTTCGGGGGTGAACCTGTCGAGAAGCATCCTGACTTTGCTGGTCATATCATGAGATCTGTAGGTGATCACTTCATCGAACAGGCCGCTTTCGACCACATCCTGGGCATCGATCGAACTTGTGACGGCGATGCATGTATCGGGTGTGATCATGATGAGTGCATCTCCTACGATGGACAGGCCGAACAGGAGGGGCATGCACGGATCGCTTCCTTCTTTCGTTCTGATGATATAGCAGTCTATGCCCGACTCTTTCAGGTAGACTTTCGTCTGCTCTATCTTCTCTTTATGTAACTGATAAGATTCATTCATCTCATTCTCCTTGAAGTGTCTGCAGTACGTCTGTGAACATCGCTGTTCCCCTGACGATGGTATCTCTGTCTATCCTTTCATCTGTCTGATGGACCAATGTGAGAATCTCTTTGAAACCGATGGTTGAGGATACGGGAGAAAACCCGTACACATCACAGCCATACTGTCCCAAAAACCTTCCGTCCGTCCTCCCCAGTGCGAATACCGGAAGTATCTCGAACGGTCCGAAATAAGAAGGAAGGAGGCTGCTCAGAGAATGATACACAGCAGTTTCGGTACTGCTGATGAATCCCGGCAGAAAATCTGTAATCTCCCACGTCACATCAAGATCCTTGATGATATCGTTCAGGATGCGTTTGGCATCTTCTATCGTCTTGCCCGGCAGAAGCTGCAGGGCGAACGAGAATTCGATATGATGCGGAAGCACGTTGATCTGCCGGCCGATATCGTAAGTGTTGAGGATGATCGCATCATGACAGTTATAATGGGAAAAATGAGAAAGGAACATCTCCTCTGTTCCATCTGACATAATCCGGTCGAAAAGGTCACTCACCCCGTTCTCCTCTTTCGGGAACTCATAGGAGCTCAACCGGTCGATGAGTTCCGTGAAGATATCGACAGCCTTGTGTTCACTTATGAATGATGAAGGTCCGCTGTCTCCGTCTATGGCGACTTTCACATCACAACGCCCTTTCTCTCCGAGCGTGCACAGATAGTACCCCCGGTTCTTATTCTCAATATAAAAACCGCCCCCTTCGTTGATGACCATCGCACCTTTGAACTGCTGTTCGTAGCGGTCGGCTATCTGTTTCATGCCGAATTCACTACCCTTCTCCTCATCAGCTGTTGCAACGAAATAGAGGGGACGATCCAGAGAGGACTCATCGGTGTTGATAAATGCTCCCAGTTCCATCGCAGTGAGATGCTTGGTATCTACCGTTCCCCGGCCGTAGATAACAGAATCGATCTCGTCGGCAGCAAATGGAGGATGAGACCATATCTGGCCTTCAGTACTGACAACGTCGAGATGAGAAATAAAGACAACAGGAGCCTTTCCGTTTTGCGGTCCCTTTTCGGCGATGATGTTCGCTCTGTTTTCACCCGTCTCGATGACGGTATACTCAATACCGAATTCATCGAAGATCTTGCCTATATAGGAGCACATCAATTTCTCGTTTCCGGGCGGATTGGTCGTATTGATTCTGATCATATCCTTGAATATCGATACGATCCGCTGTTCTGATATTCTCATCATGACCGCGACCTTCTGATGTAGTAGAGTTCCATCTGCCGCTCACTGAGAACTTTTGCTCCCTGCGGTGTCATCACGATATCCTCCTCGACGATGAAAGAAGGCTTTCCGTCATCCTGAATGACTGTCGGTTCGATCGCATAGACTTCTCTATCTCTGACTTTCTGCCGTACGGCAGGACGGTCGGGATGGTCATAGCTGAGTGCGGTTCCCCCGTCATGCACCTGACGGCCGAGCTGATGGCCGCTCGCGTGACGGATAGTAGGATAACCTGATTGCTCTATCACATCTCTGCCGAGCTTGTCGACCTCCCATCCTTTCATCCCCGGCCTGATGCCGTCAATGATGGTTGAGACCGCTTTCAGTGTCGTCTCGAATGCTCTCAAAGACTGTTCATCGGCAACTTCTTCTCCTTCGGGAAGAACATAGAAGGAACGGGCGATGTCACTGCAGTAGCCGTTGTATCGTACGGAAAAATCCACAACGAGGATATCGTTATCCTGAAGGATGTTCGCCGGATTCGGTTTTCTATGGGCCAGACCGCATCTCACGATACATATCAGAGGATAGCTGTACGGCTCATCGAATGCGTTGACAACACCCTGTTCTCTCATTCCCTTCACGAACAGCTCGCCGATGTCGGTCTCGCTCATGCCGACTGTGATCTCGTCTCTAACTTTCTTGTAGATGGTACAGGTCTTGCGAACCGCGATCGATATCTGTTCGATCTCATAGTCACTTTTGATTGCCCTCAGATCCTGAATGAACGTTTCACTCGAGACTTCAATCTCTTTGAGAGTTTCCTTTCCGATGATGTTCTGCAGTTTCATATACTGACCGACAGTCAGTCCGTCGATGAGGTAATCGTGCTCACTTATGTTCAATGCGAGGCGCTTTACATTCAATGAATCAAAGAGTTCCTTGAAGGAGGCATCGAAATCATCGTTTGATTCGATCACTTCGAAGATTCCCATCTCAGTGTACATATTCGCATCGGTACGTCCGGTGAGAACATAATGCTTTCCATCCGAACGAAAGAAAAAAGCGGTCTGCGCGACAACGTGGGCGGGAATCAGCAGAGGGAGGACCGTATCGGAATCCTCCCGGGAGAGAATCAGGTAGGTGTCGATATTCTGCTCGTTCAACTTCTGTGTAAGCTGTACTATCTTCTCATTGTTGATCATGTGTTTCTCCTTTTAGGTAGCCCGACACCAGTTCCCCGATCACATCATGACAGAACGCGATCGAGTCGAGCGAGATTCTTTCATCGATACCGTGAATGAGCGGAAGGATATGCGTGAAAGGCTCTGTCTTCACAAGCGGGGCGAATCCGAAGATATCGCAACCGAGCGGTTTGAGGAACTTCCCGTCATTCGACCCCGGCGTGACGAATGGAAGCAGCGAGACGATCGAAGGATCTGCCTTCTGCAGTGATTGAAGCATCTTCTCTTTGAAGTTCTCGTCGGGAAACGATTCGTATCCTTTCGAGAACTTCAGAAGGGAGATCTCTACAGGAAGGTCTTCGAGTGCCTGTTCGACTTTTCTCAAAAAAGAATCCTTCTCGACATCAGGAAGGAGTCTGCAGTCAAAGTCTGCAGATGCTCTGACCCCCGTTTCGAGTTCGGGGTTCCTTGCTCCTCCGTGAATCAGTGTCGCTGTCATGATCGATCTGCTCATCGTCTCGATCAGTCTCTTCGTGGCTTCGTCTGTACATGAACCGAAGATCGCCGAAAGAGATGTGGCCGTCGCTGAATGGACCGAATCGACATTCAGGTTCTGGATTCTTCTGACAGCTTCTATCAGATGACGATCGTGGCTCAGATCGGGAAAATACGGATTGAAAGTCCCGCTCTGTCTCACTTTCACCCGCAGGCGGCAGACCGATTTCTGTCCTGTCTCATACAGATAGTGGCACTGTCCGCTCTGATCATAGAGAGCGAAGCCGCCACCCTCGTTGAGAACGATCCTGTTCGAAAGCCGTTCTCTCATTCCCTCTTCTTCAAGAAGCATCTCAAGTCCGGAAGAACTGCCTCTTTCTTCATCTGAGGTGAAGATAAAGGTAATGCCTCTGGAAAATGTAGATACCTGCTGTGAGAGTTCTTCCATCAGAGCCATCGCGCATGCGATGAAATATTTCATATCGAGTGCACCGCGTCCATACATGACGCCGTCAACGATCTTTCCTTCCAGGGGATCATATTTCCAGTCGGACCGTTCG
Organism: Sphaerochaetaceae bacterium; assembly: GCA_028532915.1. Taxonomy (GTDB): domain Bacteria; phylum Spirochaetota; class Spirochaetia; order Sphaerochaetales; family Sphaerochaetaceae; genus SABI01. The sequence goes on from JAQQAI010000011.1 coordinate 48,927, forward strand.
GCAATCACGGTATCCAGATGCCCCAGGAGGATGAGATCGTCTTTCGTCTGCGGTCCGAGATGTATGACGATGTTGCCTCTGTTGCCGTCATAGGTGAACAGCTGTGAGTCGAGCTTCAGGCAGTCAGCGTGTTCTTTGATGTACAATGCCGCCGCCAGTTCATTTCCCGGCGGATTCTGCGTATCGATTCTGATGAGGTCCTGAAGGAACTCAATACTTGTCTTTCGTGGGTTCATACCCTCTCCTGAAATACATACGGCAGAAGATTCTGCCGTATGTAATAGTTAGTATGTATCAGGTCGGATATTCCGACTATTTCAGATACCACAGATGAGAGTTCATCGTATAACCGCGGGTATCGGGAGTCAATCCGCCGATATTGTTACCGGCTACGATCGTCTCTGTCTTTCCTGCATAGGTGAACCAGGGAAGGTCTTCGGTCAGCTGTTCCGAGATCTTGTTCAGAATAGCTGCACGGGCTTCCTGATCGGTCGTAACAGCCTGTTCGGCGAACCATTTCTGCACATCTTCGTTCTCATAATGATAGAAGTTCCAGAACGGATCATCGACGAAGTACTGTGCATATTCGTCAGGGTCTGATTCCTGGGCGAATCCGAGCAGGTATGCATCGAAGTTGGCATCACTTGCTGCCGTCTCTTTGTCGTAGGCTGAAGAGTTGGCAAGGTTACCGTTCGCGTCACTCTTTCTGAGCAGCACGTCGATGAGTGCACCGAAGTCCACAAGTTTCAGATTCACATCGACACCGGCTTTCTTCCACTGTTCCTTGAAGATTGCTGCCTGGGCTGAGCTGGATTCCGCATAGAACATCTCGATCGAAAGAGGTTCGCCGCCTTTTTCGTAGATACCCGTCGAGCTGTTCATCGTATAGCCGACAGATTCGATCATGCTCTTCGCTTTCTCAACATCGTAGGTATAGGGATTGTCGTTGGCACTGTCTGCAGGAGTTCCTTTGGGGAACACGGAGTCGTGAGCGTAACCGGTAACACCGTAGGCACCGTCAACGAGTGCATCTTTGTTCGTCGCATATGCGAGAGCCTGACGGATCGTCTTGTTGAACACAGGCCGGTCACCCTTCGTGTCTTCAGCTCTTCCCGGTCCTGTAAGGAAACCGACATAGTCGACACTGGCCATAGGATAGGTGTAGAGAGTGAAGTTGGGATCATCTTTGAAAGTATTGTATCCTTCCTCTTCTACTTCCAGCATATCGATCTCGCCTGTCTGAAGCTGAGTGGTCAAAGCGACCAGTTCACCGAATTTGACGATGATTGAATCGACTTTGGGTTCACCTTTGAAGTAGGAAGCATTCTTCTCGAGTGAGATAGAAGTACCTACTTTCCATTCGGTCACTTTGAAAGGACCGGTTCCGACAGGTGCAGAATTATATGGCTCTTTTTCCAGCTCGCCGATGTTGAAGTCTTTGATGTAATGTTCGGGAAGGATCTGGATGTACAGACCGGGCAGGAATGTTGCACTCGGGTGTTTGATTTTGATGGTGACAGTCATTTTGTCATCACTGAGTGTGATACCGCTGATATCACCTTCGGGATTTTCTTTGAACTCGTCTACACCGACGATCTGGTCGACACGGTCGACGCCGCCTGCGTAATCGGGATGTGCAAGCATCTTCAAAGTGGCGACCACGTCATCACCGTCGAATTTCTCCCCATCATGCCAGGTGACGTTCTTTGCCAGATTGAAGGTATAAGTGACCTGGTCATCTGCTATCGAGAACGATTCGGCCAATGAACCTACTATCATGCCATCTTCGTCCGGTTCAACGAAATTGTCGAACACCATATTGGTGACGATCGAATCCTGTCTGCTCGGGAAGTAGAGAGGGTTCAATGTTCTGGGAGCACTGTTGCTGCCGATAATGATAGGACCGCTGCTCTGTGCGGTATCCGTGGTGCTTTCCGCATTACCTCCGGCGAAAACCATCGCAGGCAGTGCGAGAAGGAGCATCGCTGTTATCAGCAGGAATCCGTTCAATCTCTTCATTTGCTTTTCCTCCATTAGAAAATTTCTTTCTATCCATAATAGGTTCATCCGTAAAGACAGACCTGATTAAGATCCATATTACTGTTAAAGAGTCTCGAGCCACCTTTCCAGACGGTCGAGAGCTTCGCGCAGAATGGCCGCACTTGTTGCGAAACAGATTCTGACATACCCTTCCGCACCGGGACCGAAGAACCGGGAGACTCCCGGAACCACGGCGAGTTTCCCTTCATCTTTGAGCCTCTGTGTGAACTCGGTTGAGCTCAGACCGGTCTTCGTGATATCGACGAAGAACATATAGGTCGCCTGAGGCCGCAGGCAGCTCAGATTCTTCATTCTGTTGATCCGCTCATATCCGTAATCTCTGTTGGCTGTCAGATGTGTAAGGAAGGCTTCGACCCAGTACCGGCTTTTATCAAGGGCGGCCTGTGCTCCGATCTGCGACAGAGAACTGATGCCGCCGGCTGTCGTAAGAACCTGGGATTTCTCCACTATCGTCTCGAAGATCTTCTCATCATGTGCATAGACCGCTCCGGCACGAAGGCCGGCGACCCCGAAGCTCTTGGAGAAACCGAAGACACTGAGCGTCTTTCTGTTGCGCTCTTTTCCCAGAGAGAGGATGGAAGTGAACTTCGACTCCTTGTACACGATATCGGACCAGATCTCATCGTTCATGATGTAGAGATCATATTTGTTCGCGAGAGACAGGATATGTTCGAGATCCTCTGGAGTATAGACTATCCCGAGAGGGTTGTGCGGATTACACAGACAGATCATCTTCGTTTTTGCCGTGATATATTCTTCGAGGTGGTACAGATCGATTCTGTTGTTTACCACACGTGCCGGGAACAATGAGATCGAGGCTCCGGCGGCCAGAGAAGATTCTCTGAACAGATAATCGACCGGATCGAATACGATAACCTCATCGCCTTTATCGAGTACGCTTTCGGCTATGATATACATGCCTCTCGCTGCGCTGTCGATGGGAAGAACCAGTGAAGGATCCACATTCTCGTTCTTGTATGTGTTGAGGTAATCGGCGACCGATTCTTTGAAAGACTGAAGTCCGCTGTGAGGGGTATATGACAGATATCCGTCCTGAAGGTAATCGATGATTGACTGCGTGATCTCCTTTGCGACAGGGAAATCGGGATCGGCGGCGGTGAGAGGGATTACACCCTCATCTACCTCAGCCCATCTGCCATTATAGGCTTTCTGTCTCAGCGCATTAAGATTCACATTGGAATCATCGAAAAGATTATCAGTACTATTGTTATTCATATACAACCTTTTTTATTCAATAATTTGCATAAATATACACCAAGGATAAAAGAGTGTCAATTATTTCTTAATTTTCGCATAATATAATAATTTTTTCTCATTTTTTACCTAAATGCATTCTCAAAATCTCCCTTTTCATCAGTTTTCTTCGCGAATTAAAGAAAATGCCTCAAAAAAAACGGGTTGCCATACGTTTCGACACCAAGTAAGATTGCGGCATAATGAGGAGTTTTATTATGAATATCGGAATAATCGGAGCCGGAGGCATCGCAAAGAAGATGGCCCGGACTGTGAACGAGATGGATGATGCTGTTCTGTATTCGATCGCATCACGCTCAATTGAAAAAGCAGAAAGTTTCGCCGGGGAATTCGATGTCGAGAAAGCATACGGATCCTACGAGCAGCTTGTATCGGATGACAAGGTCGATCTGATATATGTCGCAACCCCCCACTCTCACCATTTCGAGCACATGAAACTGGCTCTGGAACATGATAAACCGGTTCTCTGTGAAAAGGCATTCACAGTGAATGCGAAACAGGCAAAGGAGATTCTTCAGATCTCCAAAGAACGCAATGTTCTCGTCGCAGAGGCGATCTGGACCCGGTATCTTCCTTCACGGAAGATGATTGATGATCTTATCGATTCGAAGATCATAGGAGAGGTTAAAAGTGTCACCGCCAATCTCGGGTACGTGATAGATCATGTTCCCCGTCTCGCCCAGCCATCCCTTGCCGGCGGGGCCCTGCTGGATGTCGGAGTCTATACGATCAATTTTGCGATGATGGTTCTGGGTAATGCATATGAGAACATCTTCAGCGCGGCGACTTTCACCGAAACGGGCGTCGATGCACAAAACAGCATCACGCTGACTTATCCGAAAATGGTCACAGCTATACTTCACTCTTCCCAGCTGGCATTAACCGATCGCCGCGGAATGATCTTCGGTACAAAAGGATTCATCGAGGTCGAGAACATCAACAATCCCGAAAGAATCAGAGTCTTCGACAAAAACTACGAACTATTACAGGATCTTCAGGTCCCGCCGCAGATCACAGGATTCGAATATCAGGTGAGAGCCTGTATGGAAGCGATCAGAAAGGGATCTGTCGAATGCGAACAGATGCCCCACAGTGAGATCCTCAAGGTCATGGAGACGATGGACATGATCAGGGCTCAGTGGAACATGACCTATCCGTTCGAATAGACTTTTCCTGTCACGTCGCAGGTCCCCTGTGACGTGACTGAAGGAATCTTTGAATATCTTTCATCTCGAAAGAAATGGTATCTGAAGAATAATCCGTATGACGCAATAGAGTCCTTTTGAAGAACCTCATGGACATTAAAATGCAATCATAATCAGATTGTACTTAAAATGTCCTATGCTTATCACTATCTTTTTGTATATAATAAGAAATAAAGCATTATCTGTTCAGTCGGCTTTTCATTCAAAACCGCATATCAGGTATAGAAGGATAGAATACCTATGGATGATTTCAGGATACATTCTTATAGAGTCAGCGAACAAGCGGTGAGCGAATATGAGAATTCTCTGAAAAAACTTCTTGCAATGGTCGACAAGGGGATGACTTTGCTCATCAACGACAAGGACCTCATAGGCACGAACCCTCTTTCTGTGATGTATGATAATCACCACAATCATGCGAAACTGCTTTTGACCGTTCTGACATTCAATGACTTCAATATGCTTGAAAATATCCTGCCGTGGGTAATCAGAAACTATTCCATAAAAGGATTCACCGAAGAGTATTTTTCACAAGTGCTCTCTCAGTGGCAGAATGCGATCACAAAATACCTCACTGCCCCGAGTGCCGGCGAGATCCTTCCGGTTTACAGATGGATGGCTTCCAAAGTGGAATATCTGTATCGTAACAGCGAAGTCATATCCGCCCCTGCAGAGAATGCCCAATCTCTTGTGAACAACATCCGGGACTCTAGGGTGAGAACATTCACGGGACTGCTGGTTACCGGAAAGCACGACGAATCGATGGACTTGATAATGTCTCTCGCAAAGAACAGAGAATCGCTTAAAGAGATCTACACCGACATCATCCGGCCTTCGATGTATGAGATCGGCGGACTTTGGGAGACCGATAAGATATCAGTCGCACACGAACATCTTGCAACATCGATCGTCTTGAGAATCATCACCCATTTCTACAGTGATTTCGTGTACACTGAACCCACAAAGGGAAAGATCCTGGTGACAGCTGCCGCTGATGAACATCACGAAGTAGGAGCGAGGATGATCGCCGACCTTCTCGAGATGGAAGGGTGGGATGTATCATATCTGGGGGCTGATATCCCGACCGATGATCTGATACGGATGCTCGATTCTGTGAGACCTGACATCCTCTCCATCTCCGTGACGATGGCATTCAATCTTCTCCAGGTGAAAGACCTCATCACTGCTGTCAGAAGGAAGCCTCGTTTCAATCAGGTGAAAATTCTGGTAGGAGGACATGCTCTGATCCATGCAGACAAAGCCCGTAATATGCTGGGAGCCGACAGAATCGGAATGACCGCCGTCGATACTCTCAAGATCATGACACAATGGTGGGAAGAAGAAATACAATGATAGATAACATCATACCCAGAAAGATTTTCGAACTGTATCATAATCAGTTCAGCGATATGCCCTTAATGGTTGTCGACCTTGACGGAATCATCACCTACTGCAACAAAGCCCTCATAAGGAGACTGCGTCTGCCTGAAACTCCAAAAAGGAAAGAAATGAGTTCGCTGATACAATTGGACCTGTCGATGACCGATCCCCTGTTCGAAGATATCGACAGCCGCATCACTGTCAATCTCATCTCTACCTCCATCGTCTCCAACGGAGAACATATTCACATCAGAGGACATGTCTTCTATGATGGAAATCAGTATGTCATTATATTCAATACATATAAACAGGATTATGAACAGATACTCGAACAGGTGAATCAGCTGAACGCTCAGATGTCCTCGATCACGAGAGATTCGGTCAAACAATACAAGCTGAAAAGCCGTCAGGCTGAAAAGAATCTTGATCTGGCTCTGCATGATCAGCTTACAAAACTGGCAAACCGACGTCTGTTCATACAGATTCTGTCGAAGGCAATGGCTGCGGTATCCGAGAAAGATTCAAAACTCTCAGCCGGAATCATCCTGTTCGATATCGATAATTTCAAAGATGTGAATGATAATTACGGTCACGACAGCGGAGATCAGGTACTGATAAAACTATCAAGAACAGTCGAGAACACAATAAGAAAACACGATACACTTTCCAGATACGGAGGAGAAGAATTCATCATTCTCGTTTACTGCGATGCGCTCGATGAACTGGCAAAAATGGCCGAGAAAATCCGTCATACGGTG
>JAQQAI010000012.1 GCA_028532915.1 Sphaerochaetaceae bacterium
GGAGGAAGAAGAATTCTTCAGTCCGGAACCTCTTACCTCACGCGTAAGATCGACGGTCCTGCGCGGGACGACATACAGGAAGGCCACTCCTATCGGAACTGCATATATCACGATCAATTCGGACGGAGCCGAGGATGAACCTTTCGAAGTATTCATCAATGTGGCAAAAGTCGGGTCGGATGTTTCTGCCGATGCGGAGGGTCTCGGCCGTCTCATCAGCCTCCTTCTCAGGATGCCCAGCCCTCTTACTCCGATGCAGAGAACGAAGGCCGTGATCGCACAGCTGAGAGGAATCGGTTCAGGACGGCCCCTCGGTTTCGGGAAAAACCGGGTAATGAGTCTGCCAGATGCTGTTGCACAGGTTCTCGAGGAACATATCGGATCTTCAGATGACAACAACTATCCCGAACTTCCCGATGAAGAGGATGCCCTTCAAAGTGCGAAGCAGTTCAACCTCGGACTTGAGAAGGAACTGAACAAGAGTGTTCTTCCCGATATCTGTCCGGTATGCGGAAATGTCACCTTCGTGAATATCGAAGGCTGCAAGAAGTGCTTTTCCTGCGGTCACAGTGAATGCTGATGAATTAGAATGAGTGCCTTCCGGTCATTACCGGAAGGCTTTCCTCCCCGCCGTTTTTCGGCTGTCTCAACAGCTCTCAAGGTTGCAAACCCTTCAGTATTATAGTATAGTTGCTTAGTAGATACCCTGTAGTGCATACAGGGTACTGTCGTGTGTAAAATAGTTGTGGGCAATTGGTGTCTGCAGGTAAAAAAATAATTTCAATGGAGTGTCAATATGAGTAACAAAAAAATGGTTACTATTGATGGAAATACTGCGGCCGCGCACGTGGCTTATGCGTTCAGTGACGTCGCTGCAATATACCCCATCACACCATCTTCACCTATGGGAGAATATTCAGATTCATGGGCGAGTACCGGAAGGAAAAACCTGTTTGGTGAGAAAGTAGACATCACCGAGATGCAGTCGGAAGCCGGAGCTGCCGGAGCCGTTCACGGTTCGTTATCAGCCGGAGCTATGACAACAACGTTTACTGCAAGTCAAGGCTTATTGCTCATGATCCCGAACATGCACAAGATTGCAGGTGAAATGCTTCCTACGGTTTTCCACGTATCGGCCCGTTCACTCGCTGCGCAGTCTCTTTCAATCTTCGGTGACCACAGTGATGTAATGTCCTGCAGAAATACCGGATTCGCTATGACTGCCGCAAGCAGCATTCAGGAAACCATGGATCTTGCTCTCGTTGCTCATCTTGCCACACTGAAGGCTCAGGTTCCTTTCCTCTCTTTCTTTGACGGATTCAGAACTTCTCATGAAGTTTCCAAGGTGGAAGAGATCGCTTATGAAGATATGCTTTCTCTCGTTGAACCCGAGTACATCGAACGATTCAGAGACAGAGCTCAAAGACCTGACAAACCACGGTTGAAAGTCGCTGCACAGAATGAGGATGTATACTTCCAGGGTCGTGAAACTGTCAATAAATACTATGATGCAGTTCCCGAGATCGTTCAGGAATACATGGATAAAGTCGCCAAGATCACAGGCAGATCCTACAAGCTGTTCGATTATGTCGGTGCTCCGGATGCGGACAGAGTCGTCATCGCAATGGGTAGTGCTCTCGATACATTCGAATGGGTCGCCGATTACCTGAACAAAAACGGCGAGAAAGTCGGTGTTCTCAAAGTACGCCTCTATCGCCCGTTCTCGGCAAAACACCTTGTGGCAGCTCTTCCTGAGACTGTTAAGAAGATTGCTGTCTTGGACAGAACAAAAGAGCCCGGTTCAATCGGTGAACCTCTCTATCTCGATGTTGTCACTGCTCTGACTCAGATGGGCAAGACCGATATCTCTGTTATTGGCGGCCGTTACGGTCTTTCAAGCAAAGATTTCACACCTACCCATGCAAAATCAGTGTTCGACCATCTCAACAACGGCAACTTCCACGACTTTACAGTCGGTATCAACGATGATGTCACTCATAAGAGCATTCCAATCTGCGATCCTATCGACGTAAGTCCCGAAGGTGTAGTCTCCTGTATGTTCTGGGGTCTCGGATCTGACGGAACCGTCGGTGCAAACAAGGATTCGATCAAGATCATCGGCGGAAACACCGATATGAACGCACAGGCTTACTTCTCATACGACTCCAAGAAATCGGGCGGTATCACCATCAGTCACCTCCGTTTCGGAAAAAGCAGTGTGAACATGCCCTGGCTGATCGACAGTGCCGATTTTGTAGCTTGTCACAATCCTGCTTATATCGGACGCTACGACATGCTCAAACCTCTTAAGAAAGGTGGAGTTTTCCTTCTCAACTCGCAGATCCCTACCGATGAGGTATTCTCTCATCTCACAGCTGATGAGCAGAAGCAGATCATCGACAAAGAGATCAAATTCTATAACATCGATGCACTGAAGATCGCTGAGGAAGTAGGTCTCGGAACCCGTATCAATACCGTCATGCAGGCTGTATTCTTCAAGATCTCAGGTATCTTCCCGGAAGAGGAAGCAATCTCACTCATCAAGAACGCCATCAAGAAGACCTTCAGCAAGAAGGGTGAAGATATCGTCAAGATGAACTGGGCTGCCGTTGATGCTGCATCAGCAGCTCTTGAAGAGGTCTCAGTGCCTAAGACTGTCGGTGAGGCATATGTTCCCAAGAAACTCATCAAAGAAGATGCCGATGATTTCGCCAAGGATATCATCGAACCGATCATGCACCTCAAAGGTAACGATATTCCGGTTTCCAAGATGAGCTTCGACGGTACGCTGCCTACGAACACAAGCAAACTGGAAAAACGCGGAGTTGCTCCGTTCGTTCCTCACTGGATCAGCGAGAACTGTATTCAGTGTAACCAGTGTGTACAGTCCTGTCCTCATGCTGCTATCAGAGCTAAACAGATTGATCCTAAAGATCTCGAGAATGCTCCTGAAACATTCACAACTTTGAAATCAACTACTAAGAATGACAGAGATCTCAGATTCAAGATTCAGATCTATCCCGAAGATTGTCAGGGATGCGGAGTCTGTGTCGAAACCTGTCCTTCCAAGGTAAAATCTCTTGAACTCAGTCCGCTCCAGGTCGAGAGAGATAGAGGCGAGACTACGAACTCGGAATTCTTCGATGCTCTTCCGGATGACGTGACTGACGGAATCGCATTGACCACCGTCAAGGGTATGCAGTTCAAGAAACCTCTGTTCGAGTTCTCCGGTGCCTGTGCAGGTTGCGGTGAGACTCCATATGTGAAGCTCGTATCGCAGATCTGCGGTGAGAGAATGCTTGCCGCGAATGCAACAGGTTGTTCTTCAATCTACGGCGGAACTTTCCCGACGACTCCTTATGCACAGAGAAACGACGGACGCGGTCCTGCATGGGGTAACTCACTGTTCGAAGATAACGCTGAGTACGGTCTCGGTATGAGACTTGCCGTCGAATCCAACAGAAGGCTTCTGAGAAGCGCAATCGACAGTCTTCTCGCTATCGGTACCACAGATGCACTCAAAGCTGCTTTAGAGAAGAATCTGGAGCTGTGGGATGATAAAACTGAAGCGAGCATCGATGCTCAGAAAGAGACTCAGGCTCTTCTTGATGATGCTCTCGCTCAGGCAGGTTCGGACGAAGCAAAGCGCCTTGTCAAAAAAATCATCGAATTGAAAGACTACCTTTCCGACAAGGATGTCTGGATTATCGGCGGTGACGGTTGGGCATATGATATCGGGTACGGCGGTCTGGACCATGTTGTTGCTTCCGGTAAGAATGTGAATATCCTTGTTCTTGATACAGAGGTTTATTCTAATACCGGTGGACAGGCTTCCAAAGCTACTCCTATCGGAGCTGTCGCGAAGTTCGCAAACGCAGGTAAGCAGATCGGCAAGAAGAATATGGGCTTCATGATGATGAGTTACGGTCATGCATACGTCGCTTCAGTAGCGATGGGTGCCAACAGACTTCATACTCAGAAAGCGCTTCAGGAAGCTGTGGCGTTTGACGGACCTTCGATCGTCTTCTGTTACGCTCCCTGTATCAACCATGGTATCAACATGAGAATGAGTCAGGTTGAAGAAAAACGAGCAGTTGATGTAGGTTACTGGCCTCTGTTCCGCTACAATCCAAAATTAGAAGAAGGAAAGAGATTCAGCTGGGATGCCAGATCTCAGGATGGAGACTTCCAGGAGTTCATCAAGAGCGAACGCCGTTACTCTTCTCTGTACAAGACAAATCCGGATAACGCCGATATGCTGTTCGAGAAGGCTGAAAAAGACGCGAAACATAGAATGGAATTCTATAAGAACGTCGGACAGATCATGTAAATCAGGTGATTATATCGCCATAATGAAAGCCGCCTTTTTTAGGCGGCTTTCTCTTTGATCCATATTGAATCTATTCCATCCAGCGCTGGTAAAGCAGCTTTCCTGAACGGTTCATCTCCTCCATGAAATCACTCATATGCTTTCTGAAGTAGTAATCATCACTGATTGTCTCATCGGAATCCTCAGGCAGTCCCTTTCTTCTTCTCATCGCTTTTTCCTGTTCACCATAGGCGTATTTCAGCTTTTCCAGAGTGTAATCCTGATATGAATTTTCCATGAAGACAGCATCAACCGACGGTCTGATGGAAGGGTGTGCCAGTTCCTGCGTGCTTTTCGGGTATCCGAAAACGAGCAGAGTTGCTACCGCCGCGTACTTTGGAAGCGAGAACATCGAGACGATCTGTTCATGGTTTTCGAGTATGTCTCCGATATAACATGAGCCGATTCCGAAAGATTCTGCTGCGATCACCGCATTCTGCGCAGCTATCAGAGCATCATCAAGTGCCAGAAAGAGTTCTCCGGCCCCCACCTTTCTTTCCTGAATGCCTCTCTGTTTTCCTTTCTCAACGCTTCCGTTGAGTCTGTAGAAATTTTCCCATTTCTGAACATCGGCGACGAAAAGCCATACCATAGGCGCTTTCGCTATCATCGGCTGGTTGTCACAGAGAACTGCAAGCTTTTCCTTTATGTTCCTGTCTTTGATGTCTATGATACTATAGAACAGCTGATTGCCTGCGGTCGGTGCTCTCAGTGTCGCTTTCTGAATCATCTCTTTTTTTTCCGGTTCAATATCTTTTTGCAGAAAAGAGCGGCAGCTTCTTCTTTTCATCAATATATTCATCACTTCATTTTCCATATTGGCTCCTTTGTTCAACCCACTATACTCATCAGCGGTGTTGTTGTAGTATAGAATCGGAAGGTGATAATGAAAAGTATCCGAGTGTATTCATATCGATGGGTAGTCCTTTCTGCATTGATGATCGTTCTTATGGTTTCTGAGATGCAATGGTTGATTTTTGCTCCTATATCTAGAGCGGCTACAGATTTTTATCAATTACAGATTCCTTCCGATTCAATCATCAGTCCCGATATCCTCACACTTATTCATCTGATTTCCTTTTTGATCTTTTCAGTACCGGCCTCTTTTCTGATAAATAAACTCGGACTGAAATGGTCCTTGCGGACAGCTGCGATTCTCATCGCAGTGTTCTCTTTAATCAAAGGTTTCACCGCTGCGGATTTCAATTACGTGGTCTTCTCCCAGATAGGACTTTCATTAGGGTATGTGATCATCCTGAACTCGGTCACAACGGTGACCAATAGATGGTTCCCGTTCAAAGAACGCGGATTTGCTGCCGGACTCGTCTCTTTTTCCCAGTATTTGGGATTGCTGCTGATCATGATCATCGCTCCCAGAATAGTGACCATTGATCCTGCCGACCCTGGATACGGTGACGGACTTCCGCGATTACTGATGATGCTGGGGATAATCACAAGCGTGAGTGCTCTTGCTGTTCTCTTCTTCTTCAAAGAGAAACCTCCTACTCCCCCGACGAGGAAACCTGTCAAGATAGAGAAGTTCTATGATTCACTGGTATTACTGCTGACAAAAAAGCATATGGGCGGATTCATGATCATCTTCGGTCTGGCCTGGGGGCTTTTCAATGTGTTCATCGCGAAAATCGATTCCATCACCGCCTTCGTGAAGATAGAGAATTCCAACGGGATTCTCGGAGTCCTTCTGCTTGTAGGAGGATTATTCGGTTCGATCGTGATACCGTTTCTTTCAGACTACTATCGAAAAAGAAAATTCTTCTTCGCGATCTCGATACTGGGAATCTTTATAGGTGTCGTTCTTTTTGCTTTCGCACCGACACTCCTTCGCGTTGGAATGCCTTTTTTCATCATTTACATCATTGTGACGGTTCTCGGCTTCTTCTTCCAGGGAACTATGCCTCTGGGTTATCAGTATGCTTTCGAGCTGAGTTATCCCGTGCAGGAAGCTTCGTCACAGGGGGCACTGCTGCTCAACGGCCATCTGGTCGGGGCGCTTATTCTGATTTTTATGAATATCGAGGGAGGGAAGCACCTCGAAGGAGTGCTGATCGCGAGTGTCGCGCTGCTGTTCGCTGCACTCATTGGGATTGCGTTTGTAAAGGAATCTCCGATAATCGTGACCGAAGAAGAAAGGTTGAAAGAAGCTTCAGGAAAAGAGTGGGTACATCAACGTTGATAAAAAATGACCGCTTGACTTAAGCGGTCACTCGATTACATCTTTTTTTATTCTTCAGGTGAGAAATCTGATTTTGCTGCACCACAAAGAGGACATACCCAATCTTCAGGGATATCTTCGAAGGCTGTTCCGGGCTGTACTCCGTTATCAGGGTCTCCGTCAGCTGGATCGTATACATATCCACACAAATCACAAACATACTTTTTCATGTCGAATCCTCCATTACTATAGATATTCCTAGAATAGCCTGTGTTATTAAAAAAAACAAGGCAAAGCGTTCAAAGTCGTATCATTCTCTGCTTTCGGGATAGATTTCCAGAATTCTCTTCAGGTATGAAACATACTTTTTTCTGAAGGATTCAGGACCTATCACTTCGACGGCGTTTCCGCACTGTATGATCCGCAGCAGAAGCTCGATGGAGTTCTCGACCTCCATCTTGCAGATGGTTGATCCTCTTTCATCTTTCGAATAGCGCGGCGGGGTATGGGTGAGGTTATGGAAGGAGTTCATTGCCGATTTCTCTTTGAGCTTCAATGTCAGAGGTACGAAATCGACGCTGTCGTATCCGTTGTCGGGTTTATGCTGCTGAAACGGTTTGAGGTTATCGGGGATCGTATAGGTTTCATCGATGATTACTGCGCTTACGATACTTGTGATATCGATGGTGATGATCTCCGAGGTATGACGAAGCCTTCCGGTAACGCTTATGGGATTCCTTCCTGTCTCATCCTCTCTGAAACCTATGAAATAGGGAGCGAACTCAGTCTCTACCCTGGTCGAACCCGATATATGCTGAATCTGGACCATTTTTCCAGAGACCCAGCTGTCGATCAGAACCTCAAGCACCGTATTGAACTGCTTGTTCTGTTCTTCTTTCTTTTTCAGTTCGATATCTATCGATTCAGCGAGAGAAACGATATTGTCGGCGATGCTCGGTGCATATGAACGCATGTTCATCGCGATCTTCTTGAGACCGCTGGACAGATGTGGACTCTGCAGCTCACTGTTTGTCGCCAGAGCTTCGGCTGACAGGTTGAAAGCAAGAGATTCGTAGATGCTCAGAGAGATAGGCTCTTCGCCCTCTTTCTGATGGATCTTTATGAGATTGTTATCTTCATAGATATCGATGTATTTTTTCAGGTCATCAATATATCTGCTGATCGTCGAGCGGTGCACTCCGAGTCTGCGCGCGATCTCTGACCTTCTCAGCCCCTCGGGGTGGCTGTGCAGAAGGAGCTCTAGTTGAGCAACTCGTTCTCCTTTCATCCTTTTTTTCCTCAATTAGCACCAAAGTGCAACAAATTTTTTCACAGTATACCACGTGAAGGGCTTCTATTGCATCATTTTTGTTGCAACTTCTTCGTAACTGTGGTTACATAGGCCATGGACGATAGACTCATAGAGATAGAAACAAAACTGGCTTATTTGGAAGATATGGTCACTACACTGAATGATCTGGTAGCTGAACAGCAGAAGCATATCGATCAGTTGGAGATCAAAAAGGCCCTGCTGGAGGAACAGATAGAGATTCTATTGGAGAATCAGGAAGATATTCCTCAGCGCAGACCTCCCCATTATTGATCAGATACCCTTCTTCTCCAGATAGTCTGTGCTGAACACAGCATTGTGATCTCCCCCTTATCATCTTCTTTGACGATCTGGTGGTCGAGGGTGAACATATCCTTGCGCATCTCTTCTTTACCCGGATATCCAGTATGGACACTGATTCTGTCATTACGAAATGCCTGTTTCGAGTAGGTTATATCGATTGATGATGCCTGATAATCATCCAATATGGAAAACGGCAGAGACGAGAGGATGAACTTCACGTATGAGACGTTGTTGACATGGAAGTTGCTGTCGGTGTCGTTGTAGGCGATGCACGTCGGTTTTTTCTCCACCGTGCTATAGAGCTCCGGCGAGAATATCTTTCTTTTTTCCATCTTCGGGTCCACGAATCTTGTGCACTGTGAGAACATCCCGTTATCTACCGAAGCGGGCTTGATGATATGATAGTTCTCGCTGTCTATGATCAGCCAGAGGGTCATCGACTCGAACAGCAGTCGATTTGTCTGCTGTTCATATGTTCTGCATCCCCTCGGGAAATAGAACTTCCACGGTTTCTGCGCCCATGTCTCAACGCGCATCTTCGCCGGCCACTGTGCATATGAATGGATATTCATCACCGTTCTTGTCACCACCCAGGTCATCTTCTTCTCTCTCAAATGAGGGATTCCCATGTTCATGCTGTATGCATGCATACCTGCCGACTCCTGCATCAGAGAGAAGTAGGTGTCAAGCCTGGCTGAATACCACGGATCCACATCAGCGGCTCTGAGCAGAAATGATTGCTGAGCTATACCCTGTTCGATTGTCATAATTATTGTTCCTTCTCGATATTTCTGTAAAACCGCAGCAGAGATCTCCCATAGGTTCTCTCATCTGTGAAGGTGAGAGAACCTATCTTTTCGGGCCATAGGGACTGCTCTTCTCTCGGATAGTGAACGATAAAAAGTCCATTCTCATTTAAAAGTCCTTTTTTCTCGACTGCCTGCGCGATGGAGACCTTTCCTTTCATAGGAAACGGAGGATCTGCATAAATGATATCATATTTCATTTTTGCAGACGGGATGAACCGGAACACATTCGAGATGAAAAGTTTAATGGAAGATGTGACGAAAGAGATGTTCTTTTCGATCGTATCTTTTTTCCCCCGGTCCATCTCGACAAGATGAACCGGTTCAGCTCCTCTGGATGCGGCTTCGATCCCTACAAGACCGCTGCCGGAAAAAAGGTCCAGAAAAGTACAGTCTGTGATATCTCCGATGATCGAGAACATCGATTCTCTCATTCTGTCCATTGCGGGTCGGATTACTCCGGGGGGACAGATTACAGTTCTACCGCGGTATGTTCCTGATGTGATTCTCATAAACCCTACTGTATGACAGGAGACTGAAAATTGCAATAAATCGTGATCACATCTCGCTGTTTGTCGAAAAATAGGGAGATTCAGCAAGGAGTTTTCTGATCCTTTCATGCTTCATCGAAAGCAGCCCCTTGTCGTTGGCGATGATCGAATCAACTTCATGTTTGACCGAGGCCAACAGATCGATATCATTGGTAAGACTTGCAAACCTGAGTTTCAGAAATCCCGACTGTTTCGTTCCGACAACATCTCCGGGACCTCTGATAAGCAGGTCCTGTTCCGCGATATAGAATCCATCATTCGATTCTTTGAGCACTTTCAGTCTCTTTTGAGCATCTTCGGCGAGCGGGGTTTCATAGACAAGGAAGCAGTAGGACTGAAGTGAGGATCGTCCGACCCTTCCCCTTAACTGATGCAGAGCAGCAAGGCCGAAACGTTCGGCATGCTCTATCACCATCACTGTCGCATCGGGGATATCGAGACCGACTTCGACTACGCTCGTGCTTACGATGTAGGTGAGCTTTTTCTCTCTGAAATCCCGCAATATCGTGATCTTTTCCTGTTCGCTGAGCCTGGAATGGATAAGTGCGCTGGGAATGTCGGGATACATCTCCTTAGAGAGGAAGGCGTACATCGTCTCAACATCACGAAGAGAGGATTCGCCGCTGTCGTCTATGCGGGGATAGACGAAGTAGGCCTGATGTCCTCTTTCGAATTCGACTCCTACCGATTTGTACATCCTCTCTCTGCTTCTGTTCGAGACCAGATATGTGATTATCGGGATCCTTCCGGCCGGCATGCTCCTGATGGTGCTCAGGTCGATGTCGGAAAAGACTGTCAGTGCGAGAGAGCGGGGGATGGGAGTCGCGCTCATCATCAGAACGTGCGGATCGGTTCCTTTTTCTTCCAATGACATCCTCTGAACGACTCCAAACCTGTGCTGTTCGTCGATAATTATATAGCGGAGATTTTTGAAGGTCACATCCTGGGAAAACAGAGCATGAGTTCCTATTGCGATATCGATGTCTCCCATCTTCAGTGCATCGAGAAGATAGGTTCGGGCTTTCTGTCTGACAGCTCCGGTGAAGAATGCTATACGGATACCGAGAGGTTCGAGATGTTTCGCAGCCTGCTCGGCATGCTGTCTGGCAAGAAGCTCTGTCGGAGCCATGAAGGCTACCTGTCCTCCGTTGAATATAACATGGAGAGCGGAGACCCAGGCGACAAGAGTCTTTCCAGAACCGACATCTCCCTGCAGCATCCGGTGCATCGGATGATTCTGGTAAAGATCCTGTTTTATACGGGCAAGAACACTCTTTTGATCTTCAGTCAGGGAAAATGGAAAAGAATCGAGCAGCTCCTTCTCCTTCTGCTGCGCCCGGGGGGCGAAATTAACCGGGACGGACGGTCTTTTCTCTCTTGATGAGGCGAGAAGGAGATAGAAAAGCTCCGTGAATGCGAGTGTCTTCTTCGCCGTTTCGGCCTGTTCCATATTTGCGGGGGTGTGAAGCATTCTGACCGCATCGTCGGTCGAAATCAGATTGTGAGAAGCTATGATCGATTCGGGCAGTTCATTTTCAATATGTGGTATCGTGGAAAGGACTTCCCTGATGTGGTTGCGTACTGAATTATGAGTCAGCCTGCCTGAGAGAGGATACAGAGGGACAAGCTTTCCGAAAGTCGCGACATCTTCCAGGGTATCGTGTATCGGGATCATCTCGAACTGTGAGCTCTGAAGTTCCCTGTAGCTGTAAGAGATCTGACCGTAAAGATAATAACGGCGTCCGATCCGGAGTACTTTTTCCAGAAAGTTTCTATTGAAACACAGCAGGGAGGCTTTCATTCCTCTTCCCTCATCGGCGATATCTTTGATGATGACCTTCAGAGTTCTCTTTTTCCCGTGACCGAAATAGGAGTGGGAGACAACCTCAACCATCGTATTGGCAAATTCGCCGTCTTTGACGGTGGACAGCGGTATTATCTTTGTTCTGTCTTCATATGCTCTGGGAGGAAGCTGAAGAAGGTCTCCGCAGGTTTGTACTCCCAGATTAAGATATGCTTGAGATAGCTGTTTTCCGACTCCTTTCAATGAGGATACTGGTGTGGTGATATTCCTCAGGTACACGGGCTCTTTCCCTGTCAGAACGGTAATGAAAGAAGTGCCGATGAGAGGAAGTTTACCACCTGCATCATGACAATGTAGAACAGGACGGAAATAACGATAGAGGTATACAGAAGAACTCTGTCGGAAATCTCTCTGCCCTGGAAGATGACCGAATGTACGAGATTGAGGATCTTTTCCAGCCATGTATTGAGCATCATGATGTACTGTATCGAGTTGTTGGTTTTCTTGTAGGTGAGTACGAGCCTGACGATCAGAAGGACGATGATAATGCCGATGAGAAGCGACCCGATGGACCACCACAGAGACTGAAGAATCGTTGCAAGTGCATACCCGACGCTCATCTGACCCGAATATGCATAGCTTGAAAGCAGGTTCTGAACGATGGAGATGCTCATGAGGGCCAGCAGAACCGTGAAATCGAATCTCTTGAACTGCAGAAATCTCACTTTTCTGAATATCTTGAGAAACGGGTCCGTGATCTTTGCGATGATATCAAGTATTCCTCCGGGAGTCGACTGCCTGAACGGAGTGACCCATGTCGTGAATATCCGCACGAGGATAAGCAGGTTGTATACCGATAGGATCGAAGCGATGATTCTAGCTAGCTCTCTCATTGTAATTCTCCTTGTTAAACGAACCAGATATCGTCAACGGCCTGGAATTCTCTTATTGCACTTTCCAGGTCCGGACGATAGGCGACACTGAAATCTCTGCCTGCCTTAATAATAGTATCTTTTTTCTTATTCGGCGAATCCTCCTGTTCTTCAACAGGCAGTTCATCATGGACATGAATCATAAGTGTAAGAGGCCCCGGGAAGGAGATGCATGTATCTACGATATTTCTCAGTTCCTGTTCCGAACAGAACTGTTTGAGCAGGGAGAGGTGAGCCTCCTTCAATGCCGTCGGTTCGAGTTTATCCGGCTCTGTTATATTCTCGATGATATAGGACATCTCACTGTTTCTCATTTCAAACTTACCGGTAAAACCGTAGATGGAGTCTACATGAATCTCTTTATCGATGGTCTCCCATGCCTGAGGGAATACGACAGCACTGATTTCACCGTTGAAATCGGCCAGCTGCATGAATGCCATCCTTTTTCCGGCACCACCTTTGGTGACATGTTCTCTGACCTGAGTCACCATCGCGACGAGATTCAGCGACCTTCCTGTCGGGATCTTGTCAAGGTGCTGCAGATTTACGGAGACGGAACGGGACCAGGCATCTCTGTACATATCGAGCGGATGTCCTGAAACGTAGAATCCCAAAAGCTGTTTTTCGATCTGAAGTTTCTCAAGCAGGGTGGAATCTTCCACTTCTTCCATCTCGAAGGTTTCCATCGAGGCTTCCTCATCGGCATCGAAGAGAGAGACCTGTCCGAAAGCCGTACTTTCCTTCCTCTTGGCGGCATACTTGATCGCCCGCTCGGCATTGGCAAGAAGAGTGGGCCTGTTGACCTTAAGTGTATCGAATGCTCCGGCATTTATCAAAGATTCGACAAGACGTGAATTGAGTGCCTTCGGTTCACTGCGGTAAAGGAAGTCGAGAAAACTTGTGTACGGACCGTTTTCCATCCGTTCTTTCAGAATGCTTTCGACGGCGGCGGCTCCCACATTCTTTATTCCCTGAAGACCGTAGACGATCTTTCCGTCAACGACCGTGAACTGTTTTCCCGAAGTATTTATGGACGGAGGGAGAATCTTCAGCCCCATCGCCTTGGTGTCTGCCAGGTACTGGGAGAATTTGTCGGGACTGTTCATTTCATTGGTAAGGTTTGCCGCCATGAACTCTGCGGGGAAATTCGCTTTCAGATAGGCTGTCTGATATGCGACCACCGAATAGGCTGCTGCGTGGGATTTGTTGAATCCGTACCCTGCGAACGGCAGAAGCATCTCGAAGATGCCTTCGGCTGTCTCTTTTGAATATCCTTTCTTCTGCGCTCCCTCTATGAAGATGGCTTTCTCCTTTGCCATCACATCTGCCTTCTTCTTTCCCATCGCTCTTCTGAGAAGGTCCGCATGGCCCATCGAATAACCTGCTATGATCTTCGCGACCTCCATAACCTGCTCCTGATAGACAATGACTCCGTAGGTCGTCTTCAGAGGAGGTTCCAGATCGGGATGGAAATATTCAACCACGTTCTTTCCATTCTTCGAGTCGGTGAATTTCGGGATGTATGCCATAGGGCCGGGTCTGTATAGGGCGTTCAATGCGACAAGGTCTTCTATGGAGGCGGGTCTGGCATCCTTGAGAACCTTTCTCATCCCCGCAGATTCGAACTGGAAGACTCCTCCGCTTTCCCCGTTGCATAACATCTCGAACGTCTTCGGGTCCTTTTCATCGATCTCGGAGATCGAAAAATCGGGGATCTTCTGCCGGATAAGCTCTTCGGTATGTTGAATCAGAGTGAGAGTCTTAAGACCGAGAAAGTCCATCTTGACCAATCCGCAGTCTTCAAGCATATCCATCGTGTACTGTGTCGATACCGAGTTCGTCTTCGGTTCATAATAGAGCGGTACATAATTGGTCAGTTCGCTCTTTCCGATCACGACTCCCGCCGCGTGGGTGGATACGTGGCGGTTTAGTCCTTCAAGACGTTTTGCCACATCGAATAGCTCGGCATAGACTCCCCCTTTTTCGATCATCTGCCTTATTTCAGGTCTGTAGTCGATGACTCCCTGTACGGTGAGCTTCGGAGGTTTCTCTCCTTCGTTTTTCGGCGGAAGGGCATCGGGGACCATATTGACGATGCTGGTCGCTTCGGCAAAGGGGATGTCAAGAACTCTTGCGACATCCTTGAGCACCTGTTTGACCTTGAGTGTCCCGAAAGTCGCTATCTGAGCTACCCGGTCAGTCCCGTATTTTTCGGTAACGTAGTCTATGACTTCCTGACGCCGTTCATAACAGAAGTCAATGTCGAAATCAGGCATTGAAACTCTCTCGGGATTCAAAAACCGTTCGAATATGAGGTTGTATTTGATCGGATCTATATCTGTGATCGTCATCGCATACGCGACAAGAGAACCTGCGCCGGAACCTCGTCCCGGCCCGACAGGGATCCCATGTTCCTTTGCCCAGTGTATGAAGTCCCAGACTATGAGAAAATAACCGGTGAATCCCATGTTGATGATGATACCGAGTTCATAATCAAGTCTGTTCTGCAGCTCTTCAGTTATCTGGTCATACCGTTTTCTCAATCCTTCATTTGCAAGATGTCTCAGATATTCGGTATCGGAATCGAAACCTTCAGGAATCTGGTAATCAGGAAGCAGGGGGCCTGGAAGGGTGATGTTCAGATCGATCTTATCAGCGATCCTGGCCGTATTCTCAAGAGCTTCGGGAACCCATGAGAAAAGCTCATACATCTCATCTGCACTTTTAAGGTAGAACTGATCAGAGACGAACTGCATCCGGTTCGGATCGTTCTTCTTTTTGTTCGTTCCGATGCATACCGCGATGTCCTGAGCGTTCGCATCCGACTGTTCAATGTAGTGGATGTCGTTTGTGGCAATGAGAGGAAGATTTGTCTCCTTCGCAAGTTTTACCATCAGTTCGTTGACCTTCTTCTGTTCGGGGATGCCGTGGTCCTGAAGCTCGAGGTAATATCGTTCGTTGTCGAAAATAGAGCTGTAAAAGAGAGCTCTCTCTTTAGCTCCCTCATAGTTATCGTTGTTCAAAAGGGAGGGGATCTCTCCGCCGAGGCAGGCGGAGGTACAGATGAGTCCTTCGTTATAGGTTCTTATGAGTGAATCATCGATCCTCGGCTTATAGTAGAATCCTTTCGTGTAGGAAAGGGAGTTGAGAGCAAGAAGATTGCGGTAACCGGTCTCGTTCATCGCCAGCAGAACGAGGTGGTAGTATCTGTCTCCGCTCATAGTCAGCGACCTTGCCGTGTATGATTCAGGATTCACATAGAATTCACAGCCTATAATCGGTTTTATATCATTTGATTTGCATGCACGATAGAATCTGAGGGCACCGAACATGTTGCCGTGGTCGGTAAGAGCGAGGGCCTTCATCCCCAGTTCTTTTGCCTTGGCCATATATCTGTCTATAGGGGCGACACCGTCGAGAAGGGAAAAATCGCTGTGGTTATGCAAATGGACAAAATCTCGCATGTATTGGACTCCTTGGAATGAACATCATTGTAGCATAACTGTCTTATAATTTTTAGTATCACCGAAGAAAGGAAACTGATTTATCGTTCAGATAATCCCTGAGCATTCAGGGCGTGCAGCGATGCTTCGATAGCCCGTCTGGCTCGCTCTGTCTGGATAACGGGACTTGAAGAATCGGTATTGGCCGAGATCCTTTCGGTCACAAGTGAGACGATTCTCTCTATCTGGCTGGTGCTCAGAGGTACAGGAAGGCCGTTTATGTACGTAGAAATTTCCTGCGGAATGAGAAAAAGAGAGGTCGGAAATACGAGGCACATCCTGAATGAAGTGATAACAGACTGGTCATATGTACATCTCAGCGCGAGGATCACGGCCTCTTCCCTGTTTCTCATTACATCATCAGCTACGATGAATGTGGAGAACGTTTCCTTGCCTAACGAGATTCTGATACTGCTCAGGATGTTTTTATCCTTCGATAACTCGGCCAGTTTCAGTTCTCCGTTGCGCTTATAGAGATCCTTGATGGGAATCCATCTTGCCAAAGGAGTTCCCGATCCTTTGAATGAGCGGATTTCGACTTCGGCATCCAAAGCTGCCAGCACCGCACAGATGAGAAGACGGTGATGAGAGATGCACAGTGTTCCCCCTATGGTGATCTGACGACGTACGATGGTGGTGGACGTGGATTCGATCGCTTCTGTAAGGAGAGACGGCAGAACCTGTTTCCCGACCGTCAGCAGCCGTTGGAGAGTAACTCCCGCTCCGAACTCGATGTAGCGGTCGTTTCTTGTGATTCTGTTGATCTCTGAAATGCCTCCGAGATAGATGATATCCTGCTCACCCTCTTTAGGATAATAGCCCGGGGTGCTCATGATATAAGTCCCTCCCGCAAAGATTGTGGGATTGGTGCTTCTTTTGAGAGCGACAGACAGATCCGAAAGACTTTTCGGTGTATGAACTGTCGGTGACCTAATACCTTCGTACACGGCGTTTCCTCCGATATGAGACAGCTGCATTGAAGATTGCGATAATCTCATGGGCTTCGAGACATGAGCATCTGTTCAGTCTCATCTCCCTGACGATCGTTTCTTCTCCGATGGTGCTTTCATCGATCTTGTCCTGACTGAAAAACTGCTGCAGCAGCTCTTCCAGAATCAGGGTCTTGGATTCGAAGCAGTGGGAGCAGGGATGTATGTTCGTGTCATTGTAGGCCCGTTCGATATCGTTGAAAAAACGGGTCTTCCTGAATCCTTCGAAAGTGAGGATTTCCTTGTTTTTTATAAGAAATGCCGGGATCAGACAGGAGAGGACAGCCTGCTGATTCAGCAGGACAACACAGTTCCCGCACAGCCGGCCGTCGCATTGGCTTACCCGTATCTGACTTCCGATATCCTCGCTCAATATCATATTCAGAGGTTTGTTGCTGTTTACATTGAGCGTGTGGGCGGTTCTGTTGATAGTACATTCAATCTTCATATCTCACCTCCTTGAAATATGATATCGTCCGATGTGACGGGAATCGAGGTGATATCCTTACCGAGTGCCTGAGAGAATGCCGCCGTATAGGCGGAATAGACCATCGCTTTTACTGTCTGGGTAGCAGAGGATGGCAGATTTCCTTCACCTGTACTCTCTATATCGATTTCGATGAGAGGAGGCTCCTTCATGAAATAAAAATCGATGAGATCAAGTTCATGTAATACATCATAGATTACATGGCGGAATTTGGATTCAAGCTGCTCCTTATTCATCACATATGAGAAGATGATTTTGGCGACAACCCTTCTGACGAGTGCTTTGAGGGTGATCGTATTGACTTCCAGTTCCAGCGTGAGGCATCCCCATGAAGAGCTGATGAATCGGGTTTGTGATGTCGGAATCATGCTCTTCGCACTGACTGAAGCTGTGATCGGCAGAGGTTCCTGGAACCGTTTGTTCTTGATGATGGTACAAATCTGACGAATCATGGCTGTGGATCTTTCCACATCGAGGGAAAGAACTTCGGGACCAGTATCAACCATAGAAGACGTGTCTTGTGCTACACTTCCTATGATCGATGGGTCTACCGAAAGCTCCTGAGAGATGATCGTGCTCCATAGCTTGTTCGTCTTTTCACCGAGGTAGAAAC
Source organism: Sphaerochaetaceae bacterium (assembly GCA_028532915.1). Taxonomy (GTDB): domain Bacteria; phylum Spirochaetota; class Spirochaetia; order Sphaerochaetales; family Sphaerochaetaceae; genus SABI01. Next base: position 17,861 of record JAQQAI010000012.1, read on the forward strand.
TCGAGTTGATGGTTATCGAATTGTTGTCAAACGTTATTGATATTTTGCTGTCGCGATGGAGAGCGCTGTTGAGATTGAAACCGCTGATTCCCGGACCGCATGCTATACCGATTCCTCTGCTGTAATTCAGAAAGGTCGATAACGACTGTTTCTTCGAGATTCCCTGCAGCTCATAGACGGCATTGTGGCGTGCGAAATCAGACTGTTCACACACATCACTGACAAGATCCTTCAGATGCCGTACATCCAGAGTGCTGATGATCTGTTCCTTTTCAGGATAGGCCGCATAATTCGACATCCGCCAGTTCGCCGGATTTTTCTTAAGATGGCGGGCGAGAGACGATATATGGGCTTCACTGGAAAATAGAGCAGAAGTGTATCCCAAAGTCCCGAAGAAATGGGCAGGTTTCTTATGTGATTCTTCGATTCTGATCGAACAATGGAATGCTTTGACAGGATATTGAGGCAGCAGTCCGGCCAGCATCTGCTGTATCATCTCACCGCTGAACAGCGGATAAGCTCCCTGATCCACTGTCACGAATACTTTTTCCGCAGCCGGTTTCTGATTCTCATCAAGAAGGGTTTCTCTTGTGATGGTGAATCGGCTTTTACAGGTCGGTTCCTGAGAATAGATCTTCACTCTCTTATTCGTGTGAAGGGCCGATATCGCTGCAACCGAAGAGAGAATCGATGGATCCAGCAGTTTCTCATCATGTTTCGAATAATGCCCTTCGTTCAGTATAACGACGCTCTTTTTCGTTCTTGAACAGGTTTGAGCGACGCAGTCGAGGACATGGAACGGCCATTGGGTCGCTACTTTCACGTAGAGGATATCGTTTTCTACCCATGCTTCAGCGACACTCGGCATATCATCCCGGGTCTGCCGATCCTTATCTGTGTAGGTCCTTGTGAACGAAGTCATATTCTCTGCCGAGAAGAGATCAAGATCTCCGAAGGAGTATTCTATAGGAGAATGGTCGTTCAGCTGACCATCCGGTATTGATGTGCTTGTATTCTGGTATTCGATCTCAATCTGCCGGGCGCGGACTTTGACCTCTTCCAACGAAGGTCCCACAAGAGCCAGGACAGGTTCTCCGCTATATTTGATGTGTTGCGATGCGAACAGAGGGAGCTGTTCATTGTGAACGGTTATCATATTCGACCCGAAAACACTCGTAGCATCGAATATAAAGAAAGGTTCTTCGCTGTCGATTCTGGAGTATCCGATGATCGCACCGGAGTCTCTCGATGAACCTATGATGATCCCGTGGAGAGTATTCTGTTCTGTAGAAAAGCTGCTTTTTATCGCCATAGTCTGTGTTTATGAACCTCTGTGCTAAAAATAGCATTTTACTATAACCGTCGCAATGGAAAAAGATGTCGTTTTCGGTATACTGTAGAGGAAGAGAGGCAATATATGGATGAAATTGATAGGATCAGAGATGAGATAAAGCACCTGTGTGATCAATTGAAGACGTATCAGGAAGAGTATTATAAAAAGAGCAGATCTGTGGTCAGTGATTTCGAATATGATCTGCTGATGGACCGCCTGATCGAGCTGGAAAAAGAGTATCCCCAGTTCGCCCTTCCCGATTCTCCGACACTCAAAGTCGGCAGTGATCTTACATCATCATTTCCGGAAGTGCAGCATACATATCCGATGTTATCTCTGGATAAAGTCTATACTTCTGAAGGAATCATCTCCTGGATTGAGAAATGCTCGAAGAAAGCACTAAAGCGTCTCACATTCACTGTTGAGGAGAAGATCGATGGGGTCAGCCTCGTATTATACTATCGTAACGGAATTCTGGACAAAGCTGTCACCCGGGGTAACGGTCTTGTGGGAAATGATGTGACACCCAATGCCCGCACGATATCTTCGGTTCCTTTGCGTCTTTCAGAGCCTGTCACTGCTGCCGTGCGGGGGGAGGTGTTCATCAACAAAGAAGACTTTCTCAAACTCAATGAAGAACTTGAAGTCCCGTTCGCGAATGCGAGAAATCTTGCAAGCGGAACATTGCGGCGGATCAAAAGCAGTGAGACAGCTTCGGTTCCTCTCAAGATGTATGTATACGATGCATATCTTGAGGATGCGGACAGCTCGTATCCAACCCAGGCTGAAATGCTTGATTATATGAAGAGGCTAGGACTTCCGGTCAATCCCGATTACGCGCTCATAGCTGACTCTCAAAAGGAAATGGATGTAACGGTTATAGGAACTGATGATCTGGAATCTTATCTGCGGCAGTTTCAAGAGAGAAGAGATGCTCTGTCTCATGAGATCGACGGTATGGTCATCAAGGTCAATGAACTTGACGAGCGTGAAGATCTGGGATACACCAACCACCACCCGAAATGGGCTCTCGCATACAAATTCGATTCTCCGCAGGGAGAGACAGTCGTCTCTGCAATAGATGTACAGGTCGGAAGGACCGGAAGAATCACTCCCGTAGCGAGAGTCAATCCCGTGAAAGTTGCAGGGTCGACCATCAGCAATATCACACTGCATAATCAGGATTATATCGATCTGCTGGAATTATCCGTCGGTGATACCGTGACGATTTCCAAGAGGGGAGATGTTATTCCTGCGGTCGAACGGGTCGTTGAAAAGAATGATGAAGGAAACCGTACATACCGTCTGCCCGATACCTGTCCTTCCTGCGGCAGTAAACTGATCTCCGTAGGTGCTCACCGTTTTTGTCCCAACCGCCGTCTGTGCAGAGACCAGGTGATCGGCAGGATAGCGTTCTTTGTGGGCAAAGGGCAGATGGATATCGAAAATTTCGGTCCCGAGACCGTCAATGTACTGTTCGACAAGGGGCTTCTCCGTGATATCCCGGATCTTTATTCGATAGATTACTTCTCATTGATCGGCGAGATGGGATTCGGTGAAAAAAAGGTTCAACTGCTTCATGATGGAGTAGTATCGAGCAGGGAAAGGCCTTATGAGACGGTTCTGGTATCTCTCGGACTTCCCGATCTGGGGAAAAAGGGTGTACAGCTTCTTATAGACGGGGGAATCAGGGATATCGATACCCTTATGCGGCTTGCGAAGGATGATGACAGTTCCAGACTTATGGCTATAAAGGGTATCGGTGAAAAGAGTGCATCGACACTTCTTTCAGCTTTGAGAGATCCCTACATGATCGACCTCATCGACAAGCTTAAGAAAGCAGGGCTGAGATTCGAATCGGTTAGGGATAAGGAGAAAGAATCTCTTCCTCAGATATTCTCAGGACAGACCTGGGTGATTACAGGGTCGTTTACCAGATTCGCACCCCGTTCGCTTGCTGAAAAAGAGCTTGTTGCCCGGGGCGCGAAGGTTACAGGTTCCGTATCCGGATCGACTACCTTTCTTCTGGCCGGAGAGAAAGGCGGGTCGAAGATCGAGAAAGCAAAGAAACTCAATGTGAAGATAGTTGATGAACAGCAGTTCATAGCAATGCTGGAGGGAGAAGGCAGTGAATAAGATCGCTCAACAGTTGAATGAGACACTGAAAGAAAGCGGGGTGTACCATATGCTTTCCTCATCGGGCAAGCGCCTCTATTTCCCCCACGGAATAGTTAGTCAGAGTCAGCAGGCAACCGAGGCCGGCTGTCAGTACAATGCGACAGCCGGGGTGGCGCTTGAAGACCACCACTATATCACGCATCCGTATTTTTCCGGATTCTCCTGCGATATCTCGAGCGACCAGATGGTGAAATATGCACCGACTACCGGATCAGCAGAATTGCGGAAACTCTGGGATGCTCATTTGATGGAGGCAAATCCCTCCTTGAAGGATGTCTCTCATTCTCTGCCGGTGGTGACCGGCGGGATAACTCATGCTCTTTCTATTGCAGCCTCTCTTTTTACAGACGAGTCGACGACAGTTCTCATTCCCTCACCGTGCTGGGATAATTATCCTCTTGTGTTCGAAGACAACCGGGGAGCACACCTTCGCCATTACCAGATGTTCGATGAACATGACTGCTTCACGGTCGAAAGCTGGCAAGAGCAGTTTCTCTCGATTGATTCGGATGTGATCGTGGCTCTATTCAACTTTCCCCACAATCCGACCGGGTTTACTCCTGACCAGTCTCAGATGATGCAGATAGCCGGGCTTCTCAAATCCCTCGCGCTGAAAGGAAAGAAGATAGTGGCGATTGTCGACGATGCATATTTCGGTCTTTTCCATACGGTTGATTGCAGTCCTTTTTCTCTCTTTTCCTATCTTGCAGACCTTCATGAGAATATCCTCGCGGTGAAGTGTGACGGTGCGACAAAGGAATCTCTTGTATGGGGATTCAGAGTAGGGTTCATCACGTATGCGAACAAAGGTCTGACCGAAGCCGGTTATGAAGCTCTGCTGGAAAAGACCAAGGGAGCTGTCAGGACCTCCATCTCAAGCGCTTCGATGGTCTCACAGTCCCTACTCATCAATGTGATGAAAAGTGAATCATACCCTCATTCGGTACAGAGGGTGAAAGATATCATGCGACGCAGGTATGAAAGGATAGTGAATTGCATCGATACGTATGATCATGCTTCCCGATTCACTATGCTTCCTGCAAATTCGGGCTATTTTATCTCCCTTCGTTATGAAGGGAATGCGTACGACCTTCGACTCTCTCTGTTAAAAGAGGGGATTGCCGTCATAGCTCTCGATGAACATCTTATCAGGATCGCATATTCAAGTGTTGATGACCATATGATAGAGCATATTGTGAAAAAACTTTTCGAAGGAGACTGTATCGATGGAAATTAAATCCAAGATCTATCTGACCGATTCTGACGGAGAGAAGTTCATGGGCATCGGCGTCATGTGGCTTTTGAGAGAACTGGAAGAAAAAGGCTCTCTGCGCAGTGCAGCCAAAAATCTCGGAATTTCTTATTCCAAGGCCTACCAGATGGTGAAAAATCTGGAAGAAAAACTGGGTATGACAGTCATCGATAGGAAAAAAGGGGGCAGCAAGCATGTCGGATCGAGCCTGACACCTTTCGGAAAAAAGTTCCTGTTACTGTACGATCGCTTCCAGATGGAAGCGAAGGAAGTTTTACTCTCCCCATTCAAAGATTTTTCTGATAAAGTAAACGAACTGATCAACGATACTGTAGAGCAGGAGAAGGAGTAGTTTGATGGAATTCAATGTTTCAAAGAAAAAATACGATTTTACGGTGCCCAACCTCGGAACCCCGAAAATATCATCTCCTATTAAAATGTCATCTACTTTGGATGACGGCCTTGCAGATTACGTTTCAGAAAACAGAAGGATCCTTTACGGGATCGATGCCTATGTGAATGAGAAAGGGGAGGAGATTCCTGAGTATCATGATACGGTGGAACTTGCAGGTCCGAGGGAGAAGATATATTTCAATCCGGCACATGTTCATGTGGCAATTGCGACCTGCGGTGGTATCTGTCCTGGACTTAACAATGTCATCCGTGCAGTAGTGAGATGCTTCTGGTATCGTTACAATGTCCGGCGGATTTCCGGTATCAGATTCGGATACCGCGGTCTTCTTGAAGACTCCCCCTATTCTCTGGTCCAGCTGAATCCTGATGTTGTCGATGACATCCAGGAGAAGGGCGGTTCGATTCTGGGATCCTCCCGCGGAGGGGGAGACAGAGTGGATGAGATTGTCGACTCTCTCGAAAGGCTCAATATCAACATCCTGATCACCATAGGCGGTGACGGGACATTGAGAGGTGCGTGGGAGATCGGTGAAGAAGTGAAAAAGAGAAAACTGAAGATCTCGATCATCGGAGTTCCGAAGACAATCGATAATGATCTCTCTTTCATTCAGACTTCTTTCGGATTCGATACAGCGGTAGCTCAGGCTGTTCCTTCAGTCAGAGGAGCTCATACCGAAGCCAAGGCCTCGGTGAACGGGATCGGACTGGTGAAGGTCATGGGAAGAGAATCGGGATTTATTGCGGCGAGTACCGCTTTGGCTATGAGCGATGTCAATTTCTGTCTCATTCCGGAAAATCCGTTCGATCTTGAAGGGCCTAACGGTCTGCTCGAGCACCTGAGGCTCCGTATTCTCGATAGAGGGCATGCCGTCATACTTGTTGCCGAGGGTGCCGGCCAGAATCTGGTGGAACAGACCGGAGAAAAAGATGCCTCGGGAAACCTGAAGTATCGTGATATCGGGATTTTTTTGAAAAATAAAATCTCAGAGTATTTCAAAGAGAATGGAATAGAGATGAATCTCAAATACATCGATCCGTCCTATATCATCAGAAGCGCCCCGGCGAATCCCAATGATTCGATCTACTGTTCGCGTTTAGGTTCGCATGCAGTTCATGCGGCAATGACAGGAAAGACTCAGACCTTGATCTCGATGATGAACAACAAATTCGTCCATATTCCCATAAAGGTTGCTGTTTCGGAACGAAATCATGTGAACATCGAAGGAGCTCTCTGGAGAGATGTGCTGGAGAATACCAGGCAGCCGGCTTCGATGAAAAATTGATCAGTTGCTTTTTATGTGAATCTATCGGAAATAATATATTCTATGACCGGATCATGTTTTCTTGGGTATATCAAGTAGGGATAGCCGGTCATTAAGTATTGTTCATATTTTATGATATTGTAATAATTTTGTTAATTGGTAAAAAAATTTAATAAAATGGTTGATTATTTTTTGTTAAATAGTTATGTTTCTTCTCGAAAGGATTGATAACTGGAATACAACTTCCGTAGTATGATAATCCAAGTATTAACTTTTCATAACCTCCTTTTTGTTCCCCTCGGGTTTAACCTCCTTTTCCCCGGGGGGTTTTTTTGTCCATATGATGAGAAATCACCTGAGCACACAGAGACAGGAAAGAGGCAAAACAGGTTCTGCCTCTTTCTGAAAGTTTGAATGTTTCGGGTATTATAGAAGTATCTTCATGAAAGACCGGAGAATGGTATCTCCCTGAGCGCCGGAGAGGACTTTCTTTGCCAGAACCTTTCCGAGCTGGACACCTTCCTGGTCGAATGAATTGATATTCCAGATAAAGCCCTGGAACATCACCTTGTTCTCATAGTGAGCCAGAAGGGCTCCGAGATTCTTCGGAGTGAGTCTTGAACCGTAGATGAGAGAAGAGAAGCGGTTTCCCGAAAATCTTTTATTACCGTTCTCATCCTCTTTTCCCAGAGCGAATGCGACAATCTGCGCGATGAGGTTTGCAAGCAGTTTATCCTGACTTGTACTTCCTTCGGTCTCTATATCGTATTTTCTCTGATTCTCTTTGAATCCGATGAACTGCAGGGGGATGCTGTCGGTTCCCTGATGAAGCAGCTGATAGAATGAGTGCTGCCCGTTGGTTCCCGGTTCTCCGAATATGATCGGTCCGGTAGGGTAATGTATGCTTTTTCCTTCTCTGTTCACGCTTTTCCCGTTGCTTTCCATGTCTAGCTGCTGCAGATGCGCCGGGAAGCGGGAGAGAGCCTGCGAATAGGGGAGAATCGCCGTAGTCGGCATATTCAGCACATTTCTCAGATACACACCGATGAGCGCATCGAGAAGAGCTCCGTTTTTCAACGGGTCGGTTTCGAGTGCTCTGATGTCTGCCTCATGGGCCCCTTCAAGAAACTGGGAGACCACCTCTTTACCGAATGCAAGAGAGAGTACCAGTGCCCCTACGGCACTTGTAGACGAATATCGTCCTCCGATATAGTCATCGATGTAGAATGCATCCATCACATCATCGGAAGATGCGAGAGGGCTCGTGTTGCTTGTTACCGCGACAAGATGTCTGGAGGAATCAAAACCTGCTATCCTTTTTTCTTCCATCGTCTTCTTCACCAGCTCGAAATTGGTTAGAGTCTCCTGTGTGGTTCCGCTTTTGGAGACGAGAATGAATAGCGTAGACTCTATATCTGCATCCTGAAGTACCTGTTTGGCATCATCCGGGTCTACATTACTGATGAATCTGGCATCAATCGTTTCTATCCCTTCTCCCTGTGCCCATCCTTCCATCGCAAGATACATGGCTCTCGGACCGAGGTCGGAGCCGCCGATTCCTATCTGGACGACAGTAGTAAACGGTTTTCCTGTAGAGCCGACAATCTTTTTCTCTCTTACTTTCGAAGCAAATTCATACACTTTTTCGAGCTGCTGGCTGTAGAATGCTTCCTTATCCGTAGAGTCTGCGATGACAATATTATCTTTTAAAGCATTTTTTCTGGTCAGTTGATGAAGAACGAGTCTGTTCTCTCCCGGATTCATAACCTGTCCGGACAGAAGCTCTTTGTATTTTTCGATTACTTCCTGTTCCTCAGCTAAATCACACAGTACCTTCAGGTGTTCTTCTTCAACCGGCATAGCACTGTAATTGTAGATGAGGTCTCCTCCCAGAGGAATCTGTGAGGACCGTATCCGCTGCTCGTTGAGAATTGTTCTGAGCTCTACCGGAAAAAGAGCCTGAAGTGCCGCAAAGCTTTCTGTTTTGTCAAGATCGATGAATTTCATACATACTCCTCCAGATGTAGAGTGTATAGTGAGAAGATAGGATTATCAATAATGATATTTCTGCTATCCTTCGATTTCAGGAATTCTTAACTTGAAGCTCTCCAGAAGGTCTTCTTTCGACATTCCTTCCCGCAGTATGACGAATATCGTATCATCTCCTGCAAGGGTTCCCAGAATCTCCGGCAGGGCAAGAACATCGAGTGCCAGAGCAACACTGTTCGCATGTCCGCTGCGGGTTTTGATGACTCCGAAGTTCTGGCTGAATTCAATCGAGAGGACTCCGCGACGAACGTCCTGTATGTATGATTTTTCTGATTCGCTGATAAGATCGTTTTCCGGAAGAGCGTAATAATAGCCGGACCATCCGTCGGAGATCTTTCCCACCTTCAGCATCTTAAGGTCTCTTGAAAGTGTTGCCTGTGTAACTGTATATCCTGCCTCGGAAAGCAGTTCCAATAGCATATCCTGATTATCGATACGATTGTTCTTGATTAGTTCTTTCACGACAGAAAGTCGGTTGTGGCGTTCTTTCATTCATTTCTCCGTTTGAATATTTATTCTTTATATTCTGTATGAATATACAATACTATAATTTAAAATTCAAGAACAATCAGTAGCGTATCTCTTTAAGGTAAAGTATGATGGTAGTTGTCTATATCTATATAAGGAGAATCCTATGGGTTTTATCATTTTTCTTGTCGTTGTGTTTTTATTGGTGTTGTATGGGGTCGGAGTGTACAACAAACTTATCCGCCTCAGAAATCAGAGCGAAGAATCAGGCAGTGCGATTGATGCTCATCTGAAAAAGAGATATGATCTCATTCCCAATCTCGTTGAAACGGTGAAAGGATACGCATCCCATGAGCAGGAGACGCTTACCAATGTCATCAAGGCAAGAAATTCCGCAATGGGCGGATCGACCCTTGCAGAGAGGAACGAAGCGGCCAATCAGTTCAGTCATACTCTCAAATCTTTGTTCGCTCTGAGCGAAAGCTATCCTGACCTGAAAGCGAATCAGGGTTTTCTGGATCTGCAGAATCAGCTGCAGGTGATTGAAAACGAGCTGTTGCATGCGAGAAAATATTATAACGCCATCATAAGTGATATAAACACGATCGTTGAAACGGTTCCCAGTTCGATCATCGCCTCGATGACCCACTTCAAAAAATTGGATTATCTGGCGATAGAGGAGGAAGCCCGTGAACGTGTATCAGTATCTTTCTCGAAATAGGGCAGGCTTCACTGCGGGCATTCTTTTACTGTGTCTCTTGTTTCCTCTGAGTGCTGCAGATTATACGATTGATTCTTTCAATTCCAGCATCATTATCACCTCTGAAGGACATTATGATATCGAGGAGTCGGCCACTCTCACGTTCAATGTTCCCAAACACGGATTTTACCGGACAGTGCCGGTCTCCTTTACTCTAGATGACGGCAGTTCGATAAAGGCCAGAGTCACAAAAATAAGAGCAAGCGAAGATCTCGAAGTTTCCCGCAATTCCTATTCGGTCGTGATGAGACTCGGCAGTCCTGATTACACGGTGACAGGGACACATGATTACGCTATTTCCTATCGCTACGATATCGGAGAGGACCGTTTTACCGATAAGGATGAATTCTATTTCAATATCATAGGTACCGACTGGGATGTGCCTCTCGAAGAGAGTTCGTTCACGATAGAATTTCCCTTTCCGATAGATACCGATGCGATATCTTTCACCAGCGGGGAAGCCGGATCGACGAGTGGGGAGCAGGTCTCATGGTCAATCGATGATTCGGGAAAGACAATCACCGGAACTGCCGGACGTATCGCTCCCGATGAGGCTGTGACTGTGAAAGTCGATCTTCCTGAAGGATATTTTGAATCAAGGACGAACTGGCAGGCTATCATCGCCCCTTTTGCACTTGTTCTTACCCTTCTCGGTCTTTTTCTCGCGTTTCGATGGTGGAGAACTTACGGAAGGGATAAAAACCTTGTCATCGTTCCCGTTTTCACCGCACCGGAGGATCTTTCTCCTCTGGATGCCGGGTATATCATTGACAGCTCTCTGGATATTCATGATGTGACGAGTATGCTTTTCTACTGGGCTGACAAGGGAGCGGTCACGATAGTGGAGGAAGATAAAAAGATATCCTTCATAAAGGGCAAACCTCTCACCGATTCTTTACCGCATGAGCAGCAGCTGTTCGACAGGTTCTTCGCTCTGGGGAAGAACGGAGTCGTGACCGAAAAGGATCTGAAAAATGATTTTATCAAGGTGTATGCCAAAGTCCAGCAGACTGTCGCTAAACATTATACGAAGGAGAGAAGACTCGACAGCAGAGAAGCGAAGGTCAAAGCAGGGCTCACGTTCCTGCTCGGGCTCATTCCCGTTCTGACGCTGCCGCTGGTTCTTACTGTTAATTATCCCGGAGCAATCACACTGGTGATCGCCGGTATCTCGCTTGCTTACCTGATCACTGATACGGTGATCATTCAGGCGGCGATGAGCCGATGGCATATACGCAAGACTTTCTCGAAGGTAATGTTCTTCTTCCTGTTATTTCTCATATTCGTCATAGTCTCATTCGTGGTATTTGCTATAGCCTATTTTGAGACTTCACAGCAGTCTCTGGCTCTGTGGGCTGTTCCTGCGGCTTTCATTTCACTCTTCATTTTTGCTCTGTTTACAGTCATCACGACGAAACGCAGTGATTATGGTGTGAAAAAGCTGGAGGAAGTGATGGGATTGAGAGAATTTATCGAGAAAGTCGAGATAGATGAGCTGAAACGGATGATCGAGAAGGACCCCGAGTATTATTATCATCTTCTTTCGTACGCGATAGTTCTCGGTCTGGAGAAAAAGTGGGCCAAAAAATTCGATTCTTTCACTCTGGAACCGCCGAGATGGTATTCGGGTGATCAGGTTCTGTTCAATTCACTCGCGATAAGCGCCATTGTGAACCGATGTGACAGATCACTGGCTTCGAACCTTGCGCCAAAGGGATCTTCCTCTCCGGGTCATGTCTCTTCAGGATTCTCGGGAGGCTCAAGCGGAGGCGGCTTCGGAGGAGGAGGCGGAGGAGCCTGGTAGAAGGCAGGTTCCACATGACAAAAAAAGACCACCTGATATCAATCGGGTGGTCTTCAGCATTTCTACCTGAGAATTAGTCGCGATAGCTTCTGCTTGGTCGTGGCTTTGCGATAGCTTCGTTAACACGAAGATTACGTCCGCCGAACTCTTTCCCGTCAAGCTGAGAAATAGCGGCTTCTGCAGCAGAATCCTCTTCCATTTCGACGAAACCGAAGCCCTTAGGGCGATGAGTTTCTCTGTCGATGATGATGTTTGCACTCAATACAGTTCCGTATTGTGAGAAAAGGTCCCGAAGTTCTTCCTCGGAAGTGGCGTAGCTCATGTTGCCAACATAGATTTTTTTTGCCATAAAGCATCCTTCACAGGCCCTGTGTCCTGTTTTTTTATAATTGCTTCATTTGGCGGCATGTTTGGTTCAAATTAATCGCTCTGTTGGGAATACGAACTAAACGACTCAAAAAAGAAACTAGATTAAAAGACCCACCTGCAACTCAAAAACGAAAGCATAAAAACAATACCACGCCGTTATATAACTGTCAATATATTGAAAAATTGTCCAATACCCTTTATATTCTTGTAATGAATATAACAGGCTTGGCAGTATCATTCGCCTTCATCGGAATAGTTGTCGCCATAGGTTTTCTGATGGCTTATTCCAAAAAATTCTCCCCCGAAGTAGTACGGAAATTTATTCACATAGCAGTTTCGAACTGGTGGATATTCCTTCTGATATTCTTCGACAGCCTTCAGACTGCAGTTGTCGGTCCTGTCGTATTCATATTCATCAATGCGGCCGCGGTCTATTCAAAGTTTGCCGATAAACTCGGTGTCCGTGACTGGAAGAGGAATCTGGGACTGGTCTATTTTCCCGTTTCTCTATTGATAATAGTCATTCTGACCTACACGGAAATGATTCCTTTCTGGGCAGGTACCATAGGAGTCTTTGCCATGGGCTATGGAGACGGCCTTGCTGCTCTGATCGGATACTCCTGCGGAAAAAGGAAGATCATGCATGATAAATCTCTGGTAGGTTCCGCCGTCATGTTCCTCGTTACTGCAGTCCTTATTCTGATCGTAGGATTCGTCTACGGTCTGGCAGGTTCATCATTCTTCAGTTTTCTTCTTTTTACGATCGTCATCTCGGTCTTTCTGACACTGATTGAGCTGTTCACACCGTGGGGACTTGATAACATAACGGTGCCTATCGGCGGAGCTCTTCTCAGTGCGTTTCTTCTGGGAGCTCTCTGATGATCTCACTGTACGATATGGTTATCCCGTTCATTGTGAATCTGCTGCTGCTGTTTGCAGCTCTGAAACTGAAGCTCCTTACCGTTTCAGGAAGCGTTGCCTCATTCCTTCTGGGATTCATAATCTTTTATTTCATGAACTTCGTCGGTTGGCTCATTCTTGTCTTCTTCTTCGTTTCTGCCAATATTCTGGGGAAGGTCGGGAAACTGGTAAAACAGGTCGATATCTCGAAGATCCACAAAAAGGGAGAGACGCGCGACTGGGTTCAGGTCTTCGCAAACGGAGGAATTGCAGGAATCGCGGCTCTTTTTTACGGATTGACCGGTTCGATCATACCTCTTGTCATGTTCGGTGCCTCTCTGGCTGCAAGTACTGCAGATACATGGGCGAGTGAAGCGGGAATTCTCTCTTCGGAAAATCCTGTTTCGATCCTCACTTTCACTCCGGTTACTCCAGGAATGTCGGGAGGTGTGAGCTGGCTCGGGTCGTTGAGCTCGATCATCGGTTCCATTCTGATAAGCTCACTGTGGTACGTTTCATACAGGATTGCCGGAGATTTCAGGTTTTTTCTTCTTGCATCGATCATCGCATTATCGGGAATTGCCGGTTCTCTCGTCGATTCATATCTGGGAGCGACAGTACAGGGACACTACTGGGATCCTATCAACGAGCTGGTGACCGAGCGTGAGCGTTCAGATGACGTGGTGTTCGAACTGTGTCGGGGTATCCGATGGATCGACAATGATATAGTCAACCTTATGAGCAATGTTGTTTCCACTCTTCTTGCCGGAGGACTTACCCTGATAGTCCTGTGAAATTAACCGGTGTCGTCTAGTAAAAGATTCTTTTTTCAGTGTAATATTGGGAAATTATTTAAAATCATTAGAATGTTAGAGAGGGATTGTATGAAAAAGTGTATTCTCATACCGGATTCATTCAAAGGAACAATGAGTTCTCAGGAAGTTTGTTCATTGATGAGTGATGCGATCAACACATATTACGAAGATGTCCAAATCGTCTCTATTCCCGTTGCCGACGGGGGAGAGGGAACTGTTGATTCTTTCCTGACTGCAGTCGGTGGAGAAAAGATTTTTCTTGATGTTACCGGTCCCCATTTCGAGAAGATGAACAGTTTTTACGGAATTATCGAGGGTACGACTGCAATCATCGAGATGGCAAGCTGTGCAGGACTTCCTCTTGTCGGCGAAGATCTCCGTCCCGGACAGGCGACTACATTCGGTGTCGGTGAGATGATGGTCGATGCGGCAGAAAGAGGGTGTGCAAAGATTATCGTCGGTCTGGGAGGATCCGCTACCAATGACGGTGGAGCCGGTGCCGCAGCCGGTGCAGGTGTTACTTTCCTGGATGCCGAAGGTTCTCAGTTCGTACCGACAGGAGCCACTCTCGACAAGATCGCCTCTATCGACAGGTCGACTATGAATCCCGCATTGAAAGGAGTCGAGGTCGTCACAATGTGCGACATAGACAACCCTCTGTTCGGTGAGAGCGGAGCGGCCTACGTTTTCGGACCTCAGAAGGGTGCTGACCAGAAGATGGTTGAAATTCTTGATGAGAAACTGAGAGCCTTCTCGACTATCGTGGAAAAGAATCTCGATGTAGATATTTCTGAGCTTCCCGGTTCCGGAGCCGCAGGCGGTATGGGAGGGGGGATGGTTGCTTTCTTCAATTCTTCTTTAGAGATGGGCATCGAAGTCGTTCTCGATACGGTCCATTTCGACAGGGAGCTCGATGATACCGATATAGTCTTCACAGGAGAAGGGAAAATCGATTTCCAGTCTCTGAGAGGGAAGGTGGTTATCGGTATCGCCAGAAGAACAAAGAAAAAAGAGGTTCCGCTCGTAGCCGTTGTCGGTGACATCGGAGATAATCTGGAAGCGGCTTATCAGGAAGGTGTGACCGGAATCTTCTCAATCAACAGAGTCGCACAGGACTTTCCTAAGGTGAAACATAGAGCAAAAAGCGACATGGCGCTTACGATGGACAATCTGATCCGCTTTGTGAAGCGTCTCGGGTTTTGAACATCTGAGTTCCGTGGACTATAGCATTGTGGGGACATGCGGCTATGCAGTCTCCACAACGTATGCATGCGCTGCTGTTCGGCGTGGCGTAGGTCGGTATGTCCAGCTTGCATGCCGTCTGACATGCTTTGCATTTCGTACACTTTTGTTCATCTATCGAGAATCTGTATAATGCGACAGGGTTGAACAGACCGTAGACGGCGCCGAGAGGGCAGATGTATCTGCAGAACGGCCGGTATAGTATGATCGAAAGCACGATTACGGCGGCAAGGATGAAGAACTTCCAGGCGAACAGCCAGCCGACAGCGGATCTCAACCCTTCATTTCCTATCATGAGAAGAATACCCGAAGCTGTTCCGGAGGGGCAGATGTAGGAGCAGAAGGCCGGAGACCCCTGGCCGAGAAAATCGACGGCAAATAGAGGTATCAGTATCACGAACACAACGAGCAGCACATAGCGGAGTTTTTCGATGATCTGCTCGCCCGGCAGCCGTCTCATCTTTCTGTCTCTGAACAGCGGGATCTTATAGAGAAGATCCTGAAGATAGCCGAACGGGCACAGCCAACCGCACACGAACCGTCCGCCGGCGGCTCCGACAGCAATAAGATATCCTGTAATGTAAAACGAGAAAGATTTATCACGTGTTCCTAAAACTGCCTGAAGCGACCCTATGGGACAGGATCCGAGTGCTCCCGGGCAGGCGTAACAGTTGAGCCCCGGTACGCAGAAGGCCTTGGTACCTCCCTGGAAGATCTTTCCCTCAATGAATCCTATGATATATGCATTGGAGATTATCGCGGTCAGAAGCTGAATCAGTGAGCGTCTTTTATCATGTGCTTTTTGTTCTTTCCTACCCAATTCCGACACACTCCAGACAGATGACCGTCGCCTTCTGCAGCACGATGAGGTGTTCTTTGCCGAGAATCCCTAACAGGATGAGAACGACTCCCGCGGCTATGAGAGCTGCAGGGATGATCATCCTTCTTCTGTGTTCAGTCGACATAGTCTTCGATCATCTTGTCGATGATCCTTCTCCATGAATTCTCACTTCGGCTGCTGATGTATTCCTTTCCCAGTATGGTTCCTTCACTGTCGACGAAGAAAGTCGTCGGTATCACCTGAACATTCTTGAGATAGTTCTCGCTGAGGTCAGCTGACTGGAGGAGGTGAGGATAATCAGCCTGAGTGTATTCGATTATCGACCGTGCAGTCGCCAGTTTTTCCATGAAGACGTCCTGATCGTTACTGTATACATCGACCACGATTCCCACGATCTGGACTCCCTTCGGTTCGTACTCGCGATAAAGATTGCCGAGATCGGGCATCTCGCTTATACATGGCTGACAGAAGGTCCCCCACACATTCACCATGGTGAGATCGTAGGGGGCGAATATCTCTTCGGTGACAGTTTCCCCATCAAGATTGAAAGTCTGAAACGGTGCAAGTGAGACTTCCGGTTCTCCGCCTGCAAAAAGAACAGACGGGAAAAGAACAAGAATCAGTCCGATAAGGAAAGCCGGTATGTATCTGTTGCGTATCATGGTAATCCCCTTATTTTACAGTAAGAAAAAGGTAACATACTCGATTGTGGAAGGCAAGAAGCAATACCGTTTCTATGCTTTCACTCTTTTCAGAGAAAATCTGTGTTCACTGAGATATAATCCTCCGATGATGCATACGGAACCGATCACGGCATGCAGTGTTATCGGTTCATGAAGTACGACGCCTGCGGTGACTAGTGTGACAAGAGGACTTGCATAGATATAGGCACTCGCTTTGTATACACCCAGATGGTCGACCGCATAGTTCCACAACATGAAGCATAATGCACTTGCCCCGATACCGAGAAAGATCAGAAGAAGGAAGATGTTCTGGAGTGTGAAATCAGAGGGAGTGATATCAAAGCCGGACAGATATCCGAACGGAATAAGAACGATCAGCCCGTACATAAGTATCTTCTTCGTATACGTGATGATATGATATTTCCCCGTATCGATCCTTTTGAGAATCAGCGAATAGGACGCCCATGCGAAAGTTCCTAAAACAGCTATCATGTCTCCTGCAGCGGAGAACCCCTCCAGTTCGCTGCCGTTGGTGATGACAAGGTAGACTCCGATGAACGCAATGATGAATCCGTACAGATAGGATATGTAAAAACGTTCCTCTTTCAACCAGATCAGGGCCAAAGCTGCTGTGGTTATGGGTGCAAGGCTCACCAGGATTCCAACATTGGATGCGCTGGTCTTCGTCAGAGCGACAGTTTCCATCATGTAATAGAGGGCTACTCCGGATACCCCTGCGAAAAAGAAGGTGATCTCATCCTTCATGGAAAGTCTCTTTCTCTCTTTCTCCGCTCTGGTTCTTATCGCATCGACAATAGTGAGCACTATCACTCCGATCGTAAAACGGAGGACAAGTATTTCTATTGTCGAAAAGGTGTCGAGCAGGATCTTTGAGGCTATGAAAGTAACTCCCCAGATGATGATTGTTACCGTTGCTCCGATATGGCTCAATGGAATGGATTTGTCTGATGGCGGCACTGTCTGGTATCCTTGGTGATTAATCTAAATTATAGTGAGTGTTTTACTCTATTTCTTTTCTTGAAAATAGTAAAGAATGGAAGGACCGATAAGGAACAGTGGAAAAATTTTTTTTAAAATATTGTTGATGTTCACCAATTTTATTTGTATGTTACATATCGGTGATTCACTTTTCTTTCACTAAAGCCTCATGTGGGCTTAATTAAAAGTACTATTATTAAGAAGCGAGGAAATACTATGGCAAAACAGCTGCAGTTTAATGAAGAAGCGAGAAGATCTTTAGTTCTTGGAGTAGAGAAACTTTCTCAGGCCGTAAAGGTTACTCTGGGCCCAAAAGGAAGAAATGTTCTGATTGACAAGAAATTCGGTGCTCCTACTGTCACGAAAGACGGTGTATCAGTCGCACGCGAGATCGAACTTGAGGATCCTTTTGAAAACATGGGTGCACAGTTGCTCAAAGAAGTGGCGACAAAGACCAATGATGTTGCCGGAGACGGGACTACCACTGCTACCGTACTTGCCTACTCAATCACAAAAGAGGGTATGAAGAGTGTTGCTGCAGGGATTAATCCCATGGGAATCAGACGCGGTATTGACAAGGCGGTCGAAGATACGATCAAAGAGCTGAAAAAACATGCCCGGATGATCAAAGACAAAGAAGAACTTGCTCAAGTCGCATCGATCAGCGCGAATAATGATAGAGAGATTGGTGATGAGATCGCCAATGCGATGGAAAAGGTTGGAAAAGATGGAGTGATCACCGTTGAAGAATCAAAGACTATCGAAACCACTACCGACTTTGTTGAAGGTATGCAGTTCGATAGAGGATATCTCTCTCCTTATTTCGCAACAAACCGTGACACCATGGTCTCGATCCTTGAAGATCCCTACATCCTGATCTACGACAAGAAAATCACCAACATGAAAGATCTTCTTCCCGTATTGGAGAAGGTTGCCCAGTCGGGAAAACCGATTCTTATCATTGCCGAAGATGTCGATGGTGAAGCGCTTGCAACACTTATCGTGAACACTATCAGAGGAACACTGAACGCTGTTGCAGTGAAAGCTCCCGGATTCGGTGACAGAAGAAAAGCAATGCTGGAAGATATCGCCATTCTCACCGGCGGTGAAGTTATCAGCGAAGAGATCGGACTCAAACTTGAAAATACCGACATCACTCAGCTCGGCAGAGCAAAGACTGTAAAAGTCGAGAAAGACAACACTACAATAATCAACGGTTCGGGCAAACAGTCCGACATCAAAGACAGAATCAGTCAGATCAAAGCACAGATTCAGGACACCACCAGCGACTACGATCGCGAGAAACTGCAGGAAAGACTCGCCAAACTGGCAGGCGGTGTTGCTGTTATCAATGTCGGAGCTGCAACCGAGGTTGAACTCAAAGAGAAGAAACACAGAGTTGAAGATGCTTTATCAGCAACAAGAGCAGCTATCGAAGAGGGTGTGATCGCCGGCGGCGGTGTAGCTCTCATCCAGGCTGTTAAAGCTCTCGAAGCAAAGAATCTTTCATCTCTTACCGAAGAAGAAGCTGTCGGATACAAGATCGTTCGCCGTGCATTGGAAGAGCCTATCCGCCAGATTGCCGCGAATGCCGGTCTGGACGGTTCGATCATTGCAGATAAAGCAAAGAACGAGAAACCCGAAGTCGGCTATGATGCTTCTTCGATGCAGTGGGTGAATATGTTCGAAAAAGGAATCACCGATCCTGCAAAAGTCACACGAAGCGCACTGCAGAATGCTGCATCGATCGCCGCACTCATTCTGACGACTGAATGTTCGATCACCGATCTGCCTTCAGAAGAACCTGCTGCTCCTGCCGCAGGCGGAATGGGCGGAATGGGAGGTATGGGCGGAATGATGTAAAATCATTTCCCTGTTGCTAAATGATCAGATGGCGGTGGATTCTCATCTCATGAGATCCACCGTTTTAGTATCGCTCGGTGCGCTTATGTTCTTGAGACAAAACTTGACTACTCCATCATTAACATGGTACGTTATGCGGTACGTATATTTTTATACCCTATAGAGAGGTTAACGTTTTATGAATGCATTGCTTGCAACCATGGGAACTACCGGGGCCACATCGGCCAGTTCGACTGGTTCAATGACTACAACTTTCATCACTTTCGGTCTTATCATCCTGATTTTTTATTTTCTGATTATCAGACCTCAGAAAAAGAGAGAGAAAGAGACGAAGGATATGCTTTCTTCAATGAAGAAGGGCGATAAGGTTGTTTCGATCGGAGGAATCAGAGGTACGATCACTATTGTAAAAGACGCTACAGTCGTAGTGAAAGTCGACGACAATACCAGAATCGAATTTTCCAAGAATGCTATTGCACAGATACTCGACCGAAAAGCCGAGGCCGGTGCGAAGACAGCAGCTCCTGCAAAGGAAGCGGCTCCAGCGAAGGAAGAGAAAAAAGAAGCGGTAAGTGCTGCTCCAAAGAAAAGAAGCAGAAAAGCTAAAGTAGCTACTCCAAGTTCTAAAGAACCTGAAGATGCGGTAGTTGTCGAAGAGACTCCTGCAGCTGAAACTTCCGGCGAAGAGAATAAAGAGACAAAATAAGAAACATCGAAATCATACGGAGAGCATCATGAAAAAACGAGGGCGATTGGTCGTCGTTCTTCTGGTAGCGGTGGTGTGTGGAATCTTTTTATACCCCACCGTTCGATGGTACGCGTTCGTACCGCAGGAGACGAAGGATCTTGCAACAGGATCAATGATTCAGATTAGGGAATATGCACAAGGGCAGGCGAGCAGAGGATTGAGAGAACTGAAAGATATGTTCTATGAAGATCCCGATACGGATGTCCCCGATGAATATTCATTCCTTATTGATGTCGCAAAAGACAACTATAAGAATATGAAATCGGATGTCCCTAAGACATGGACACTGGAGAATCTTTTCAGAGGTTTCTATACCGAGAAAGATCTATTTGACACTATCGAGAATGAATATCGTACGGAATTAATTGATCTGAAGACGCTCAGCGGCAGGATCCTGCAGTTGGGTCTCGATCTGAGAGGCGGTATGAGTATTCTTCTTGAGGCGGATGTCGCCGCATATGAGGAGAAGCATTCCGAATCGGCTTCGAGCTCGGAGGTTGCAGAGCTTATCTCTGAAGATATCGCGATTCTTAATGAACGAATCGACCAGTTCGGCGTTTCCGAGCCGAATATCAGAAAGCAGGGATCCGACCAGATCCTTATCGAGATTCCAGGTGCCGCCGATCCTGAACGTGTGAACAGTTTCCTCAAAGGAAAGGGTTCTCTGACGTTCCAGATTGTCGATGAAGAACTTACAAGTGAACTCAATACCTATTTTGCCGCGAATCCGAGTGAGATCTATTCCGATAGCGGTCAGTTGATGCAGCCGGATTTCTTGCCTGCAGGAAAGATTGCAACAGCCTATTATGTGAATGATGAATATGGTCTTGATGAACTTGCTTCCTATGTCGTTCTCGACGAGGAAATCGGCCTGGACGGAATTCATATCACCAACGCAAGTGTAGGGACGAATGCGATAACCGCACAACCTACTGTCAACTTCGAACTTGATTCCGAAGGCGGAGAGCTTTTCTATAAGCTTACGTCTACTCATACAGGCGAAAGAATGGCTGTGGTTCAGGACGGAAAAGTCAAAGCTATGGCGACCATCACCGAAGGGATCAGAAACAATGTTCAGATCACCGGATTCGATCAGGATGAAGCCTCGGACCTTTCTGTTACTCTTAAGACAGCGGCGCTGCCTATCGAGCTGATTGTCGTCAGCCAGCAGGCTGTCGGAGCTTCTCTCGGTGAAGACACCGTTGAGGCCGGTCTTATCGCTATTCTCGTCGGTTTGGCTCTCGTATTCATCTTCATGATCGTGATCTACAAAGGAAGCGGTATTTACGCTGACATTGCTCTTCTGTTCAACCTGGTAATTCTCATCTCCGTTCTTTCAGCATTCAATCTGACGTTGACACTTACAAGTATCGCCGGTCTGGTTCTGACAGTCGGTATGGCAGTTGATGCGAACGTAATCATTCTTGAAAGGATCAAAGAGGAACTCTCTCTCGGAAAGAGCGCCGAATCTTCGGTGAAAGCAGGGTTCGCCAAAGCGTTCTGGACCATCATGGATGCGAATGTTACCACAATAATTGCAGCCCTGGTGCTGTCACAGCTCGGTTCCGGTTCTATCAAGGGATTCGCAAACACTCTTGCTGTAGGTATCGTAAGCAGTATGTTTAACGCTCTCTTTGTTGTAAAGCTTATGTATGATGCCTCCTTATCTGGGAAAAACCCCAGACTGAGCATCAGCTGGAGGAAAAAGTAATCATGGCAAAAAAAACTTATCCAATAACAAAATTCAGATTTATTGCCGTCACCCTGTCAGCGATTCTCCTGGCTGTAGGAATCATCTCCTATTTTGCTCTGGGCGGTTTTAATCTGGGAATTGATTTCCAGAGCGGTTTCTCCCAGCGTGTACAGATTGCTCCTGCAACACTTTCTTTGACCTATTCAGGCGAGGATACTGTCACTCTGGATGTTTCTAACGGTGATGTTTCTCTTATTGTCCGCGACGGTATGGGATCAAGATATCTTGAATTCCCCGCAGCGACCTATTCGACCGCCGACCAGATGGCAGAGGCCTTAAACGGTGCGGTTGAAGGTTTGTCGGCTGTCGCCCTGGACGGAAGCGCCCCTATGACTTCTCTGATCACAGGCTTCGGTCTTCCCGCCACGCTTGATGACTCGGCCCTGATTCTCAATGGTGCCAATACAGATACTTCGAATTATATCACGATTGATGAAATGAGAAGTGTTCTCGGTTCGGAAGCCCAGGTTCAGATCGTTTCCGACGAAAAACTGCAGATCTTCCAGATCCGGCTGGCAAATGAAGACGGGCTGCTTGAGGACGAACTGTCCGATCAGCTGTTTGCCGATCTTTCAGGGGAATTCGGCGAAGATTCGATCGTGATTCTGCAAAGCGATTTTGTCGGGCCGAAATATTCTTCGACATTGGTGAGCGGGTCGATTCTGATCGTCGTAGTGGCGATTGCCCTGATCCTGCTGTACATCTGGTTCAGATTCAAACTCGCCTATGCATTGGCGGCTATTATCACCCTGGTTCACGATACATTCCTTCTGATCGGATTCATTGTCCTGTTGAGACTTGAAGTGTCGAGCACTACTATTGCCGCGTTGCTGACGATCATCGGATATTCTTTGAACAACGTTATCGTTATCTTCGACAGAATCCGTGAGAACAGACCTCTTCTGACCGACCTTACGGTCATGGAACTGATCGATACCAGTGTATCCCAGTCCCTCTCCCGTACTCTCTTCTCGTCACTGACGACTGTATTTGCTATTCTTCCTCTGGCTATCTTCGCTTCGGGAGCGATTCAGTTGTTTGCTATCGAGATGGTGTTCGGAATCGTTGTGGGAGCATATTCAAGTAATCTTCTTGCACCTGCTTTATTCATGTGGATCTCGAAAGATAAGAAAGATGATTCACCTTCTCCTGCCGCGAAGGCGGAAGTGAAAGAGATCCCGGCTTCTCCCAAGGAGAATGTTGAGGTCCCTATTCCGACTGCTGAGAGGAAGCTATCCGGAAAACGCAAAAAGAAGAAGTAGGATATTCAACATTGAATCGTTAATGGTCGCCTCACACCGATTTAAAGGTTGATGGCGACCTGTTTGTTTTGGAGGGCCATGTGCAGATTTATCGATCAGAAGTTATGGGATATTGCAGAGGAGTCTCCGGTGTCATCTCACTTGCACAGACGTGTATCGACATGGCCGCAGAGAAGGGCCTGCCCGCCTACAGTATCGGCTGGTTCATTCACAATCCGACAGTCGTTCAGCGGTTCGTATCGCAGGGAATGATTCATATAGACGGTCCTGCCGGAATACCTCCGGGTGTAGCTTTAGTGAGAGCACACGGTATCTCCGACCCGCTGAGAAAGGAATTCATCGATGCCGGTTTCATTCTGATCGACGGTACCTGCGGCACAGTGGCACATTCTCAGCAGCTGGTGAGAATGTGCAGAAAAGACCAGCATGTCGTTATCGTCGGTTTGAGAACGCACAGTGAAGTTGTAGCTCTCTCGTCTGTATTTGATGATGAAGGGAACATTGTCCCCGTATCTGTAGTCGAGACGACAGGCGATATAGATAAGCTGAAAGCCTTTAGCACCAGTCAGTTCAAAGTGGTCGTGCAGACAACTTTCGACAGTGCACAGTTTTCAACCATCATGGAAGAACTGTATTTTCGATATCCCGACACGATATTAGCCAATCGTCTGTGTCCTTCAACGAAGAGAAGACATGACGCTCTGCTGGAAATGCTGAAAGTTGTTGACGCTGTATTGGTTATTGGTGGTAAAATAAGTGCGAACACTACGGCTCTTGCCCGTCTGGTTGAGAGCCGCAAAGTTCCTGTGTGGCACATCGAGAATGAACGGGAGATTCCTGAAGAGATCTATTCCTTCAATCATGTCGGAGTCACAGCAGGAACTTCTACACCTGAAGAAGATATCGATGCGATCATCAGGACATTAGAGGAGAAAAGTATTTGAATACCATGGAAAAATTTTGTTCTTCCGCTTCACAGCTGGAAGTCATTCGATCAAAGAGTGCATTCATCTGCGATATGGATGGAGTGATTTATCATGGAAACAGGATCCTCCCCGGAGCCATCGAATTCATTACATGGCTGCAGAAATCAAATAAAAGGTATCTTTTCCTTACCAATTCCAGTGAGAGAAGTGCATATGAACTGCACCTGAAGATGAAAAGACTCGGGATAACAATCGACCCATCCCATTTCTATACTTCAGCCCTCGCGACTGCAGGTTTTCTGGCGACTCAGGTTCCTCAGGGGACGGCCTATGTTATCGGAGAGGCCGGTCTGATCAATGCACTGTACGATGCAGGATATTCGATGAATGATGTGAATCCCGATTATGTTGTGGTCGGTGAATCCAAAACATACAGCTTCGAAACTGTCACCAAGGCTGTATCTCTTGTTCGCAAAGGAGCCCGTCTTATCGGGACCAATCCCGATACCAGCGGACCTTCGGAAGAGGGCCTGATACCTGCTACAGGGTCGCTTATCCTGCCGATTGCAAAGACTGCGGGCGTGGAACCCTATTTCATCGGGAAGCCGAATCCTGTTATGATGAGACAGGCCCTGAAAAGGCTTGAGACCAAAAGAGAGGAAACTGCCATCATCGGTGACAGGATGGATACCGATATCGTGAGCGGAATCGAAGCCGGTATCGATACGGTCCTGGTACTCTCCGGAGTCTCCGATGTTGATACTCCGAAGGTCTTTGCGTACAGGCCCTCTCTGGTACTTGACTCTGTTGGAACTATATCAGAAGGTTTGAATGAATTAATGGAGGATAAATAAAGCATGGTATCAATCCCGACAATCAAACGTTTTCCCTCGTACTTGAGACTGCTGAGACAATACAAAGAGGATGGACAGATCTGGATTTCCGCGACAAAACTCGCTGCTGATCTGGATCTTACAGCTATTCAGGTCAGAAAGGATATGGCCGGTACCGGCGTTGAAGGAAAACCTAAAGTGGGGTTCGAGATCAACGCACTCATCGCGGCGATCACGAAGAACCTCGGGTGGGATAACACGACAGATGCCGTTCTCATCGGTGCAGGACACCTTGGTGTCGCGCTTTCACGCTATGACGGGTTTGCCACCTATGGGCTGAGAATCGTTGCAGCATTCGAGAAGGATCCGAACAAGGTAGGACTTCCGATCGGCAGGACTTTCGTTCTCCCCATGGAAGATCTTAAAAACTATATCAGAGAGCATTCCATCAATATTGCAGTCATTACGGTACCTGCGGAATCGGCACAGGATGTGGCCGATCAGCTCGTCGATGCCGGAATTAAGGGAATCTGGAATTTTGCTCCCAAGGATCTTAAGCTTCCTCCCCATATCGTCATTCAGCGGACAGACCTTGCAACGAGCTTCGCTGTCCTCTCCGCCAAATGCAGACGCCATTTTCAGGAAGACTCGGAGGATAGGGCGGATGAGATCGATTGAAGACAATGAGAGTTATGAAATTCTGCTGGAGCAGGTAAGAGGACTGTGTTCGGACGATAAACAGTCATTCTTTTCTCTCAACGGTGCACTGGCCAATGTGAGTACTCTTCTTCGTCATTCTCTTGAAGCCTTGAACTGGGTCGGTTTCTACTTTAGAAACAAAAGCGGAGATCTATTGCTGGGGCCTTTCAGCGGAGAGGTCGCATGCGGGTGTCTACCGGCCGGAAAGGGTGTGTGTCAGAAGGCACTAAGCGATAAAGATGTGGTGAATGTACCCGATGTGAACGACTTTCCTTCCCATATCGCCTGTGATTCAAAGAGCAGAAGCGAACTTGTCGTTCCGCTGTTTGCATCAGATGAGGTCGTGGCTGTCCTTGACATTGACAGTTCACAGTATGACCATTTCGACCGCAACCTTACCAGTCTGTTCAGAAAGACCGGAGAAATCATCTCCGGCAGGTTCGGGTTGATTCCGAATTATCTTGACATTATCAGAATAAATTCACACTATATCGGTAGTAGCGATGAAAGAGACGAGTAACCAGATGTTCTGTATTTTAGAGAGGATGTCCCTGAATCTTTCGATTCTCGGGTGGGAGACATCTATTACTGCTTTGGTGAAAACCCCTCTGGAGCTGTAGGGCGAACGTATCACTACCAGTAGTCTTACCGTTTTTCCTGACGTACAGGATCAAATTGAGTGCCTATCACCTTGGTGGTAGGAAGTAAGGTGGAACCGCGGAAACATGACCCTTCATGTTCTCGTCCTTACCAGAGCCATAGTAATGTGGTTAAGGAGGAAGAGAAGATGAAGGGTTTTCTTTTTCCGATGAGATGGAAACTGTAGAAGGAGATTTTAAATGGCTAATAAACAACCAGTTGATGAAAAATTGGCAAAGATCAGACACTCGATGTCACACGTGATGGCAGAAGCTGTCCTGCAGATGTTCCCGGACGCACAGATAGCGATCGGTCCTGCGATAGAGAACGGTTTCTATTATGATTTCGATCTTCCAAGAACATTGACAAGTGATGACCTCGAAGAGATCACACAGCGGATGAAAGATATCATCAAAGAAGACAAAGAGTTCAAGAGAATCGTGGTAAGCAGAGACGAGGCGAAGAAGATGTTTGCCGGTCAGACCTATAAGATGGAGCTCATCGATGCCATCGAAGAGGATCAGGAAGTATCGATCTATAATCAGGGAGGATTCACAGATCTCTGTAAAGGGCCTCATGTCGGTTCGACAAAGGAGCTTAATCCCGGGGCTTTCAAGCTGCTTTCGATTGCGGGTGCATACTGGAGAGGAAAAGAGACAAATCCCATGCTTACCAGAATCTATGCGACAGCGTGGAACAATCCGAAGGAACTGCGTCTCTATCTGACAAAACTCGAAGAGATCGAGAAACGGGACCACAGAAAACTCGGAAAAGAGCTCGATCTGTTCAGTTTCCATGAAGAAGCGGGTCCCGGACTGGTATACTGGCACCCCCGCGGGGCCAGAATCAAGCTGGCAATAGAGAATTTCTGGAAAGATCAGCATTACAAGAACGGATATGAGATGGTCAGTACACCTCACGTCGGTAAATCTTGGTTATGGGAAACCAGCGGGCACCTCGATTTCTATAAGGAGAGCATGTACTCCCCCATGGAGATGGATAAGGCCGATTATTATGCGAAACCGATGAACTGTCCTTTTCATATCATGATCTATCAAAACGGTAAGCACTCCTATAAAGATCTTCCGTTCAGATGGGCTGAACTCGGGACCGTCTACCGCTATGAGAAGGCGGGAGCTCTTCATGGTCTGATGCGGGTCAGAGGCTTTACTCAGGATGATGCACATCTTATCTGTACTCCCGATCAGATGGAAGAGGAAATCAAGGAAGTCCTCAGATTCTCTCTGTTCATGCTGCGATCCTTCGGATTCACCGAAATCGCGGCATACCTGTCCACCAAGCCTGCCAAGAGTGTCGGCGGACAGGAACAGTGGGATGCGGCGACTCAGTCTCTCCGTACAGCTATCGAAAATGAAGGTCTGCAGTATGATATCGATGAAGGCGGCGGAGCCTTCTACGGACCGAAGATCGATCTGAAGGTGAAAGATGCTCTCGGAAGAGAATGGCAGCTTTCCACAGTCCAGTTCGATTTCAATCTGCCTGAAAGATTCGATATGGTCTTCGTGGACTCCGACGGAGTTGAAAAACGGCCGTATATGATACACAGAGCCCTTCTCGGTTCTATCGAACGGTTCTTCGGAGTTCTTGTCGAACATTTCGGCGGAGCCTTCCCTCTGTGGCTTGCTCCCGAACAGGTTTGCGTGATTCCTGTCGCGAAACATTTTAACGGCTACGGTGAACAGGTAATGCAGAAACTGAAGGAAAAAGGATTCAGGGTTTATATCGACGACAGTGACGACAGGATGAATGCGAAGATAAGAAAGGCTCAGAAGATGAAAGTCCCCCATATGCTTATTCTTGGAGAACAGGAAGAGGCTCAAGGTGCGATCTCTGTCCGCTACAGGACCGGGAAGCAGGAGAATGGGATTGCGTTCGACACCTATGTGGAAATGCTTGCTGACCGTATCGAAAAACACGAGATGGTGTAAGGAGGAACGTCTATGGACAAGGAGAATGCACTGAAGACTCTGCGTTCGATCGATAATGAGCTGGTCCTGCTTGAACATATCACTGCCACGCTGTACTGGGATCAGGAAGAAGCCCCTCCTCTCGCACAGGAGGAGAGGTCCCGTCAGATCGGTCTGCTGGAGAAGAAGATTCATGAACTTGCCACGGGAGATTCTCTTATGGAGGCGCTCGTCTCTCTGGGAGCTGACGAGAAGAAGAAAGACGGCGATGATGACCTGGATCCTGAAACGAAGGCTCTGGTGCGTCAACGTTACAGACAGCTGTCGAAGGAGAGTCGGTTGAGTTCAGATTTCGTCCGGACTTTCTCCGAGACGACGAGTTCAGCCCATCAGGTGTGGGCAAAAGCCCGTCAGGATAGTGATTTCTCCCTATTCGAACCCGTGCTGGAGAAGATTGTGGGTCTTCTTCAGCAGAAGGCAGACTTCTACGGTTTCGAAGATGATCCGTATGATCCTCTCCTTGATAACTTTGAGCCGGGGATGAAAGCTCGGGATGTGGAAAGTGTTTTCTCTCCCTTGGAGAAGCAGCTGCAGTATATAGTGGAACAGCTGCGCGGACGGCCTGAAGTCGATGACTCGTTTCTGTATCAGAGCTATCCGGTTGATCTTCAGAAAAAATTCAGCGATAAAGTACTGAATGCTATGGGTTTCGATTTCGACCGGGGGAAGGTCGGGCTGTCGACTCATCCGTATACGACTACTCTCGGAGCCGATGATATCCGTATCACGACCCGTTATACGGAGGCGAGTGTTGCCAGTCCTCTCTATTCGATAATTCATGAAGGGGGACATGCACTGTACGAGATGGGTGTCTCTCACGGATCGTTGAAAGGTACGTGTCTGGCGAATGCAGCCTCACTGGCTTTTCATGAAAGCCAGTCCCGTCTATGGGAAAATATGGTAGGCAGAAGCAGGGAGTTCTGGCACTGTTTCTATCCTGAATTCTCTAGGCTGTTTCCGGCCCAGCTGAAAAATGTTGATGAAGAAGCATTCTATCAGGCGATAAACAGGGTGAAACCCGGTACGATCAGAGTGGATGCCGACGAGGTGACCTATTCTCTGCATATTATCCTTCGTTTCAATCTTGAACGTAAGCTTCTTTCAGGGGCTTTGGCTGTCAAAGATCTGAGAGACGCCTGGAATGATGAGCTCAGGCGCCTTTTGGGTGTTGACGTTATGAGTGACAAAGAAGGTGTCCTCCAGGATGTTCACTGGTCTATGGGAGAGTTCGGTTATTTTCCCACCTATGCTCTGGGGAATGTCTATGCTGCGCAGATTTACGATGCGATGAAAAATGAGGTCGATGTCGATTCGGTGATCGAAGGTGGTGATTTTTCACCTATTCACGATTATCTGAACAAGAACGTCTATTCTTTCGGATCGATACATGACCCGAAGGATCTGCTGATGAAAGTTACCAAAGAAGACCTCGACGCGTCTCACTACATCTCTTATCTTACTAAAAAATATGTTTCGCAGGAGGGGTATTGATGAATCTTCCGAATAAAATTACTGTCACCCGTCTGGTGCTGACTCCTATGTTCTTCATTGTGTTCTTTCTGCCGCAATGGATCGACCCTTCTTTATCGGCAGCATCGGCGGTGTTGATGCTGGTGCTGTGGGCTCTGATAGAAATCTCTGATCTTGCAGACGGCATAATCGCGCGGAAATATCATCTTGTTACCGATCTGGGAAAGGTGATGGATCCCTTCAGTGATACTCTTGCCCGCCTTACTTACTTTGTATGCCTCGCAGCGGTGTCTGTGATGCCTGTGTGGGCCTTTATCATCATCATGTACAGAGAGTTCTCGATCCTCTTTCTGAGAATGCTCATGATGAAGACGGGGAAGGCGGTTGCCGCAAACAGCTGGGGAAAGGCGAAGGCTGTGATGTATGCTGTCAGCGGTGTCGCGGGAATCATCTATGTATCGGTTTCCCGTCTGATTGAAAGTCAGAACTGGAAGAGTTTTGCCGACCCGGTGATGCTTATATTGTTCATTTTGGCGGCATTATTTTCTCTGATTTCCTTTTTTACTTACGTGCTATCGATTTACAGAAGCAGGGCTCTTGCAGATCTGTCGCGATAAGGTGATTTTCTCCTTAATTTGATATTTTTTTCAATATTTTTCGAAAACCTACTAGACGTATTTGTCTAAAACGGGTAGTATCCCCTTCGTTGCCTAAAACAACATCGGCTGAAAAAACGGTGAGACAGAGGGCAATGAGAAATTAAAAAAAAGAGTTCAGCAAAAACGCTTGACACTTTGATGAGATTTCTGGTATAACAGTCGAGCGCCTCAACGAGAGGTTGCGAGATAAACGGCCGAAAGGCTGAGATTTTTGACAGAGATATAAGAGAAGAGAAGGAAGGAATAGCAGAGTAACGATTACCGGTTTCGGTCGTTGGTTACGATGCAGACAACGAAAGTTGTTTAGGAAGTGTAAGGGCTTCCAAGTCAATTCAAAACGAATAGAAGTAAAAAGCTAACGTTTGGCTGTCGAAAGGCAGCGCGAGATGACAGGGGAAGACTTAAAGTTGAATAAACTCCGGCATTTATGTCGGAACTTATATAACGGA
>JAQQAI010000013.1 GCA_028532915.1 Sphaerochaetaceae bacterium
GATCGTATCGTGGATGCGATATAATCCGGTCCTTTTTCCACATCATCAAGGAATATCTCGTATGGTTCACCTTTCGATTGAGCCTTCATCAATCTGAATACTTTAGAATCAAGCATAGGAGTTATCGGGTGATACCTCATACCCGATTCACTAAGAAGTTCATTATTTACAAATAGATAGCCTTTATATACGGTTCTTCCATTCACAGGCAAAGACGGACACACGAGGGTTATCTTCTCTCCCAGAGCCTCCATAAGAGCATCGGTGACAGGACCGATGTTACCTTCGGACGAGCTGTCAAAAGTTGAGCAGTATTTAAAATAGAATTGGTCGCAACCTTGAGATTTCAACCATTCCAAGGCCTGTAGACTTTCTCTGACAGCTGATTCTTTCGGGCATGATCGTGTTTTCAGACTCACCACTATCGCCTGAGCATCTCCCTCTATTTCTTTTGTGGGGATTCCATTCGTCTGTATAGTGTTTACGTTCCCGTCAGCGAGGAATCCCGCGATATCAGTTGCTCCAGTGAAATCGTCTGCAATAACTCCCAATTTTCCCATGTAACCTCCAATGAATGGTATTCATTTCCTAAATCTTATACTGCAACTCTTGTTTTTAGCGTTTCAAACACTGGTGGAGATCTGTATTGTACGTCTCGACCACTTTTCGCTCAATCATATGGGCCGTCTCAGAATCGAACTTCCTGAAGTGTTCTGTTTCCAGATGATCTTTGAAGGCCGAATGATCTTGATATATCTCATAGAGCATCACCTGGTTTGAAACTGACGATGAACTGGCAATATCGAATTGAATACACCCTTTCTCTTTGAATGATATCCTTGCGTTCTCCATAATCTTTTCTTCAAATTCTTCCCAATATTGCTGGTTTATATCAAATTTGACAATCAGAGTGTACACAGGTCCCTCCTTTCAGTGATCTAACACTTTTTTTACTGCATCAAGAATCTCTTGCGTCCCTGAAGTTCCTCCCAATTCGTAAGGAATCAGGTGTTCTCTCTCATATGCGCATTTGATCGATTCTTTCAGTTTCTCTCCTGCAGCGACCGCTTCAGGAGAGTCGAATCGCACTCCCAGATAGTCAAGCATCATACTTCCTGAAAGCAGCATCCCGGTCGGATTCGCCCTACCGGTATTCATGATATCAGGAGCTGATCCGTGGCAGGGTTGAAAGACAGCGTTTTCATCACCGATCTCGCCTGAGGGTGCCATGCCGATCCCTCCCATCAGAGCACTGGTCAAGTCGGAAAGAATATCCCCGAATTGGTTTTCTGTCACGCAGACATCATAATCCCATGGCTTTTTGATGAAATTCAAAGCCATGGCATCAACATACATTACCTCCGAGACAATATGAGGATAGTTCTCACGGATTTCATTAAAGATCTTTCTAAAGAAGAACAAAGATGAAAGGACATTCGCTTTATCAATACACGTAACCTTAGTGTCGTACCCCTGCTCCTTCCTTCTCTGAGCAAGTTTGAAACTGTAATCAAACAGTTTCTCCGAGATAGTTCGACTGATCTTGATCAGATTGTATGCAGCTTCTTCACTGTCCAATTCATGTCCCCGAGGAAAAGCAAAAATCCCCTCGGTAGATTCCCTTACAATGATAAAATCCAGATTTCTACTTCTTTGATCTACCAAAGGTAAAGGAAGAGACGGCATAGTAATACATGGACGGACCCCTGCATATAATTCCAGCCGTTTTCTCAGATCGTGCTGAGGTCCGATCTCCGTCCCGTCAGGATAACGGACATTTGGAAGACCCATGGCAGCGAGATAAATAGCATCCGCCTGAGCTGCTCTTTCGAAATTCTCTTCAGGAAACGCATCACCAGTGCGGCTGTATAGCTCAGCCCCGGCCTCAACCTCGGTATAATCGAGATTCACATCGAACTGTCTGGCAACTTCTGCTACAATATCAAAAGACGGTTTTGTAATTTCTTTCCCGATCCCGTCTCCGGGCATAAGCACTATATCAAATTGTTTTCTCATTTCACCCTCTAATCGTATTATTTATTTATTGATCGATAACAATCTTAAATTTTTGGTCCTTCGAAGTTCCACCATGGTAGAGGTTCTCCAGATATACTCGTTTCAAAGAACGGTATCTTTTTCCCCAGCAGACATCCCATATAGATGGTCTTCATATCCTTTCCGCCGAAGGCCAGACTAGAAATGCTTTTTAGATGAGAACCTCCCAATTGTTTCATATGAGAGGCATCCATCTGTCCCTTCCGATAAACCGATTCGATTTCTTCGATCAAATATTTATTACTATCGTCGACAATTATCTCTTTTTGAAGATTCTTATCGATCCTCACAAGTCGGTTTGCGACTATACATGCTATCCATATTCCTCCATCTCTATCCAGAGCCATTCCATCAGGAAATTCTCCTTCATCGAAATGATATAATACTTTCCGATTTTTGAGTGAATTATCAGGACCTATCTCAAATCTAGACAACTCTTTTGTGAAAGTCTCATTCACATAAAGATATGTGCCGCTGGGATCGACTAGACACTCATTCGTATACCCGAGATTATCTGCCGCAATTCTGGCTCCAGCTGCATCGACACAAATAATGAATCCGTCCCGGTTATCTCCTCTATACCCCAGGGACCGTGGACAAAGTCTTGTGCTGACTGTTATCCAGATTCTGCCGACATTATCTCTATGTACGAAATTCGTCGGAGGAATCTGTTCATTCTCTATCTTCAATAAAACCTCATCAAGGCTTCCATCAGGATGGAGTCTGTATATGCCACCCTCCCGGTCTCCCAGATGTGCGATAAGAAATGTTCCGTCTTTCTCGAGAAGAATACCGTTCGGTTTCAGGTCAAACTCGGTATTTTTACTCTTTATGAGCTTTTGGAGACCATCTGGTTCGATTACTGTGACTCCTCCTCTGAAATCAGAAACATACAGTCGCCCATTTGAAGTCGCTACGATACATTCAGGTCTATCCAGATTACCTGCAGTATATTGCAATTCAGTTATTTGCATTTCTTTCTCCAATGATCTTTTTCACAACCGCTTCTTTAAACCTTTTCACGATTCTCAGATTACTTACAAGAAGAAGGATTATCATCAATATCAGAATAAGTGACACCGGACGGGTGAAGAACGGTACAATGTTTCCGCGTGAAACCATCAAAGCTCTTCTCAGGTTCTCATCCGCCATCGGTCCAAGAATAACTCCTATAATCAGAGGGGGAATCGGGTACTCCATCTTGCCCAGAAAATATGCAACGATTCCTACAATGATCATCAGGTATAGATTAAAATTGTTCAATCCAAGAGAATAAGAACCGATAACACATAGAACAGCTACCATAGGCATAAAGATAGTTACAGGAATCTTCAGCACATTGATAAATATCTTCGACAGAACTCTTGCATTCAGGTACATCATGATGATTGAAAGAAAAAGTATGGCTCCGACCTGCATGAAAAATCCGGGGTGTTCTACCTCGATCATCGGTCCTGGACTAATTCCGTGAAGCATCAGAGCTCCAAGCAACATCGCTGCAGGAGGACTTCCGGGAATACCTAAAGTCATCAGAGGGATCAAAGCACCTCCGATGCATGCATTATTTGCTGTTTCTGTACACAGGATTCCCTCTGGTTCTCCTTTTCCGTAGTTTTCTGCATTCTTCGAAGAATTTTTCCCCAGTCCGTAACTCACCCATGCAGCTATATCTTCTCCGATACCCGGAATCGCACCGATGAAAACTCCGGTAACAGCGCTTCTTAC
>JAQQAI010000014.1 GCA_028532915.1 Sphaerochaetaceae bacterium
TCAGGGAATTCGGCACATATAGCTCTTTTGACTATCATAGAGTTGAGATCGATCGTATTTTTCACGAGCAATCTCTGATAGAAACCGAACAGTGAATCATCAGGGGTGCTGATATTTACCATCACATTATTTTTCAGATACATCGTCGCACATTGAACACCGTCCGCCCCGGAGAGGATAAGACGGCGTACACCTCTTTCGATCCACAGATTCTGGATCTCCTGCTTTTCGGTCATAAAGAGAACAAATGTCCCGTACGCTTGCTTCAGTGCGATATTCCTCGCCTGAGAGATACTTTCTTCCGGCAAGGGAAGGTATACTATATCGAGATCCTGTCTCTTAGACTTCTCTATGGTCTGCAGTATCATTTCATCTGCTGTCACGGCCGCAACGATGATCTGGAGATTCCTGTATGATTGACCGGTGACGGACTGGAGAGACTGTTCAAAACGTTGTGATCGCTCTCTGACGGTGAGGATGATAGAGACTGGAGGGGTATTGCTTATATCGTTCATAGAATAAAGGTACTATATATCCTGCATTCAGAAAAGAGTCTTCACCATGAGAATGGAAAGAGATTGTTGAAAAGTCTTTACAGCATCGCCGGTACAATGCTACATTTCTTTGTACAGATTAATCTTATTCAGGAGTTCCCATATGATCTCACTTGAGAAAGTCACCAAGGAATACGGTAGCACGAAAGCTGTGGAAGATCTCTCCTTCAATGCACCCGAAGGCGGGATCTTCGGTCTGATCGGACCGAACGGAGCCGGAAAGACAACAACCATCAGAATGATCATGAACATCATAGAGCCTGATCAAGGCAGCATACTGTTCGATGGAGAACCGCTGGTGGAAAAGGACAAGGACCGCATCGGATACCTCCCCGAAGAGCGTGGAATCTACAAGAAATCGAAGGTGAATGATCTATTGATCTATCTGGGCAGGCTCAAGGGCAGAAGCGATGACTTCCTTCAGAACAATATTGACCTGTGGCTTGACCGTTTCCAGCTTAGCCGCTGGAAAGATAGCAAAATAGAAGAACTTTCCAAAGGAATGACCCAGAAGATCCAGTTCATCGCATCGGTCGTGCACGATCCTGACATCCTCATCCTCGATGAACCGTTTTCGGGACTCGATCCTGTGAGTACCGATCTGTTGAGAGAATCGATCGCCCGGATAGCAAAATCGGGAAAGACTATCCTGTTTTCGACCCATATTATGGAACAGGCGGAAAGGATATGTAATCAGATTGTCCTTCTGAACAAGGGGAAAGCTGTTGTAAACGGACCGTTGAATAAGATCAAGGACGAGTTCGGAACCCGTTCGGTCGTCGTAGATTTCACCGGTGACGGATCTTTCATCAAGAATCTGCCGCAGGTAGAAAAAGTGATCGAATATCCCCAATACATCGAAATAGCATTGAAAGACGGAGCGGATACCGATGAACTGCTGAAACAACTGATCCAATATGTATCGATCCGCCGTTTCGAGATTGTTGCTCCGTCGCTGCACAACATCTTCGTATCACTGATCAAAGAGTGAAGTGGAGGCTACCATGAACAAAAATAAGACCGCAATCATAGCGAAACGTGAGTTCTCAGCCATTGTGAAGACCAGAACCTTCATCATCATAACTGTCTTAGGACCTTTCCTCATATTTGCTCTCACGGCCCTTCCTAACATCATCAACAGCAATACGGAGCAGATCCAGAAAGGTTCTGCGATCGGAATCGTAGGAGCACAAAAGGAAATCATCTCGATGCTCAGGTCTGTATTCGAACAGAAGGGAGTGATTCTGATCGAAGGCGAAGATGAAGATTCAATGAAGAGAATGCTTCTTGATGAATCAGCCATGCAGGGATATGTGGCAATCGATGGAGATCTGACAAAGATCGATTCTTACAGCTACTACTCTAAAACCGGAACCGATTTCGCTTATTCTGAAATGATCAATGCCGTCTTGGGAGACTGGGCCATCAAATGGAGGATAGAAGAAGCCGGAATAGAACTTGAAAGGGTCGAAAATCTTACCAGACGGCCATCTCTTGAAGTGAAGAAACTCACTAAAACGGGAGAGGAGTCGAATCAGGATCTCTACACGATCATCATCACCTCGATAGCCTTCATCATGCTCCTGTATATGTCTGTTCTCCTTTACGGGCAGATGATCGGCAGAGCTATAGTAGTCGAAAAATCCTCCAAGATAGTGGAGATCCTCCTCTCTTCCGCCCGGCCGAAACAGATCATGTTCGGAAAGATCATCGGGGTGGGTGCCGCAGGCCTTGTTCAATACGGAGTCTGGATCATCTCGGCTCTTTTCATCATTCTGGTTCTATCGCCCATTCTGAGTTTCACACTTCCGGCAGCGATCAATCCTACAATGCTGTTTTTGCTGGTCCTCTTCTTTCTCGTCGCATTTCTGATGTACGGGGCAGCCTATGCAGCATTGGGAGCAGCTGCCGAAAATGAACAGAATCTCGGACAGCTGTCATGGCCCCTTATCGTCTTTCTGGTGATACCCATGGTCATGGCCTCGACGATCATCATGAATCCCGATTCGGCATTCACCTACATTCTCTCATACTTTCCTCTCACCTCGCCGATGGTGATGTTCATGAGGGTACTGGTCAATATGCCGCCGCTATGGGAAATGATTCTCTGTTTCACCATCCTTCTTCTGTCAATCTGGGCGATAGTCATTCTGGCTGCGAAGATATTCAGGACAGGGATTCTCATGACAGGAAAACCGGTGACTTTCAGAGAGATTATCAGATGGCTGAAAAGGTCGTGATATCAGAGATAAATCCCAATCTTCATTTTGAGATGAGAAGCATGGATGATATTGCGATATTAACGGTAAATGAGGCGATAGAGAAATTCATCAATTCGCCAAATACAAGCGAAAGACTTCAAAAATATGTGCGAGAATATCCGGGGAGAGATCCCGGAATCAGAACACTACTTCACCCTCACGTGGCAATTCGAAGATTCCTCCGGTGAGATTGATGATGATTTAAGTACTGAATATTTTGATTTCGATGTTCTGATACTTTTGCTGAGCAGTTTAGATTGACCACAGATACAGATACCGGGTCCCGCAGATAGCAGACCCGGTGTTTTTGAGTTTTAGGAAATTTAAGACCGGTCAGAACCTCTCTATAAGAGATACAGTTCCTTATCCATGAAGAGCTCTACCAGATGGGGATGGAACTGGGTTCCAGAGAAGAGTTTGATCTCCTCGACAGCGATCTCTGCAGGAAGTGCCGATCTGTAGGCTCTGTCGCTTGTCATAGCGTCGAAGGCATCGGCCAAAGTGACGATGGCGGCATCAATGGGAATCTGGTCTCCCTTGAGTCCGTCGGGGTACCCTTTTCCGTCCATTCGTTCATGGTGGCTCCTGATAATCGGTCTATAAGGCTGAAACAGGTCGATATGTGCAACGATGCGCTCTCCGAACACCGGATGCATCTTGATGATGGCATATTCTTCTTTCGTGAGTGCAGAACTTTTATTGAGGATCTGTTCGGATATCCCGATCTTCCCGATATCATGCAGAAGCGCTCCCCCTTCAAGGATAACAAGTTTTTCGTTCGAATATCCCAGGGCCTTCCCGAGAGCAAGAGAGATGGCACTTACCCGATGACAGTGACCTTTGGTATAGGCATCCTTCTGTTCGATGGTTTCAGAAAAAGCAAGCAAAGTCGAACGGGCGGTATTGTCTAATGCACTCAAAGCGGTATGCAGCTGATCTTCCAGATCCTTCTGATGAGCGAGAGATTCCACCTGTTTGGCAATCTCTTCTCTCTCCTCTTCCAATTCCGTCAGGACTCTTTTGACGCAACCGAGCAGGACCTCACGTCCCACAGGTTTCGTAAGGTAGTCTTTCGCACCCAGACGGATGGCTTTCATCCCGGTGTCAAGATCATTGAAGGCAGTAAGCATGACAGTGGGTATTCTCGGGTATTTTCGATGTATGATCTCAAGTAGCTCCAATCCTGAGAGACCGGGCATTTTAATATCGAGGAGGAGAAGATCGACCTCGCCTGATTTTAAAGTCAGAGTCCGCAGCAGTTCTTGCCCGTCCTTGCAGGCGGTCACTTTGTACCCGCCTTTTTCAAGAACTATTTGAATGATCTTTCTGATCGCTGAATCATCATCGGTAAGAACTATATGTTTCATCATGCTTATCCTTTTTTCTTTTTCAGGCCTCTCAACGACAAAATGAACGGAGTAGTTTTCTTATACTCCTCATACCCCCCGAAGAGTCGGGGGAAAAGACACCTGTCTTCCACAGTAATAAGGATCAGATTATCCAGAGTCAGGCCCGCACATACAACCGCAATATTGATATCCTGAAAATATATACCAATTAAAATATTTATCATAGTATACCAGATAAATCCGGGATGTCGTGATATACTATAGGTGCCTTTTGTGAATAATTTTGTATTTTTATCCGAAAATAGAAGCAATTCAAGGAAAACTGAATAGACAAGAAGTAGTAAAAATAGTAATAAAAGAATAATAATGATAGCCTTATAAGAAAAAGACAACGGAGAAGTGTAGAAAACAAAGAAGAGCATGTACGGGACTGCTGTAACAAAAAAACCTGGAAACAACACCTTTTTCAATGTATGTCTGTGATTGACCAGGGCCGCATCATAAAGACCGGAGAGCAAATATCCTAAGCTGCCAATAATAAATAGTTTGATAAATTCCATATTTTATTCATATAATAGTGTAAATTAAGTACCAATGGAAGTACACATTAGAGGATTTTAAATGATAATCGATATTTCTACAATTATCCCTGCTCTAGCGTTCGTGTTGTATGTTGTCTTCTTGATCTTCGGTTTCCTTCAATATTCTAAGGACAGATTCTACTGGTCTTTTCAGCTATACATGCTTCTTTTCTCCATCTGGAGCTTCGGTTCGATGATGATGCATATCAATGTGAGTTTTCTCACTCCTCTGTTCTGGAACAAGGTGATGCTTATCGGACTGCTTTCCGCACCCTTCGCACTTACCAATTTCATTATG
Organism: Sphaerochaetaceae bacterium; assembly: GCA_028532915.1. Classification (GTDB taxonomy): domain Bacteria; phylum Spirochaetota; class Spirochaetia; order Sphaerochaetales; family Sphaerochaetaceae; genus SABI01. Next base: position 5,044 of record JAQQAI010000014.1, read on the forward strand.
GATATCATCAACCTCAACAAGAAATATGTGAGAATATTCGTCCTAGCAAGCTATTCGCTGATCATTCCTCTGATGGTACTCAACTTCACCGGCAATATCGTAAAAGATGCCGGATTCACCACTGCCGGTGAATTCTATTATACTCTTGCTCCGGGAGCAACCATTGCCTACTCGATAAGCTATGTTTATCTTCTTCTCACCCTTGCGATCCTCCTGTTCGGTTCAAAATTCAAGGTCTTCAAGGAAGAAGGAAGAAACCTGCAGCTGCCTCTGATCGGAGTTCTTATCATGCTGGTGGGAATATTCATGAATATCTTCCCCGAACTCGGAAAATATCCTCTCGACATCTTCTCCGCCACCATCAATGCGATGCTGCTGTTCTACACAATCTATAAATACAAACTGATCAACTATTCCCGCATCGGCCTCAATTTCATATATACCATAATCTTTGTTATCATCGCGTCAGTCATCTATTATCTCATCATAGCCCTTATCCAGCTTACCAACAGCGATTTTGCCCCAGAGAACACCTTATTGCTCTCTATCATTCTGGGATTCGTCTCGGCTATCGTGATGTATCCTCTGAGAAACCTTATGGCATATATCGTCGACACTCTGATCATTCCGAAACGCCATCCCTACCAGACAACCATCAAGAACATCTGCCAGAAACTCAATACCATCGTCAATCTGAAAGACCTCGGAGAAGAGGTTGTCAAGAATCTGAGCAGCGGGCTGAAGACAGATTGGGTTGTGTTCGCCGTTAAGACAATCAGCGACAATGACAATTTCAGAGTAGTCGCCGAAAGCAACTGTGCAAACAAAGTGAAAGCCGGAGAACAGATCAAACTCGCGTTCTCGAAAGAAGTCACGAATAAACTGAAAGAAATAGGAAGCGGTAAATCTAATTCCTCGATCATCAAAGTACGTGAGGGAGGGAACCAGATCAGAGTCAGTGAACAGCTTCAGGGTGCTGATGTTGTCATCCCTCTGGTCGTCAGAAACGAGATTTCCGGTTATATCTTCATCGGGTACGATTATACAAAATCTCTGATCACATCGATCGAATTCGATGCGCTCGAGATCCTTGCAGCTCAGGGTTCCCTTTCACTGGAGAACGCCCTCTCCTTCGAAAAGCTGAAGAATCAGGGAGATGAGCTTGAGATGAGTAAAAATAAACTTGAAGCCATCTTCAACGGGATCGCATCACCTGTATGTCTCATCAACATCGATTATACTATCCAGGAGGCGAATACTGCTGCCGTAACCTTCTTCGGGGACAATAAAAGAGAATTGATAGGGACAAAATGCTACCGTTCATTCTTCCACAGAGAACGCCCGTGTACCTTCTGTCAGGCTCTTGACTGCCTCCATTCTGGGATCGTTCAGGAAACGGAATCGAATGTATCAGATAAGGTCTATTCCTTCCAGTTCCACAACGTAAGAGTCCCCGAAAACTCGAAGAGTGTCTTCATCGAGATCATCAATGATATCACCGAACAGAAGAATCTGCAGGAAGAACTGTTCAGAACCGAGAAGATGGCAGGTATCGGAACACTCGCCGCCGGTATCGCACATGAACTGAACAATCCTCTTGCCGCTATTATGGGAACCACTGAGATCATGCTTTCGGAAGTCGATGAACAGTCCGAACACAAAGAATATCTTGAAGACATCCTCTCCTATTCCAAAACAGCTGCGGATGTCATCAAAGAACTTTCCATATACTCACGCAAAGAAGAAGTAAAAGAAAGTCAGGAAGTTGAGATCATCAAGGTCCTCGAATTCTCCCTGCGTCTGGCTACCAGAGCAAAAGATACCGAGAACATCGAGGTAAAACGGAATTACCATGCACTGCCGACACTCCAGGCAAACGAAAGTGAACTGCAGCAGCTTTTCCTCAATCTGATCGTCAATGCAATACAGGCGATGGATGGTGCGGGAACCCTCACTCTCTCGTGTGTGGAAAAAGACCAGTTTGTCTATATCAGCGTCATCGATACCGGATGTGGTATTCCCGAGAAGAATATAAACCATCTATTTACTCCTTTTTTCACCACGAAATCACCGGGAACGGGAACAGGTCTCGGATTGACTAACTCATACAATATTGCCGAGAAGATGGGTGGAAGAATCCGGGTAAGAAGCGAAGAACATGTCGGTTCAGAATTCACCGTTATCTTCCCTCTTTCTGATGAAGGAAGCGAAGCTATTCACTTCTCTCTGGTTCAGGACCAGGGCGGTATGAGTGATGTGTTCTTCATACAGAGAAAGGTTCTTGTTGGAGAAAAAGGATACCTTGAAGAGACTATTCATAGAGAAGAGGACGAAAAGGCCATGCATATCCTTGCCTTCAAGGGACTGCATCCTGTAGGCACGGTCTCTCTCATGACCAGTGAGAATTTCTGGCCTCTTCCGATCTCGAAGTACTTCGATATAGATTCTGTTCTACAGTCTAGAAAGCATTGTTCGGAGATCATCCGGCTCGCTGTCCTTTCAGAGATGAGAAATACTTCCGTCTCGATCGGCCTTATCGTCCTTGTGTTCCTCCTCGCCCGTGCCAAAGGTGTCGAAGAGATGGTTATTGATGTGTTCGCGGATGACAAAAAAACAATCAAACTCTACAAGAAATTCGGCTTCAGGGAGATCGGCACATACTACTCCCCTTCTGCGGTGACGGTCATGGCTCTCCAGAGTAAGACAACGATGGAACAGGACAAGGGACAGCTGAGACACTTCGTCCGTCCCCTGTTCGCCCGTCTTAAGGATCTGTTCGACTTCGGTGAATACACTCAAGGTGTTCTCGATGAGATGGATAAGATCCTCAGCGGTGTAGAAGATGATAAATCTGGACCGATCATCGAAAGCACCGATCTGCTCGATATCAGCTAGATTCATTTTTCAGAAATGATAATTTTTCTCATTTCTGAAAATTCACGATTCTCAAAAACATCTCAGAATCACCCTCATTTCAGATTTCCCGCTTGGTATGCTTTATGCTAATCCTTTGAATAAAAAGGAGAGCATTATGAGTAAAGACAGTATCGCAATCAAAGAATTTATTGACTCTTTGCATCTGGAAGAGGACATATCACCAAAAGATTTCTATGAAGCCTTGCTAGGCGCCTATCAGGATAGAACCCGTCAGGTATATTTTATATGGAGAAAACTCAAAGAGCTATATCCTGAAGTTGACGCTAATAAAGTCATTGGCGAAGGAAGCTGGGATTTCGGTGTATATCAGGGTGAACAAATTAAGAAAAAGTATGCCGGCAAAAAAATCGGCCCTGTCGAAGCTATTTTAGGTCAGACATCTAAAGGCGGCTGGTTTGTCTTCAAACAGGAACTCACAGAACTCAATGAGGACAAGAGTGTAAAGATTTTCCATCAGTGCCCTCACGCTTTAGCTTTGAAAGACCTCGGACTCGATGCTAAAGAAGTCAAGATGTTCTGCCGGGAAATGCTAGGACGTTGTGATTACGGAATCTGTGAACCTTTCGAGGATGTGGAAATAGATTTCCCGACAACTGTAGCAGACAATGAAGGTCACGGTTGTGCAATGACAATCACAAGAAAAAAAGGAGATAAAGAATGAGTGTCAGAAAACCAACGCTAATGGAAGCTGCGATTCCTATCGTGGCAGTTTTTATCCTTCTAGGGATCGGATATGGAGTCTTTGGCCTTTCAACTCACGGCCTTCTTGTAATCGCAGCATTCGTTGCGGCAATTATCGCGCATCGTGTAGGATATAATTGGGATCAGATGTTCGAAGGGATCAAAGAGAAAATCTCCTCATCTCTCACATCGATTTTCGTTATGATAGCCGTAGGGGCTGTAATCGGGTCCTGGATTGTAGCTGGAACCATCCCAATGCTGATTTACTACGGGGTCAAGATCATCAGCCCGAAATTCCTGTTGGTAACCGCATTTCTGGTAACAGCTCTTGTAGCTACTTTCACCGGAACATCCTTCGGATCTGCTGGAACTATCGGTGTAGCGATAATGGGAATAGCTGCCGCCTTGGGAATCTCTCTTCCAGCAGCAGCAGGGGCAGTGATCGCTGGTGCAGTCTTCGGCGACAAACTTTCTCCGTTCTCGGACACAACGATTCTCGCTCCAACTGCCGCGGGATCTCAACTGTATGACCATATAAAACATATGCTGTATACTACTGTTCCTGCGTCACTTCTGGGCATCATCATCTACCTTATAGTAGGTTTCACTACTCCCACTTCATCGATAACCTCCCCGGAAAAAGTACAGCTGCTTCTCAGCCAGCTGTCAACGCTGTTCAACTGGAACATATTGCTTCTGCTTCCACCGGTCATAATATTCTACGGTGCATTCAGAAAGAAACCGACTGTTCCCTACATGCTTTTGTCGTCAGTGGTAGCAGGAATACTTGGAATGATATTCCAGAAATTCAGCCTGAAAAGTGCCTTCACAGGAATCATAAAAGGATTCAATGTCTCATTGATCCCGGAATCATCCCTCCCATCAGGTGATATCATCAAAGAAATCTCAACACTTCTCAACAGAGGGGGCATGATGGGAATGATGAATACCGTCCTCCTGATCATATGTGCATTGAGTTTTGCCGGGATTCTGAGCAAATATGGCGCGATGGAAGTGATTCTCAACAGTCTGAAGAATAAGATTAAAACAGTAGGACAGCTTGTCTCCTCGACGGTATTTGCCACAATTCTAATGGCTCTTGCTACTGGCAGCTCCTACATGGCCATCCTGATTCCGGGAGAACTGTTCAAAGATATGTATAAGGAAAAAGGTCTTGCAGCTAAGAATCTTTCCAGAACTCTGGAAGACTCTGGGACCTGTGTAGTACCTATCGTTCCATGGTCGATCGCAGGAACCTTCATGGCAGGAACATTGGGAGTACCTACTCTATCGTATCTTCCATGGGCCGTCATGTGTTATACAGGCTTCCTGTTTGCAATTCTCTTCGGATTCACAGGGTTCGGTATCGCAAAGCTAGAAAAAGAATCAGATAATTAACCCCCCATTGAGACTCACCGGGAATAGTTAATCTCCCGGTGAGCCTTTTTTTATCCCATAAAATAAAGGAGACTCCTTGTGAAAGATAACAAGTTGCTGCACATACTGCACTCCCAGGTAGTTCCTGCCGTAGGGTGTACCGAACCGGTGTCTGTCGCCATCGCAGTTGCGACCGCAAAAGAACATATCGGCGGAACCATTATGAATGTCACAGCCGAAACCAGTAAGAATATATTCAAGAACGGTCTCAGAGTCGGAATTCCCGGAACCAGGGAAAAAGGTATTCCCTTTGCAATAGCACTGGCTCTCTCAATAAAAGACCCTCAGCTGGATCTTGAAATATTCAAAAACGTCACAGAAGCAGATATTCTGAGAGCTCAGCAGTATATTGATTCTGATATCATTCGTGTCGGAACCACAAAAAAGGATTATGATTTCTATGTTGATGTGAATCTCACTACTTCGGAAGGAACTGTTCAATGCATAATAGAATCTAATCATACGAATGTCGTCAGTATAAAAAAAGACGGTATAGAACTCATCTCGAATCAAAAAGATGAAGAGCATACTCAGGAAGATGCAGCAACGATAGAATCGCTGGAGGAGATATACGATTTCATCGAAGATGTATCTCCTTCCGATATAGAGTTTCTTCTCGAAGGTGTAGAAATGAATCTTGCAGTCTCGCAGGCAGGAAAAAAGGAGCATTATTCCTCGGGATTGGGATTCACTCTGTTCAGACTCATGGAATCGGGAGCTTTGAGTGCCGATACTCTGACTCGAATCAAAGCATACACAGCCTCTGCCTGCGATGCGAGGATGGGAGGTCTCAACATTCCGGTAATGAGCAGTGCCGGAAGCGGTAATCAGGGAATCAGTGCGATAATTCCTATCGCAATATTGTCAAAGGAACTCAACTGTTCGAATGAAGATCTTTCCAGAGCACTCGCTCTGAGCCATCTTATCACAAGCTATATAAAACAGCAGACCGGAAGACTCTCTCCTGTCTGCGGTTGTGCGGTAGCTGCCGGAATCGGAGCCGCCTGCGGAATGACCTATCTCCAGAAAGGAACAAGGGAAGAGATCTCAATGGCAATGAACAACATGATCGGAAGTCTTTCCGGAATGGTGTGCGACGGGGCAAAGGGAGGATGTTCCTACAAACTGGTAACAGCGGTCGGAGAAGCCTACCAGCAGTCTGTAGTGGCCAGATCCCACACGACGATCGCTGATTACGACGGTATCATAGGCGGTGATGTCGAGCAGAGTATTACGAATCTTGCGTCACTGTGCACTGTGGGGATGCATGATGTCGATAAGACATTGATCGATATCTTCTCTAAAGAAAGATCCAGTCTATCGTAGAGCGTTGAGCCTTCTGTAGAGAGTCGTCAGGCTGATGTTGAGTTTCCGTGCGATCTTCCGTTTTGCTTCGGTGCTGTTACCGTACAGACTGAGATATTCTTCTATGATACGGCATTCTGCATCTGCTCTGACTCTTTCAAGTGGAGAATCTTCGACGACCTTGCCGTTATCTTTGAACAGGCAGTCGGGCAGATGTGCCAATTGGATCTCATCGGCATCACAGAAATTGATGGCGTATTCGATCACATTTTCCAACTCTCTGATATTCCCCGGCCACCTGTAGTCCCTGAACAGATTCTGCACCTCAGGACTCAGTCTTTTGGTGTCCTTGTTCATCTTATAGGCAAGCCTATGAACGATATACTCACTCAGCGTGATAATATCCTCTCCCCGCTCTCTGAGCGGAGGAAGAACTATCGGGATAACGTGAAGGCGATAGAACAGGTCTTCTCTGAAATTCTTCTGATCGACCATCTCTTTCAGGTTTCTGTTGGAGGCTGCTATGATTCTGATATTAACCTCTTTGCGCTCGTTGCTCCCTATCCTGTAGACAGCACGCTCCTGGATCACACGAAGCAGCTTTCCCTGCAGATGCAGCGGAATCTCCCCTACTTCATCTAAAAAGATCGTCCCTCCGTCAGCGGCTTCGAACTTACCTGTCCTTCCGTTCGGGTCGGCACCTGTGAATGCCCCTCGTTCATAACCGAAGAATTCTGATTCGATGAGTGATTCCGGGATCCCGGCACAGTTGACCATAACAAAGGGCTTGTTTCTCCTGTAACTCTCATTATGGATCGACTGGGCAAACAGCTCTTTGCCGGTCCCGCTCTCTCCGTGAAGAAGAATAGTCGAATCACCGTTTGCGGCCTTCCTGGCGATCTTTATCGCCTGCTGTATCACTTCGCTGGTACCGACTATCGAATCAAATACGATCTTCTCGCGCTCTTTATACCTGATAGCTTTGTTCACGATCTCTTCTACGGTCTCGAATGTTATGATCCGGTGATGAGCTCTATCATCGATACACAGTCTGTTCATCTTGTAGATGACCCGGTATTTTCTTCTTCTCGTATCCCAGCAGCCTGAAGTCTCGATATCCTCAGCGATGGTGAGCGTAATTCCGTGAACGAGAGACCCCAGAGGATGTCCGATGATCGATTCGTGTGAGATCCTAAAATCAAGAAGGGACACTGCAGCACTGTTGAGGTGTAAGATAACATCATCCTCATCGATGATGATGATTCCCTTGTCGATACTGTTTATGATCTCATGGATTTCCGCTGTCGTTTCGATGATCTTGTTGTGGTGTTCGATACTGTTCACTTCGTTGGTTATAAATCCGACCATATAGTTCAAAAGCGCGATTGCCTTCTGCTCCTGGCTTTGGAGGTTTTCGTTCTGCTTTTCTGTGAAGCATGCGAGCGATGCAACTCCTATACAGGATGTGTTGACGAGAATAGGGAAGGATATGTTCTGCATTTCCACACAAGTCGAATAATTACTGCAGTGCCTGCATATCTCGTTATCTTTGGTGTCCCGGTTGAATCGCGGCTGCTTTGTCTCAAGCACCTGCTGGAATATGGAATCACTCGGACATGTATGATTTATTCTTGAGTAGAAAGCTCCGGTTCCTGAAATCCTTCTCAAAGAAGAATCGACTACAGTGACATCCACCCCTATACTCTCGCTGATCAGCGAAGTAAGGGGCTGAATCTTGTTCTGCAGAATTTTCAGATAAGAGGAATACATGACAGACACTCTTTATTGATAAGTTGTCTGAAGTATATCAGCGGTAGAAGCAGGTGTAAAGGAAAGCTCTGAATTATCTTTTTTTCCTACCGGGTAGGAGTTACATTCAAAGCTTCAGCGATCCGTCTGGCAGTATTGATCTGATGTTCTTTCTCTTTATTCTCCGCCAGATCGGGATCTCTTTTTTTCAGGGCATCTACGATCGCTCTATGCTCTGAACAGACTTCACCGTAACGTCCAGGAAGTTCGAGAGCAAGGGCTCTGTACTGTTCACTCAATTGATAGTACTGCAAAACAAGTTCCTGCAGACGCGGAGAATGAGCTGCTTTGAAGATCGTATCATGAAAGGTGTAGTTAGTATCAAGCATATGTTCATGGTTGTTCTGTGATAAATGATTTTCCATTTCATCACACAGAGAGCTAAGATGCCCGATCTGTTCGTCCGTAATATTATTCACGGCAAGTCTGGTACATGCGCCCGAAAGAGATGCACGGATATAATAAATCTCAAGTATTTCATCGACAGACAATTTCTTGACAAAATACCCTTTGTGAGGCTCGTTCTCGGTCAACCCGATGGATGTAAGCCTATTTAACGCTTCCCTCACCGGTGTTCTGCTTACTCCGAGTCGTCTTGCGATTGTCAGAGTATTGAGGAAATCCCCGGGTTTCAACTGGCCTGTGAGCACCTCATCCTTCAGCGTTTCAAAGACAATCCGCTGAACGCTCTTGTAGATATTCTTGACCTGTCTTTCCGGTTGCTTCCCAGTTTCAATGTTGTCGGACAAATTCTCCATAGTCTCCCTTCATTATTTGTAATGTCATCCGGTGAATGATTACGTATAATATATACTACATCTATCAAATTCGATAGACAATAGTATCTCCAAAAGATTGTTTCATTATATTATGATAGCTATTGTCCTAACTTGTATCCCGCCTTAGCAAGACTATTTTTCGTATATATGAAAATGAATTCACATGCTTCGTCATACGGATTGTAAAACCAGTGTTTCTCTCCTCTTGGAACAAAAAGCGTATCACCTTCTTTAAGTTCAAATTCCTCGTCCTTTATTCCTGTGATTCCTTTTCCCTTCAGAATGAACATAATCTCCTCCGCTTCAGGATGAGTATGTTTCTTATGAATGGATGTATGCGGTTCAAACTTGCTGTAACCGAAAGTGATATCTTCCGCTCCTAAAGAATCTTCGTCAACAAGGATCACTCTTGAGGCACCCTCAAGATCTTTGATCGGTTCTAGTTTCCCTTCTGCGAGCGCGAGGATAAAGTCTGACTTATTCATATTAATCTCCCTTTTAAAATCTAGTGTACTGTATTATAATTGATGTACATTGTATCCAATACCCAATATATTACATATTTTTCTTCTTGACAATCATAAATTTTCGTTTATATTGGATATTGGATTGTGTATCCAATATTTTTCAGGAGGATCTTATGAAAAGAAGAATCTTAATTGCCCTAGTGCTCTTATGCACATGTTCCTTTCTCTTGATGGCAAACGGCCAGGGAGAGACGCAAAGCGGTCCTGCAGCGGATGACGGAAAGCCGATCAAACTGAAACTGGCCTCTGTATCGGCACCCCCGGGACAGTTTCTCAATAGCGATGGTGTTCAGTGGTGGATGGACGAAGTAACCAAAAGGACAGACGGAAGAGTGACTTTCGACACATTCTGGAATGCTTCAGTTGGCTCGGGTCCTGCTCACCTCGAACTTCTCACTAAGGGAATGGTTGATATCATCCTCGGATGCAGAATATACACCCCCGGCGTAACCCCTCTCGGACCATATCACTATGTCATCCCCTTCGGTCCGACCGATCCATCTCTGGTTGCTAGGGCAACCCGTCAGATGTATGAAGAGATCCCTGCTTTCCGAGAAGAATTAGCAGCCCAGAACGGACTACTTCTTTCAAATTTCGTTACCATGCCCTACAACATCATCAGTAAGACAAAAGTGAACACACTTGAAGAATTCGAAGGAAAGAAAATCGGACTGATTGGCCAGTACTTCGGACGTTGGGCAACTCCCGCAGGTTTGGTTCCTGTCGTTGCTCCCATGCACGATAGATATACTTTGATGCAGACTGGTGTAACGGAAATGGACTTTCATCCGATGACACACATGAACGCATTTAAAGTTCAGGAACTCGCAAAATATCTTATCAATGTTGAAGCAATGGTAGGCGCACCTTGGGACCTGATCATCAACCTTGAGAAATTCAATTCTTTACCTGAAGATATACAGCAGATCATGATAGAAGTAGGAAAAGAAGCCGAACTTGTACTCGCCGACCAGCTGAGGGCCGAATGGGATGAAAAACTCAAAAAAGAATGGGGTGCTCTAGGAATCGAATTCATTGATTTCCCGACTGAAGAGAGAAATAGATGGGCAAATCTGGTTGAAGATATTCCTGCTGAATGGGCTCAGGAAATGGAAGAACGTGGACTCCCTGGGTATGAAATCATTCACCGTTTCCAGGAAATCACAACTGAGATGGGTTATACATGGGCACGCGAATGGGCTGTCCAGGAATAGTATATTCCATCGATTAAAAAAAAATCATATGCAGGACCACTGAAGAGGATGTGGTCTTGCATCTCATCAATGATGATAGACGCAATACTGTACCATCATTTCAAATAATTATTTTAAACTAATGGAGTTTCCCATGAACGATAATACTACTATCCCGACGACGATGAGAGCTTTACGCCTCACAACGCCAGGAAAGTTTGAAATTCAAGACGTAAAAATATCACATCCCGGAGAGGGAGAAGTCTTGTGTAAGATAAGAGCTGTTGCTATCTGTGGAAGCGATCCAGAGATCATCAGAGGCGATCTGGCCGGAACATGGCCACCAGTATACCCGTTTACCCCCGGACACGAATGGTCAGGAGAAATCGTTGAAATCGGTCCCGGTGTACATGGTTTCGAAGTAGGCGACAGAGTTGCAGGAGAAGCTCATAAAGGATGCGGATACTGTATCAACTGTCTTCAGGGCAGATACACTTTGTGCCTTAATTATGGTAACAATGAAGCTGGGCACAGACATTACGGATTCACTTCTCCCGGTGCATATGCACAATACAATGTATATTCGATTAAAAGTATAAAGAAGCTTGATGACAAAGTTTCATTCCGGGAAGGAGCTCTCGTAGATACCGGAGGAGTGACTCTGCATGGTATGGAAATCGCCGGGATCACACCGGGAGGTACTGTTGCAGTGATAGGTCCCGGTCCTATAGGTATGATTGCAATGCAGTATGCCAAGGCACTGGGAGCAGCTAGAGTAATAATGATCGGACGGGGAGCACGTCTACAAGCAGCGAAAAAATTCGGGGCAGACATTCTCATCAATTTTGAAAACGAAGACCCTGTTACTGCCGTAATGGAAGCAACTGAACAATTCGGGGTAAATGAAGTCATTGAATGCTCAGGAGCTGCAGGGACTTTGAACCAATCTGTCAGGATGGTTGCTAAAGGAGGATCCGTCATTCTCATGGGAGTTCCATCTGATAAAGTGATAGAACCGCTCCCTTTCAAGCATATCGTCCACAACGAGATTGCGATCTTCGGATCAAGAGCTAATCCGAATGTCTCATGGAAGATTATCGAATGTATCGCTTCCAAAAAAGTAAATGTAAAAGATTTAATTACACATACATTTCCTCTAGAAGAATTCGAAAAGGCTCTTGATGTGTTTGTGAATCGGAAAGAAGGGGTTATAAAAGTGGTCATTGAGCCCAACGGCCCGGAAAAGGAGTAATAAATGAATCACATATTGGAATATGTAGATAGAATCATGAAGTTTCTTCGAATTACATTCGTAGGTATTTCAGGAATTGCTCTGCTTTTTCTAACTGTCATGACAACTGCAGACACTTTCATGAGGTTCGTGTTTAACAATCCTTTTCCGGCTTCGGTCGAAATAAGTCAGCTGATTCAGCCTTATATCGTCTTTCTTCCATTTGCTTTTGCTCTGAATTCAAAATCTCATGTGCGGGTCACTCTGTTCACGGAACGGATAAAAGGAAAACCCAGGCTGATCATTGAATTTCTCCCGTATCTTATCGGGACAATCTTCTTTGGTATCATGACGTATATCAGTTGGATCAGATTTTACGATTCATTCAAAATCAATGAAACCATGCTTGCAGCCATCCGTCTATACTGGTGGGTCGGCAAACTTGCCATGCCTGTCGGTCTGGCCCTCATCACACTAGAAAGTGCGATTAATGGGATTCATTCATTCATCGAGATCATAAAATATAAGGGAAAGGTGTCATAATGGAACCAGTTACTACAGCTCTATTAGGATTGCTGCTATTGGCAATACTTCTTATCTCAGGAGTCCATATCGGTGTGTCTCTAGGTGTGGTCGGATTTTTAGGAACATGGGTTCTTCTAGGTTTTGATCCTGCTCTTTGGGGTTCGGTCAATGTTTTCTACGATCAGGTTGCTTCTTATTCTCTTATAACCGTACCATTGTTTATCGCAATGGGCTATCTGGCGTCAGCCGGGAAACTGAGCTCAAATATATTCAATTCGGCAAATAACTGGATAGGAAAGGTACGAGGAGGTATCGGAGTCGCTACAGTTGGAAGTTGTACCCTGTTTGGTACAATATGTGGTTCATCTCTGGTGACCTCATCGGTATTCTCACTCACTGCAGCTCCTGAAATGAGAAAGCAGGGTTATGATAAATCACTTGCATACGGTATCTGTGCATCATCGGGAATCATTGGAATGCTGATTCCACCCAGTATACTCATGGTTGTCTACGGTGTTCTATCTGGAGATTCTGTCGGTAAACTGCTTGTCGCCGGAATCACTCCCGGTCTGATGCTCACGATCTTTTACTCTGCAGTCGTACTTCTCTTGGCCAAGTTCAGACCTTCCATGGTGAAAGACCATGAGATGCCGAGTCTTTCCATCAGAGAGAAGTTTAAAGATCTGCTTAATCTCTGGCCGGTATTTATTGTAGTCATCATTATTTTCGGAGGAATATTCGGAGGTGTGTTTACTCCCACTGAAGCAGGAGCCATCGCAACATTCATCGTACTGGCTCTGCTGATCATTCTCGACGGTAAAAAGAGTTTCAAAGCAATCTCCGATGCTCTGAAGGATACCGCAAGGACTTCAGCGATGATCTATCTCATCTTCGGAGGCTCTGCTATCTTCTCACAGTTTCTCGTACTCTCGGGACTGACTAACAGGTTTGCGCAGTTCATCATCGGACTCAGTCTGTCGAAGTTTGCGTTCATGTTCATCATCTCGATGCTCTATCTCGTTCTCGGGTGTCTTCTCGAATCGATATCGATGCTCTCGATCACAATTCCCCTGATCTATCCTATTTTAGGACCCATGGGCATCGATCCCATCTGGTATGCCGTGGTCGTTATAGTGGCTATTCATATCGGTATGATCACTCCTCCTGTCGGACTTTGTGTATACGGAGCCAAGGCTGTAGCGGAACCTGATGTCTCACTTGAAGATATTTTCAAAGGAGTCATCCCATTCTTCCTTGTCTCTCTGTTAGCATTGCTCCTGCTTATATTCATCCCGGTTCTGAGCACATTCCTG
>JAQQAI010000015.1 GCA_028532915.1 Sphaerochaetaceae bacterium
TACTTTTGCAATTTTCTCTTGTATATTTTTCAATTCATGGTAAAATTTATTCATAGAAGGAGGATTTCTATGAAGAACGGAAAAATGTGTTTTGCCGTAATTGTCGGTACAAGAGGATTCTTCAATGTCGACCTTGCAGTAAACGGCAAAAAAGATATCTTAAAACTACTTGAATCAATGGGATATGAAACAGTCATCATGCCGGAAAAGGCTACCCCTACAGGATGTGTTGAAACTACTGAAGATGGAATTGCCTGTGCACAGCATTTCAAAGCTCATGCAGATGAGATTGATGGAATCATCGTCACTCTTCCCAACTTTGGTCTCGAACTCGGAATAGTTGCCACAGTCAATGAGGCAAAACTCGGTGTTCCTGTTCTGCTTCAGGCGGAAGATGATGATCTGGATAAAGTTGATATAGCTCACCGCAGAGACGCATTCTGCGGGAAGATCTCAGTTGCGAACAATTTCATCCAATATGGCATTCCTTTTACAAATACCACATTACATACCTGTAAAATAAATTCCGACATATTCAGAAAAGATGTTCTCAAATTTGCCGGAGTCTGCCGGGTTGTCAACGGAATCAAAAAAGCACGTATTGCAGCCATCGGAGCACGACCTGCCGATTTCCAGACTATGAGAGTAAGTGAGAAACTTCTTCAGAGATCTGGTCTTACTGTTGTGACTGTGGATCACAGTGAAATCATCTTCGATGCTCTGCGGCTCACTGATGATGATCCTGCGGTTATCGAAAAGCTGAAAGAGATAAGAGCATATGGAACAATTCCGGCATCTATCCCTGATAAAAACATCTTAAAACAGGCGAAATACTCGGTTGTCGTTGAACGCTATATTGAAAAGAACAGAATCGATGCCGCAGCGATTCAGTGCTGGACCTCGATCGAACAGAACTACGGGTGCGCCACATGCCTGACCATGAGCATGTTGGGAGAGGCAAAAGTTCCTTGTGCCTGCGAGGTCGACATCGCCGGTGCAATCAGCATGCTGGCACTCCGTCTTGCTTCCGAGAAAGCATCAGCTCTTCTGGATTGGAATAACAACTATGGAGAAGATCGGAACAAGTGTGTCAATACACACTGCTCGAACTATCCAAAGAGCTTCTTCGGAACGGATGACATAGAGATTTCCGAACTGGATGTGTTGGGAAATTCACTTGGAAAGGACAACTGTTTCGGTGCGGTCAAAGGTAAAGTCCGAAAAGGACCGATGACGTTCCTTCGTGTCTCGACCGATGATTTCAACGGTACTGTCAGAGCATATCTCGGAGAAGGAGAATTTACCGATGATCCTTGTGCCATGGCAGGAGGAGTCGCAGTCTGTGAGATTGACGGACTGCAGAAACTCATGGATACCATCGTCCGAAACGGCTATGAACATCATGTTGCCATGGTGCGTTCCCATGTCGCTGATATTCTGCAGGAAGCTCTCGGCAATTATCTTGGCTGGGATCTGTATCGCCACAATTGATAATAACGCCGAAGGAAAGATTCCTTCGGCTTAACGTCCACACTCCCCCAAAAGGTTATTTTCGGGGGAGTGATTTTTTAATGAATACGTTTAAACTATTTGAATTTATTAAGGTTATGTAGATTAATGATCACTTTTTTAACGGAAATCCGTTGGGAAATGATTTCGAAAGCTGCATACCAGCAACTTTCTCACAGTATTTCAGATAAGAAATACCATCTGCGACTGCAGTATCTACATCAGGATACATCGGTGAGCTTTCGATCGTACAGTATCCTTCGTATCCGAAACGAAGTAGAGCACGCATAACAGCTTTAAAATCGGTATTACCGTACCCTGGAGTCAATGAATTCGTATCACGAAAATGCTGATGCCACAACAGCGGCTGTGCTTCGTATACAGCTTCGAAACAATTGAGTTCTTCGAATCCTGCATGGAACCAGTCAATCTGAATACCAAGATTCTTACATCCTGTCAATTCGATAAGCCGTTTATGATTGGCGACAGTATTCACAAACTTACCCATCTCAAGATGATTAGTCGCTTCAAAAACGAGGGACACATCTTTCTTTGACGCATAATCACACATCTGCTGCAATGAGTCTACTGCAGTTGCGACAGCCTTATCTACATTCTCCGATGAGATCGGTTCATGAATCGCTACTGCGACAGTCACGAACTTCGCATTGAGCTCGGAAGCCATATCGATGGTAGTAATTGTTTCACTAATTGCTCTTTTTGCACTTTCTTTACCTGTCAGCGTTTTATAGTCAGGAGAATGCGGGTCCCACTCCTCACCCCAGCAGTCATTCAGACAGGATACAGATAGATCATATTCTTTGGTCAGACGAAGATGGTCCGAGACAAACCGGTCAAGACTTACGCCTTTTCCGTAACGACCTTTCGGTGGCGTGAGCTCAATTGCATCATAACTGAAACGTTTCAGTCGTTCATAACTTTTTTCAGGATTCCTGAATGCCTCATCATCTCCGAATGTAAGTTGGAAATAACTGTACTTCATGCTCATTTCCCGGCCTCCTCAGGATATATCTTTTCAGGGACCCGCCGTCCTTTCGGCCGACAGATCAACTCTATTGTTGTCCCTATTGAATCTTCGGTATCCAGATACGCATAGTGACCATCGCCGTCAAGACCAAAACCTGCACCATCCATCGTTACATTGAATCCTGCTTCATTCGCCAGAGCGATTGCCTCTTCCATATCATCAACCAGGACACCCAGATGATGGATCCCGTATCCATGATTCTCGATGAACTCTTTGTATACGGTATCTCCTTTTTTCTGCTCTATAAGCTCGATACGCATTTTTCCGAAATAGGAGAGTGCAACACGCATAGCATAATCAGTAGGGGCCCCATTTCGAGTCATATGTGACACCAGCGGTTTTTCATACGTGTAAAAATGCCATGGAGCGATATTGAACAAGCGGTAATAGTTTTCTACGGTCTTGTCCAGATCCTCGACTACAAAAGCGATCTGGGCTACTCCATCCTGTAAAAATGGTAATGGTTTCATGGTACAAACACTCCTTTGAGAACCTTTCCTTCCAGAGCAAGATTTGCTCCCTTTACAAAATCTTCAAGCGGAAAAACGTGAGTTATCAGTTTATCAACAGGTATAAGTTTTGCCTGAACAAGTTTCATAGCTGTAATATTGTGTCTCGGTGCAAAAGTACTTGTGCCGATGACCGACAGACTTTTATAGTGAACAAGATTCATATCGACAGGAGGAGTACTGTTATTCTGAGGCATACCGCCAAACTGAACGACCCGGCCGCCCTTTCTTGCCATCTGTACCGCCTGTACCGTTGCTACCGGCGCCGGAGTAGCTACAATCACTACATCTGCCCCCTTGCCGTCATTGAGAGCAAGTACTGCATCAACAGGATCGACCGTGCCGGCATTTATCATTTCATCAGGTTTAAATTCAGAGGCCATTTCAAGACGTGTATCGTCAATATCGATAATAAACACTCTGAAGGCCCCTCTTGCCTTAGCTAATGCCACATGGATACATCCGATCGGTCCTGATCCGAATACTACAACAGTATCTCCGAGAGAGACATTTGCCTTTTCCTGCGCATTGACACACGATGAGATGGGTTCTATTACCGCAGCATGAATGCTCTCCATCTTTTCGGGAACTTTCTGAATATTTCCCAGATGAACACACTCGGCAGGAATTGCTACATACTGGGCAAGACCTCCGGGCCAGTGCTGCCCGAGTTCTTTCTGATGTTCACACAGTTCATATTGCCCTGACTGGCAGAATTCACACTCACCGCAATAGGCAAGCGGGCCTATCGCCAACAGGTCTCCCACCTTCCAGGCACAGGAACAATCGTCACCTTTTTCCACTACAGTACCGCAAATCTCATGTCCGATCGTCCAGGGAAAGGTAATATTACGGTGACCGGACCGCAAAGTTCTCAGATCGGAACCACACAGACCGCAGGCCTCTACTTTGAGCAATAAGCCACCCTGAGGAACATCAGGTTTCGGAACGTCTTTGACCGAAAAATCCATGGGATTGTCTACCACGACAGCTTTCATCTCACACCTCCGCTGTAGAGTGAATCCTGCATACGACGCAGACGATAGATGAACGACTGGTCATTGAGACGTACATCATCTTCAGTTATGATCGCACCTTTTTGAATATCACGGACGGCTACAGCCTTGGATCCGATCCCGATAGGAACAGCTTTCTTCTGTCGCGCTTCATGATAATCATAGATCTGTCCGTACCAGTCTGTTCCACCGATGTCACCCAAAGTCTCACCTGCTCTGATTGCCCTTTTTGCTTTACATACGACTTCGGAATGCATCTGATCAGCTGTCACAGTGACCTCATTGAGTAAAACTGCTTCAGCAATAGACTGCGGAGTCTCCAGATCACATAGATGATATGGTCTGAAATGCAGATAATAGGGCCCATCGGAACGGGTAATGAATTTCATCTCTTTCCTTACTCTCTCTTCTTCCGAGTAGACGATCGCGAATACTCCGGGAGCGATCGGACCTGTGGAAAAGTCAACTCTTCCGGACCCCGAAAAAATGCCCCCGTCCTTTTTAGGAATAAACGTTTCGGCCAATCGGTCTACAGGGACATCCGGTCCGTGCATCCCGGGAACATCCGGAATAAGTCCTGTTGCATTGCTCACTGCAGCCATTTCCACCATAGTCTTCGTTCCGTCCTGAAAAGCTGCAAGCATCTTCGGATTCATTCCCTTCGAAAGAGCTTCATCTCTCACCAGATCTGCAGTTGCATCGAAGTTTATCTTGTTATTTTTCCCTTTCCCCAGGGTCACTACCTCGAAGCCCATCAGCTTTGCCTGCTCATAGAGCATTTTACAGACTCCAGGTTCGTCACCCGAGGCAACCGTATAGAGAGAACCGTAGGATCGTGCCAGCTGATTGAGATACCACCCCACAGTAATATCGGTCTCTACATTCAGCATGATAATCGGCTTATGATTCATAATCGATTGATAGGCGACCTGTGCCCCGATATCGGTTACACCCGTTGCTTCCACATTCGCTTCGAGCGAGTCTATGCCGGTGACCAGTAGAGCATCCGGTGTCACAACACGTTTGCCGCTTCTGATCGCATCTTCGGCTTCGTTCTTCTTTTCTGTTATCACGATGTCGGATTTATCACATCCGAGAGATATGAACGTATCAACAGCTCTTTTCGTATCCAGATCTGCTATTGTATTCACCTGCATACCTTCGACCTGCGATACTGCATGGGCTAGCCCCGATCCCATCTGACCGCAACCGACGATTCCCACTGAAATGGGATTTCCTTCACTATTGCGTTTGCGTAATTTGTTTACCAGTTCCATTCTGTCCCTCCTACGTCGTAGCGTATCTGCTGTTTATATCCGACAATGTGCGGAAATCTTGTTTCACATGCGTATACAGGTCCTTATAGAGAACGAAATACTCCATGTATCTTTTATGCATTGTTTCATCAGGCTCCATACGGTTCACGTATGATGCTTTTTCTTTTGCAATAGAAAAGTCTTTGAACATACCGATAGATATACCGGCGAGAAGAGCATCACCGTAAGGAGCACCGACTCTGTTTTCAACCATGACTGTAGGCAGGTTGAAAACATCGGTTATGATTCTGCGCCATAGACGACTTTTTGCTCCTCCTTCATTCAGCACGATCGGTGTATGAATCTCCACACCTGTTTCTTGAATGAGTCTGAACGAATCATATAGGGCGAAGGCTACAGACTCCATCATAGCCCTGACCAGATGACCCCTGGTATGGTGCAGAGAAAGGCCGAATACGACACCTCTTGCATATACATCCCAGATAGGTGTTCTCTCTCCCATCATATAGGGAAGAACGAGCAGCCCTTCGCTGCAGGGTGGAATCACCTCGGCCTCCTGATTAATCAGATCAAAGATATCTTTACCTTCAGCAGCCCACACTTTGTGCTCTGCTTTGTAGTAATTGTCTCTCAGATACCGGATCAGATGTCCGCCTGTAGTAGTGGTCGGCACCGTTATGTATGTATTTTCAGAATCTGTAGTATAATTGAACGCGATCATTGAATTATGAAACACCGGTTTATCATGTATGATCCCGAAATTCCCACAGGTTCCAAGATTCATCTGCATATCTCCGGGCTCGATCGCACCGGCTCCGCTCCATCCCGCGTTACAATCAACCTGTCCTGCACAGACAGGCGTTCCTTCTGCAAGATGCGTCTCCTGAGAGGCCTTTTTAGTCACCTCGCCTACAATGGCTTCACATCTATATAGGTCGGGAAAAAGCGATTCAGGTAGACCGATTCGGGCCAGCATATCTGAATCGAATCGCCGGTTCACCAGATCGTAGGCTACTCCATAGAAAGCCGCTCCGGAATAGTGTGCTGAAAAACAACCTGTTAGTTTGGATGTGACAAATCCGTCGATAGAGAGAGCTTTATGAATCTTCGAGAAAACCTCGGGCCGATGATGCTTTTCCCACAACAGGTTTACAATCATAGGATGATCATCGAGACGATTCTTAGTAAGATCGAATATCGCTTCGTCCCCTATTGAGTCTCTCAATTGTGCAACTTCTTCAGTTGCCCTCTTATCCATGAGATTATAGGCTCTGGAAACAGGATTTCCTGTCTTGTCGACCATGACCAGAGAGGGCATTGCAGATGAAACTGCAACAGCTTTAACATCCTCCGCATAAACACCGGATTCTGAAAGAACTTTCGGAATCAGCTCACAAGCCAGATTCCAATAGTCTGCCGGATCATGTTCCGACCACCCGGGATAATCGGTGAATATCTGATATTCTTTGAATGCATATTTCACAACATCGGCGTTTTCATCGACAAGGACGACTTTCCCGCCTCCGGTTCCATAATCGATTCCCAATACGTACTTCATTGCTCCACCTCATTTTCAAGCTTTAAGAATATTTCGTCTTTCCAGTTTCTTGATCTGCATAGTCCGTATACTGTCAATAAAGACAGCGCTGAATATGATTGCAGCCATGATGATCGGTTGGATATATATATCAACATTCGCAAATACCAAACCTGCCTGTATCATCTCTATCATCACTGTTCCCAGGACAGTACCGGGGAAGATCGTCCCCACACCGCCGAACAGACTGGCTCCACCCAGAACAGCAGCTGCGATGGCATCAAACTCGTCGCCGGACCCGAATCCCGCATTCACCCTTCCTATCTGGGTTATGGTTACGAATCCGCCTAAGGCAGCCAGCAATCCGCTGATGACGTAGGTAGAAGCAATCAGACGGTCACTCTTGATTCCCGCCTTCTTTGCAGATTCAAGATCATTTCCGACGGCGTACAACTGTCTTCCGTACCGGGTCCTGTTAAGAACGATACAAGCAACAAGAACGACCATCAGGAAAATGAATATCTGAAGAGGAATGAATCCGGCTACCGTTGAAGTGCTCATCAGTGTCACACTATCGGGGTAATTTACCGCTACGGACCTGGTGATGAATAGCCCGACTCCCCGCGCAATCGTTTGTGTTATCAACGTTGTAATGAACGGTACAAGATGCAGTTTAGTGATCGAAAAAGCATTCACCGCACCCACTGTAGCACCTACAAGAAGACTTATAAGTACTGCCGGGAATACCGGAAAATTTGCTTCGTTTATGAGTTTGCCGCACACGACGACCGATAGATACATAGTCGATCCCACACTGAGATCGATTCCGCCTGTCAGCAGAACAAATGTCATCCCGACAGCGATGATTCCGATATAGGAAGCATTGCTCATAATGTTCTGAAAATTCTTCAGCGTGAAGAATCTCGGTGCAATCAGACCGAACATGACGAAAATCATCACGAACAACACTGCTGTTGAATTTTTCAATATGAATTTCATGAATTTATTCGTTTCCATTCACTGCCACCTTCTCTTTTCACTTGCATCTTCCAGCTCCTGGCGGAAAGCAATTCTCATGATATTTTCCTGACTGAATTCCTCTCGTTCGAATTCTCTCATCACCTCACCGCGGCTCCATACGATGATTCGGTCACACATTGCCATCAATTCTTCTATTTCCGATGAGATAAAGAGGATTCCGGTTCCTTCCGAAGCAAGATGTTCCATGATGAGATACACTTCATATTTGGCTCCGACATCAATACCACGTGTCGGTTCATCCATTATCAGAAGAGAGGGGTCTTTCAGTAGCCATTTGCCTATAACAACTTTCTGCTGATTCCCTCCAGAAAGACTTTTGACTTTCTGATTCTTCAGGCTGTTACACTTCAACCGTAGAGAAGTCGCGACTTCATTAGAACGCTTATATAATCTTTTTGAATCGACTAATCGGGTAACTCGAGCCGAATAATCCGGAAGCGAGACAAGACCGATATTCTCTATGATCGGAGAATCCATCAAAAGACCTTCTTCTCTGCGGTTCTCCGTTATGAAAGCCAATCCCCTTTTAATACTCTCTTGAGGATTCCTTTTCGGGAGAGTCTCCCCATGGATCGATATCGATCCTTCTTTATACGGATCCACACCGAAGAGCATACGTGCGAATTCTGTCCTTCCGCTTCCCATCAATCCGAACATGCCGACGATCTCGCCTTCATGCACTTTAAGATTGATATCTCTCACCATCCCGGTCTCACTGACATGATCTGTCTGCAGCACCAATTTTTTCTTTGATGAATTGGTACGTTCAGGAAACACATTTGAAATCTCACGACCAACCATCAGATTGATCATCCTGTTCACCGGAAAATCTTCTATCGGTCCGCCTCCCATTACCTGACCATCACGAAGGATGACAATATCATCAACAAGTTCGATCACATCCGAAAGAATATGAGATATGTAGATGATCGATTTCCCTTCGTCTTTGAGCTTTCTCATGATCGAAAATAGGTTCTCGGTCTCCTTGGCAGTAAGACTCGTAGTCGGCTCATCGAACAGCAGTATGTCTGCATCCGAATAGAGAGCTTTGGCGATTTCGACAAGCTGCCGCTCTCCGGGAGATAGATTCTCAACGAGCATCGAAGGAGAAATATCCAGATTCAAGGATTTGAGCAGCTTTCTGCATGATTCCTTCATAATCCTTTTATTAATCAGAGGAGTCTTTCTTATACACGGAAACTGATTGATCAATATGTTTTCCGCTACCGACAGGTTCGTGAACAGATTCAGTTCCTGATGAATGAATTCAATTCCAGCACAGGCCGCATCCAGCGGATTTTCCGGTGTATAAGGAGAACCTTTGAGATACATCTGACCTTCATCAGGCTTCAATACCCCTCCCATGATATTCATCAGAGTCGATTTTCCGGCACCGTTTTCTCCGATGAGCCCCAGTATCTTTCCCTTTTCCAATTCGAAAGATACTTCTTTCAAGGCCCGGACCCCGAAAAACCGTTTGGTGATGTCTTTATATGCGAACACTATATCTTGCATCGGCATCCTCCTAATTCTGAGCCTTTTGTATACGACTTCTGGCGACATCCAGCAGAGCTGCGACCAGAATCACAGAACCTTTCACCATATCAATCACATAGAAAGAGAGATTCAGCATGTTCAATGAATTCGCAAGAATGATGAAGAAAAATACTCCGAAAATAGTCCAGGTGACTTTCCCCTTTCCTCCGGAAAGACTCACTCCCCCGATTATATTTGCTCCGACAATATCAATGAACAATGTACTGCCCAGTGTAGGTCTTCCCATTTCAAGTCTGGAAGAATAGAGAATCGCCGCGATAGAAGCACATAGACCGCTCACCATATATGCTGTGATTATGGTCCTTCGGGCAGGTACTCCGCTTATCTCACTGGCTGTGGTATTTATTCCGACCGCATACAGTCTCTTACCGAACAATGTTCTGTTGAGTGTGATATGAGCCACTATCGCAAGTACAATGGCAATCACCATCGACATCGACACAACACTGAATTGAGTTTTACTGATTTGAAGATATGCTTCCGGAAGGTGCCGGATGTTCTCACTTTTCGTGAGAAAAATCGCCATGGCTGAAAAGAGCATCATCGAAACCAGAGTCACAATGAAGGGAGGCATCCTAAATATTGCCACGGAAAAACCGTTCAGAAATCCGATTATCAGACCGACAAGCAGCATAGCAAGGATCCCCGCCGGCAGAGCAAGAGGGCTTGAACCCATCAATCCGCCCTGATCAGTAAGAAAGATTCCCCACAACGGAGATTTCGTGAAGAGCACAGGATCAACACTGCTAGTCATGACAACAGCTCCGACCACGCTGGACATTGCCATCACAGAAGTCTGGGAAAGGTCTATACCTGCAAGAATCAGAACGAAAGTTTGACCGATAGCCACTACCAGAAGGGGCCACATGTTCGACAATACATTCTGAATGTTCATCGGGTGCCACAGGCGCGGTATTATCGGAGTCAGTACTAATAGATACAGTATAGTCAGGTATAGGACAAAATACTCAGACATGAGTATCTTCTTTGCAAGGCTTCTTCCCCTGGAGATCTCCACCTGTGCATCCTGAACATCAGCCTTCCCTTTACCCCAATTATTTATTCTAGATTTAATTTTTACCAAGGTCTGTTGTTTCATTGTCGATCCTTTCATTAATCCATATAAATACCGGGGGGACGGGATAGCCCTCCCGGTATCTTTTACCATTCAGAATGTTGTACTACTGACGTTCTTTATAGAGAACCCAGCCCCACATCTCTTCTGCTCGTGTATCAAGATTTGCCTGCGTCAATGCGAATCCTGGATCGTCCATCCATTTGTCAGGAGTCCCATTTCCGGCATTGATTGCCTCAAGCATTGCATCAATCATCAGATCAGCTTCATAGAAGAGATTCTGAACACCGGTTGCATCGATATACCCTTCTTCCAGCAGCTGTGCTGCAGTGACATCTCCGTCGAGACCGGCGAGTATCACATGGTTAGGATCGTCGATTGTTGTCCATTTGCCCAATGGAGCCAGAACGGATTTGATCACAGGGAAGAGGAAGTCACTTGATGTGAAGAGGAAGTCTATATCAGGGTTTGCCTGCATAGCACTCTGGAGATTTGCCAAAGCTACGTTTGCATCCCATTTGGTGGGGATCTCTACAGGCTCATAAGCCCAGAGGTCAGGATATTTTTCAATCACGTTCATGAACCCCTGACGACGTCCGACAGCATTCGGGTCTCCGAGGTCTCCGACCATAATGGCTGGATGTACTTTTCTTCCGAGCTTCATAGCTTCCTGAGCCATGTGTTCGACTGCTGCTTCCGCAATCACTTCATTGTTTGCAACTACAACGAGATTCTTTGCGCTTTTGTCTGAAGGTGGTCTATTGAAAACACCGATGGGAACACCTGCTTCATTACAGGTCTTTGCGATCGTAACGGCACTTTCTCCGTCCTGCGGAATGATGATGACGCCGTCAACTCCCTGGGTAATCACATCTTTGACCTGTTCCAGCTGTCTGTTCGCATCTTCGTTCGCATTCTTTTCGATAACTTTTATTCCATTCTCCCGCAAAGTCTCGGTAATCGCTTTGTGACCGGCGACCCAGAACTCAGTTTCGAGGTCCTGGAAACAAAATGCGATGGTCACCTGATCTGATTCCTGAGCACCGGCAGCAAAGATTGCCGAAGGGACCAGAAGACACAGAATGAATAATACTACAATACCTTTTCTCATAACCTTCTCCTTTTATTGAGATTTCTATATCAAGGATACCATGCACAGCATGATTGAAAAGGGCGAGAAAATAGACATTTTGTTTGATTTTTTGCACTTTTTATTTTTTAATTATGAAACTAATAGAACAGAATTGGTGCGTTATTCTCACCAATATATGTGCTTTTCGGTTTCAGTGTCAGATAGGGAAGAACCATGACAACCTCCGTCCCTCCATCACTGCTTTGAATGCTGAGATGATAGTCCGATCCGAAATGCAGGCTGATTCTATCATGGACATTCTTCAATCCGACACTATTTATGCAGTTTGACTGCTCAAGAGCTGAATGAACTCTGTCCAGAGTCACTCGATCCATACCGCTTCCGTTATCACGTACGGAGATCACCAGTTTATTGTCTGAGACACGAACTGAAATTGTTATCACCCCACCCCTTTCAATATCACTGAAAGCATGCACAATACTATTCTCCACAATAGGTTGCAGTATAAACTTGAGAGTATAGAGGTCAAGCAGCGAATCATCTATATCATATTCTACAGAGAATCTTTCAGTATATCTGTACTTCTGTAGATCAATATAGAGCCGGGCATGTTCGAGCTCCTTTCTCAGAGTTACGTACGACTCGCCATCTCCGATTGATATCCTGAAAAGCTTCGCCAGTAATTTGACCATCTCGACAGCTCTCTCATCTTTCATCACGATCATGAATCTGATGGTCTCAAGAGTATTGTATAGAAAATGCGGATTTATCTGTGCCTGAAGAGAATTCATCTGAGCCTCGCGGAGCATGATATCAATTCCATGATGCTCAAGATCATTCAAATTTTTCAATTTCTTTACAAAGGTATTGAAATATTCTGCCAGTCTTCCGATCTCATCATTCGAGCGTACATCCAGGGAACTCGAAAGGTTCACATCACCTTCAGACAGCTCTCTGATCTTCCTGGTGATCTGTCCGATCGGCTGAGTTATTCTTCTGCCCAGATACAGTCCGACGAACTGTGCAACCAGCAGAGATACACCGAAAACCACTATGAAAAAAATTCGTATCGTGTAAAGACTCCCGTAGAAATCATCCATTGTGGATCCTACGATCACTATCCAGTTCATCTCCGAGATATATTTGAAATATGCCAGATATTTGACAGGCTTCATTGATTTAGCGTCTATCTGAGAGTATTCTATTCTCCCGTTACGTTTGAATACCAGCTCGACGATATCTTCATGATTCATCAGCTGCTTCCCTTCATCTTCAGGATGAAGAACGACTCTCCCAAGATAGTCAACAATATAGGGAGTTCCTTTATTTCCTACCGGGATAGAGAGCAGCTGCTCTCTCAAAAGTTCCATCTGAACCTGATCCTGAGCAACATGCAGAGCTCCGACAACTTCCCCATCTTCGTAGAGGAGCCGAAATCCGGTAAAGATCCATTCCTTATCGATGTAATCGTAGTCTCTTCCATACCAGGTCTTTTCTCTCATTATCAGAGTGTAGAGAGATGAATTTTTCGGGATTAACCACCCGAGCCCCTGAAACCTTTTGCCTTCTCTGTCATTTGTGGAGACACAGACGAATCCTCTTTCTGTATGAACAAAAATACTCGCAGTCCCTCCTGTCTTCTCGCCTATCGTATCAACAATTTCGTGATCAGATGAAACATCAAACCCGGAAACTGTAAGCGAAGGCACTTCTAAAGTGACATCACTCTCTCTTATAGGATTATACCCCTTGATAACCTTCATTCGGGATCTATCCAGATGGTAATCTTCGCCGATGTAATGATTCGCTACAATCAAGTCCTTCTGAACCTCTCCCCGTTTGTTTTCGATACTCGCCTCTACGATTCTGGCAATGAGATCACTCGAACTGTCGAGGTTCGCATCTACAGTTTCAGTGATGATCTTTTCGATCCTATAATACGTCATCATGCCGACTAAAAGGAGAACCAATGCAAAGAGCAACCCGAAAGAGAAACCCAACTTGGTTGAAAATGGGATAAACCGTTTATGCATCGACGCCTACTTTCCGATATTCCAATGGGGTCAATGATGTCATCCTCTTGAACACATCACTGAAATAGTGCTGATCAGAGAAGCCTACAGCTTCTGCTATTTCATATATTTTATCATTAGTCTCTCTAAGAAGCCGTTTAGCCTCATCCATCTGTTTCTGCAGGATATACTCTTTGAATTTGATTCCAACTTCCCTCTTGAATAGTTTACTCAAATAGGTGGAAGTCAATCCGAGCTCTCTGGCAAGTTCTTCCAGTGAGATATTGTTCTTATACTTCCGGTCGATCAAATCAAGGGCATCCCGGATATTCTTACTATAGCAATTACTCTTATGATCAGAGATAGCGTTACAGGCAATATATCCCATCTTCATACAAATCTCTTTGATCATCTGCCCTGAAAGGCAGCATGACACAAGGGGTAGAACCGATTTGATGAACTGCGTGATTCTGGAAGAATCCCCTGTAGTCCGTTCCACGAATCTCTCCAGTGCATCAGAAAACGTTCGCATCCATTCTGCCGGATCTGTAACATAAACAGAATCAGTCTGGGTAAAAATGCCGTCTTTGTCCGATGAATCTTTCTGATATATCTTCGGATCACACAGGATCTTTGCCAGCACCTCAGGATTAGGCAAAGAGATCAGATTCGTAGTATAATGATCGATTTTCCTGCAGTCAAATTCTTTCAGACAGCCATAATCAATATGCCATAACAGGATGTTTTCTATTTCCCTGATTTTATAAAAAAGCTGTTGCCTGATCACCACTTCTTCCGAAACCATGCAGTACGATCCCACCAGATCAAAATGGGTATCAGATCGGATTCGATCTCGAATTGCATAAAACCATTTTTGTACAGGATCTTTGACGCCTTTCTCCTTCTTCACGAGGCAGAAGAATCGATAATGCCCTGAAGATGCGATCAATCCAACATCTTCAACATCAATTGCCTCAAACAAATCAGGAACAGAAAACTCTTTCAAACTCCCAAAGAACTCCTTATCCTGCAGAGCCGATATGAACAATTTTTCATCAGGAGCAATCTGCAACAGAACAATGTAAAAAGGGATATGAGAATATACCCATTCAGATAATTCAGGAGCATCTTCCAAAGAGATTTTCGCCGAAATCAGATCAGAAAGCTGTTCTTGAACAAGATGTTTCCCCAACATCTTTACAGACATTTCATGCTCTCTTTGTGTATCCAGTTCCCCTTTCAACCGGGTAAAGACATCTACGACTTCCTCTTCAGCACAAGGTTTCAATAAATAGTGATACACTCCATACCGGATTGCCTTCTGGGCATATGAAAAGTAATCATATCCGCTGAGTATGACCACTCTGATATCAGGATGATTCACATGAATAAGACGGGCCAATTCAATTCCGGAGATTCTGGGCATGTGAATATCCGTGAAGACAACATCGACATCCGTAGTTTCAATAACACGGAGAGCCTCTTCACCCGAAGACACCGCCCCGATAACCGAGAAACCGATATCTTCCCAAGAGACGACCTGCTTCAACCCTTCGCGGATAACAATCTCATCATCAACAATAAGAACCGAATATGACATAAAGTCAGTATACTCCAGAAAAACCCGCCACACAATCTCAGCAAGCGACAAATCAAGAGGGACTGAATCATAATAACAAATCCAAAATCGCGTTGGAGGAATCTTTTAGGGATTCAAACATTCTGTGAGTATTTTCTTTACGACCTCCCAAACTGAAAGTGATGGATTTACAGTGTAATATTCATATCCAAGATACTGGTGCGCAGTATATCCTTTATCTTTATTATTCTTCATTATACGTTCTGAACGACGTATCGCAGACCAGACATCATCCAGCGTAAAGGTATCAAGTATCCTATTAAAATTCTTTTCTTCCTTGTATTCATCCATAGAGGAAAAATTCTCGCCAAAAGTTCTATTAATAAGAGAAAAATACTGACCTCTATGATTCAAAGTCTTACAGCAATCGGTTTTATGCAGCAGAATCCAGAGTTCAAAAGAAAAATTGCTATACCCGAGCTTATAGCGAATATCCTTTTTCTTCTTTTGAGCTTCCTTCATTCTCATCAGAGTATTCTCAAACTTTTTTTCATGTTCCTGATCTTCACTTTCCCGATCAAATATGTGGGTAATTTCAGTTTGACTCAGGACCTTCATAGTTTTGACTCTAGATACCGGATTTTTTTGTACCCTGCAGTCAATCTTTGCATATTTAGCGACCTTTGGACAATTATTGATTGTCCGACCCAACCATTTCAGATACCACTGTTCAGTTTTTCCCTCAACTGAAAAATAATACGTATTTGAAAGTTTGCGCATACACAACCCCGAAGATTTACTTGTTTTCTTTGTTGTCATCCTTCAACAGGTTTTCTACGATGGAACCAAGGTCAACATTCTTTATCGCACCATAGCGGTCCATGAAATAGTGCT
This sequence comes from Sphaerochaetaceae bacterium, assembly GCA_028532915.1. Classification (GTDB taxonomy): domain Bacteria; phylum Spirochaetota; class Spirochaetia; order Sphaerochaetales; family Sphaerochaetaceae; genus SABI01. Next base: position 16,148 of record JAQQAI010000015.1, read on the forward strand.
TCATATAATCATCGGTTTTTCGCACTCCGCCGGCTCCCGCAGTTCCGAAATCTGATAAAGAATAGTGTTGACTGCAATGAGTGTTTTCATCACGATCGACGAATTTTATCTCGTCCCGTCGAAATAGATTTGGATTCAAAAAGACCGGATTATGAGAATTGAATATCAGTTGAGCCTTGTGAACATTCAAATCATCATTATGAAATAGATTGATTATCTCCATTAACGCCATAGGATGAATCGATGCGTCGAACTCGTCAACGACCAGAACTCCGCCATTTTTAAGAACCCGCAAAACCAGAGGGAACATATTGACGAATCTTATAGTGCCGTATGATTCAAAGAATTCTCCGGGAATAACAGTCTGAGACTCCCCCTCCTTAAAGATAGAACACAACCGGGCTTCTTCGTTCTCTCCATCGATCACGTATCCAAGACCATTCGAGTTTACACCGAATTGTTCAGCTGCATCCTGTAGAGTCTTCTCGATATAAATCGAACGCTTTTTGGGCTCAGTGAACTTTCTAACAAGACGCAGTGAATCAGATCTGTAGATGGTAATGAAGTATTTATCCATCCACTCCAAGATCAATGCTGCTATCTTTGGACTGAACATAGTCTTGAATCCGTTGACCAGAAAAAGCTCTTTTTCATCCAGACTGCTTTCAGCCAGTGCAGCAGCTCCTTCAGCATTCTGCTTATAGACGGGAACTAAATATGAGGCAACATCTTTCAGATCGCCTATATGCAACGTATCATCCCTTTCGAACAGTTGCGTGTTATTCACCGACAACGATTCAAATAGCACTTTTCTCTGATAATCTCTGTCCAGAAAAAGGCCGAGATCCATTGAAATACTATACTCGAAAAGCATTCCTTTATGAATGAATGTAATAGAAACATATACCGGTTCGGGCTTGTCCAATGTATTGTTGGGGATGAGTTCGAGGGCACTCGAAGCAATATTCAAAGAATCATTTGTATCGGTATTGCGGATATTTCCCCTAAGAACGATCTGTTTAAATGTATCCATCGCACCGATGATATTTGTCTTGCCTGATGCATTCGGACCGTACACAACTGCAGAACTGAGACCTTTATACACATTTCTGCCGATCCTTTCAGATAAGATACTATAATCCAACTCTTTCTGTTTCGGAGCCGGCCTCATTGAAAAAACACATTCATCTCTGAAAGATTTATAATTCTTGATTGTAAAATCTAATAGCATAAAATAACTCCTATTTTGAGCAATTCTTGCAAATTTAAATACATTATATATCATTTATACTATAATTAGTCATAAAAAATTTTATTTTTACATTTTTTATGCAAAATAAGATGCTTTTTTCTCAATGGTATGATGAGTAGTATTTATCAATACACGAACCACACAATATGCAAAATCGTATCAAAATCCTATCTTTCTGAACTTTATAGAAAAATTTAAGCAAAGGATTTATTATATAGACTCTTTTTTGTTGTATTGTAATAATATATAGCATGAGTAAGGACTTCAAATATGTATGGAATAAGCAGCGTGGCTGCTACAATGTGAACCTCGATAATCCCGTCTACAATCCTGAGACCAAGAAGACTTCCCACCGCTACAAACTGGTCGGGACTGCTCAGGAAAAAGGTGGTGAGATCACCTTCGGTCCCAGCTATAAGCTTCTCATGCAGCAGGAAGATACTATCGATTCGGCATTGAGTTCCAAGACTACGACCACCCTGACCGGTGAGAATCTGATCATCGAGAAAGCCATCAAAGCCACCGGTGTGAAACCTTTTCTTCGCACAGCTTTTTCTCCTGATGACGGGCAATCCATTCTTGATCTAGCATCCTACATTCTCTGTACCGGGGCTCATCTCTCTTCTGCAGAATCCTGGTTGGAGTCTCATGGGAAGAAGCCCATGAGTGCCGGACGTATCAGTGAGTTGCTCAATCGTCTTGATGAGGATACGGTCTCATCCTTTCTGGGGCCCTGGATGGAACGAAAAGGAAAGGGGAAGAGTCTCTGTTATGACATCACCAGCATCAGTTCCTATGCAAGAAATAATCATTATGTTGAATGGGGTCATAACCGAGATAAAGAAAAGCTTCCGCAGATCAATCTGGCTCTGCTCTCCGCCATGAATACCGATCTGCCGATCTGGTTCTCACCGCTTTCAGGGTCTATGAATGACAGCAGGACCCTGCAGGAGATGGTAAAGCGATTGAGGAAACTGGAAGTGAAGCCCTCTGCCTTCATCATGGATAGAGGCTTCTATTCACAGGAGAATCTTAACTTCGTTACCGATCATGGGATCAAATTCATCATTCCGGTCCCTCAGAACATAAAATGGACTCATGAGCATATACGAGAGATGAAATCTCAGATGACCGAGCATGTCAGAGGATACATCCGAAAAGAGAATGGGACGATCATTCAGTCCCAGACGGTGTATATGCCTATGCCGAATGGCAGTCGTGCATGGTTGCACATCTATCGTGATGATGAGGCGGCCCTGCACAAACGGCAGTCATTCATGGACCTGTACAGCAGATGTTATGACGAACTGGACCGAGGAGAACGGGTTCCTGAGCATGCTGAGTTCTATAAGGAATTCTTTGAGTTGGGC
>JAQQAI010000016.1 GCA_028532915.1 Sphaerochaetaceae bacterium
TCGCATTGGGAATCTGTGCTAAAAATTCTTTTAAAGAAAACCCGAATCCCTTAATTTTTATTTTCCCAATAGACTGAATTTCCAACTCTTTTGGAGATCTGCTCTTTTCTGCTACTTCAAGAATCTCCGGAATCGCATACAATCCGACAAGAACCGTCAATATATCAAACCCGGATCGTAGATTCACACTTCCGAAAGTAAATCGTGTCACTGAATCAATGGGGGCCATCCCAACAGTTCCAAACATCAGTCCCAGAATCCCGCAAATCACACCTTTACCTAAATTTTTCGCTGATAGAGTAATTATCAAGGAAAGAGAAAAGATCGTAACTGCTGCATATTCGAATGGACCGAATTTTATTGCAAGTGCTGCTAACAACGGGGAGATCAGCACCAAAGCTACGACACTTAGCATTGTCCCCACAAAACTGAAGACAACACCATATCCCAGAGCTTGGGCTCCTTGCCCTTTCAAAGCCATAGGGTGACCATCAAAACAAGTAGCAATAGATGCGGGGGTCCCCGGAATATTGAGCAGTATCGGTGGAATCAATCCCCCGGAGATACCACCGATATAGAGCGACATAAGAAGCGCAATACTGGTTGCTGCTGGGAGACTATACGTCACAGGAATGAACATAACTATAGCCATCGTGGCTGTGAGACCGGGGATAGCTCCAAAAATAATTCCGACGATTGTTCCGAATATTATCCAGATCAAACAACTCGGCGAAACGACAGCTAATAAACCTTGAATTATCATATTTCTCCCCTATCCCAGCAAGCCTTGCGGAAGTACTAACGAAAAACCTTTTACAAACACGATGTATACCAATCCAGTGAAAATACACGATACTAATATCATTATGAGAAAGTTTTTTTTCTTATTCGGATACAATATAAATGCTTGAATAAATGAATATAAAAACGTACTTATCAGGAAACCTAATGGTTTCATCAAGAACGCATACGTAATCATCAAAACGATCGTGAATATCACATTTTTCATACTTATGGGAGAGTTTTCAGAATGCTTCTGATTATCGTCTATGATATTTTGATCAGTATTGGAATCCTTTGCAGTCAGCACTTTAACGGATTGGAGGATTTGGACTAATCCAAAAACCATCACAAGAATACCGAGTATCTGTGGAAATGATCGGGAATTTATAGCCATATCTCCATATTTTCGAATCGAAAATGAACTGAGAAAGAAGAATAATCCGAAGATTGAAACTACACTAGAACCAATCAGGTCTTTGTATTTTTGCCACATTTTGTCCTCCAAACTTTTTTCATATAAATCGTACTCCTTGTCACTCTGGGATAATATTATTTTGAACCAAACAATTACGAAGCCCTTTCATGAGAGGTTCAGGAGACACTTTGCTTGGAAGGATCGGTTCTCCAACATTGAGACCTAAAATATTTGCATAATCCTTAGTCGCGACAGGAAAACTTGATTTGTCCATTTGCAGTCTGATAGGATTAAGTGTATTTTGAGCTTTTTGAGCCCCACAATAATCTCCTTGTACATATTTATCATAGATAGAACAAACCAAAGCGGGTACAAAATTTGCCGTTGAACACACCGCTCCGACAGCTCCTGCACACATTCCCAGGTAAATTAAAGTATCTTTCCCACACATCACTTTAAAATTAACATCTTCATTTCGACGGATAAATTCAGTAGTCTGAGTCATATCTCCACTACTGTCTTTCATACCAACAATGTTCTCAATATTATGCGCTAAATATTCAACAAGATCCTGGCTCATGGGATATCCCGTTCTTCCGGGATTATTGTATAGCAACATTGGTGTCGTTGAGATGCAATTAGCTATTGCTGTAAGATGGTCCTTCAGTTCCTCTTCAGTTGGTTTCAAAAACATAGGCTGAAGTACAGATACTCCGTCAACGCCATTAGAGACACCCATCTGTGCCAATCTCTTGCATCGGCTAGTTCTGATCGCTCCTACCCCCAGATATACGGGGACTCGACCATCAACATGACGTACAGCCATTTTCACAACGGATTCCATTTCTTGCTCATCGAACATATAAAATTCACCGTTAGATCCGAAAAGAAGAATGCCGTCTACACCCTCTCTAATCATAAAATCTATTTGATTACCAAAAGCCTTCTCATCAATTTTTTCATTTTTGGTAACTGTTGTAACAATAGGGGGTATAATACCTTTAATAAAATCTGTGTTCACTTTAATCTCCGATTTTTGTTCCGGATATTTTTGCATAGTACTCTGCAAGTCCGCTGTGATCATGCTGACCTTTTCCATCAAAATGAAGGTTTTCGAACATTTCCTGAACCTGTACTGTCATCGGCACAGGCGATCCTACTCCATGTGCTGTCTCTATTGCATTGTTAAGATCTTTGATATGTAAATCAATCTTAAACCCAGGATTGAAATTTGATTCAATCATCATCGGAGCTTTCGCATTCATCACCGTAGAACCCGCAAGGCCACCCTTAATTGCCTGGAATACCGTTTCCGGGTCGACTCCGGCCTTCTTGGCCAATGTCATTGCCTCGGCCAGAACGGCAATGTTTCCTGCAACGATAATCTGATTCGCAAGTTTGGTCGTATTTCCTGCTCCCAGAGCTCCACAGAGAACAACTGATGTTCCCATGATCTCCAAGACAGGTTTCATTTCATTAAATACTTCCTTATCACCACCGACCATAATGGATAGTGTTCCATCAATTGCTTTTGGTTCCCCTCCTGAAACAGGGGCATCCAGCATCTTCACTCCTTTGGCCTCACATGCTCTTCCGATTTCCTGACTCGCCAGAGGTGCTATCGAAGACATATCAACAAGTATCATCCCTTCAGAAGCTCCGTCCAAAACTCCGTTCTGGCCCATCACTACACTCTTCACATGCGGAGAGTTCGGAAGCATCGTAATAACCACTGGACATTCTTCAGCCACAGCTTTCGCACTGGAAGCACTTTTTGCTCCCTCTGCTACGATGTAGTCCACATTCTCTTTGATAATGTCAAATGCAACCACATCATTTCCTGCTTTCAACAAATTCTTTGCCATAGGTTTCCCCATGATCCCCAATCCGATAAAACCAATCTTCATATATCCTCCAGATAACACTATTTAACAATTCTTTTATACATATTAAACCTCAATTTACTATTTGTCAAATTTTATTATAATTTTTTATAATTTTTTTATGAATTTATAATTCTTTTTGTTTTTATCAATCTTTCCAAACTAATAAAAGTAGTGTATCTTATTGTTATATACAGGAGTTATAATTTAGCAATGGCAAAAGAATCAGATAAATATTCTATTAAAACGATTGAAAAAGGGTTTTTAATTCTCGATTACATAAGTGAACAGAATCATCCTGTTTCTCTACAGGAAATATCGGACGCAACGCAGCTCAATAATAATATGGCATTTCGGTTGCTGGTTTCTTTAGTAAATTCAGGATATGTAAAGAAAGACAATTATGCAAATCTTTACTCTATTTCTTTAAAATCTTTAAAACTATCCAGAAATGCCCTTCATTCTGTAGAAATTCGTAAAATATCAATGCCCTACATGGAAATGCTCTGGAGTCAATATCCGAAAGCTAATATCAATCTAGCGGTTTATTATCAGGGAGAAGTACTGGTAATCGGTAGAATTGACAGCCAGAATCTTCCCCGTACCTACTTTACTCCTGGAAGAGTTCTTCCGTTTCATTGCTCGGGGTTAGGGAAAATTCTTACATGCACCTTACCTGAAAAAGAAATTGATGAGCTTATCAGCAAAGGTCTAAAACAATACACAGTCAATACAATCACAGATGAAAAAAAGCTTAAAGAAAATCTTTTACAGGTAAGAGCAGAAATGGTTGGTCGTGACCGGAATGAATTTATTGCAGGTGATAATTGTTCTGCCGTTCCTATTCTAGGGAAAGATGGAAACATTATTGCAGGACTCAGTCTATCTGCACTTGATAATTACATGAGTGAACAAGAGGTCGAAAACACAATTCCGAAGTTAAAAGAGACAGCACAGAGGATTTCTTCAACTCTCGGATATAATAGCGGTTTTTCTTTTTGATATAAAACGTTTAGATTCATCAAAGTTTCCACAAATATAAACTATTCAACCTGTTTTTCAGTCTAGGAGGAGATGCATCCTCATAAAAAAGTTGTATACTAATCTGGAGATGAATTTAATATCCATCTCCAGGTTATTATTATCAGTAGATAGGAAATCTCGAAGGCAGTACGATGTTCGCTCGCTTTCTTACTGTATCAGCTCTTAGTTGAGCTTCTTCGATGATAGATTGTTCATCGAGGGTAAGAATCAATCTGTTTTTCATGATCCACTTTCCGTCACACATCGTGCTTTCGACGTTCGTCGAGTGCATCGATGTCACAAGGTTCGCTATCGGGTCGTGCAGCGGATACATCCCTGCATCTTTGGGGTTGATGATGATAAGGTCAGCTTTCTTGCCGGTTTCGAGAGAACCCAGCTGATCTTCGTCCATCAGAGCCTTCGCTCCGCTGGTGGTGACCATCCGCAGGATCTCTTCCGCTTTCACGACAGTGGGGTCCAGTCTCCATCCTTTGTGAATCAGAGAGGTAAGCCACATCTCATCGATGAGGTTCATTCTATTGTTGCTCGGAGCTCCATCAGTACCGATAGTGACGCAGATGCCTTTTCTGAGCATCTGCGGAATCTTTGCAAATCCGAGAACCCTCATCGCCGCTGCCGGGTTATGTGATACTTTCACTCCCCGTTTTGCAAACAGATCGACTTCATCATTCGTGAGCCATACGGTATGTACCGCAAGAAGATTCTTGTCGAGGACACCCAGGTCTTCAAGATGCTGAACAGTCCCCACTCCGAACTTCTCGTTACAGAATTCGACTTCATCCTTCACTTCGGCAACATGCATGTGAACACCCACATGGTACTTATCGGCAAGCTCTTTTGTTCTGATGATAAGATCATCGGAGTTGTTGAATAAAGTTCTGAGCCCCATCCAGACCTGAACTCTTCCGTCTCCGGTATTATGGTAGGTCTTCAGATCTTCTTCCTGCTGGTCGAGTTCCTGTTCGGTCGTTCTCTGCCAGATAGGAGGAAGTCCTTCTCCGCAGTCCATACTCGATTTCGCCAGTTTTGCTCTGATTCCGGCCTGGCGTACACCTCGTGCCATCGAGGGCACGAACTGCCCTCCCGGTTCAGCGAACGAGGTGACTCCGCTTCTGATCTGCTCGATACAGGTAAGCAGTGTGGAGATATATGAATCTTCGGGTGTGAGAGACGATTCATAAGGAAACGTCCTCTCATGCAGCCATGTGAGCAGATTGACATCATCTCCGAGCCCTCTTCCCAGCTGCTGGGAAGTGTGCACATGGGTGTTGATAAGCCCCGGCATGATGATCTTGCCTGCACAGTCGACCACCTCGGCATACGGTTCGACCATCGATTCCGATATCTCCCCTACAGCTGCGATCTTTCCATCTTTTATGAGAACACCGCCTTTCTGGTAGACTTTCTCATCCTTGTCCATGGTCACGATATAACCATTTTTCAAATATATATGTCCCATTGTCTGTTACCTCCAGGAAATGACAGGATCAATTATCTTAAACTGTTTGACATCCATCAGACCTACATCGGTGATGGCGAAATCGGGAATGAAGATGAGAGTGATGAACGAAAGACTCATGAAAGGAGAGGCCATCGTACAACCCATCTCTTTCAGTTCCGTAAGCAGATGCTCCTGTTCTTTCGCAACATCTTCGGCACTCTCAAGGGAAAGCAGTCCTGCAATCGAAAGGGGAATCTCTCCGACGACCTTTCCATCTCTGACTACAACCAGGGCACCATCGAGTTCTTTAATCCGGTTTACCGCGACGAGCATATCTTCCTCATTCGTTCCCACCACCGTGATATTGTGATGATCATGACCGACACTGGTCGCAAGAGCTCCCTCTTTCAGAGAGAATCCTTTGATGAAGGATTTACCGATGTTGCCGTTCTTTCCGTATCGTTCTACACAGGCGATATGAAGGATATCCTGTGATACATCGCAGGCCACATATTTGTCTTTCACAGGAAGGGACGCTTCAAGTGAGTCGGTAAGAAGTGAAACAGGAGAAGCTCCGATGACATGGACGACAGCTTCTTCAGCACCATCTTGCGCTTTGATCAATAGATCGCTGCTTTTGATCTCTCTGAAAAATGATACCGTATTGCGAAGAACATTAGCATACGTCGGAGGAACTGATTTCTCTATGAGAGAACCGTCTTTCACGACTAACGATCCTTTGGCGACAACATCTTTGACCGCACATTCTTCTATTGAAGAAAGGAGTACGATATTCGCCATCTTACCCGGAGAGATAGAACCGTGAAGATCGTCGATCTTCAAAGATTCGGCAGGATTCAGCGTCGCCATCTGGATAGCTGCAACAGGGTCGACACCCTCTTTGACCGCCATCCTTATCTTATGGTCCATATGACCCAGCGAAACGAGATGAAGAGCATCAACATCGTCACTGATCATGGCAAGATGTCTTGGATCTATATTATCCTCGGTAATAATGCGCAGGCAGTCCTTCAGGTCTGTCGAAGCCGACCCTTCTCTCATCAGCACTCTCAACCCGTTACGAACTTTCTCAAGAGCCTCTTCTTTGGTGGTACTTTCATGATCGGAGCGGATTCCTGTAGAGACATATGCATTCAGCTCTTTGCCGAAGGTTGCAGGAGCATGTCCCTCTGCCGTCTTTTTCAGCTTGTCTGCCAGTGCAATCACTTTCTCTGATTCGGGAGACTTTGCAAGAATCGGCGGCACGAGAACTTCTGCAAGACCTACAGCTTCATCCAGAGGCAGAAGCTGTTCGATCATCGAAGCTGAAAGAACGCTCCCGGTCGTCTGAAACTCCGATTCATCCCCCATGAACGAAGGAACAGGATAGTACAGAGAGACAGGAAGAGATCCAGCTTCAGACAGGATCTCCTTCAGCCCTTCCAGGCCTGCAACGATTGTGATTTCCATGATATCGGAAGCGACAGCAGTAGTTCCTCTTTTGATGACTGTGTTCGAGAACTCGGTAAAGGTGAGCATACTGCTTTCGAAGTGAATATGGGCATCGATGAATCCGGGAGAAAGATATTTTCCGGCCGCATCGATGATCTGTGTATCAGGTCCGATAACTCCTTCGGGAAGTTTACCTACTCCGGCGATCTTTCCGTCAACGATAGAGACATCACTCTGATACACTTCACGAGTGTGAACATTGATCAGATTCCCGTTCAGGATCACCATATCCGCACTTTTCTTTCCAAGTGCCACGTCGATCACTTTCGTATCCATCATTTTGTTTACTCCTTTGTTACGCTGATGGAGATTGTTCGAAAGATCTCCATCAGCGATAGTCTATATATGTTATACCTCTTCAATCTCAGCGAGCAAGTCAGGGTTCTTCTTCCCCGCCTGATACATTACAAAACAGATTGCGGCGACGATCAGCCATGCCAGTGTGAGCTGCGGAACCGGAAGCCATGCCAGTGTCGGCGCATGGATCAATCCGACAGCGGAGCAGACGGCTCCGATGAATGCCGCGACCGATGCTTTGAGCAGATCTCGCGAGATCACGAAAGCAAGGATCGAAGCGAGCAGCATCGAAATGATGATCGTCCCGTAAGCGAGCACCGTATAGCCGGGATAATTGAGTCCCTCGATCATCAGACCCTGAAGGACTCCCGTGTCGGTAACAGATGTTCCAAGCGATGAGAGAGTGCTGTTCACCTGTTCGAAGGCGAACTCACCCACGAATGGAAGCAGTGCGATAGCGGAAGCGGGAACATGGGCCTTGGGAACTGCAGTGAACGCAAGTTCGATGTTCACAAGTCCGATGAAGATCAGAATCGGAGTCACAGCCGATGTGGGAATGATCTTGCTCATCATTCCAAACAGTCCGAAGAAAGCCAGGATAGTCATGATGATACCGTTTATCAGGCTGTATCCCATTCTTGCACCCATTCTCTTATACCCGGGATGTCCGATAAACACACAGTTCGGGTACGGACAGCCGAACACACCGCCGATGGCGCTGGCGACAGCATCCACGATCATTGTCTCACGGATAGGATAATTGTCTCCTGCTGTCTTCGCGCTCTCGACATTGTTGAGAGTGGAAATGAAATTGATGACTGCCAGCGGGATGATAACAGCCAGGAACGGAACAGCTTCTTTGAAGGCCTGAAAACCTACCGTGAAGAACCACGGAATCGGAGCATACAGGCCGACACCCTCGACCGAAAGAGTAGCTTTACCCATGAACAGCGCTATAATCGCTCCGAGTATAAGAGCTACAAGGCCTGCAGGGAGTTTGAACGGAATCTTCCCCCGGGCGATATAGCCCCAGAGGACAACAGCCAGAGCAATGAATCCGATGATCGGATCGCTGAAGATATCATCAAGACCCATACCTGCGATGAACACGACAGCAAGCCCTCCTAATGCTCCAAGCATTGCCGCTGTCGGAAGATGTTTTCTCAGCCATGGACCGATGAATGCTCCGAGAACACAGATCGCAGCTCCGATGAAGTTCGCAGCAAGTCCGATCCTCCACGCCATGACAGGGTCTCCTGTGATGCGTGAGACGGGAAGCAGAATACCCATCGTGTACACAAGCACGAAAACAATGCTCACTCCGCTCGGAAGAGCCGTAACATCATCTCTGTTCTCTTTCTTCGCCAGCCGCTTTGCCAGATAGGCATAATAGATATTCCCGAACAGCAGTCCTAAAGCGGCGCCGGGAAGCATCCTGCCGAAGACGATCTCCGCGGGCATTCCCACCACGTACAGATTCAAAGAGATGAGAACCAGGAATACCGACAGGTTGTCGACAAAGATCCCCAGCAGACCATCAACGTCTCCTTTTGAAAACCGTAATCCAAAAACTTTCATTTTGGTACCTCCATGTATTTTTCAAGGGCATCACCCTTTTACAATTGTGGCAGGCCGGAACGAGTATGCGGTCACCCCCTTCCGTATCGATCCTATTCGTATTAACCAGGACCCTTTCTCGGTAACTATGAAAGACACTTTATTGTATCTAGTTACTAGAGGTTCAAGAGGAAAATTACTTTTTTTCATATACTTTATCTTCTTGTCGGAAAAACCCTTATGAATAGGGTAAAAAGGCACTCATCAAGAGGAGACCTACTGCACCTCTTTACCCTTTTCACCAGATAATGAGAGTTATTCCTTCACTATTAAATTAATTTAGTAAATTTTATTATTTGACAGGAGCCGACTCTCGATTTATGCTGAACATATGGGTATCAAAGAAATAGCGGAGATCGCCGGAGTCTCCAAGACGACAGTCTCCTTAGCTCTGAACGGCCACAAGGGGATAAGCCTTGCGACCCGCAGGAAGATCATAGAAATAGCTCACCAGCAGAACTACAGGGTTCCCAGTGACAGAATCGTTCCTGTCCCCAACAAAGGAACCATCATATTCGCACGGCTGTACAGACACGGACTGCTTCTCAACAGCGATCAGAATCCATTCATCATCGATTATATCGACGGTATAAATTCAGTCGTACAGCAAAGTGATTATTCGTTCGAGATCCTCGATTACCATATGGAAAATCCTCAGCTTTTCATCGAGACGATGAAAAAAAGACAGCCTGCAGGAATCATCGTCTTGGGAACCGAACTCTATCCCTCGCAGATCGAACAGCTCAATACTCTCAGTTCTCCCTATATTGTGATGGATACCTATTTCGATGAGATCCCCTGTGATTATGTGAACATGTCGAACATCAGCGTAGTGTATAGGATCGTAGAATATCTGAAGGATCTTAACCACCGCACCATTTTCATGGTAACCTCATCCATTCCCTCGGGAAACATCCTTATGAGAGAAAGGGGGTTCATTCATGCCGCAGAACGTGCCGCCCTTCCTTTCGATGAGAAATCCCTCATCAGGGTCAAACCCGGATTTCAGGGAGCATATGAGGGAATGAAGTCCTTCCTCCAGTCAGGAAGAGCGCTGCCAGACGGACTGTTCTGCTACAACGATGTAGCTGCCTTCGGTGTGATCAAGGCATTGAAAGAACAGGGCATCAAGGTCCCGCAAGACATCTCGATAGTCGGATTCGACAATCTTCCGATGTCGACAATGATGGAACCTCACCTGAGTACCGTCAAAGTACCTAATTCCCAGATCGGCAAAACTGCGGCCGAAAAACTCATCGAGAAGATCGGCCAGAAAAAAGAGAACAATCCCACAGTCACTCTCATCAGCGGTCAGCTGATGAAACGTGACAGTGTCACCCGACGATAATCATATAAAAGGAGAAAGCATATGAGCAAATATTCAATAATTCTGGGAAACCTCGGAAACACCTGTGACCGTTTTCTTTCATCAGGGTACAAGGAAGAACTTCCAAAAGAGACACTGATAGAACAGGCATCACAGATATCTGCGGTCAAAGGTGTGGAACTGGTCGGAACATGGGATGTTTCGATGGAGAATGTCGATAAGATCGGTGAGACCTTATCGAAATACGGCCTCGAATGTTCATCGATCATTCCCGATCATTTCAGCCAGAAACGATGGGGAAAAGGAAGCCTCTCCGCCAAAGATCCCGATATCAGAAAGCAGGCTCTCGATTACACCTTCGAATGCATCGACATGGCAAGAAAACTCAACTGTCCCACTCTCAACATCTGGCCGGGACAGGACGGGTATGACTACATCCTTCAGTCCCATCTGGTCAATGAGAGGAACTATCTGAAAGAGAATCTCACCACATTGGCGAAAAGCGCTCCGGATATCCGCTTCTCACTCGAATACAAACCAAAAGAACCGAGAAACTTCTCGTTCATGGCACGTGCAAGTGATACACTTCTGATGGCAAAAGAGATTGGTCTTCCCAACGTCGGAGTCACCATAGACACGGGACACGCCCTCGTTGCCGGCGAGAATATCGCAGAATCGGTGGTCATCCTGCAGCAGTACGGAAAGAAACTGTTCCATATGCACTTCAATGATAACTACGGAGCATGGGACGATGACATGATCGTCGGGGCCGTACATTTCCCGATGTATGTAGAAACCCTCTTCTGGCTGAAAGAGACAGGCTACGACGGATGGCTGTCAATGGATCAGTATCCCTACAGAGAAGACGGACAGGGTGCTCTGAGAGAGAGTGTCGAGTTCCTCCAGATGATCGAAGAGCGTATGAGCGACGAAGTGATGGATCAGATCAGAGAGCTTGTCACCGCCGGAGATGCCGTAAAGAGTCAGAGATGGCTCCGGCAGACGTTCTTCAAATAAGAAAATCATTCAACACAAGGGCCGCCCCAGCGGTCCTTGTTTCATCATACGATTCTGATCTGAACCTGCGTCAGATACTTTGTACAGTCGGGTTCCACGAACTGGTCGATGATGTTGAAGCTTACCGTCCGTTCGGCAAGAGTATGCCCGTTCTGTGCAGCGATCTCTCTCACATGTGCAAAGGTGTCGAAGATCGTCTCGTAGGTTCCCAGATGGTAGGTACAGTAGTAATCGCCGGCCGGAATGTGGTCAAGTTCTGCCAGAGGGTGTTCTTCCTTGAATCCTTCCGGGACGTATACTCCGAAATACTTGCGGTCCCCTTCATGGAAGACGACAGTGGGATAGACGTAGAAGTAGTCGTTTCCGAACTGAAACTCCTCCCCTTCGGCACTGATGAAAGGACGCTCCTCATAATGGGTGATCTCGATGGAATCAGGGTCGGCTTTACCCATCTCCTCGAATTTCTGACGGATGAAAGAGACTTTCTCATTGATGATCTTCTCGACATTCAAAAGCTCCTGAATCCTTTCATGAACGATAGTCGACTGAGCCTCCAGATCGCTCAACGTGTCGTTGATATCGGTAGAATCAAGATACTCCCTGATCTGCTTCAGAGATTTTCCGAGCTTCTGCTGATATTTTATCGTAGTGAGTTTGTATACCTGATCGAACTTGTACAGACGACGGCCTGTTGTCGCATCACGTTTGCTCGGAGAGAGAAGCCCGATCGAATCGTAGTAGTGAAGAGTCTGCACGTTTATATTGAAGATCGAACTCAGCTGTCCTACGGTAAAATACTCTCTCATATCAAGACACTAGTGAAAAGAGGTGTTATTTGTCAATAAGCG
>JAQQAI010000017.1 GCA_028532915.1 Sphaerochaetaceae bacterium
CTTTACAAACCATGCTTTCTGTTGTACACAGGAGGTATGAATACGTTCACAAAAATACTCGCTGCAATAGGAATACTGTCACTGGCCCTCACGTCTTCTCTTTCTGCCTCTTCGGCCGATGAGAAAGAGATTCTCACCCGAGTGTTCACTCTCGGCCCTGAACAGGTTGAGTATACACAGCAGTTCTCAGAGGCCGTTTCGCTTACGACGATGGAGCAGATCGTAGAACAGATCACTGATCAAGTCGGGTCCTTCGTATCAGTCGAAGGGGATGAAAATCCATACACGATGATCTTTGAAGATGGGAAGGTCACCTCGTATATTTCAATAGACAGTCAAAGCAGAGTCGCCGGCATCCAGTTCACTCAGATCATCTCTACGAAAGAGACTCTCGATGAGGTTATAGAAAAACTGATTGCCATCGAGAAGACCTCTTCCCTCCTGGTCAGAAAGAACGGAGAGGCGATGTTCTCTCATAACAGCAAGACTTTGATGGCTGTCGGTTCATCGTTCAAACTCGCTGTACTCGCAGCTGTTGAGGATGCCGTCAATGAAGGTTCATTACATTGGAATCAGAGTGTCAACCTCAAAGATGAATGGAAGAGCCTTCCTTCAGGAATACTGCAGAGCTGGCCATCGGGTATTTCGTTGACAATAGAGACATTGACAGCTCTGATGATCTCTATGAGTGATAATACAGCAACTGATGCACTCATATCGATCGTCGGGAAAAATGATATCGAACGATATCTTCCATGTTCGGGGCCTCTCCTCACCACAGGGGAGCTTTTCCGTCTCAAAAACCCTGCAAACATCGATCTTCTGAATAGTTTCACAAGAAGTAATGATATGGAAAGAAGAGCTATTCTGAGATTATTGAAGAGCCGCGAACTGCCTTCACCCGATCTGTTTGCACATGATCCGGTCTCGATCGATGTAGAATGGTTTGTCTCTGCTTCGACTCTTGCAGATCTGATCGAAAGAGTCGAACATCTTGATGTCATGACGGTAAATCCCGGAGTTGCGGAAAATGAGCAATGGGAAAGGATTGCATACAAAGGAGGATCAGAACCGGGGGTCCTCAATCTCACCACCTTCCTCAGAGATTCTGACGAAAACTGTTATACAGTGTCCTATACAGCAAACAATGAGGATTCTCCCTTGAATGAGAATGAGATCATAATCCTTTATCAGAATCTGCTGAACAAGCTGAAATAAGGTTCCTCTTCAGGAATCCAGAAACTCACCCAGGTTGCATATCATGAACAATAATGATCATTTCGTTCCATAATTTTCCGGAAACTGATTCCCCGGGAATCTCGTTACTATAGTGAAATAGACCGATTTTTAACACAATTTTAACAATCGGCATGGTTTTGAAGGATACAACTGACTTATATTGCTCTATAATGATGGAACAATAGTCGGTTTTCGCATTCAGAGAATGGAGATGTATATGGGTGGGAGTAAAAGCTACATCAATAGAGAACTTCGATGGCTCAATTTCAACGAGCGGGTTCTTATGACTGCCGAGAACCCCGAGACACCTTTGATGGAACGGCTCAAGTTCGTAGGCATCTTCTCTTCAAACCTTGATGAGTTCTATGCGGTCAGAGTCGGATCACTTCATCGCAATATCCTTGATCCCTCCTACCAGCCGAAACGGGGTGAAGAAAATCCGAAAAAGCTTCTGAAGCAGATTTTGAGCGAAGTGAAGAGACTGAACGGAAGAATGGATAAGATCGTTCTCCAGCTCATCAAGGAACTCAAACAACATAGAATCAATCTGGTGATGGAGACTGAACTCAATGAAGTGCAGAAACAGTATCTTGATAAATTCTTCACAAACAAATTGAGGAATCTCCTCTTTCCGGTCCTCCTTGATCCCGACCTTCCGTTCCCTTATCTCAAGCATGTGGCTCTGTATCTTGCCATCCACATGTATGTGGAAGGGAACCCGAAAGACTGCAGATATGCTCTGATCGAAGTGCCGACTGATATGTTGAGCCGATATATCAGGGTTCCCTCACGCGGGGGATGGAATCATTTCATCTATCTTGAGGATGTGATCAGACTCAAGCTCAAAGAGATCTTCAAATCATTCCACTATGACACTTATAATGCCTACACGATCAAGATCACCAGAGACGGAGAATATGATCTGGCTGATGAAGTAACGCTCAGCCTTTACGAGAAGCTTTCCGCCTCTCTCAAAAAACGGAGTACCGGAGACCCTGTCCGTTTCGTTTACGATAAGAATCTTCCCGATGAAATGCTCTCCTATCTGCTCAAGTATGGGAACCTTGCCGACTGCAGGATCATCCTCCCCGGGTCCCGTTACCATAATGCACGTGATATGATGCGGTTCCCGAAAATCAGCAATCAAAGTCTCTATTTCACACAACAGCCTCCGCTGCCCCATCATACGCTGAATGCGAACAGGAGCCTGATCGAACAGATCGAAGAAAAAGATCATCTGATCTCACTGCCCTATCACCGCTATGATGTGATCATCGATCTCCTCCGGGAGGCCGCATTGGACAACACTGTTTCTTCAATAAAAATGACTTTATATAGAGTCCCCGAGAATTCCAACGTCATAAATGCTCTTCGAAATGCCGCAAGAAACGGGAAGAAAGTAACGATCTTCATCGAACTGCAGGCCCGATTCGATGAGGAAATCAATCTGCACTGGACCGAAAAACTCAGCCATGAAAGAAATATCTTCCTCATAGGCGGAATCGAAGGAAAGAAAGTTCACAGCAAACTATGTGTCATTACCAGGTTGAAGGGAAAGAAAGAGAGCCGTCTGGCTATCATCGGAACCGGGAATTTTAATGAGGATACGGCCAGTCTATACAGTGATCACCTTCTGCTTACTTCTCACAACAAGATTACCGAAGAGGTCTCCCAGCTGTTCGATCTGCTTGATCAGGGTTTTGCTGAAGTCAAGTTCAAAAAACTTATCGTCTCTCCTTTCCACACCCGAAAACGGTTTGTCTCCCTCATCAAGAACGAAATGCTCGAAGCGAAGGAAGGAAGAGAGGCCCGGATCGTCCTTAAACTCAATAATCTGGTCGATCAGAAAATGATCGGACATCTCATCCGTGCCGAAAAGACCGGAGTGAAGATAAGACTGATGGTCAGAGGTATCTGCTCGATAGCACTTCAGGATCATCAGAAGAACATCGAGGGCAAAGCCCTGATCGACCGCTACCTCGAACATACGAGAATCATCAAGTTCCACAACAAGGGAGAACCTCTCTATTTCATCGGATCAGCCGACTGGATGGAGAGAAACCTTGATAACAGAATAGAGGTCATGGTTCCGGTCTACAGTAAAGAAATACAGCAGGAACTGGAAGTCTTTCTTCAGAAGCACTGGGATGACACCTATTCATCATTTGACCTGTCGGAAAACTCTTTCAACCGGTCTTTTCAGACCGGACAGCCGGATGAGAAAAGAGCCCAGCAGGATCTGTACCTTCACTACAAGAATCTGGTTGAGGGTAACAGATGAGAAAGGAGGTCGTTATCACAATAACTCTTTTTAAGTTACCTGATGAGAAAGAATGGGAAAACGCATTTTCTCCATTCAGTGTGGTATGGGACAATTTCTCCGGTGAAGCGGAGCATACATGTTCGGGGTCTCTTCTGGATGAAACTTCCGCCCCGGTCGCTGATGCCCATCTCGACAAAACCGGAAAGATACTCAAACTGGATGTACACGAAGGACACCAGCAGCAGGCAGAGCAGTTTCTCAGCGTTCAGGCCTTCCAGGACTGCTGTATGGGAGAAGCTTCCCGCTTTGCACTTTCCAGAATAAAGATGCTCGAATCGGCCGTATCCGATATTGAAACAGTGGAACAGATCAAGAATTTCAGAGATGCTGTGGGTGCGATACGGACTCTTCTCCCACTGATGACTATCGGTTCCGGAAAGAAAAAGAGGTCCGAGTGGAAAAAACGCCTCAAGAAGATCGAGAAAGTTTCCTCGGATATACTCGATGCCTATGCTCTGGAAGCACTATACAAAGAATATAATCTCGAGCCGACAGGAAATAAGACGATAGAAGAAAATACATCAATTCTGAAAGAGGAGATAGACGGACATTTTTATGAAGATCTCAGAGGCCTGGTGTACGGCAGCACATTTTCCATCGCCCAGCTCTCAGCAGATACCCTTGTGCGAAAACAGCAGAACAAATTCTGCGAATCGCTTCATATGGTTCATTCAGCCAACGACATCAGTGCGATCCACCATGTCCTCAAAGAGACCGCACGACTGATATACCTTCAGCAGATGGCCAAACACGAAGCATCGTCTCAATATCTCGAAGTTCACAGCTGCCTGAGGCGCTGGCATACTCTGGTTCTGTTTCAGGATCTTATTCTCTCTTCCGATTCTCCATCGACAAAACAGCTGCAGGCAGTTGTGAAAGTCGATCTGGAAATCGAGCAACTTCTGGAAAGGTTCCGTAAAACGAGTGCAGAAGAATGGGAGGTATGCAGGTGAAGGTATTAGCCCTCTACAGTATCAAAGGAGGAGTCGGGAAAAGCACGGCGAGTGTGAATCTGGCGTATGAAGCCTCTCAGAGAACACTGAAAACCATGGTAATAAGCCTTGACCCTTCAGGGACCAGTACCTACTGCTCTATGCTCGACAGAAGAAAGAAGATTCAGATAGAGACGACCGGAATGCTGCTTAGAAAGAAAAAAGACATTTCAGATTGTAATACCTTTCACTTCCCACATCGAGAAGATGACTGTGCAAGTCAGTGTACAAAGAAGTAGAGGTGCTGAGGCATTCAGGTTATTATGGAAGGAAATATGGAGTCAGATACAGACAGAGAAGAAATCATGAAAGATAAAGGATGAAAGATGGATAAATTGATCGGAATATTGACCAGCGGCGGAGACACACCGGGATTGAACGCAGCTATCCGGGCTGTCGGCAAGACTCTGATACATCACGGCAACTATAAACTCATAGGTTTTCTAGACGGCTACAGAGGAATGCTTGAAAACCGGTTCATCGAACTAGATGATGCGGCTCTGTCGGGTATATTGACCCGTGGAGGAACGATCCTCGGCTCAAGTAGGGACAAACCTCACAAGATGCCTATCGGAGGGAAGGTACTTGATATGACCGACGTTCTCGTCGAAAACTACCATAGCAATCATCTCAGCGGTCTTGTCTGTCTGGGAGGCGGAGGAACTCAGAAAAACTCCTACCGGCTTGCACAGGCGGGTCTGAATGTTCTCACCCTTCCGAAAACCATCGACAATGATATCGTGAAGACTGATGTGTCATTCGGTTATGATACGGCGATGATGATCGCTACCGAGGCCGTTGATCGTCTTCATAGTACAGCACACAGCCATCACCGCATCATCATACTGGAGACAATGGGTCATAAAGTGGGTTGGATCGCTCTCGGAAGCGGTCTTGCAGGAGGAGCCGATGTAATCCTCCTTCCCGAAATTCAGTACGATGAGAAGAAGATAGCAGACGCTATTCTCAGAAGGTCCCGGAACGGAAAAAAATTCAGCATCATCGTGATCGCCGAGGGCGCCATCTCGAAGACCATGGCAAAGAAGATAGAAAACGAAAAAGACAAGGACGCAAAAGAGAAGATACTCAAAAACAGGACCGTCGAACTCGCAACCGAACTCGAACGCCTCACAAGAAGAGAGACACGCGTCACAATACTGGGATACGTACAGCGTGGGGGAACTCCCACCCCATACGACAGAGTCCTCTCAACATCACTCGGATCCCACTGTGCACAGGAAATATTCAAAGAAAGATGGGGAAACATGATGGCAATACAGAACAACCGGATAGTGACAGTTCCCCTTGAAGAAGTGGCAGGACCGGTAAAATACATCCCCCAAGACCACTACCTCCTCGATTGTGCAAGAGATCTGGGAATCAGTCTGGGAGAATAGAACGACTCGGCAAGATTCTATTTTATTTCAATACATCATGAAAGATCACACAAGCTGAAGAGTCAAACTTTTATCTCTCATCATAAAAAAAATTTCACATTACCTTCAACAGCTCAAATCATAATGGTTTACTAGTTATTCCTTATGACAGGTCTTTCGGCTATTCGCTGTTTTGAGTGGGTAAGAGGAAACCTGAAGAAGAATTCATTGAGGATGAGAGTCGGCGCTGGTAAGCTTTATGTATCTAAGATACAGGAGGCTGAAATATGGATAATTCTCAGTTATTCACCCAGGCGTTGGGGCTTGAATCCCCGTGGTACGTAAAAGGACTCCAGTTCAAAGAATCAGACAGAACAGGAAAGAAAGAGCTCCACATTGAAGTAGATTTTCACAGGGGATCGAATTTCTCTTGTAGTGTTGATGGCTGTAGCTACACTGGTCTTTCAGTCCATGACACGCGAGAAAAAGTATGGCGGCATATGAATTTCTTTGAACATCGCTGCTAGATCCATGCGCGAGTTCCTCGTGTAAAATGCCCTGATCATTCGACCCATTTGGTGAATGTCCCGTGGGCACGGGAAGGATCAGCTGTCGATGTTGCTTGACCCGTCATCAAGCCGGAATGTCCCGTGGGCACGGGAAGGATCAGGGTTCACTTTGTTGATGGAAGCATATCTCCTGGAACTTGCATCAGTACTCTCAGTGAGAGCTATAGCCTCATTAGTGGAAACCACCGATACAAAACTCTGGAGACTCATACACTATTATGTGAGTGAAGCGAGGGAGAGCCAGGACTTCACAGAGGTGAGGTCTCTCGGTGTTGATGAGTATAGCCATAGAGGACAAAACTATCTTACGATATTCATAGATCATAATCAGGGAGTTGCCCGTGTGTTGGATTGTGAAGACGGCAGGAATATGAGAAGCATTGAAGAATTCACCTCATATTTCAAGATGCATCGAGGTCAGCCGGAACATATCCGAGTGGTTACTTGCGATATGGCTGGAGGATATCCCAACGCTATTGGAACAGCATTTCCGCAGGCAAAAATGATCATAGATACATTCCATGTAATAATGAATATGAACGCTGTCGTTGATGATGTACGGCGTCGCGAATCGCGTATGAACCGTCTGTTGAAAGGAACTCGATATATCTGGTTGAAGAATAAGAAGAACCTTACCCAGGCACAGCAGAAGACATTCACGAAAATCAATAAGATGAACCTGAGAACAGTGAAAGCATACCAGATGAAATTGGCCTTGCAGGATATGTATCAGGCTGAAACTCGAGAACAGGCAAAGTTGAGCATGGACGAATTATGCAGCTGGATCATGCACAGCAATGTCTATGAAATGAAGCGAATAGCAAAGATGCTGAGAAACCACGAAGCTGAAATACTCAACTACTTTGACAACCGGATAACCAATGCTGTTCTTGAGGGACTTAACTCTATTATTGCACTCGTGAAACGTCGAGCGAGAGGGTTCCGTAACATGGAATATTTCAAAACTATGATCTACCTTTCCTGTGGAAAACTGGAATTGGATCCATTGTCACTTGTTCAGCTACCCACACAATTCGTTGAATAGCCGAAAAAAGGCAACCAATTCTTTATATTAGAACCAGTTGCCTGATGGGCGCGATTGGGTTTGAACCAACGACTTCTACCGTGTGAAGGTAGCACTCTCCCGCTGAGTTACGCGCCCGGTGGATGGTTTACTATGTTAGGCATTTTTTTGCATTTTGTCTATAGAATTTTT
>JAQQAI010000018.1 GCA_028532915.1 Sphaerochaetaceae bacterium
AAAGTATCGCAGAATTACCTCTATATTCAGGCTTCTGGTATCGTTTAATTTTCTTTATTATCGTAATCGCTACAACATTGATTTATACATTTAAGTATGCAAAAAAAATCAAAGAAGATCCCTCTGCTAGCCTCATGAATGATGTTGATTATAAAGACCTCGGATTGAACACAGAAGAAAAGATTGAACTGACTCTTCAAAGAAAATTAATCCTTTGTGCATTTATCATCTCAATAATCATACTACTTGTAGGTGTCATGAGGTACGGTTGGTACATTAATGAAATGGGCGCATTATTTTTCGGTTTAGGAATAGTTTCTGGTATCATCTACAGGATGAAACTTAACACTATGGGAGAGTTGTTTGTTGAAGGTGCAAAATCTCTTCTCTATGGAGCATTGCTTATTGGTATCGCAAGAGGAATCATGGTAGTCCTTGAGAACGGGCAAATCCTTGATAGTGTAGTATATTATCTTGTACAGCCTCTTGCTTATCTTCCTCGTGTGATTTCTGCATCTCTCATGGTGATAATTCAAACATTCATTAATTTCTTTGTACCTTCAGGCAGTGGACAGGCGATGGTTACTATGCCTATCATGATCCCAGTTTCAGATATACTTGAAATCCCAAGACAGGTTGCTGTCCTGGCATTCCAATACGGTGATGGCCTCTCTAATATGTTTATCCCCACTCTAGGAGCTACAATGGCTGCGTTAGGAATGGCCAGAGTAAGCTATGGAAAATGGATATCCTATGCATGGAAACTTCTTGTAATACATCTAGTGATAGGAATCATCGCAGTCGCATTAGCTACTCTGTTAAATCTTGGTCCTTTTTAAGGAATAAATGCACTGGAGAAATTTTTCACTATCGGTCTCTTTAAAAAGAGACCGGTATTGTTTTAAAACAATAAAATTGAATGCTATGAATTCAACTTAATGTTAAATTTTTCAATACGTATCATCATCTTAAAAATGAAAGCAAATCGATTCATATCATAATAAATGCTAAACGATAACTTGCGGAAATACTGAAAAACACTACAGGATTTTGAATATAGTGTTCATAAGTGTCCATTTTCGAGAATAATTAACCAACTATATATCTTAAAATGTTTCATGATATTTTCAATGACTGTCATTGTTGTACGGATCAGCCCATCTAGAAGGTGAGATTCCGGTTTTAGCCTTGAATAGACGGGAAAAATAATAAGGGCTGTCAAAGGCAAGCGTGAATGCAACTTCTTTGACACTCGCATTTCTCTCCTGAAGAAGTTCTTTGGCTTTTTCTATTTTCATATTGAGAAGGTATTGATATGGAGAATATCCCGTATGATCCTTGAAATAGGATCTCAGGGTGTAGTAATTCACTTTCAACTGTCTACAAATCATTTCGACATCAAATTTTTCGAAGATATTTTCTTCAAAGAGCATTTTTGCAGCCTCCAGCAGGCTTGTCTCTCTAGAAAGGTCAAAATGATACGTTCGTTTGAGATAAAATTTAGTTATAATATTCACGAGGATTGATGCAATCATCTGCTGAAAACCTTCCTCATTCTTCTGAGCTAAAGAAACTGCTGAATCAAAGAGTTTTATGAGTGATTGACTGATACCGTACTCGTATACCATATTCTCCGAAGGGAGAAACCTGTTCTGCAGCCATAGTCTTGGAAGGTCCCCATCAAAAGAGATGCAGTATTCATTTAATTTTAATGCTGGGTTTCGATGGTATGAATAGCGTTCTCCGGGTACGATCAGTATGAAAGTCCCTGCGGTGATATCAACTTCTCCGGAAAAAGATCTAAAACTGCTTTCACCCTCGGTCACATATAACAACTTAAATACCGGAGAGATAATCCCTGATACATGGTTTGGATCTTCAGATTTATCAGATATATCATTCCCCTCCACTATCTGAGACGGCGCGATAATGGTATGACTGATGAAAGTTGAGTAAAGAAGGAAATCCTTATCTTTTTTTGTGATCTTCAGATATGCAGAAAACGAAATATCTTCAGAAGGTTTCATTCCCATGTACTATTCACCAGTCTCCTTTAGTTATACGTTAACACGATTGTTGAGGTTTTCAACTGCTATTTCAGTATTGCCGGGTTACTGAGAACCCGGCAATATGGATTTACAGCCTAGAAGCTGTAGGATGCGTAGTTTTCCTTTGTGAAATCTGCTGGAGGTCCCATGATTACCGTACGGTTATCATCCCAGACTGTGATCGTTCCTACATTCTCGATTTCCTGACCATCATAAGGTTTTGTTCCATTGAGATAGTTATATGCCAGAACTACGGTCAGATATCCGAGTTTCGCAGGATCCCACAACGTTCCGACTCTCAGAGAACCATCTTCGAGATAAGGACCGGAATCCGTCGGCAATGAGCTTCCGACAACAGCGATGGAATCGTTCTTTCCCTTCTCCTGAACAGCCTGAGCGGCACCGAGAGGAGCCGGGGTACTCACACCGACGATACCTTTGAGGTTCGGGTAGGCTTTGATCAGATCCAATGTCTTCTGATATGCAACCTGCTGTTTCTCATCTGTCGGCACTCTATCGGTCACGAGCTTCAACCCGGGATAATTCATTTTAGCGTAATCGAGACCATAATCGATCCAGGTATTGAGGTTCGCCGCTGAAAGTCCTCCCGTCACGATAGCATACTCACCTGTCGGTCCCATCTCTTCAACAAGAAGATCCCACATATGTTCACCGAATTTCTGGTCATCGATCTGGTGAACGGAGATATCAACGACTGAAGGATCTGCAGGAGTATCCCAGTCGAATATAACGATCCCTGCATTCTTAGCTTTCATCAAAACAGGGGTAAGAGCGACAGCATCATTAGGTGCAACAGCGATCACATCTACTCCTTTGCTGATTAGATCTTCCAGCATCTTGACCTGTTCGGCTGCATCAGCGGTTGTGGGACCTGTATAGATGACTTCGACACCGAGATCCTCTCCTGCCTGTAAAGCTCCTTCTTCGGATGCGTTAAAATAGGGTATTCCGACGAGTTTAGGCATGACGACGATGGTTATCTTATCATCTTCAGCCTCCTGAGCTCCTGCTGCAAAGACTAAACCGGTCATAGCGACCAAAACAACAAGTAATACAAGAACTTTTTTCATAAGTTCCCTCCTTTATAATTTCCCGGTTTTACTTCTGTATCACCAGGATGAATACCTATTTGTTCTTCTTCAGATAGTCTGTTATAAAATTGATTGCCAACACCAGAATGAGAATGAATCCCATAAGGACATTCGTCAGATATCTGTTCAGGCCGAATATATTCAGACCGCTTGAGATAATCTGAAGAATCATCGCAGCAAGAAGAGTACCGAGAACCTTCCCTTCACCACCGCTGATATTAGTCCCGCCCAATACGGAAGCAGCGACTGACTGAAGCAGATAAGAGCTGCCATAAGATTCTTTGGCGGAATTATAGCGCGATGCCATGATGATTCCTGCAATACCGGCAAGGATTCCTGATATAATATAAGTCTGAAACAGAATCTTCTTAACCCTGATACCGGAATATTCAGCGACTTTCGGATTACATCCGATCATAACGATCGCAGCGCCCATTCTGCTCTTCTCTAGGAGAATCCACATATACACAAGCACTACGATGAAAATGATCATCGGTACAGGTATTCCCAATATGGCGGAATTCCCGATGTTGAGGAACATGAACGGGAAGCCAGAAATAGCCCCTCCTTTGGTGATGTTCAGACTGATTCCTTCAAATAACGTTGAAGCTCCTAGCGTAGCGAGCATCGGAGTGACTCCAATGTATGAGACGACAAGCCCGTTGAACATGCCAAGTACAGCCGAAACAAGCAACATGATCACCACACCGATAAGGACCGACAGAAATGCCATTCCGGTCGACTCGAAAGAGGAAGACATTGCCAGTCCTCCCACGATCATCGATAAAGTCGCAGTGAAGGTAAGGGACAGATTAATTCCACCTGTCATTATGATCAGCATCATCGATAGGGAAAGGATTCCGAACTCAGGAAGTTGGTAGGCAAGTGACTGAATATTATAGTTGCTCAAAAATTTATGAGGAGACAATATCGACATCAGAATGAAGATCAGAACGAAAATAACGAACAGAACTCCTTCTTTACTTGAGAACACTTTTTTTAACTTAGACTGCATAGAGCTCTTCCCCCTCGACATCGACACATACTTTCATCTTCTCTTCCTTCTGCTTCTGAATCATGTCCACGCTTATTGAGGATATTATGATAAGGCCGACTGCTATCTTCTGCCAGAAAGTGGGGATTCTCATCAGAATCATCCCGTTGTTGATCACACTGAAGATGGAAACCCCAATAAGAGTTCCCAGAACAGAGCCATACCCGCCCAGGGTACTAGCTCCGCCGAGTACCACGGCGGCTATTACCTGCATTTCGAATCCAAGGAACGCATTGGGGTCGACCTGACGCATTATCGATGTGTGGGCGACGGCAGAAAGTCCGATAATGAATCCCTCGAGCGAATAGACGAAGATTATGATCCGTTTAGTCTTGAATCCCATTCTCTCTGCAGATTCGATATTTCCCCCCATTGCATAGATGCCTCTTCCTATCACTGTATGTCTGAGAACAAACCAGGTCAGTACAATTATTGGTATAAGAAATACAACTTGAATTGGAATTCCGATAACCCTCCCGTCAGCAAGAGTACGCGGAAGGATCACGATACGGCCGAAGTCTATGAAATTCTGAGGTATTCCTGTGATCCAGTTGCCGTTAGTGGTGTACAGAACAATCCCGAGAATCATACTCATCGTACCTAACGTTGCGACTATCGGCGGGATCTTCAGCATCGAGATAAGGAGACCATTGATGAGCCCCATTATAATTCCG
The DNA here is from genome assembly GCA_028532915.1 of Sphaerochaetaceae bacterium. Taxonomy (GTDB): domain Bacteria; phylum Spirochaetota; class Spirochaetia; order Sphaerochaetales; family Sphaerochaetaceae; genus SABI01. Next base: position 4,889 of record JAQQAI010000018.1, read on the forward strand.
GCTGCACATGCAACCACTATCGCAAATAGGATGTTCTGAGTGACATGCATGAGTGTCTGACCGAGGATGACATTGACAGCAGTGATTACCGAAGCAGCAGATACATCAATTCCTCCTGTCAACAAAATCAACAACATCCCCAGAGCCATCATGGCAAGTACCAGATTGCTCTTCAGAAGATCAAGAAAATTCTCAACCGTCAGAAAAGACGGATTCACAATCGCAATAAAGATAGATATGACCACCAGAACAATGATCAACGGTAGTTCTTTGACTTTCCTTAGTTTTTTAAACATGTGCAACCTCATATAGCCTTACTCATGATATCTTCCTGATTCAAACCTTCACAATGCAGATCTGCTGTGACCCTGCCTCTTCTCATGACGACGACCCTGTCACATATTGAGAGGATTTCAGGCAGCTCGGATGATACTACGATCACACCGAGACCTGTTTCTGCAAGAGACCGTAAAAGTTTATGAATCTCAGCCTTTGCTCCCACATCAATTCCGTTCGTCGGTTCATCGACGATGAGTATCTTAGGTTCAGTCGCAAGCCATTTGGCAATGACAACCCGCTGCTGATTCCCTCCTGAAAGCTTGGCCGCAAGAAGATCAGGATTATCCGGACGGATCTCCAGTCTGGCGACCCATTCTTTAACTATTTTCTCTCTTTCAGACTGATCAATCAGTCCGAAAGAGTTACTTAGAGATTCTAATATGGTCAGTGCCAGATTCTCCCTCATCGATTTACGCAGGACAAGTCCTTCAGAAAGACGATTTTCGGGAATGAAGGCGATACCGGATGTCATAGCATCTGTAGGATTCTTAATAGTTATCTCTTTACCTTCAAAAAGTATGGATCCTTCATCAGAACTGTTCAGACCGAAAATGGACTTGACAACTTCAGTTCTCCCTGCACCCACAAGTCCGGTTATTCCGAGTATCTCTCCCTTATGTAAGGTAAAGTTTATATCCTTGTAATTTCCTTTTTTCGTCAAGTGTTGTACTTCAAGCAACGGATCATCAAGATATCTTTTGGGATAGATTGTATAGTTGATCTGCCTGCCGACCATAAGGGCGATCAGCTGATCATCATCAAGCTCGTTCTCTCCATATGTTCCGATATACCGGCCATCTCGCAAAATGGAGAATCTGTCTGAAATTGCGAACAATTCATCAAGTTTATGACTGATGAACAGCAGTGAGATCCCTCTGCTTTTCAGACTTCTCATAATCTCAAAAAGTTTATCAACCTCTGAACTGGACAAAGATGATGTAGGTTCATCAAGAATGAGAAGTTTAGCATTATTCGCAAGAGCCCGGGCTATTGCGACAAGCTGCTGGCGTGCCACTGACAAATCTCCCAGCGAAGTGTCCAAGTCTATCTCGACTCCCAGCTGTTCGAGAGATTTTGAAGCTACCTTCCGCATTTCCTTATAATCGACAAGCTTTCTGCCTCTCTTCACGAATCTTCCCAACGTGATATTCTCAAGTACTGAAAGATTCGGGAACAACGAAAAATCCTGATAGATGACCACGATTCCGTGATGCAGCGAGGTCAGCGGATCAAGATGTGAGAGCTGCTCACCTTCCATTCTGATGATTCCTCCCGGTTCCGGCTGATAGATACCTGATAATATCTTGATGAGTGTTGATTTCCCTGCTCCATTCTCTCCGATCAGAGCATGAATCTCCCCAGTTTCGATCGAGAAACTCACATCCTGCAGAGCTTTGACACCCGGAAAGAATTTTGAAATATGATCTATTTCGATCAAAGGTGTTGCCATATTGCTTTCTCCTATACCTTCTAATTCATTATCAGAGCGCAACGGAGGCAAGACAATTAACAAAATAACAGTATTTCATAGCCATTATTTGTTGGAGATATCTATTATGAGAAAATGGGCATGTCTATTTTTTCAAGAAGTAGTATTATTGGTGTTTATAAAGCACTATACCCCCCCGGAAGAAATTCTTCCGGAGTGGCTATCTCTTTGTCAGGATACGATGTAGCTTGCCTTCTTTCTGACAAGACGGGGATCGGAGATACAGCCGGGACCGCCTATACACCCCTCTTCGCAGCACATCACTTCAACAAACTGTACTGTAGGAGCTCTTTTGTCCCAGGTATTCATAAGGCGTACCGTTTTTCTGTCTATGCCGTTGATCTGCATTGATGAGACTTCCATC
>JAQQAI010000019.1 GCA_028532915.1 Sphaerochaetaceae bacterium
TTCTCCACAAGATCCATGATCACTGTCTGAACTCGACATGGTGTATCTATGATGAACTCCTGAATGATTCTGAACTGATCGCTGCATCTCTCGATAAATGCAAAAGAGCGGATTTTCTCAGGGCTTTTCTGTCGCCAAAAGAGATCATATCGTCTGATTCAGTATTGGCCAGACCGAATTATATTCAGCTGAAAGCCGTCGCAGATCTTCTGTGGCAGGTCGAGGTCAGCGGGGAGCAGGGAAGAGTAATCTACGCCAGAGAACTTCTCGAAACGGCGGTGACGAAGGCGATGGAGCTTCGGGAGGAAAACAGGAGAGACTTGTTTCATCTCCTTCAGTACTTATTCAAACAGGTGCATTCTGGCCGTACCTTCCCTGATGAGAACATTTCTTCAGATCGGATTTGTGAGGAACTTGAGTCGTTCCTACTCCTTATGCGTGAAAAATCATCCACTCTGGTAAAGGATGTTCTCTCTTATATCAGAAACCATTACAACGAGCCGATAAGCGTCAAAGGAATCGCATCGATCATGAAGATCTCTCCCAATTACCTCAGTGCCAAATTCAAAAATGAGACAGGAAAACGGTTTGTTGAATATCTTTCCGAGATAAGGATAGAGGAGGCTAAGATCCGTCTATCCCACACGCATATGCACATCAACGAGATCGCAAAAGCTGTCGGTGTTCATGATGTACGTTACTTTACCGAGTTATTCAGAAAGTATGAAAACTGTACACCGTCCGAATATAGAAACAGGGCGGTCAAATAGTTTTACCCCACAATATTCATAGAAAATACACGCTGTTTTTCTCACTTTTGCCCTTCTACCATATACACATATTCCAAGGAGGTCTTTATGAAAAAAGGAAAGAAAGCTTTCGTTTTAGGTTTAGTGCTTATGTTTGCAATGACTATGATGTTCGCTCAGGGAACAGAGGAGAAAATCACTCTGAAATTGGGTTACAGTTCTCCTGAATCGAATCCATGGCACACCTGTGCACAGCAGCTGGCCGAGTATGTCAGTGAGAACACTGACGGAAATGTGACAGTCAATCTCTTCCCTGCCGAGGTTTTGGGGTCGGATAAGCAGATGGCCGAGATGCTGAAGATGGGAACACTGGATATGCAGATCTGCCCGCAGGGAGTCGCGTCGGATTATGAACCGAAACTTGCTGCAATCGGTCTGCCTTTCTTGTTTGATTCGAATGAACAGGCTGCAAAACTTCTTGATGGTCCGATCGGTGAAGAACTCGTGAAAGATCTGCCCGAAAAACAGAAGATCCGTGCTCTCGCATACTGGGAAAACGGAATGAGACAGACAACCAATAACGTTCGCCCCATCACTCAGCCGTCAGACCTGGAAGGTATGAAGATCAGAACGCCCAACGACAAGATGACCATCAGCATCTATAAAGCTCTGGGTGCCAATCCTGCTCCTCTGGCTTACAACGAACTGTATATGGCTCTTTCACAGGGTGTCTTTGACGGACAGGAGAATCCGGTCGTCAATATTCATGCTTCAAAACTCTATGAAGTGCAGAAATACATCAGCTTCACCAACCACAAATATGAATGCAAAGTCTTCATGATCAGTGAAACCACCTGGAACAAACTCACACCTGAATATCAGAAGGTGATCAGTGATGCAGCGAAAAAATTCGCAGTTACCAACAGAGAAATGTTTGCCCAGCAGGATAAGGAACTTCGCGAAGATCTTATTGCCAAGGGTATGAAACTCAACACTCCGGAACTGGCTCCGTTCAGAGAAGCTACCTCCAATGTCTATGATGAATGGAAAGAAACATTGGGTGCGGATCTTGTTGATAGAATCGTAGAAGCGGCACACGCTGAGTAGAACCGAGAAAGGAAAAGGAAAAGAACCGCAGAGGTTTCTGCGGTCTTTCCTTTCCTCTTAAAAGGAGGTCTGCATGAAACAGATTCTGAATATCCTCAGTGAAAAACTGTATGCGATATGCAAGACGGCTTCAGCTGTACTGCTCGGTGTTCTCGCTGTTTTCATATTTGCAGGAGTGATCGCCAGGTACATTTTCAACAGTCCGTTCGTCTGGCTTTATGAACTCACATTGATAATGTTTTCCTGGATGGTCTTTCTTGCTATCAGCGTGGCTGTGAAAAAAGGTGAGAATGTCACTCTCAATCTTTTCGGAACACTTCCGAAAACTGTGAATTTCGCCTTCATGATAATCGCGAATATCACTACTGTCCTGTTCTTTTTCTTTCTCACCAAGGAGGGGATCGTCATTATCAGAAGCACAAGTACTGAAACATACAATACCATAAACATCTCTACTGCATGGTTCTATGTTTTGGTCCCTGTCTGTGGAATCTTCTCTCTGATCCATATGCTTGATGCATACGTGAATCGGATCGATCCTCTCAACCGTCCGTCTATTTCATCGGAGGAGGTATAAACTATGGGCTGGACACTTGTTTTACTATTTGCTGTGCTGTTGATCGTAGGTGTTCCTATCGCAGTTGCGATGGGGTTCTCCTCCATGCTGGTCTGTCTCATCTTTAATACGTATCCAACGCTTGCCATAGTGCACAGACTTGCCGGAGGGATAGACAGCTATGTGCTGATATCGATTCCTTTCTTCATTCTCGCAGGTGAGATCATGAATACCGGCGGTATCACCTCAAGAATATTCAATTTCGCCGATCTGATGGTGGGCAAAATTCCAGGGGGAATGGGGCATACGAATGTTCTGGCCAGCATCATCTTTTCGGGAATGTCCGGATCTGCCGTTGCCGATACCGGTGGACTCGGCATGATAGAGCTGAAGGCGATGACCGATAAAGGATACGATCGTGATTTCTCTGCTGCCGTCACCTGTGCATCCGCCACTATCGGTCCTATCATCCCTCCGAGCATACCGATGATCGTATATGGAGCAATGGCAGAGGTTTCCGTAGGATCTCTCTTTCTTGGAGGCATTATTCCCGGTCTGCTCATGGGCGTCAGTCTGATGATCATCATTTTCTTCATCTCGAAGAAACGAAAATATCCGACAAGAGATCATCTAGGTATGAGAAAGGCGCTGAGTATTTGTAAAAAGGCGTTTTTTCCGCTTCTCACACCGCTTATCGTCATCGGAGGAATTCTGACCGGGGCTGTGACTCCTACAGAAGCTGCGATCATAGCTTCATTCTATGCATTCTTCCTCAGTATCTTCTACGGCGAGATGTCTTTGAAGAAACTGATGAGAATGTTGAAGAACACGGCGATCAACAGCGGAACGATTCTATTCATCATAGCATCGGCCACATCGTTCTCATGGATCCTTTCGGTGGAGGGTGTTCCCCAGCGGGTGACCGCCTTCATCCTTTCGGTCACCCAGCAGCCGTTTCTCATTCTCATTCTGCTGAATATCATTCTGCTGGTAATGGGGATGTTCATGGAGGGGCTGTCGATTCTGACGATCATAGTACCGTTCCTTCTTCCTCTGGTTCGCGCTGTAGGTATCGATCCGGTTCATATGGGTGTCATGGTCGTTCTGAATGTGATGATCGGTCTTTCCACGCCACCGGTAGGTATGTCGCTGTTCGTGATAAACAAGATCGCTAAAGTCGATATGAGAAGTCTTTACAGAGAGATTGTGCCGCTTATCGTACCGCTGATCATAGTACTGCTTCTGGTTACCTATGTTCCGCAGATCTCTGTGTTCGTCCCGAATCTGCTTATGAACTGAATCTAATAACTGAAAGAGGAATATTATGAACAAAAACGAGATTGAGATGCTCAAAAATAAAGCAAAAGAAGTCAGAGAAACAATCCTGACTATGATATATAAAGCACAGTCGGGACATCCGGGAGGGTCTTTGTCGATAGCCGATATCATGACAGTTCTCTACTTCAGGGAACTGAGGATCGATCCTGAAAACCCCCATTGGAATGACCGCGACCGGTTCGTGCTGAGTAAAGGTCATGCATGTCCCGCGTGGTATTCATGCCTTTATCATCGGGGATTCTTTGACGAAAAGCATATTTCGACGTTCAGAAGAGTGAACAGCATTCTTCAGGGGCATCCCGATATGAAGAAGACGCCCGGAGTCGATATGACTACGGGGTCTTTGGGGATGGGAGTCGCGACTGCTGTGGGAATGGCCCTCGATGCACGTCTGGAAGGCTCTTCCAGAAGAGTATATGCCATAGTTGGTGACGGAGAGCTCAACGAGGGAGTAGTCTGGGAAGTTATGCAGTCTTCATGTAAATTCAAACTTGATAATTTTTGTATGATCATCGACAGAAACGGTCTTCAGCTTGACGGAACGACTGAGGAAGTGATGCCCTTCAAAGATCTTTCGAATACCATAGAGAGCTTCGGATGGTTCGTTCAGACTATCGACGGACATTCCGTGGAAGAGATCGACAAAGCTCTTCAGGCAGCCAGAGAAACAAAAGGGGGGCCCAGCTGCATCATCGCCGATACTATCAAGGGAAAAGGGGTTTCTTTTATGGAAAATCAGCTGAAATGGCACGGCCGTGCTCCATCAGATGAAGAATACGAACTGGCTGTAAAAGAGATCCGAGGGGAGGAGAACTGATCATGGAATTCAAAAAAGCTGAAATACCGACGAGAAAAGCGTTCGGGCTGCGGATGAAAGAGTATGGTGCGGTCGATAAGGATTTTGCGGTCTTCGAGGCCGATATCGGAGGATCGACATCTTCGATTCTGTTCGGCAAAGAATTTCCAGAACGATATTTCAATATGGGAATCGCAGAGCTCGGAATGGTCAATGCCGCCGCAGGAATGGCATCAGGCGGAA
>JAQQAI010000020.1 GCA_028532915.1 Sphaerochaetaceae bacterium
CATTGGAAGATGGGGAACTTTTACCGGGTCGACAGTGGAGAGCAGATCCTTGAATCCTATGATCGATCTCTTCTCGTTGGGAACTTCTATTCCTACAGCCTGTTTGCCCGGGATCGGAGCGACGATACGGACCGTACGGGCTGCAAGTTCCATTGCGATATTATCAGAGAGATTACTTATCGAGCTGACTCTGACTCCCGGGGCCAGTGTGAGCTCATACATTGTCACAGTCGGCCCTTTTACTATCGCGGAGATGTTAGCTTCGATCTTGAACTGACGAAGAGTCTCAACCAGCCGCTCTCCCGCATCGATGATCGACTGATCGATATCGGATGTATGATTGGGGTAACTGTCGAGCAGATCGGGAGAAGGTCTCTGATAGGAGATCTTATTCCGTGAAAGCAGAGAAGAACCTGACAATCCTCCCACTCCGCTCACATAGTCGATATCATCCATTTGAGGTTCTTCGACTTTTTTCGCTTCCATAGCGGTGGATGGTATTTCGGAGTTGACCTCTACAGCATCCGCTTCCTTGCGCTGCACCGCCTCTTCCTCTTTTTTCTGCGGTTCAGCTTGAAACAGTGAATCGCTGAGAGAAGGTACCGCGGTCGAAACTGAGGAAGGCAGCTTCGTGGGAACTTTGAGATTTCGGGTCTCTTTGTCCTTCAGCAGCTGCTTTTTCAGTGCCTCGAAGGGAATTTTCTTCTCGGTCATCTGTTCATCACCATCTTTCCCCGTCTCCTCCATCGGAGTATCGGTGAGAGTATAACTGTTATCAGACAATTCACTCACCTTCCCCACATAGAGCGCATTTTCTGCCACTGGAGGGAAAGAGAGAGTTTTCAGTTCGGGAAGACTTTCCACTTCAGGGAAACCGAGAGTCTGATCGTTTTGCGGTGATTCATCCTCCTGCTTCGTATACTTCTTTTCAGGTTCTTTCTGCTTCACTTTTGTATTTTCCGCCATCTTCGATGTTGATCTTCCCTTCCTGTAAAATTTAACCGAGATGATCATGAAAAGAATGAAAAAAGTGATCTCAAGAAGAAGCAGAAGTATCATGAGGACGTTCGCCATCACAGGTTCTCTCAACAGCCGGTCCATAAAGAAACGGGGATGAGGTGATAAAACCCTCAGTTGAAAAAAGATATAGAAAGAATAGTAGAAAATGGCCGCAAACGGGATAACCCACCAGAAATGGAGTGTTTTTCTGGTAAGAAAATAGAAAAGAGAAAACAGAAGAAGAACTGAGGGGAGAATGTACCCTTGAATTGATGGAGCAATGGATAATGTCGCTTCGTTCTGAAGGAAGACGATTCCCTTTTCAATGTGCTGATGGAAAGGGATCAGATCAAAGGTGGACGGTTCAACTGTCAGATAGGTAAAGAATATGAGACTTGCAAGGAGAAAAAAGATAGAACATATCACAGAGATGAATCGAATAACCTTCAAAATGATGAACCTCCTATCGTATTTTCTACATCAATGTGACAAAGATGATCACACTTACAATCACCAGATAGATGCTGAAATACCATAACCTGGCTTTACTCACTATCCATAATAACATCTTTAATGAGAAAAATCCTGTGATCATTGCGGTAAAGGCACCGACAAGCAGCGAAGAGACCGAGATCGGAACGGGTGACCAGCTGTACTCGAGCAGACTGAGAACCAGAGCCCCGAGGATGGCAGGTATGGAAAGGAGAAAAGCGAATCGCCCTGCATCCTCCCGTTTCAGTCCGCTGGCCAGAGAAGCACTGATCGTGATACCCGAACGGGAGATTCCAGGGAGGGTTCCGAAGCCCTGAGCGATTCCGACGGTGACAGCATGTGAGAATCTCAGCGATCTTATCGTGTCGGTATTCATTTTTCGCGGACTGTAGGTAAGAATCACGGCAGTGACGAGCATCGTACAGGCAATGAAAATAACGCTGTCAGTCTCGAATGGAAGAAGTTGGAGAAGAAAAACTATCAGGATCGTGAATACGGTCGCGATGACAAGGAGGAAAAAAAGACGGGCATAGATTCTGTGCTCCTCATCAGCTTTCCGTCCGAGAAACATGATAACCGAAACGACCATCTTCCAGACTATCTCCCTGTAATAGAAGATGACCACGATAAGGGTCGCAACATGGAGGAACACATCGAACAGAAGCGGAACGTGCGGCATCGAGAAAAAATGTCGGGCAAGAGCGAGGTGTCCCGATGAAGAGACGGGAAGGAATTCCGTGACTCCCTGAACCGCACCTAAAATCATCGACTGAACGATCGTTAATGTCGTTGCCATATTCTTCCCCTTTATCTATCGCCTCTGCAGCAGTAATACATGCCTTTGTGCATCCAAAAAAGGTACATTAACCGGTTTGATTTCATACCTGTAGGGACCCGCAGTTCCTTTTCTGTCATCACCGTCAACAGACCCCAGGTCATAAAGTTCCTCAAGCAGAGGTTCTATCTTCCCTTTATAGGCACAAATATAGCCGTCGTCTCCAAGACATGTATCCAGTTCTTTGATGATTGTACCGACAGAGGCAAATGCTCTGAATGTGATGATATCGAATTTCTCGTGAACCTGCTTTATATCTTTATTGATAACACGGACTCTCGGGTAAAGGTTACAGACGGCTATTGCATTCTCGAGAAACCCCGCCCTCTTTCCGGAACGTTCGATGAGTGACCAGCTGCTCTCATTCATAGCTATGGCCAGAGGGATACCGGGAAAACCTCCCCCGGAACCTACATCGGCACATCTGGGCCGTCCGCCGAACTTCAAAGCAAGCTCTTTCATCAAAGCGGTCACAGAAAGAGAATCGAGTACATGTTTGACAGCAAGCTCAGTTCCCTTTGCATTCACCAGCCGATACGTATCATTGAACAGTTCTATCTCCTTTATATGCTGTTTCAGGCGGCCCATCTGAGATGAGTCCAGAGGAGACCCCAAAAGACGAAGCCCGTCTTCAATTATCTGTATCTGCTTTTTTTGACCCATTGTTCACCTTATCGCTTTTCGAGAGGACTACCATGAGAACAGCCATATCGCTGTTTCTCACTCCGCTGATTCTGCCTGCCTGTCCCAACGATTTCGGACGGATAGCCTTGAATTTCTCTACAGCCTCGCTGCTGAGCCCGTCTAATGCATCATAATCAAAATCGGACGGTATTACAATCTTTTCCATTTTCAGATGCCGCTGGACCTGACGCTCCTGACGCTGTATATATCCGCTGTATTTGATATCCAGCTCCACCTGATACAGTACGCTCTTATCGAAACTCTTGAGTTCAGGCACCTCATCGGCGACAGTATCCAACGTGGTATCGGCCTGTTTGAGAAGAGCGGATATCGGCTTCTTCCCGATTTTTCTCGTATCAAGGAGGGTCTTGACCATATCGATCTGTTCGACCTTCCTGCTGAGTCTGTCCATCGCCTTCTGACTCTGCAGTCCGATCGAATAGGCGTATGGAGTAAGACGCTGATCGGCACTGTCATGTCTGAGATTGAGACGGTATTCTGCCCTTGAAGTGAACATCCTGTACGGTTCTTTCGTTCCTTTTGTAACCAGATCATCTATCAGAACTCCGGTATAGGCCTCGGTTCTGTCGAGGATGAGCGGTTTTTCATTCTCGAGCTTTCTTGCGGCGTTGATCCCCGCGATGAGTCCCTGACATCCAGCCTCCTCGTATCCGCTGGTACCGTTCGTCTGTCCTGCGATGAACAGATTGCTGACGATCTTCGATTCGAGCGAAGGGAACAGGTCAGTAGGATCGAGGTAGTCATATTCCACGGCATAGGCGGGCCGCATGATCTGAGCCTCCTCCAATCCCGGAATCGAATGAATATAATCCCGCTGAACATCTTCGGGAAGAGAAGAGCTCAAACCGTTGAGATAGTATTCCTGGGTTCCGATTCCTTCGGGTTCGACGAAGATCTGGTGCCGCTCTCGATCGGGGAACCGGACGACCTTATCTTCGATCGAAGGGCAATAGCGCGGCCCTTTTCCTACGATCTGTCCCGAATAGAGGGGAGAGCGGTGAATATTATCTGTGATGATCCTGTGTGTGTTCTCATTGGTAAACGCGATATAACAGGGAAGAGACGGCCTGTTGATCTGATCGTAGTCGAAACTGAACGGGAGCATGTTCTCATCCCCCATCTGAAGTTCCATCTTCGAAAAATCGATCGAAGAACCTCTGACTCTGGCCGGTGTCCCCGTTTTGAGTCTGTCTACCGAAAAGCCTTTTTTCCGAAGCGCAGTGCCCAGACCGATGGCGGCCGGTTCTCCGAGTCGGCCGGAAACGGCCATATAGTCACCGATAAAGATCTTTCCTTCCATGAAGGTCCCGGTCGTAAGTACGACGACCGGGGCACTGATCTCATGCCCCCTTTCGGTCTTGACCGCAGTGATACTCGAACTTTTCGCGTCAATGACGATATCGACCACTGTATCCTGGAAGATATAGAGGTTCTGCTGGTTCTCCAGAGTCTCCTTTGCAAGACGGTGGTAGGAGAACTTGTCGGCCTGCGCTCTGGGAGCCTGCACGGCCGGACCTCTGCGTTTATTGAGAACCCGGTACTGTATCATCGTATGGTCGATAAGATGAGCCATTTCACCGCCCAGAGCATCTATCTCTCTTACGATATTCCCTTTTGCCAGACCTCCTACTGCAGGATTGCATGAAAGCCGTCCAATAGCATCCAGATTCTGGGTAATCATCAGAGTTTTCTTTCCCAACCGCGCCAGAGCAAGAGAAGCCTCGATTCCGGCATGCCCTGCGCCAATAACAATCGCATCATAATCCATATATTTTTATTTCCCTACACAAAATCCGCTGAAAATGTTTTCCAAAATATCTGCAGAGGTCACCTCTCCAGTCAATGTTCCGAGGGCATCCAGAGCTTCCTGGACCTCCACAGCAATAAGGTCGAGAGGAATCTCCTCTTGAGCCATTCTGATCGAATTCGAAAGAGCTGTTCTCGCTCTGACCAGTTCATCTCTCTGCCTGGCGGACTCGATGATCAGAGAATCTCCTCTGTCGGCGCTCATATCTTTCTTGATCTTCTCTATGACGGCTCTTTCCAGACGGGCGAACCCTTCCCCTTTTTTCGCGCTGATTGAGATCACGTCGGGGGAAACAGCCTTTTGAGCTATATCACATTTGTTATAGACGACGATACATCTCGGATCCTCAAGCAGCTCTTTGTGCTCCTGAAGCTGTGACAGATCATCGTCGGCATCCACAAGCAGGATGATCACATGGGCCGACATCATCAAATTGCGGCTTCTTCTGATTCCTTCCGCTTCTATCAGATCCGAAGAAGAACGCAATCCGGCCGTATCGTACAAGACGACGGGGACCGAGCCGATGACTCCCTCCCCTTCTATGAAATCACGGGTAGTGCCGTGAATATCGGAGACGATCGACCGTTCACTTTTCATCAGAAGATTGAACAATGTCGATTTACCCGCGTTGGTCGAACCTGCGATTACGATCTTCGCCCCGTCTTTATACATCCTGCCCACACTGTAAGTCTCGATGAGAGAATCGACCGATTCCAAGGTTTTCTCTATCAGATCGTAGGGGAAAAGAATCTCGTCCGAAAAATCATCCTCGGCGTAATCAAGCTGTACTTCTATTGAACTCATCGCATCGAGAACCTGTCCCTTGAGCGTTTCCATCTGCCTATACAGATCTCCTTCGAGTCTGTGAAGAGCGAGAGAATGACCTCTTGATGAATGGGAATGGACGATCTCCATAACAGCCTCGGCCTGTGTGAGATCGACTTTTCCGTTTCTGAAAGCCCTGAAGGTGAATTCCCCCGGTTGGGCACTTCTCATCCCCAGCTTCTTAAGGAGAGAGAAGATCGTCTCGATTCCGTACAGAGATCCGTGACAGGTGATCTCGACACTCTCCTCGCCGGTATATCCCCGTTTTTCATCGAATACCGAAAGAACAACCTCATCGATGTGTTCTTTCGTATCGATATCGAAGAGCTTACCGTAGACAAGAGTATGCGAAGGACTGGAAATGAGCGCATCAGCCCGTGTAAAACCGGTTGACAGCCGCTTCTTACATCCGCTTCCGCTTACTCTTATGATAGCGAGAGCACTTGGCTGAAAGGGGGTTGCAAGGGCATAGATTATATCGTCACTTTGATAGTATAAAGTATTCATCCATCCGATTATACTTAATGGATAACAGGTGTGTCCATATCATCGTTCTTTACAGAGAAGAACAATTCACGCTATATTCAAAAAATGGATATACAGGCAATAAGAAGTCGCTCGCAGCTGGAAGAGAACCTGCGAAAATGGTTCAAAGAACACTCATATCTTGAAGTGTCCACCCCGCTTCTCTCTCCCTGGCTGATTCCCGAACCGACGATAGCGAATTTCGCCACCAACTATGTGAGTGATATGAGAAAGGGAAGCGAACTGTATCTTGTACCATCTCCCGAGATCTTCATGAAAGTTCTGCTGAAAGAACTGAAACAGAGCATCTATCAGATATCGAAATGCTTCAGGAACAAAGAACAGATCGGAGCTCATCATAATCCCGAGTTCACGATGCTCGAATATTATACCATCGATGCAGACGAACAGGATTCGATCGCCATCACAGAACAGCTTCTGAAAGAGACCGCCCTGCCTCAGACACCTGAATACGCCCGACCTCCTTTCATCAGGATGAGTGTCGCCGAAGCATGCAGGGAATATGCTTCCATCGACCTCGAATCTCTTCAGAGCGTCTCATCGATCAGAGCAAAGGCCAAAGAACTTTCTTTGACCGTTCCCGGGGAAAAAGAGAGCTGGGAAGACACCTTCCACCGGATATTCCTCACCTTCGTCGAACCTAATCTTCCGAAAGACCATCCGGTAGTTTTGACCGACTATCCATCACAGATCAGATGTCTGGCAAAAGAGGGAGAGAATAAGATCTACAGGAAACGGTGGGAACTGTACATCAAAGGGATCGAAATAGCCAACTGCTATGACGAACAGATAGAACAGGAAGCGGTGAGAACCTATATGGAAGAGGAATATGCTCTTCTGGTAAGCGAACGGGCCCGCACCGGTGAGGTGATCCCCGACATCGATTATTCGTTTGCTTCGATGTTCGATGAAACCTATCCCCGCTCTTCTGGTGTTGCTGTCGGTCTGGACCGTCTTCTTATGGTCCAGCTTGGGCGCACTTCTTTGAGGGATTTGATTTTATTCAGACTATCTGATATGATGGACGCCGGTCATATTGGCATACAATGATTTTAAAATACATGAGGTAATACATGATTAAAGCAGGTCAGATTGAAAAGGGAACTGCGCTGTTAATAAAGGGTCAGCCCTTTATCTGCGTAGAGAGAGAATTCGTGAATCCGGGAAAGGGCTCCGCGTTTGTGCGGCTGAAATTGAAAAGTCCTGCTACAGGTCAAGTACTTCGCGAGACAATGAAAACACAGGATAATGCTGAGGATATCACCGTTGATGACCGTGACTGTCAGTACCTCTACAATGATTCGGAGAATTTCCACCTTATGTTCACCGAAACATACGAACAGATCGAGGTCCCTCTCGCAGCATTTCCCGATTATCAATATTTCATGAAAGAGGGTGAAACCTACAGAGTCACTTTCTGGGAGAATCAGGTTCTCGATATCATGATTCCGCCTAAGGTCCTCTTCGAGGTCGCAGAGGCTGAAGAAGCCATCAAAGGTGATACCGTCACCGGAGCAACAAAGAACGTCACAACCGAGACAGGCCTTGTAGTCCGTGTACCTATCTTCATCAAACAGGGAGAAAAGATCCTTGTGAACACCGAGACGAAAGAATACCTGGAAAGGGTCAATAAATAGCACCCTTTTCCCATGATACCACAAAGCACCGCACAATTAAGGCGGTGCTTTTTTTATGGATCGATATAGTCGATGATCTTTCCCGTCAGAGTCCTGAAACGGTGTGTCTTCTCACCCGTCTTACCCAGATAATACGAAGAATCAAGAGGGACCTTACCTCCTCCGAAAGGTAGATCCACAGCAACTACCGGCATTGCCAGACCGCTCAGAGAAAGTCTCAATTCTCGTTCTATCTCTATTGCTCTCTCTATCGGCAGTCTCAGATGACCGGTACCTTCCACCATATCACCCTGAAACAGATAATAAGGTTTCACTTTGATTGAGACCAGAGCATTCATCAGGGAAACGAGAGTTGACCGATCGTCATTGACGCCTTTGAGAAGAACCGTCTGATTGAACAGGGGAAATCCGTTTTCGGCGAACAGCGATACCGCATATGAACTTTCAATGGTTATCTCTCTTTCATGATTGAACTGGGTCATCACCACGATCGGGGCAGTCGAGAAAGACTTCAAAGTTGCGATGAACTGTTCGTCTATCCGTTGAGGGAATGTCGCAATCACACGTGTACACAGACGGAGGATCAGATCGGGCCGGCTTTCTCTCAGTCTTTGGATGATCTGAAAGAGTCTTTCGTTGCTGACCATAAGAGGATCTCCTCCTGTGAGCAGCATCTCTTTGACTTCAATGTGGTCTTCAAGGTACGAACAGACATTCTGCAGTTCGTTCGATGTGATGACTGCATCTTTTTTTGCGGTGAAACGCCTTCTGAAACAATGCCTGCAATAGGTCGCACAGTAATCACTGACTAAAAGCGCCACTCTGTTGGTGTAACGGTGAATCAGTCTGGGATACGGTGAATGGTCTACCTCCTCTAACGGATCGTCACTCTCGCTCCCGGCCTTGTACAGCTCTTGAACGGTCGGGACCACCTGTCTACGTATCGGGTCGGCAGGATCATCTTTGTCTATGAGCGATGCAAAGTAGGTTGTGATACGAAGAGGAAGAGCTCCCTCCCCCACCTGTTCAAACCAGCTGTTCTCATCTTCGGTAAGACGGATGTAGGTTTCGAGTTCATCTTTTGTCTGAATAAAATGAGTGTTCATCTTCCCAATGATGTACTCTTTTTTCTCCGTCTCGTCTAGTGACCTACAAATCTTTTGCATAGGATTCGAATTGCTGATACACTTTATCTATCTGTAAATTGCGAGGTACATATGGAGAAAGATTCGTCTCAAAAAAGCATGAAGGGGTATTATATGACCACCTTCCTCATCGGTTTAGGATTTTTCACAATGGGTCTGATGGATCCTTTGTATGACACCTATATCCCTGTGTTTCTGGGTAAGTATATCAAATCGAATGCGTGGATCGGCACGATCATGACACTCGACAATGTGTTCGCGATCTTTCTGATACCTGTCTTCTCGGCTCTCAGCGACAGAACCCGAACCCGAATCGGAAGGAGAATGCCGTTCATCATCACATTGCTGCCGTTAAGTGCTGTTGCATTCGGATTCATTCCGTTTGCTGCTCTTTCCTCTCTGATACTTCTCATCGTCCTCATCTTCGCACTCAATATCTTCAAGCAGTCGGTGCGGGGACCTGTCGTAGCTCTGATGCCCGACATCATTCCGGGAGATTTAAGAAGTGAAGCGAACGGAGTGATCAACACGATGGGCGGGATTGCCTCGATAGTAGGTACTATAGGACTGGCGCGCTTTATGAGCGTATCTATCAATCTTCCGAATAGAGGGCCGACACAAGATATTCTCGCTTTCCCAATTGCCAGCATACTGATCTTCATCGCCGTGATCCTCCTCTTTTTCTTTGTAAAAGAGAACAACAAAGGATCGTTCGAGAAATCTGACGAGGAAAAAGTGCCTATCATTGATTCACTCAAAGAGATTTTCTCTGAGAAAGAGAAGAGTGCACTCTTCGTACTTCTTTCTCTTCTGTTCTGGTTTATCGGGTATCAGGGAGTTCTGCCGTTCGTCGGAAAATATTCAATCGAGATTCTCAAGACGTCTTCGGCTAACGCAGCACTCGCTGCAGGAATGGTCGGTATCGCGTATGCTCTTTTTGCGATCCCCAGCGGTGTCATAGCCCATAAACGGGGAAGAAAGAAGACGATAAGAACAGCACTGATCGCACTCTTCACAGTTCTGATGCTGATCTTTATACACAGCAATGTTGCAACAGGAGAAAATATAGGTCAAACAACACGGATGATCTCCTTTTGGGCACTGATGTTCCTTTTTGGAATGTTCTGGGTCACGATCATCACAAATTCGTTCCCGATGCTCTGGCAGATGGCAGACTATTCGAATATGGGAATCTATACCGGACTCTATTATTTCTTCTCACAGCTTGCTTCGATTATCTCACCACCTATTACCGGAGCTCTCATAGATATATTCGGGTACGGTTCATTGTTCGTATACGCCGCAGTATGTATGCTGATAGCCTTCTTCCTCATGAGTAAAGTACACAGAGGTGAAGTTTCGGACGCAGTAACAGCCTAATAATAAAGCCCTCATTGTGATCATTTCACATATGAGGGCTTTCTTTCGTGCAGATGATATCTATTCAAAGATCAATGCATCATATATTTCTTCGGTAGCAATCTTTCTCTTCTCATTGGCCAGTTCATTGAAAGCTGCAGGAGATACATACAGTTTTTCACCTTCAACAGCCTCTACAGGGCTCCAGATGTAATCAACAGCAATAACTTTAGGCATTGACTGCTTTACGATATTCACAACAGCCTGAAGTGATTCTGAAACGAACGGTGCAGGTTCTGAAACCTCTTCTTCCATCCTGACCGCAAAATCTTCCACCTCAGGAGCTGACTTCCCGGCAGAAACAACATCTTTGCCGACAGTAACTTCTTCTTCAACAGGAGTTACTTCTTCAACAGGAGTTACTTCTTCAACAGGAGCGACTTCTTCAACAGGAGCAACTTCCTCAACAGGAGTGACTTCCTCAACAGGAGTCACTTCTTCAACAGGAGTGACTTCCTCGACAGGAGTCACTTCTTCAACAGGAGCGACTTCCTCAACAGGAGCGACTTCCTCAACAGGAGCAACTTCTTCAACAGGAGTTACTTCTTCAACAGGAGCAACTTCCTCAACAGGAGCGACTTCTTCAACAGGAGTTACTTCTTCAACAGGAGTCACTTCTTCAACTACCGGATATACATTCATAGAAAGTTTCACTTTCGCAGGGATTCTTGGGGGCTCTTCAATCTGTTGTTGTGCAACTTCTGCAACAACTTCCTTTTCAGCCGGAATCTGGTCAATTACTTTCTCTTCTACAATTTCCGGTTCCTCGTCCTTGACCTCTTTTTCCACTACAGGCTCAGAAGGTTCTTCAGGTTCTGTGTCTATCTTTTCTATCATAGGTTCGGCTGTTTCAATTTCTGGCTCCACAGCCGGAACCTCTAACGTCTTTTGGACCTGTTCAGGAGGGGCTGCCGCTTTTTGCTTTGCGACTGCCGGTTGGAAATAGATGATCCCGGCCAGAACAAAAATCGCTACTGAGATTGTAATGCCTAATATAATCAATAAACCTGTTTTTCTCATACCACTGTATTCCTATATTCCTATAGTAATGCAAAACTCATCAACTTGTCGATGAATAAATCCATTCTTTGTGCCATTGTTAAAAATATATATATCGGAATCTCCATCGAAATTTGACATATTGATATCTCTTTGAGCTTTCTGCATGCGAATAAATGATTTGCATGTAGCATTATCTCTCACTTTAGCCCGAGAATACCTGATAAGTAAAGGACTCTTTACGTAACAGAGAATATTACAATGAACGTCGAGATGCATCCGATGCAGCAATGCCGCATTTACGATCACAGCCTTACAACCTTTGCCTCTTTCCCGGTTGATCAGTTCCAAAGTCATCTCCACCATCTTCGGATGTACAATACGTTCAAGGGTCTTCAGATGTTTTTCATCCGAGAAAACGATGGACCCCAGCACTTTTCTGTCAATCGATGTATCAGGTCGTAGTATAGTTTCCGAGAAATTTTCAACCAGTACATCCTTACTTGATTCAAGAGCCTGATGACCGAGAGAGTCTACATCGATGGCCATGTATCCTCTTTCAGCTATCATCGCCGAGACAGTGCTTTTTCCTGTACAGTATTTCCCTGTTACACCGATAATCTTCAATGCATTTCTCCCCAGGATTCTCCGGTTTCGATACTCACGCGAAGAGGTACCGACAATTCGTATGCACTTTCCATCGCATCCTGAACAAGCTTTCTCATCAGCGGAAGTTCTTCTCTTACCACCTCGAAGATGAGTTCGTCATGAACCTGAAGAACCATCGAACTTTTCACCTTCTCCTCTTTCATCATCGTATCGACTTTGATCATCGCCAGCTTCATGATATCAGCAGCCGACCCCTGAATAGCAGTGTTTATGACAATCCGTTGCGCTCCTGCCTGTTCTGTCTTGTTCGAACTGGAAATTTCAGGTACCGGCCGTTTTCTGTTAAGGATCGTATGGACTACTTTCGTCTTTTCCGCCTCATCAAGAACTTTCTGCATGAATTCCTTGACATGAGAGAATCTGTTGAAGTAGTTCTCGATGAATATTCCGGCATCTTTTCTAGAGATCGAAAGTTCGTTGGAAAGACGGAAAGCCGACATGCCGTACATCACACCGAAATTGATTGTCTTCGCGATTCTCCGCTGTTCAGGAAGGACCAGATCAGGATGAATATCGAATATGAGGCTTGCAGTCTGGGTATGAATATCCTTTTTTTCCCTGAAAGCTTTCATGAGATTCGGGTCTTTGCTGAGATGGGCGAGGACGACCAGTTCTATCTGCGAATAATCCGCAGAGAGGAGAATCGAACCTTTTTGGGGAGTGAATGCCTCACGGATCCTTCTACCATCCGAACTTTTGATCGGGATATTCTGCAGATTGGGATTTCTGCTTGAGAGACGGCCAGTGGCCGTACCGGTCTGAGTATAGGATGTGTGAATACGTCCTGTTTCAGGGTGGATCTGCAGAGGCAGTGTGTCGATATAAGTGTTCTTCAGTTTGACCAGAGCCCTGTTTTGTACGATCAGTTTCGGCACTATATCAATATACGAGAGTTTCTCGAGGACGTCGATCGCAGTCGAATACCCGGTTTTGTTCTTCTTTCCTGTAGGAAGATTTCTCTCTTCGAACAGAACTTGCTGAAGCTGTTTTGGGCTGTTCATGTTGAACGGATGCCCTACCTGCTTGTAGACTTCTTTTTCGATCTCTTCAAGACGCTGCGATACTTCCCTGTCAAAGGTATTGATGATTGCAGTATCAAGATATATTCCGGCAAGTTCCATTTCCGAGAGGATCTTCACAAGAGGCATCTCGACAGTCTCGAACAGAGCTGTCAGCCCCTCTTTCTCCAGTTCCTTCGTAAAGACCTCATAGAGTCTCCATGTAATATCCGAATCCTCTGCAGCATATTCGAGAGCGTCCTTGAGCGGAATATCGCTGAAAAGTTTCCCTTTCGGCACTACATCCTCATATTTTATGGTCTTGTAACCGCCCAGATATTTCTCAGCAAGATGATCAAGATTATAGATTCCTGCCGCCGAGTCGAGCAGCCATGCAGCTATCATCGTATCATGATACAGCTGTGCATCTTCTATTCCCCAGCGTCGAAGGACTTTGTAATCATACTTGATATTCTGACCGACAAGTTTCACCTTTGTGTCGACAAGAAACTCCCGAAGAACAGCGATGGCATCTTTTTCAGAGATGATCTTCTCTCCGCCAGCGACAAGAGGGACGTAGTAGCCGGTTTCTTTACGGCTTGAAAAGCTGAATCCCACAGGGGTAGCAATCATCTCATCGATATCGGTGGTTTCAAAATCAAAGGCCATTACCCCCGCTCTACTTACCTCTTTGAGAACTTTTCTGAGCTGTTCGCAGGATGTTACAGCTTCGTAGGTACCCCGTTTATTCGCGGGTGCACTTATGACCTCTTCACTGTCGTCGAGAAAAGGCCGCAACGAAGTGATGATGCTGCTCGCCTGAGCTTTTTCGAAATAGGGAACGGCCTTTGCCCAGTCGATGGAATGAGTGGTAAATCGTTCGGTTTCGAATTCTATTCCTGTAGGAATATCGGATGCGAGTGTCACAAGACGCCGGCTCAGATAGGCATTCTCTTTTCCGTTGACAAGTTTTTTCATCACCGACGGAGAAAGCTCATCGAGATGAGCATAGATGTTATCGAGAGTCTCATACTGCTGCAGAAGTTTAACGGCACCTTTCGGTCCGATACCGCTTACTCCGGGGACATTATCGGAGGAATCGCCGATCAGTGAAAGATAGTCGACTATCTGGGTTGCGTGAAGGAGAAATTCTTCATAGACCTCCTCAGATCTGATAAACCTGTAGGATTTCTCGTTCTTCCGAGGAGGCCTCAGAGCACATACGGTGTCGCTCACAAGCTGAAGCAGATCTTTATCACCGGTGACCATCACGGTCTCGATGTTCTGCTCGGCAGCCTTCTTCGCGACTGCCGCGATGATATCGTCGGCCTCCCAGCCGTCAACTCTGATATGGGGGATATTAGCCGCATCGAGGATCTCCAGAATACGCGGAACCTGGCTGTGCAGGTCATCGGGAGCAGCCTCCCTGTTCGCCTTGTACTGACTGTACATCTCGTGGCGGAACGTGGGTGTCATGCTGTCGAGTGCGACAACGAGATAATCGTGATCATACTCTTTCAGGACCTTTATCAAAGTGGAATAGAAACCGAACAGTGCAGAAACATTGTTTCCATCCTTATCACGGAGAGGACGGTTGATGAATGCGAAATATGAGCGGTATATCAATCCGAAAGCATCGATAACATATAATTTCTTCCTATCTGATTCCATCGAATCCTCCATTATCTGATTGGAACATTTATCTTCAGTCCGTCATAAGCCGGATGAATATGGCCGGGAAGCTCCCGCTCCAATGTCTCATGTTCCAATTCATGGGACATATGGGTAAGATAGACCGTTTCGGCACCGATGATAAGGGAGCTGGCGACAGCCTGATCAACATTCATATGGGTCGGGTGTTCCCGATACCTCAGAGCGTCGATGACGACGGTTTTTACTCCCTGCAATTTCTCGTAGGAATGTTCCGGGATCACTTTACAGTCACTGAGATAGGCAAAATCACCGATTCTATACCCGAATACCTTCCTGCATCCGTGAATCAGCTCTATCGGAATCACTTTCAGTTTTCCGACTGTCACCCCTTCCTGAGAAACTATCACGGTGTTCAGCTGAGGGATTCCCCCTTTGAAGGGATTTGTACCGATCGCGTATGAGAACCTGTGGTGAAGATCATCGATCACATCGGACGGGCCGTACACTGTCAGAGGCGAAGTCTCACTGAATACTCTCAGATCATCAATCCCGTTGATATGATCGGCATGATTGTGCGTGTAGAAAACACCGTCAAGACGGGTTATATGGGAACGCAGCATCTGTAGACGAAACTCGGGTCCGGTGTCGATGACGAGAGACAGATCGTCCTGCCTGATGTGGATGGATGATCTGTATCTGTTGTTCTTACTGTCAGTGCTTGTACATACTCTGCAGGAGCACCCTATCTTCGGAACTCCATGACTTGTTCCTGTTCCTAAAAATGTGATTTCCATCAAAGGTTACCGATCGTTTCTGAGAAGAGTCTGGAGAGAGCAGACAGTTGGGACGAGGTAAACTGCTGTGTCTGAGAAAGCCCTTCTTTCAGCGTTGTTTTCAGTCTGTCCACTTCGAGATCACCAAAGTCGATACCTTCACCGGCTTCGGCAAGATATCCTAGGAGAGCGTCTTCACCCTCTTTTGATTTCTCCTGAACTGTTCTGTAAAAATCCTTATCCTCGAGCCGGTCGATATATTCATCTACAGCTATCTCGGGAACTCTTGCATTCTTCAAAGTATCCTCGAGAATACTCTTAAGCTGATCACTGTCACGCAGGCTCTGGTAACTCACATTGAAGAAGGTTTGAGAAATAGTCGGGACAAAAAAGAAGAGAACAAAGAAGACTGCGGCTGCAAGAAATATCGCAACAAACAGCGAGCCTAATATTGTGCGTTTACCCATATGTCTATCTCCTTGTGGATAGTTGATGATAGCACAAATCACAGGTGTAAGATAGATACCCTGCCTAGAAGAGCGTCGTAATGAAGGCGGCTCCGATCTTTCCTGATTCCCAGTCGGGAGTCATGGTATCAAGAGAGCCCTTTTCGCTCGGCACCGTCACAAATAAGCCAACGGTGAAACGGTAGAAATTGAAATCGAGCCTTGCTCTGTAGGCTACCGAGACAGCTTCCCAGAAATCTTCACTGGGAGTCACTCCCACGATATTATCTTCACTTGAAATCCAGAACTCGGGAGACCAGTTTGAATGGATGTTAATTCCGTATAAGGATCCGATGCCTAAGGAGAGTCTTGTGTTCTGAGCAACTTCTGTTCCGATACTTAAAGCCATCATTCCGGAAATTATCTGTGCATAATCATCCGTATACACCGGTTTCCCATCATCGGTCACATCGGTGATCTCACCCTGCTGCACAAGCATGTACCCGTCAAGCGAGAACATGAAAGCCCGCAGTCTCAGCTCCCATCCGGTTGCCCAGTTGGTCACATCGACAATATCAACGGTCCTTATTGACGGGCTGCCGAAGTCCACCTGAAACTCGCTGACACTCCCGAACCCTACCGAGGTGTTGGAGGAAAAGAGAAAAAGCGCTGGGAAAATGAGAACAAATAGAAAGATAGTTAAGCGACGATGTACCACAAGCTGCTCCATATAGTAGATGCATCTCCGATCCTTTGCAGGGATCAGAGATGCATATCAAATCAAATCCGGATATATAATTTAGAAGAGGGTAATGAGAACTGAAGCTCCGATTCTACCTTCGTTCCAATCGGAATCGCCTGGAAGAAGTTTAGCAAAATCCGATCCTTCCAGAGTAAACCCGTTACTGTCGACAGTGTAGTTCAGACCGACCAGGATTCCACCGAGATTGAGGTCTGCAGTTGCTCTCCATGTGAGAGGAGACTGCATGAGAGCCTCAGCAAGATTTTCGGCTGTAAGTTCATCACCTTCGGAATCGACGAAGCTGACTTCACCGCCTTCAGGATATATAGCTGTTACCCGGGGTCCGAGACCGAGTCCGATTCTGGCCAGACCGAGGAAGTCCAGAGACAGTCCGCCTGTGACCAGCCCTGAAGCTGCATGTGTCATCACATCATCAACTTCAACCTGTTCGTATAATGCTGTCACATCGACTTCGGCGAACAGGATTCTTGTTCTGATATCTGCACCGAGGGCGTAGTTTTCAAAATCAGCCATCCCATCTTCCCAGCTGATTTCCTCAGAGGCATCAAAGGGTGATTTGTACTGTGCTGTAGCACCGACGCTGAAATCGATAAGACCTGCAGATAATGTTGCAGGAACTATGATCAAAATAATTGCCAGAGTAAATAGTGTCTTTTTCATCTTCTCTTCTCCTTTTGAAGGCTTCCCTCCAAATATCATTTAATTATAAATAGCCTATTGCCTATTATACAACTTCAAAACAGCGAAAGTGTCAATCCAGCACCCGCCTTGTTGGTTCCGGAAGAGCTCAGTATCGTCTCGATGCTTTCACCGAACGTCCCGCTGGTCTCTCTGAGATAGAATAGGGAAACCACAGTCGGACCGATGATAATATCTACACCGGCTTTCAGATGAATCGGAGATTCGCTTACCATCTGCCCGAAAGAATCGAACTCTCTGACCTCATCCTTTCCATACATGAAACTTTCATCTTCACTTTCAGGAAGGTAAATCGTATTCGATATCCCTCCCCCTGCTTTCAGATATAAAAAATCGTTGATGACTGGAATGTCGAATAAAGCACTTGCATAGAAATTCATTCCATTGTCATTCCCGCCATCTTCATGGTTGGTGATCATCCCGGAAAGGTGGAGAAACGAAAACCGTGTCTCGATGCCGACTCCGACATCCCAATTGTAACCGTCACCCATACCTTCAAAGAAGCTCGAATCGGCGATTCCCTGATCCGCATCATAAAGGGAGACAACTTTCAACCCGGTATCAAATAAGTTCCTCGCTCCAACTGTATTCAACAATAGAACCATCATCAACACAGCAGCTGCTACTTTCTTTCTCCTTGCCATAGACCCTTCTCAGATGCTTATTTCCTAAGATAATAACATAAGGATAACATCTATTGATCGATAAAGGATACAAGAAATTTAAATTTTTCTGCAAATCAGAGAAGGTAAGACGTTTTGATACAGGGATATACCCTACAGATTCCCGACCTGATCGATCCATAAAGCCGACCGGGCGTCACTCGGCATTCTCAGATCTCCTCTGGGAGAAAGTGCCACCGAGCCGACTTTCGGTCCGTCAGGAAGACAGGATCGTTTGAACTGCTGAGAGAAAAACCTCTTATAAAATACCTTGAGCCAGTGTTTGATCACCTCTTTTTCATAACCGTCTTTGAAGGCATAGAGGGCCAGATGATAGACCTTCTTTGGAGAGAAAGCCCATCTGACCGCCCAGTACAGGAAAAAATCATGCAGTTCATAGGGACCGACGAGATCCTCTGTGACCTGAGATATGGTTCCGTTTATCGCGGGCAGCAGCTCGGGACTCACAGGAGTGTCCAGAATATCGTGAAGCGTATCGCGGATTACGACATCTTCGGTCAGTGATGCCGCGTGACGGACAAGATGTTTGATAAGAGTCTTCGGGATTGATGAGTTCACACCATACATCGACATATGGTCACCGTTATAGGTCGCCCAGCCCAATGCCAGTTCACTCAGATCACCGGTACCTACAACTATCGCTGATTCACTGTTGGCTATATCCATCAGTACCTGAGTTCTCTCTCTCGCCTGAGAATTCTCGTATGTTACACTCAGATCGCTTTCATCATGTCCGATATCGCTGAAATGCTGACGGACCGACCGGGTGATATCGATCTCTCTGAGAGTCACCTTAAGAGCCTTGGCAAGTTCACCGGCATTACCTTTCGTTCTCTTTGTGGTTCCGAAACAGGGCATCGTGACGGCGATGATGCCATCTCTTGCCAACTTGAGGTAATCGAAGGCACGGACACATACAAGTAAGGCCAAAGTGGAATCGAGCCCTCCTGATATACCGACTACCACTTTCTCGTTACCGATATGTTCAAGACGTTTGACCAGTCCCATCGACTGCATTGTCAGAATCTCTTCACACCGCCGCTCTCTTCCGGTCTCATCAGAAGGAACGAAAGGATAGGGATCTACGTATCTTGTAAGATTGACATCTTTGATATCGGTATCGAAAAAGACCTTCGTATACAGATCACTTCCCTGCGGAGCGAATGTCGTGTTTCTCATTCTCTGTGATTTCAGTTTCTCGACATCTATTTCACTGTACAGCAGTCCGGTAAACACTCCATTGGATTCGGCGAGCATCACACCGTTCTCACTGATCATGTCATGTCCCAGAAAAACGACATCTGTAGTGGATTCGCCCGGCCCCGCACATGCGTACAGGTATGCACCGCTGTAGCGTCCGCTGGCACTGTTTACCAGATTCCTCCGGTACTCTCTCTTTCCGATAAGATCATTACTCGCCGACAGGTTGGCAATGATCGTCGCACCGGCAAGAGAGTGTGCGATTGAAGGAGCGTTCGGAGCCCACAGGTCTTCACAAATCTCGACCGCCACCGTGACATCCGGATGCCGCCTGGACTGGATAAGGCAGTCTGTGGTAAACGGGACAGTATAATCTCCGACCGTTATCGTCTTGTACTCATCACAGGCCGATGCGAACCATCTCATCTCGTAAAATTCATGGTAGTTCGGAAGGTAGGTCTTAGGGATTACAGCCAGAAGACGCCCTTTTTCGACAACTGCAGCACAGTTGAACAGTTTTTCTTCACATACGAGAGGAACGCCCACGATAGTGAGCACTTCATAAGTGGCGGAGGCCTCTATCACAGAGAGAAGTGCATCCACAGCACCGGTCTGCAGACTCGTCTGAAAGAAAAGATCCTGGCATGTATAGCTTGTAAGATGAAGTTCCGGCAGAACAAGAATCGCCACATCATCTGCTGCTGCATCTTTCATCGCCGAAATAGCCGTCAAACTATTGTAGGAGGTATCCGCCACCTTAACGTCGGGAGTTGCAACTCCCACTCTCACAAAACCATCGACCATCCTCTGTCCTCCACATGCAACTCTTTGTTACAGTCAGTGTATCACATGACAATTTTTGTTTCCATCATATGCTACTGAACTATCTGTTGGAAACGATCTTCTGTGATATATGAAGGAAGGTAATCCTCTCCGGATTTGACAATCTTGCTGTAAAATGATCTCAGATGATTCATAGATCCCTCAAGAAGGTTATCGTACACGCGGATGATCTGGATATCGTCCTCATCTTCCAGAAGCCTTTCGATATCATAAATATCGAGTTCTTCAACCAAAGCTCCGACTATGAAAGCCTGTGACAAAGATTGAGATCCCTGCTCGATGAGGACCTGGTAGAGCTGCTGCAGTTCATCATCGCTGAATTCTCCGATCTCATCCGATATTACGGGATCAGTGAGACCTTTCTGTTCGATGAGCCATTTGACACTGTCGGTATGCCTCTGTTCGCTTTGTGCGATATTCAGGAAAACCGGAACCGAATAAAGGTCGTAGAGAGTGAGATAGACATCTCGTGCCAACTTCTCCTCTTCTCTCATCAGAAGGATTCCTTCCGACCCGTTATCGGCAGATATTTCCTTTCCCCCCTGAGCGAACAGGGATGACAGGGCCACGATGAACGTGACCCCTGCCATTATTATTCTATTTCTTCGGTTTCTCACTGCCGGCCTCTTCTCACAGAAAGATTCTCATCATCGATGTTCTGTCTTCGCTCACCCATCTGTGGACCTCTTTGTCCATTGTGCCTGTGCATAGGGTTTTGAGATCCGGTTTCACACTCACCAGCGAAACCTCCGCGTTCTCGAAGTTCCTCATTCTGAACTGCCGAACCTCTGCGTCCGTCGGGTCTTTGTGAAGGTGCCTTTTCATTCGACGCAACAACAGCTCTCTTCATCAGCTGATCTGCCGATCCTCTGCGGCCGAGGGGTCCTGCTGAAGGTGCATTCTCGTTCGACACAACTGTTGCAGTTTCTATCTGTTCATCCGCATCCGCCGCAAAGATGGTCGGAATCGACAACATGGCTATAAGTGAAATGATGAGGATCACTTTACCTCTTTTTCTCATCTTCATCTGTTACTCCTTTTCACACAGTATTACTGCATGACTTCTTTGATATGAACAAACAATACAACAGGGAAGTAAAGATTAAAGACATGCAATTATAAATGTTTGGTAAAGATAAAATTAGTTATTTCAGCCTGATAAATCAGTGAGATTCTTCCCTGTTCACAGAATTTTTTCTGTAATAGATGAAAGAGATAACGGGAGTCGCCAGAAATATCACAGCGGCAATAATAAAAACGGGAGATCCGGGTTGCTGATAGTTCTTCGCCATTAAAGTCGTGCTTATCATTGTGGGAAGCAGTGCAAGTATCGTTGCACTGACATATACCGGCCATGATATGTGTAGAGAACCCAGCATCAGGTTCGTTATCTCATGGGGAATCTTGCCGATGATCTTCACAATGAAGGTGAATGCGAACTGGGACTTGTCTTTCATTTCCAGAATCCGACCGAGAAATGGAAATCTTTTCTGAATCGAATCGACATACCCGTTTCCTCTTTTGTATCCGAGAAAATAGGGAATCTGGAGATTCACAATGGTTCCGATGATATTCAACAGAAGCGCAATATAAAGAGGATAGATCGTTCCTATTGTGAAATAGAGCAAAACATATGGTAGACCGAATGTGACTGACTTCAAAGCATAGAGAAGCATGAATATCACCGTAGTGGCGACCAGATGGCTCGTCGAAAAAGAGACGAGATTGCTGACATAGTAGCCACCTCTGAACAGAAGGAACACTGAAAGAGTCATCAGCAGTGTTAAAGCAATCAGATAATGAACAGTCTCCTTTTTATGTTCCGAGATCCACGATCTAATGTTCATCGGTTCTCCTGCAGTTAATAAAGAGTTTTGACAGTTCCATCACCACCAGAGGTACACAGGACAATCCTGCGGCTATCAGATACTGCTTCACAGGGAGCATCATCATGCCGAACGATTGTGCGACAGCGGGGATTGCCGTTACGGCAGCGATCAGAGATATTGAAAGAAGCGCAGCTCTGTTGAGGGCTCTGTTCGAGAAGATACCGATTGAGAAGACCGACCGGGTACTTCTCATATTGAATGAATGAATCACCTGAG
Source organism: Sphaerochaetaceae bacterium (assembly GCA_028532915.1). Classification (GTDB taxonomy): domain Bacteria; phylum Spirochaetota; class Spirochaetia; order Sphaerochaetales; family Sphaerochaetaceae; genus SABI01. The sequence continues at coordinate 22,242 of JAQQAI010000020.1, forward strand.
AAAGGGCGAGTGTGATAAACGCAAGAGTTCTTCCTCCTCTGACCGATCCGGTAAATGTATTGCCCAGATGAAATGCAAATAATGTAAGACAAGCGAACATGATCCCCATTGCGACCACTTTCACCGCTCCTCTGGAGGCAAACAGAGATTCATTCTTCTCACGCGGAGCCCGTTTCATCACATCGACATCACCTTTTTCCATTCCCAGTGCTATCGAGGGGAATGAGTCTGTCACCAGATTAATCCACAGCAGCTGAAGTGAGACAAAGGGAGAAAGATGCCAGAATATCATGGCTGAAAATACGGTGATCAGCTCTCCGATATTTGTTCCGATCAAAAAGAACACTGTCTTTTTGATATTGTCGAACATTATTCTCCCCTCTCTCACAGCTTCAACTATCGTTGCAAAATTATCATCGGAGAGGGTCATATCGCTTGCGCTCTTGGCCACATCTGTTCCTGTGACCCCCATGGCACATCCGATATCGGCACTTTTTAAAGCGGGAGCATCATTGACGCCGTCTCCTGTCATGGCGACGACCTTTCCTCTTTTCTGCCATGCCTGAACGATACGGATCTTATCCTGAGGAGAGACTCTGGCATAGACACTGACATCACCGACGATATCTTCCAGATCCTGTTTGGACATAGCTGACAGCTGTTCTCCCGAGAGGACCGTATCTCCACTTCCAAGAAGCTGCAGTTCCTTTGCGATCGCTCTTGCGGTTACGATATGGTCCCCTGTGATCATCACCGGCCTTATACCGGCATCCTTGCACAGGGCGACAGCATCGAAGACCTCCTTGCGGGGTGGATCGATCATTCCGACAAGACCTGCGAAATGCAGTGAATGCTCCACCTCTTTTACCGACCATTGAGACGCTTCACTTTCAATGTACCGATAGGCTACAGCAAGCACTCTCAGTGCGTTCGATCCCATATCTCTGTTGACAGCCTCTACGGAACCATAATCACCGGCGACACATCTTGGGAGTATCTGATCGACCGCCCCTTTTACGATTGCCAGAATTCTGTCACCATCTCTATGAATGGTGGTCATTCTCTTCCTCTCCGAGTCGAACGGGATCTCGTCGATTCTCGGGTACCGGTTCAGCAGTGAATCCTTCTCGATATCCTTTTCCAATGCGGCACTTACCAGAGCGACTTCAGTCGGATCGCCAATGGAGTGAATCTTACCTTCTTCGATCGTGACTGTCGCGTCAGTGCATAATGCACTGTATGTGAGAAGTCTTTTGACCGCTGAATCATCCCGCTTATCGAGTTCTGAATACTTCTTCTCTCCTTCAAGGCAGATTGCGGTCACTTTCATTCTGTTCTGCGTAAGCGTTCCGGTTTTGTCGGTACATATGATCGATGCTCTTCCCAGAGTCTCCACGGCAGGCAGATGGCGTATGATGGCGTTCTTTTTCGACATCCTCTGAACACCGAGACTGAGAACGATCGTCACGATTGCCGGAAGGCCTTCGGGAATCGCAGAGACTGCTAAAGAGATTGCGATCATCATCATCTCTTTCAGTTCGATCGCATTGGCAACACCGATGATGAAAATCACGATAACAGTCGCAATTGCACTGACAGCAAGGATCCTGCCCAATGAAGAAAGCGTATTTTGAAGCGGAGTGGTCGTCTGTTCTGTCCGGTTGAGCAGGTCTGCTATTGTTCCCATCTCGGTATGCATCCCGATCTGGGTCGCGACAGCCATTCCTCTTCCTCTGACCACGGCACATCCGCTGTAGACCATATTGACTCTGTCTCCGAGAGGGGCGTTCTTTTCAACCACGGATTCGTGGTGTTTCTCCACCGGAACAGATTCCCCTGTCAGAGGAGACTCATCGATGCGCAGCGAATGGCTTTCGATGATTCTGCCGTCACAGGGAATCAGAGTACCGCTTTCGAAAAAGAAGATATCTCCGGGAACGATATCTTTTGATTCTATGATAACCTCCCGGTTCTCTCGAAGAACATGGACATGAGGTGAAGATAGTTTCTTCAATGCATCGAGTGCTTTCTGGGCTCTCTGCTGCTGAATGACGCCCATCACAGCATTTACAATAACGATCGCGAGAATCAGCACAGGTTCGACGAACTCTCCCGTAGACCCTTCGATCAGTGCGATGAGAAAAGAGAGCAATGCGGCACAGATGAGAATGATGATCGTAATATCTTTGAACTGATCGAAGAACTTCTGAAGCAGTGTCTTCGGCTGCTGTTCGGTCAGAACATTGTCTCCGTACTGTTTCTTTCTCTGTTCAATCTGATCTGAAGAGAGACCTCTTTTCATGTCCACCGATAGGAATCGTAATGCTTCCAGAGCTTCCAGTGTATACCAATCCATAGCGTTTCCTCTGTTATTCGAGTCTCCCGTCCAGTCTTCTTTTCACGTTCTCTCTGACAAGAACGTACAGGACCGCAACGAACGGAACCCCCAGAAAGATACCGAGGATACCGAACACATTTCCCCCGACGACGACCGCGAACAGTACCCATATTCCAGGAAGTCCGATCGAATCGCCGACGACCCTCGGATATATGATATTCCCCTCTATCTGCTGCAGTGCAAGAAACAGTATTGCAAACCATATTGCCTGGACAGGATCGGTCACCAGCATAAGGAGGATTCCGATGAAGGCTGCGATGAACGCACCGACTATGGGAATGAAGGCCGCTACCGCCACCAGCGAGGAGATGAGAAAGGCGTAGGGAAAACTGAACAGCAGCATCGTAACGAGGAACATCGACCCGAGTATGATCGCTTCAACAGCCATAGTTGAGATGAACCGTGTGAATGTCGAAGCAATCAGATTCCCCGTATGGCTCAACGCGGCATATCTGTTCGAAGGAAGATATGCACGGGTGATCGAATCAAGCTGTCCGAGCAGCTTTTCCTTTCTCAAGAGTATGTATATGGCAAAGACGAATGACAGAGAAAAGGTTATGATCGACTGGACGAAATTCTGGGCGATCTGGACACTCGATTCTACTATCGCGCTGGCCCATGATTTGACCATATCAAGCACATTGTCTTCGATCGAAGATAGATCGAGTTCGACTGTAGAAAGCCAATCGGGTGTATCAAGGGAAATCGAGGATAGATAAGTTCCCGATCTTTCAAGCAGAACCGGCAGCGACTCGGTCAGAGAGGTGAAGGCCGAATTGAGCTGAGGCACCACGATGAACAGCAGAGAGATCAGCACCAGCACAACGATTATGATCGTCACTGCCAGTGAAATGATTCTGCGCATGAGATATGAGCCTTTGGTGAACACCTTCAGTTCGAAGAATCTGAGCGGTACATTGATCAACGATGCGATCAGTATACCTATGAGAAAGGAACTGGTCACTTCGATGACGGAACCTGCGAAAGAGAGTATACTGCTCAACGCGATAAAAAAGAGGAGAGCTGAGATGATAATACCGAAATCCCTTTCAGTGTGCCGCCCGGGCCGGTTGCTTTCGTTCATGATTGTCAGAGTATACTATGTGATCAAACTCTTTTCAAACCATTACAATTTCCTGCCGGGCAATTAATCTCAGTTTTTCCGGTATTGACGGGGCCTTTGCGTTTCGAACAGGGCCATGGTCTCTGTATGAGACGTGTGCGGATACATCTCCAGATATTCAAGCGATGCAAGACTATAGCCTCTTTCAGTGAACAGCCGGGCATCGCGTGCGAACGTGGCGCTGTCGCATGAGATGTAGATCAGCCTCTGCGGAGCTATCTTACCGATTGACTCGATCACCTGCACAGTCAGACCACTTCGGGGCGGATCGACTATGACGGTCCCCACCTTCTGTGAAGGAAATCTTTTTACCCATCTTTGAGCATCTTCGGTAAAGAAGGTGGAATATTTTAGATTCTTCTTCCCCAGAGCGAGACATGCGGGATCCTTCTCGATCGCGTAGACGGTTCTTTTTTCACTTTCCACTGCCGAGGCAAAGGTCCCGATCCCGCTGTACAGGTCGATGATTGTTTCACCTTCAGCCCATTGCCGTACCCTTGAAACCATATGGGACAGGATACCCTGATGGGCCTGAAAGAACACTGAGGAGTTCACATAGAGAATCTTCTCGCCGCAGGTCACAGGGACGATCTGCTCTCCGAGGCTGATGAGATTGTCATCACCCTCAACAGCGGAGACTGTCACGAAATCTTTCCCGAACCGGTCGGTTTCTCTGAGAGCCTGAGAGAGCAGCAGTTCTCTTTTATCCTGAAGGAGAGACTGTAAGGAGGAGGAAAGGATCGGACAGGATCCGAGATCGACTACCGAATGACTCTTTTTCGAAAGAAACCCGATTTTCAATCCGACGGGGTCGACCTGGAATCTGACTTTCTTTCTATAATGTTCAATCTTATCAACATGGGCACCGAGATATTCGAATGTCCGTGTCTGTTCATCCGTCTCTATCTTTCCTATTCTGCGCAGATTCTCGAGAACGATCTCCTCTTTGACCTTCACCTGACGTGTGTGGTCGATATGCTGCATATCACAGCCGCCGCATACTTCATAATAGGGACAAAAGGGAGTCTTTCTGAATTCACTGGCCTGCAGGACCTCGACAAGTTCTCCGCGGAAGATGTTCTTTTTTTGGGATACAAGGCGGACAACTACCCTCTCTTTTTCAAGAGCCCGGGGAACGAACCACACATCGCTCCCGTCTCTCGCAAGAGCTTCTCCTTTCGAGACAATCTTCTCTATTGTGAGCTCTCTGGTATCACCAATTCTCACTTCGAATACCCCGTAAGATCACAGAACCGGTCGATGTATTTCCCCACGACCGAAAGACTCTCATCCCAGAACCTTCTGTCTGTGATATCACAGGCGGCACTTTCGGTCACTTTTTCAGCCTTGTCTACTCCGGTGAGTCTCAAAAGGGCATCAAAACGCTGAGGGAAATTCTCCCTGTCTTTCTCATATTCTCTGTAGAGACCGAGAGAGAATAACTGACCGAAAGCATACGGGAAATTATAGAATGGAAGATCGACACTGTAATAATGGCCCTTTACGGCCCACATATACGGATGCAGATCCTCTTCTTTCAGCCCATTGCCGTAGGACCGCTTTTGAGCATCTGTCATCAAATCGCAAAGTTTTTGAGGAGAAAGTTCGCCTTCCTTTCTCTTTTCGAACAGTTCCTGTTCGAAATAGAAACGGCTGAGGATGTCGATACAGGTCTGACTCGCATCCGAAAGGAAGCTCTCGATGAAAGTGATGCTCTCGGGCCCGCTATTGTTCTCCAGCACTCCCTGAAAGATGATGAACTGACTGAAAATCGATGCTGTTTCCGCCAATGTCATCGGATAATGACGCTGTAAGGCGGGAAGGTCCTTTGTCACCCAATCGTGGTAACCGTGGCCGAGTTCATGGGCAACGGTGGAAAGTGCATCGAAGGAGCCGTCATAGTTGCACAGGATTCTCGTTTCTTTTCTCGAAGGAAAGCTGGTGCAGTAGGCTCCTCCTACCTTCCCCGCATGAGGCGCTGAGTCGATCCAGCCTTTCTCGAAAGCCATTTTCGCAAACGATCCCATCTGTGGATGGAAGGAGGAAAAACGGTCTATGATCACTGATCGGGCTTCGGCGAAGGTGTACGATGATGCCGACTCTCCCACAGGAGCAAACAGATCGTAGAAAGACAGTCTATCGAGACCTAGATAATGAGCCTTAACCGTGAAATAGCGCTCGAACATGCTCCGGTGATCCTCAATTGATGAGATCATCGCATCGAGAACTTTTCTGCTGATTCTCGACTGTTTGAGTGCGTTCTCAAGAGCATCGCTGTAGTTTCTTCTCCCATAGAGCGTCAAAGCTGTACCCTTCACTCCGTTAAGAGCAAAGGCAAGAGCTGTCTCATGCTCTTTAAGCAGTTCGAGTTCTTTGCTGAAGGCCTTCTTTCTGACTTTCCGGTCGGGGGCGAAAGCCATGGCTCTCAATTCAATGACAGTCTTTTTCTCCCCGTCCATTTCGATGGAGGCACTGGAAGTGACAGCTTCATGAAGACGTGTAAAAGCATCCGAACCGGACCGGTTCAAATCGGCGGCAAGATCTTCCATCTCTGATGACATCAGATGCTGTTTTTCGTCCAGAAGAAGAGAAATCACATAGCGGTAGGAATCCCAGGAAGGCCTCTGCAGCAGCTGTTCGACCTCTGTGCGGTGCAGATACATGAATTCGACGACAGCCACATGGATCCGCTGGACCGTCAGACCGGCCTTGCCGGCATCATTCACTTTCCGCACCGCGCGTTCATCGGCGGTGTTCACACTCAGCAGAGCATTCGCATAGGCATCGATCGTTTCATAGGTATCTGACATCGTTTCATACAGCGAGATGAGCTTCTTGAATACGATGTCGTCAAAAGAAGCTGTTTGTTTCGATGAGACTAGAGTCTCTATTTCCAAAGCTGCAGAAGATAGTGATGCTATATCTGCATTGAACAGCGTATCGTCAGATTCAGGATAGATAGATTCAAGATCCCAGCACGGTAGGGTGGACATAAGCAGGTTCTCCTTATTGAGGATGTATGATCAGATATCAAGATCATAATCGTTGATTTTATTTATCAGACCGCGACGGGAAATACCGAGCTCCTTGGCTGCTTTCGTCCGGTTTCCTTCCCAGCGGTGCAGAGCCCGGATTATCGCCTCTTGTTCGATATCTTTCAAGCTCTTTGCATCATCGATCGAATTTATGCCCGGGGAGCTCCCGTCATTGTCGGTCTCATGGAGTTTCACTCCCGTCAATGTGATATCTTCGATTTTAAGAGTATCGGAAGTTGAGAAGATCATCGCCCTCTCCAGGATATTTTCGAGTTCTCTCACGTTACCGTAGAAGGGATGTTCCTTGAGAGCCTTGAGCGCATCGACAGAAAGTCCCTGTATAGACAGCCCCATCTTCCGGTTGAGTTTTCTGACGATATCGGCAGCGAGGAGAGGGATATCTTCCTTTCTCTCTCTCAGAGGAGGAATGACGATACGCACGACGTTGATTCTGTAAAAGAGGTCCTCTCTGAAGGTCCCCTCTCTCACCATCTCCTCGACATTCCTGTTCGTAGCGGCGATGATGCGGGCATCTATCGGTATCGGCTGTACACCTCCGAGCCGGTTCATCTTCCTCTCCTGCAGCACTCTCAGAAGCTTGACCTGAAGCTCCATCGGCATATCTCCGATCTCATCGAGAAAGAGAGTCCCGCCGTTGGCAAGCTCGAACATACCGTTTTTCCTGTTGTTGGCTCCGGTGAACGCCCCTTTCTCATAACCGAACAACTCGCTCTCGAGAAGATTCCCGGGAACCCCTCCGATATTGACAGCGACGAACGGAGAAAGAGGATTCTTCCCCTGCTGATGGATCTGTCGTGCAACGACCTCTTTTCCTGTTCCGCTTTCGCCGGTAATGAGGACCGTTGCCATCGAATCCGATATCTTGGAGATCACCTGTTTGATCTGCTGTATCGGTTTTGAAGAGCCTACGAGAAGCTGATTGATCTTATCGACATCAGTATCGGTCTCGATTCTGTTTTTCAGATGATAGTTCTCGATGAGCGAGGTGAGTCTGATGAGAAGCTCCTCCACATCGAACGGTTTGGTAAGATAGTCCTGAGCTCCTTCCTTGAGGGCGGCGACAGCATCAGGAATCTCTCCGTGAGCACTTATCATTATCACAGGCATCCTGAATCCTTCGTGCCGGATCCATTGGAGGAGCTCAAGCCCATCCATCCCGGGCATCTTCAGATCGAGGAGCACCGCGTCATAGGTATGTTCTGTGAGAAGCCTCTGGGCCGACAGCCCGTTTTCTGCGGAGTCAGTCTCAAAATGTTCAAGCTCAAGATATGTACAGATGAGATTACGGATATTGGTCTCATCATCTACTACTAAGATTCTCATCATTTTCTCCTATGTATGGGCAAGCGGCAGAATCACTTCGACTGTCGCACCGCATTGTTCACCGTTGTATATCTTCAGATCACCGGAGCGTGCTCTGACGAACTGCCGGGAAATGGCAAGGCCGATTCCCGAGCCGTGAACCTTTGTCGTAAAGAACGGATCAAAGATCTTCTCCAGGTTCTTAGGATCTATTCCATCCCCGTTATCCTTTATGTAGATATGGACCTTCCTCTTCTTTCCTCTGACGATCTGGACACTTACCTCGGCAGTTCCGTCACTTTTACTCTCCACCCCGTTTTTGAGAAGATTCTCGAAGATCGATCGGGCCCTGTACGGATCGATCGTAACATAGGCTTTTTCAAGAGAATCTGGAACGATCGTTATCGAGCTGTCAAACCGCTTGGACAGATTCACTATCAATGAATGGATCTCCACAGGTTCCGGATTTCCTACGGGATTTCTAAGGAAATCGGAAACCTTGTCAGTGAGCGCTGTAAGACGGTGGGATTCCTGATCGATGACACCCAACCCGCCGATAGCCTCTTTAGGAAGTGTCTTTTTGAGAATCGCGATCTGCAGCGATATCGCACTGAGAGGGTTCTTAATCTCATGAGCCAGAGTACGTGCGGCTTCTCCGAGATTCACCAGATTCTCCTGTTTTGCCAGAGTCTCGCGGTATTTTCTGTTGTTCTGATAAATCTTGAAGACCAGGATGTGTAAGATCAGCAGCGTGACGATCGCCATGAGGCTCAGAGACTGCACCATGATAACCTTGCTGTGATACTCCTGTCCGTCGAACAGCACATACAGAACGTCCGGGAATGTGAGAGGAGACGGCAGATACCCATCTTCATCCAGCATGAGATCGCCTGTATCCATCTCAATCGAGAAACGGCTGTACCGGATATATTCGATCATACCGGTTTCTCTGTTGTAGGTTGCAAGGCCGTTGCTGTACTGGGTGTTGCCACTTGACTGCCACATATCATTGAACTTGTCGAGGGGAATGGTGTTCGGAACGGATCCGATCCCCAGGCGAAGTCTTCCGCTGTTCGAGTAGACGCCGATCCCTTTCATATTGGAATCGGCCATAGCTTCAAGTGCTCTTGAATGTTCTTCCTGCAGAAGCAGGAGAGTCGAACTGGAAAACCCCCTCTCAGCCTCGTACTGCATGAGAGTGGTTTCCCGTTGTATGAATAATTGTGAGAGG
>JAQQAI010000021.1 GCA_028532915.1 Sphaerochaetaceae bacterium
GAAGTGATGGAAGATTTCGTAAGGCAGCAGAGATCTTATGGGCTTGAAGTCGACCTTATCGATGAGAAAGAGATGAGAAAAAGACAGCCATATATTTCCTCCAGATTTATAGCATCAACCTATTGTCCGACCGATTCTCAAGTCTACCCGTTCTCTGTCATGCACAGTTTTGAACAGATGGGAAAGGAAGAAGGAATGTGCATCCTGCGTCATCGAAGGGTCATCGGTTTGCAAAAGGACGGCAATGGGGATTTTACTGTCACAACTTCAACCGGAGAAAAGTTTGTCTGTGAACAGGTAGTAAATGCCGCCGGAGCCTGGGCAGGATCTATTGCAGAATGTCTGGGAGAGTGCGTTCCTGTCGTCCCTAAAAGAGGGCAGATCATCATCACCGAGAAGATTCCTCCTGTCGGAAAGGAAAATCTCTGGAGTGCAAGGTATCTGGTGACCAAACTGAATCCTGAAATGATGAATGATTCATCTGATGAAGAGCAAAGGTCAGGATTGGCCTTTGCGTTCACCCGTTCACATGGAAACAGTTATCTGATCGGGAGCACAAGAGAATATGTCGGGTTCGATAAAAGAACGACATTCGAGGGGATCCGGGATATCGTCAGACAGGCTGTTTCATTTGTCCCGGTGATGAAGAAAGTCAATTTTATTCGGGCCATGGCCGGCTTGCGGCCTAGTACTCCGGATGGAAAGATGATTCTTGGTGAGCATGACAGGGTGAGAAACTTTTTCACTGTTGCCGGACATGAAGGAGACGGGATCGCATTGGCTCCCATAACAGGAAGGATCGTCTCCGATCTTCTGTGCGGAGGAAAAAATGATCGGGCTCTGCAGGAATTGAGTCCGAACAGATTCAATATCCCGGGGAGGTGATGTATGAAAGATAACAGAGAATATTTCGTATGCAGATGTGAAGAAGTGACTATCAAAGAAATTGAGGATGCAATCGATCAGGGATACGATTCGATAGATGATATCAAGCGGATAACCAGGGCCGGAATGGGATTATGCCAGGGAAGAAGCTGTTCGAAAGTGATTGCAAAGATCATTGCCCGCAAGACGGGCAAACCGATTGAAAAAATTCTGCAGACTTCCTACAGGTTCCCTGTAAGGAGTGAGAATATGGATGTGTTCAAGGAGGACGAGGATGGAAAAGAGAATCACTGATCACCCTGTTTTAGGACCTCTTGAAGATGTGAAAAAGGTTACCATCTTTGTTGACGGAGAGCTGTTAGAAGCAAGAGAGGGGGAGATGATCGCTGCTGCTCTGTTTGCCAACGGAAGACAATATCTTCGCAAAACGGTCAAACGACATGAACCGAGAGGTATTTATTGTGCAATCGGCCGATGTACCGATTGTGTGATGATGGTCAATGGTGTCCCGAATGTTCGTACTTGTATTACGGAAGTTCAGGAGGGAATGGACATCAGAACCCAGGACGGACTCGGTGACTGGTCTGACGGAGAGACGGTATGATACAGAGAGAAGTAGTGGTAGTGGGTGCAGGTCCTGCAGGGTTGTGCGCTTCGATCGAGGCCAGAAGAAAAGGTGCTGAGGTGTTGCTTATAGACGAGAACAGCAGACCCGGTGGACAGTTGTTCAAGCAGATTCACAAATTTTTCGGATCGAAGGATCATAAAGCGGGTATTCGGGGAATCAACATAGGAACTCAGCTTCTCAAAGATGCACAGCAGCTCAATATCGAAACATGGCTAGGGTGTGAAGTATGCGGTATATTCGATGAAAATGAGCTTTGGGTCGTATGCAATAGGGATCGGTCTGTACGCGTAAAAGCTGAAAGGATCATTCTTGCTACCGGGGCGATGGAAAATTCCGTTAATTTCCCCGGGTGGACACTTCCCGGTGTTATGGGGGCAGGAGCGGCTCAGACGATGATAAACCTCCATCGGGTCAAACCCGGGGATAATATATTGATGGTCGGATCGGGCAATGTAGGTGTCATCGTTTCATATCAGTTGCTGCAGGCTGGATGCAACGTGGTTGGGATTGTAGAAGCGGCGCCTCAGCTGGGAGGGTATGGAGTGCATACAGCAAAAGTGAGAAGAGCAGGAGTACCTTTTTACACTTCACACACGGTGAAAAAGGCTGAAGGGGTTGATCATGTTCGCTCAGCTACTGTAGTGAAACTCGATCCCGCATGGAATCAGATTGAGGGAAGTGAATTCACAGTTTCTGTCGATACGATCTGTATCGCAGCCGGATTGACTCCTCTTGCCGAATTGGCTTTCGCCTCAGGATGTGAACCAGTGTACTCTCCGGTTCTCGGAGGAATGGTACCCCTTCATGATGATCATATGCACACATCAGTTTCTTCCATCTATATTGCCGGTGATATCTCAGGTGTCGAAGAAGCCTCAACAGCAATGGAAGAGGGGCGGTTGGCGGGACTGAGTGCATCTCATTCTCTTGGATATGTCGATAAAGATAAGTTTCAAAAAGAATTTTCACAAGCTGTCGGACGACTGAATGTCCTGAGAAGTGGTTTGTTTGGACAGAAGCGGCTGAAGGCGAAGGAAGAAATCTTCACAAAGAAGAAAGGATAAGATGAAGATGAACAGTGATTCATTATACGAACAGGGCGTGAAGGTCAGTGGTGCAATGAGTCTGAAGGAGCTTAAAAGCAGCAGATGCTATAAGCTTCCATCCAAAGAGAGGACAGCCCTTGCTGCCGTCATCGAATGCATCGAGGAGATCCCGTGCAACCCGTGCGAGACGGCCTGTCCCCGACACGCGATCACAGTAGGGGCTTCTATTACCAATGTACCCGTAGTGGACCTTGATGCCTGCAATGGATGCGGACTTTGTGTTGCTGCCTGCCCGGGGTTAGCAATCTATCTGAAAAAATATGAGGTCAGGCCATCTGTAGCCTACATCGCTTTTCCTTACGAATATCTGCCTCTTCCTCTCGAAGGACAGAGAGTGACGATGGTGGACCGGTTAGGAGCGAACGTATGCGAGGGAACTGTTGTCAAGGTCGTTGATATACCAAGAAATGACAGGACGGTTATAATCCACGCTGAGTATCCCAACAGGTATTACGAACAAGTCGTCAGCATAGAGAGGCTGTCCCGTTAGATTCCGAATTCTTTTTTGATGATTTTAACAGCTTTTGAGGAATGTTCGGACGGGCAGATGAAAGATATCTTGTTTT
>JAQQAI010000022.1 GCA_028532915.1 Sphaerochaetaceae bacterium
TTAAATGAGAACGGGAACATCTCCCAGGTAAATGTCCTTCCTCCCAGTTCTGTTGCGATCTCTTTTGAGAGAAGTTTAGATGAAGAGCCGGTTATATATATTTCACATAATTCCGTCGTCTGTATCCTGTTGATGAACTGCGCCCACCGGTTTACATACTGCAATTCGTCAAAGAAAAAATAGACTCTGTGTTCATGATTGTGAGGATACAATCTATAGTAGGTATCAGTAATCACAGCAGAATCGGAGTTTTCAAGCCTGAGAAAATCAAGGCGATCATCTGAGAAATCAATATAGCAGATATTTTCTACCTCAACTCTTTCATCAAGAAGAGCCTCCATCTTTTCATGTTGCCAGGTAGATTTTCCGCAACGTCTGATACCAATAATCACTGTTGCCTTCCGTGGAACGGAAAGGATCTTTGTATCTCTGGGAATAATGGGAAACTGACTTCTCAGGTTTTTCTGCTGCTGAGCAATAATAAGGCGCAAAATCTCATTCATGCCTGTATGATACTCTCAAACCTTCTACAAGACGAAAAGTTTCCAAATATTTGTAAACTTTTTGATATTTGTTCTCGCAATTTTGGAAACTTATATATCGCATTAGAATACAGCCTCTTAACCTTTTGATAAATTCTCCCATAAGGTTGCTGTATTTGGGAGATAATAATCTCTCATGGGAGATTAGGGTAGAAATCATCGAAAATTTCAGAACCTTTAAAAGTCAGAAAAGAGCAGTTGAGAACAGTTTCCCTAACGCGATACTGTTCAATCAGAAAAGAATAATCGAGCGCCGGGGATGTTCCCCGGTCTTTTCTATGCCCAAAAGAGACCTTCGTCCTATACAAACCAAAAAAACCCGGTTCCTATCCGGGAGGTCCCCGGTTAAGTCCCCGAAGATTTTGACTCGGGGATGACTTTCTGATCCTTCGGTGACTTGAATGAATTCCAACCTTATCGCACGATACAGGAGCATTTATTTGCATTGAGGAGAAGCTTTGTCTTTTGTCGAGAGTGGGCTTCTCCTCTTTTTTCTCACTACACTGGAAGTTACTCAAAGAGATTTTGCAAGCTAACAATCCGACAGTGTTTATAACTTTTGCAGCATATCACTCGGAAAGAGCTGTACGCACAGTGAACAGACTTTCTGCAGGATACCCTTTCCTTAACAGTTTTTCGGCTTTCTTCACAGCCGGATGCTTCTCTCCCAACTGCTCTTTTGCAAGATCTATCATCGCTGATGGGTTAACTGAATACAGAAGCTCATCCATGCTCAGTATGACACCCCCCTTTGATTCGAAACTCTGTTTGAACATTTTTAGTACATCTTTCTGATCCACCGGGTTCATGCAGGTGATGAATATCGGCGCTATCGATTGTATGTTGGATGGGCTGATCCTTCTGATGGTGATCGTGTCGATGACCAGCGGAAACCGGGTGTATAGACCTTCTCCCTGAGCTCCTCCGTAATAATCGACTACACAGTTGAAATCGTACTCAATCTTTTCCAGTGTAAAAGGAATTCTTATCTCTTTGTATTCACCATAAGGCTGTAGAACTTCAGCATCCAGATCATATTCACCGTGCTTTCCGTATTGCAGTGCTCCTTTTTCAGTGTACCCGCCCCAGAACAGTCTTGCGCCGGGTTCACCTGATTCACTGATTGGAGGTTCACCTTTCACCCTGTAGATCAACTCGTATTCTCCGGGGTACAAGGTAATACCGGGACCTCCTGCGGCCATGGTCCACACTCCGGTCTCAGGAGTATACCTGAGAGCCTGTCCCTGCGAGGCATCAGGGTCACTAACAAGTACACCCTGATCACATGTTTCACCACCAGCTAGATCTTCAGAGACCCAGCCGTTGCACATCTCGACTTCATAGGTATATTCAGCATCTGCTCTTTCAAAAATGAGTTTTACAAGATGGTCTACCTGCTGAGGCTCTATGACATCGACGCAGGTGAGAATCGGGATCGCTGATTTTCCTATAAAAGAAAGCGGCAGAGTCTGAGCAGTTGCTCCGGCTTCGAGATTGATGACTCCATAAAGAAGCTCGTCGGGCAGATGATTCAGAAAATAACTGAATTCATCCGAATCGATATGTGAGTATCTCGTATCGAGCTGAAGCGTTCTTAATCCTGTCTTTTCAAGGTAATTCGCAGTGTTGGCGACATATACACTCAGAACATCTTCGTCCATAACACCCGGATAAGCATATCCCGCGCCTGAAAAACCGTTTACCAGTCCTGTCGGGTCGGTGTTTGAGACGTACCAGTTCCATACGACAGGAGCAAGATCGATGAGCGTGGGATTGATCGTCATCGATGCCGGGCTGCCGAAGACCTTATCGAATTCGACGATTCCTTTGAATCCTCTATCCATCAGCACCTGGATCGAATCTCCGTCGCTGACCCACAAAGCAGCTACAGCCGGAACCGATGGATCAAGGCTCTCGAGTATCCTCTGCTCGCTGATCATCGCCTGATAGGGTCTTGCCTGTTTCTTGATTCCACCGATAACCGACAGATTCCCACTGGACAGCGGGGCATTACCGTTGAGAACGAAAGCATTCGTAAGTCCATACGTTGAATATAATCTGGTCGATTCGCATTCGGAAAGCCCGTAGACACCGAAGACGATTCCTCCCGGACCGGCTTTCTCGAGATATTTCTCCAGGACCTTCCTCTGGTCGGGAATTTCCGGCGAGAGGTTCACAACAGGAATCTGCAGTGCTGTCATCAAATCCCGCGGCGCCAGACCGAGAGGCAGAAATTTTTCGATGCACTGCCAATTCTCATATGTTTTGGAATAAGGATTCAGATCGGAACTTTTCGGGCTGCATGCGGCGTATCCGATATGAGAGAAGGTCTTTTCCAACCAGATGTTATCGAACGCCCACATATAAATGTCATCAAGGGAACTTACCGTATCATCCCAGTCTTCCTCTTCGGCAGTGGTTCTGAAATCATGATAGATCGGGAAATACGGGGTAAAATGAGAAAGCTGCTGAGGAGATACCACGATCAGATTATTCAGTGATGCTAGCGAAAATGCGAGATTTATTGTATCTGGAACATCAGGATCATAAACGACAACACCGCTGAATCTATCCTGATATGCCGTCACGATCTTCCGTATCAGATCTTCATTCCCATACGGAGGGGCAACGGGAGTTCCTGATTCTGGATAGTTCAATCTTTCAAAATCTTCATCGGGTTTCATCAGGTCTTTGAGTTCACGATCTTTCGAGACTTCAATTTCATCGAGCCAGAAGTCTGACGGGCGGTTATACAATCCTCTTTCATCCCAGATAAAAAAGATCTCCGGAGTTGTGCGGTTTATGATACCCTGCAGACCTACCAGTGTGAGAGCATTCATCGTATCTTCATCATCGGTTATCATCCAGGAAGGGTTTGAAGGTTCACCCCACCAGTCACTCAAAGATGAGGTAACATAGGCACAGTAGATCACATCGGATGTTGTTGCCATCTCGGGCCACAGACGATCCGGAACATCCGGAAGTTCTTCTCTTTGTGTTGAAAGACTGGCGCATCCTGTCATCAGAAGGACGCACAAGGCTAGACATCTGCACACCTGCAATAATCGTTTCATTGCTTTACTCCTTTCTGTCAGATCATTGCTTGAGAGAAGGAGTGTATCGGTGCATAGTATAATTCATGTTCATACTAACAGGCATCTGAAACTCAAGTATGTCATGACAGCATAGCAAAAGATTCAGGATACAATATGATAAGAACGGATTATGCATAAAGGATCATATATTAATCCTAATTATCTATGATATGTCGGTTTACTTTGATATTCAAGTCTCAATCACTGAAGTATTTATATTTTCTCTGTGATATGTAATCGGTCATTTTCATCATCCTGGCAGAAATGATATAATGGTTGTGGAGGAACTCATGGACGAAAGAGAGCTGATCGTACAGATGAATGACGCGTATGAAAGAAATTTCACGGGGTGGGATTTCGATCTGATAAACTCGAAAACCGATGAATCCGAAGACCCATGGGATTACCGCCAAATAGTGGAGACGGCTCTGCAGACAAAAACCTCTGTTCTGGATATGGGAACAGGAGGAGGAGAATTTCTCTTTTCCCTGAAAAACCTCCCCTCCCGCGTCTGTGCCACCGAAGGTTATGAGAAGAATCTGCCTGTCGCGAAAAAGCGACTTGAAAAAAAAGGTATAGAGGTAAAGTTCATATCGGCAAATAAGATACCGTACGAGTGCGGACAATTCGATATCATCATAAACCGGCATGAATCCTTCGATGCACAGGAAGTACACCGGGTATTGAAAAGGAAGGGAGTGTTCATCACCCAGCAGGTGGGAGGAATGAACGACAGTAATCTGAATTTCGACCTGAACGCAAAGGCCGGTGTATATCTCACATGGAATCTCTTCAAAGCAGCTGAAGGACTCGAAAAGGCCGGATTCAAGATAGAGCGAAAGGCGAATTCCATCGGGTATACCAGATTCTACGATATTATGACACTGGTGTACTATCTGAAGTGCATACCGTGGCAGATAGAAGATTTCTCGATCGACACATACCGGGACCGGCTCATTTCTATTCACGATTATATTTCGGAGAACGGGTACTATGATCTGATCAGACACCGCTTTCTCCTCGTCTGTTCAAAGAAGAGTTAGCTTTCACAGCAGAAATTGTTCGGTGACCGGCATATCATTCCAGGTATTACCGTCAGACCGGTAAAACTGCCGTTCAAGCGAACCATCGGCGAGACAGAATTCTATCATAAACACATCTTTCGTCTGTACCTGTACCGGGTAGTTGTTATACGGCAGGACATTGGAATTCTTCTTTTTATTGCTGAAATCATCATACGCATTCTCGATGCGATAGAAATCACGGTAGATGAAGCGGGGAAGGATGTTCTTCAGATACTGGCGGCCGAAAAAGGATGCCTCATATTCTATTCCATCGATTGTTATCGTATCGACTCTCATCGGATCTTCGAGAAGGTTTGCTGCCAGACTCGTCAGAGATTCAGTGTGCACGCGATCACCATACGTCTGGATCAATCCTGTTGCCAGATTGCCGTATCTGTTTTTCTCTTCAGGGTCTTTGTTCGTTACATGCATGGAGCCGAAGATTCCCATTACCGATTCACCTTCAAGGCTTTCGAACTCTTCAATAAAATTCTCCACCATCATCTGTTCCCTGAATAGCGAATCGCCGGTTTCGTAATACACTTCTCCCTGCTCGATGCTCTTGATTACCTTCGAATACTCTTCAGTCTCCGACATACCGTTCTCTTCAAGATCTTCTCTGAGCTGTTCTCCTATACTCCAGTAAAAATGGCCCACATCTATTCCGTGAAAGACTGTCTGAGGACAATGTTTCTTTATTTCTTCGAAAAATTCTTTAACTGCGGGATTATATGACGCACTACCCTTCCATTGTTCATATAAAGAATCAAGAATCTCATCCGATGGAGATTGTATCCATTCATTCAGATAATATGAGATAAAATACGGGTATTCGATGAATAGATGCCGCATATGATCTTCCTGATAATACCCGCTGTAAATATCTATTTCCTTTTCAAGAATCCGGACCACGCCGTGAGTCTCTCCATACAGGTAAATATCACCATTTTCATAGTCTCCCTGTGAATAGAGAGAACAGACAGCGCTCAGACATACAAGAAAGATAAGAAGGAACCGGTTCATCCGTTTTCGAACTACCATTTCATTTTCTCCCGGGAATTTTCTGTTTCCGACAGAATAACAGAATATGGCTGTGTATTCAAATCGTTCAGAACCTGTCTGAACGCTTCTCATATCATCTATTCATCAATTTTGCTTAATGTTGAAGGAGAACCGGTAAGAATAAGACCTCCCAATAACGCTGTGAAAGGAGCCACCAGGACCAGTCCGAAGCTGCCGACGAAGGTGTGAACCAGTTCGGATGAAACATAGACCATATTCAGCACATTCTCGAACGGAACACCTTTTGCCATGAATGTCATGAGCATTCCGGTATATCCTCCTGAATAGGCCAGAAGGAGTGTCGTGGTCATCGTCCCTACGGCATGCCGTCCTACAGTAAGACCGGATCTGATGAGTGCGCCGGTCGTGATGGAAGGATGGTTCTCTTTGATCTCATGCATCGCAGCAGCAATATCCATAGCCAGATCCATGACGGCACCCGAAGATGAGACGAAAATGCCCGCAATAAAGATACCTGCAAGATCGAGATTCCCGTATCCTGCGTAGAGAAGAGTTTCCAGAAAAGGACTGTTCGCACCGTTAAGCTGAAACCATCCGGTACACCCGAACGATAGGAGAACTGTGGAAAGAACCCCTGCAAAGGCCCCGCAGAATGCCGTCAAACCCTTCTTCGAAACTCCGCCTACCAGAAAGATGATGACGGCAGTGAGAATCGTGACGAGGGCAAAAGCCACGAGAATCGGATTAAAACCCATTAAAAATGCGGGAAGAAGGAGTTTCAGTATGATAATTCCCGTGAATATGAATGAGATGATCGCTTTAAATCCTATCCACCCTGCCACCAGCAGCAAAGTCAGGAAAAACAGGATGATCAATAATATGCTCTTTTGTGTACGATAATGGTCGATGACATTAGCATAGATGATGTCGGACCCGTCACTTTCCAGATCGAGGACAACAAGGGCTTTATCGCCGGGAATAAAGATCTTGTCAAGCTCTTTCTTGCCGAGCAATATATTGTCAGTATCGATCCGCTCTCCTTTGAATGGACCTCTGTCGAGTTCAATGCGCAGCTGCTGTGTCCCCTCGATAACCGGACCGATGGCCTTCACAAGTGAATTATTCACCTCGAGGACTGTCGCTGAAGTCCTGTGCACCTTCTGGAACGTTGCATCGTTCCCTGAAGGGATCAAAAGCAGCAATATGGAAACAATGATTGAACAGACCACAAGGTAGATATCGTGTTTCTCTATTGTCTTCATCTCTCTGTTGAGTTTCATCACATCTCCCTGGTGTAAATATACTCAAGGCGCATAGATCACTGCGGTATCTGCTGCGCCTTGATCGTGTCGAAACTATTCTCAGTCTGAAATTGTATCGATACCCATCGCTAATGCCATCTTGTCGAAGATATCCGTGTTGTCATAATAGCCCAGGAACAATTCCTGTCCTACACCCTTTGCAAATGTCGCTACAGGGACACCCGTGTGAGAGTAACTTGTCCAGCCGATTCCTGCTATCTGGTTGACAATCTGGGTGATCTTGACTGTCAGAGGTTCATACCCTCCGTACAGAAGATAAACGTCTTCGATTCTCGGAGTAATCATCTCGTTCCCCATCGAACGGTCGAAGGCGATCTCAAGTTCATTTCTCTGAACCTCGCTCAGAGCATCATAATCGAGCCCGAATGCATCTTCGATGACAGGAAGAAGGTCTGCCAGCTGTGCATCTTCGATATTTGCGCTCATTTCTTCCTTGTATGGTGCGAGAATTTCCTGGTTGAATGCTGTGAAAGACATTTTCTGTTCAGCAATCTCATCGAAGAATGTAGAGTACTTCGTACCGGCGAATCCGATGGTCATTCCTCCGGTTTCATGGTCACCGGTAACTACGATCAAAGTCTCTTCGGGATGTTTCTCCGCAAAGTCAACGGCTTTTGTAATGGCCTCGTCGAATGCGAGCGTGTCACCGATTGATGCGGCCGCATCGTTGGCATGACCGGCCCAGTCGATCTTTCCGGCCTCGACCATCATGAAAAACCCGTCAGGATCATCACTGAGAAGTTCTATCCCTTTCGCAGTATAATCCGCCAGAGAAAGATCTCCCTCTTTACGGTCAATATCGTATGGCATCGCCGAAGAATTCTGCAGATAGGAGTTCACTGCAAGAACCTTCTGCGTGCCGCCTTTCAGCGCTCTGAATTCTTCAGGAGAGTTAACATATGTGTATCCGGCCTTTCTGGCGAGAGAGATGACATCCTCCTGATCCTTGTTCTTTCCGGTCGGCTGGGCGAAACCACCGCCGCCGAAGTAATCGAAACCGCTTTCGGTCAGCTGAACTGCTATATCATACATGTTTCCCCGCGAAGGGACCTTTGCATAAAAACATGCCGGTGTCGCATGGTCGATCGAGACAGATGAGACGATCCCGACTTTCTTTCCCATCTCTTTCGCATACTCTGCAATCGTTTTGTAGGCAGTGCTTTTGGAGACATCCATGTTGATCACTCCGCTGAGAGTCTTATGCCCTGAAGCTATCGCTGTTCCTGCAGACGCACTGTCTGTGATCAAAGATCCCGCATCATAGGTTGTGGTCAGTCCAACCACCGGGAACTGGGCGAATCTGAGATGCTCTATAGCCACATCATCAGACTTTCTGGCATTCGCAAACGATTCGGCAGCATTTATCTGTGGTGTTGCCATTCCGTCTCCGATGAAAAGGAACACATATTTTGCACTGTTTCCTTTGTATGTGGACCCGGACGAAGGCACAGCTGAGCCTGTTTCCAGCGTTCCGGTTGCAAAGACTGAGACAGACATCAATAAGATGAATGTGACGACTGTCAACCGTTTAACGATTGTGTGAAATTTCGATTTCATAGTTTCCTCCAACTATTCTGGTGATGCTCACATATCACCAGAAAATCATGAGAAAACTATGATGTAATCATGT
>JAQQAI010000023.1 GCA_028532915.1 Sphaerochaetaceae bacterium
GGTTCATCCTCGGCTCCGTCCGAATTGATCGTGATATATGCAGTTCCGATAGGAGTGGCCTTCCTGTATGTCGTCCCGCGCAGGACCGTCGATCTTACGCGTGAGGTAAGAGGTTCCGGACTGAAGAATTCTTCTTCCTCCTTCTCCTCTTCACTCTTTGCGATCAGAACCTGTGTATCTCTGGACCCGTCGCGATAGGTCGTACCGCCCTTACAGCCCAGATCGTACAGCAGTTCATAGAGAGCCGCCGTCTGCTCAACAGTATATTCTTTGGGAGTGTTACCCGTCTTGGAGATACTTGAATCGACCCATCTCTGAATCGCCGCCTGAACTTTCACATGACCTTCGGGAGACAGATCCATGGCGGAGACGAAATAATCGGGTTTCTCTTCTCCCGGATGATCTTTCACCCATTCGTCATAGACGCCGACGCGTTCGATATTGGAGCCCATCCGCCCCACTCTCTCCCATTCCCAGAAATAGTAGGGTTCGATGCCTGTGCTTGTCCCGACCATCGTTCCGGTAGTTCCCGTAGGAGCCTGAGTGAGCAACGTGACGTTTCTGATTCCCTTCTCTCTTATGAGATCGCGGATTTCCTGCGGCATCTGCTTCATAAATCCGCTTTCCAGGAACTTTTCGGCATCGTACAGCGGGAACGAGCCTTTCTCTTCCGCGAGAAGAGCACTTTCGGTATATGCCTCTATGCAGATGAACTTGTAGAGCCTGTCGATGAATTCTATCGATTCGGGACTGCCGTAGCCGAGTTTCAGCCTGATAAGCATATCGGCAAGCCCCATCGTTCCCAATCCGATCCTTCTTTCGTTCTGCTGCTGCTTCCTGTTTTCCTCATAGAAATAGGGAGTATCATCGATGACATTATCCAGAAACCGTACAGCATGGCGCACCGTCTTCCCCAGATCATCCCAGAGGACTTCTCCGTCTTTCACGAATCTGGAAAGGTTGACCGACCCCAGATTACAGACACCCCATGGAGGCAACCCCTGCTCTCCGCACGGATTGGTGCACTGGATACTGCTGTAGTACCACGAGTTGGACATCTTATTGTAACGGTCTACGAAAAATACTCCGGGTTCGGCCGAAGCCCATGCGCTTTCAATGATGGAATTCCAGATATCTTTCGCCTTATGCTTCTGATAAGGAATGATCTTCTTCCCCATCGACTTCCATTTCTGAATGTCACCATCCCATTTCTCATTGTATTCGGGATCCGAAGTATCGGGGAAACAGGTCGTCCAGTCAGCATCACTGCGGACCGCAGCCATGAAATCATCGGTTATCCCCACACTGATATTGGCATTGACGATCTTATCCATCTCACGTTTACTGGTGATGAAATCAAGAATATCGGGATGCCAGACATTCAGAATGAGCATCAGCGCTCCACGTCGTGAACCGCCCTGTTCGATCAGTCCGGTCACGAATGAATAGAGAGCACCCCAGGAAACAGAGCCCGAAGAGCGGCCGTTCACCCCTTTCACGTATGCATGCTTCGGACGCAGTGAAGAGAGGTTCATCCCCACACCGCCGCCGCGGCTCATGATCTCGGTCATCTGACCGAGCGAGGTGATGATCCCTCCTCTGCTGTCTTTCGGGGAAGGAATAACGTAGCAGTTGAAATAGGTGAGATTCTGGTCGGTACCCGCACCGGTAAGGATTCTTCCTCCGGGAACGAACTTCCATTCATTCAGGATCCAGTTGAATTCCTTCTCCCACTGTTTCTGTTTATCTTTCTTCTCCTGAAGACTCATCCCCTTCGCAACCCGTTTGAGCATTTGTGAAGGTTCGGTCTCGATCGGTTTATCTACATTTTCTCTGGTGGAGTTTACGATCGTGCCATCTTCCAGACGGACCTGCAGTGCATCGTTATCTTCGATGCTGATAACGGTCCCGATTTCACGCTGTCCGGTCTTAGGATTACTCACAGCAACGACAAGATCTCCAATTTTGAGTGTATCCTTTTTCCCATCCTTTTGAGCGTATCTATCTAAAAAGATCTTACGCCCTAAAGGCGTGAGTGCGTTAGGACCATGTGTCATAAAACCCCTCCTGTCAATAATTGACCCGCTGGACCGCGGGTCAACAAAGCATACCATATTCAAAGTTCGGGGGCAATAGCTTGAGTACAAAAATGTCTATCAGTAGCGTGTTAGAGTCTCAACACCACTATATGTGGTGTCATGTATAAGTTTACATATAAAGTTATATAACTCTTAACCTACCGTGATTTTCCTGCTATTTTCACACACAACATACAATAATTCTATCAGATTTCTATAATCGGAAAGAGAAGAGACTCCGCAGTGAGAATGCGCGTAGCGTACCGGAACACCTACTACGATGCTTTTCACTCCACGATTGGAAAGAGCAATTTTCATCGCATCAGTGCCGCCTCCCTTCCTCACGCTCTTCTGAATCGGGATATCATAGTCGCGCGCAACGGAATCTACATACGACAGGATCTCGGGATTTCCGATGTGTGTCGGATCGAAAATCCTCACATGAGCACCCTTGGAAACACAGGTCTGAGGCCTCTTTGGACCGCGGGGCATATCATCTGCCGGCGCCCCCTCCACAATGAAAGCGATATCGGCTTTGATGTAGTTGGAGAGTATCGATGCACCGCGTACTCCGACCTCTTCCTGAACGGTGAAAGCGAATTTCACGGTCGCCCCTATCGGATAGGATGCAATCTTATGTGCCAGTTCTATCAGCGTCGCGACACCGAGTCTGTCGTCAAAGGCTTTTCCCATGATGATCTCATTGAAAGGTGAATAAACGAAGGGAGTGAACGCAACGGCGATATTGCCGATCTCTATGTTGAAATCATCCCGGACACTCTGGTCATTCATTGCTCCGATATCTATGAACAGGTCGTCGATATCCGGGACGGAAGGAACCGTACCCGCTTTCAGAAAATGGGGAGAGATCTGTCCGAAGACTCCTCTGACCTTTTCACCTCTGGAATTGACAATATCGACAGGAGAAGAAGGAAGAGTCAGAGTATTCCATCGCCCGATCATCGAGACTTTCAAAAAGCCTTCCGGAAGAATATCACTCACGATGAATCCCACCTCATCCATATGTGCGGCGAACAAGATCGTCAGAGGGTTCGGATCTTTTCCCGGTATAACGGCGACAAGGTTTCCGCCGTTATCTTTCTCTACTGCTACCGAATCAGGAAGCTGAGACCGGACAATAGAAGCGACATCATCTTCATAGCCGCTTACACCGCCGCATTCGCTCAGATTTCTTATCAGGGAAATTGAAGGTTCTTTCATATCATCAGAGTATATAAACGGGTCACTCCCTACGCAAGAGAGTGACCCGCGATTTATATAAATAAATCTCGATAGGATTTAATATCCGAGATCCAGCATCGCGTCGGCGACCTTCTTGAACCCGGCGATATTCGCACCGCGGACGTAGTTGATATACCCGTCGGATTCTGTACCGTGTTCTATACATGATGAGTGAATGCTTTTCATGATCGTATGAAGTTTCGCATCGACTTCCTCTTCACTCCAGCTGAGCTTCATCGCATTCTGAGACATCTCGAGTCCTGAAACGGCAACCCCGCCGGCATTTGCGGCTTTCCCGGGACCGAACGGTATCTTCTGATTCAAAATGAATGTTACGGCGTCTGCAGTACAGCCCATATTCGATGTCTCGACGACGTATTTGACACCGTTTGCAACTAGAGTCTTCGCATCATCAAGGTTCAGTTCGTTCTGTATCGCACAGGGGAATGCCATATCGACTTTCACTTCCCAGGGTTTCCTGTTCGGAATAAATTTCGCATTGAACCGCTTCGCATAGGGAGCGACCACATCGTTGTTGCTGTTACGGAGAGCGACCATGTAGGCCCACTTCTCGGGAGTATTCACACCTTCCTCGTCAAGGATATACCCGTCGGGACCGCTGATTGTAACAACCTTGGCTCCGAGCATCGATGCCTTCATCGCAGCACCCCATGCCACATTACCGAAGCCGCTGATCGCCACCCGCTTTCCTTCGAAAGTGTCGCCGTGGGCCTTCACCATCTCCTCGGCGAAGTACATCGAACCGAAACCTGTCGCTTCCGGTCTGATCAGAGAACCGCCCCAGGATCGACCTTTACCGGTAAGGACCCCGGTATTCTCCGCCTGAAGCCGTTTGTACTGGCCGTACAGATATCCGATTTCTCTGGCCCCGACTCCGATATCACCGGCAGGGACGTCCGTATTCGGACCGATATACTTCTGAAGTTCCGTCATGAAAGAACGGCAGAACCGGAGGATCTCGTTATCGCTCTTTCCGCGGGGATTGAAATCGGAACCACCCTTACCTCCGCCCAGAGGCAGCGTTGTCAGACTGTTTTTGAAAGTCTGTTCGAATCCGAGGAACTTCAACGAACCCAATGTCACACTCGCATGGAATCTGAGACCGCCCTTATAGGGACCGAGTGCGTTGTTGAACTGAACACGATATCCTCTGTTGACCTGAACATCACCGTTATCATCTTCCCATTCTACTTTGAAACTGTAGACTCTATCGGGTTCGGTGATCCTCTCGAGGATCTTGGCGTGAACGTATGCAGGATTATCATTGACTACATCAATGATCGACTCCACCACTTCCCTGGCGGCCTGAATGAACTCAGGTTCGGCGGGATTCTTTCTTTCCAAATCAGCCATAAACTCATCTAAGCGATACATAATAACCTCCGATCTAATCGCATCCACGCATTCCATCAACTGGTTCAGGTGGTATGGTCATACTACTTCTCTAAAGTTTCCATGTCAATCATAAAATAATGATTACTACAAAATTTTTATCATTTTTTTTGCTATACCAAAATTATTTTCATATTTTTTATATATATGATAATTTCAGAAATTAAGAATAATAAACAAAACTAATTTATCAGTAGTGTACTCCCCTGATAGTGTGCTATCCTGTATATCTATGAGAAGACTATTGAGTAACCGGGACCCGTTCGGGAATCTGATGCAACTGCATATCTATAAAATGATCCTCATCTGCAGTGACTACGACCAGTTCCTCATTGAAGAGGATGGAAGAGTCGAAGAAGAGCTGTTTCACGAATATACGCAGCTCGGGCTTTCCACTCCCCCGAAAATAACCTTCGCGAGAACGACCGAAGATGTGTTCTATCTGCTGGAATCGGGAAACTACGATCTGCTGGTGACAATGCTCGAACTCGGAAAGACAAGCGTCTCCGAACTGGCGCAGAATGTCAAAGAGCAGTACCCGAACCTTCCTATCGTGGCTCTCAGCCCCTCTCCGGGACACAAAGTGAGTGTCGATCTGAAAAAGAGGAACATTCATGGAATCGATGCGCTCTATTACTGGCAGGGAAATGCCAATATTTTTCTGGCGATGGTCAAGATACTCGAAGATAAGATGAACGCGGAGAGGGATGCTCACTCCCCTGCCGAAGTCCCCGTGATCATACTTGTAGAGAATTCGGTACGATTCTATTCATCATTCCTTCCGATCTTATATACCGCCATCATCCAGCAGACGAGGATGAGCATGAGTGAAGGACTGAACCCGTGGGCGACAGCACTCAGGATGAGGGGCCGTCCTAAAATTCTTCTAGCCCGGAATTACGAAGAGGCGATCGGATTATATGAAACATTCAGAAATCATATTCTCGGGATCATCACCGACATTGCCTTCGACAAAGACGGTGTGAACGACAATGAGGCCGGTTTCAAACTCGCACGGCATATACGGGAGGAAAACAGCGAACTGCCGATCCTTCTTCAGTCGACAAAGGCCGAATCCGAATATCAGGCAGTACAGGAACACACCTCGTTCATCTGGAAACTGAGCCCGTCTCTGCTCACCGATCTGCGTCAGTATGTATTTCAGAATTACGGTTTCGGCCCCTTCATATTCAAGGATGTTCATACCAAACAGGAGATCACCCGGGCGAACAATCTGAGAGAACTGCAGCACACCCTTTCCGAGATCCCTCTGGAAACCTTCATTCTCCACTCCAACCGCAACGATTTTTCCCGCTGGCTCAAAGCAAGGAGCCTCTATTCTCTCGCAAACGTGTTCCGTCCTTATTCTGTAAGGGATTACGAGAACCCCGAAGAACTTCGCAGACACCTTGTCCAGATCATCAAAGACTACAGGATCAACCGCGGCAAGGGAAGGATTGCACAATTCAACAGATACAACTTCGACGAAAGCTCATTCTTCAGCAGAATAGGATCGGGATCGCTCGGAGGAAAAGGAAGGGGTCTTGCTTTCATAGATTATCAGCTGAGAAACAGCCCGATCATCGAACGGTATTCGTCGATGTATCTGTCAATCCCGCGCACCATCGTCATATCAACGGATCTGTTCACCCAGTTCATGGAGGAGAATAATCTGCATGATGTAGTTTCGGCATCCCTTCCCGACGAAACGCTCCGCAGGATCTTCCTGTCAAAGAAACTGCCATCGGAACTCGTCATGGATCTCAAGGCCATACTGAAAACGATAAGGGTTCCCATAGCAGTACGCTCATCAAGTATGCTGGAGGACTCTCATTACCAGCCGTTCGCGGGGGTCTACGAGACATGCATGCTTCCCAACAAAGGAAATGACGATGAGAGGCTGAAAGCCCTGTGCGAGGCAGTCATCTGCGTTTATGCATCCACTTTCTACAATAAAAGCAAAGAGTATCTGAGAGCGACAAACCATATGGTTGAGGAAGAGAGGATGGCTGTGATCATCCAGCAGGTCATCGGAAGTGAATTCGGTGATTACTGGTATCCCAATTTCTCCGGTGTCGCCCGTTCGCTCAACTTCTACCCCGTAGGAAACGAGAAGGCCGAGGATGGAGTGGGTATGCTCTCTTTCGGATTCGGCAAGATGATTGTCGATAACGGAATCGCCTTCCGGTTCTCTCCCACATACCCGAAACGGAATCTGCAGTTTCTGGGAGGAAAAGAATCAAGCTCACAGGAAACGTTCTACGCCCTCGATATGCAAAAGCCCTATCATCCTCACGGAAATCCCGAGAATCTGGTAAAACTTCCTCTGAAAGAAGCTGAAAATAACAAAGAATCTCTGAGACATATCGCATCCACCTATGACGAAAAGACAGGGAATCTGACAGACCAGATGAGCGCCGAAGGAAGAAAGGTCATCACGTTCAACAGCATCCTCAAATACAACACCTTCCCCATCGCGGCGATCGTGAAGGATCTGCTTCAGTTCGGAGAGAAGGTGATGAGCACTCCGATAGAGATAGAATTTGCCTGCAATCTGAACAGAGGAGCCGAGAAGAAACCCGAATTCAGTCTGCTGCAGGTACGTCCCATCGTCTCGGGATCTGAATCGGAGACCCTTGCCATCTCGGAAGAAGAACAGCAGGATGCGATCGTTCTGTCTCATCATGTCATGGGAAACGGACACAACAACGCTCTGAGGGATATCGTATTTGTCACACCCGATACATTCGATCCTTCCAAGACCGGGGAGATGACGATGGAGATCGAACTGCTGAATTCCCAGTTCGCTTCACAGGAGAGAGAGTATATTCTTATCGTTGCAGGACGTCTGGGATCAAGCGATCCGTGGCTCGGAATACCCGTGGTATGGTCTCAGATCTCGCAGGCTGCAGTGATCAT
The DNA here is from genome assembly GCA_028532915.1 of Sphaerochaetaceae bacterium. Lineage (GTDB taxonomy): Bacteria > Spirochaetota > Spirochaetia > Sphaerochaetales > Sphaerochaetaceae > SABI01. The sequence goes on from JAQQAI010000023.1 coordinate 7,653, forward strand.
CGAAACAAGTCTTCCCGGCTTCCAGGTGGAACCGAGTCAGGGAACCCACTTCTTCCAGAATATCACCTCGTTGGGAACTATCTACCTGACAGTGAATCCTACCTATAACGACGGAATCTGTGATTTTGCTGCAATGAAATCTTATCCTGTGGTCAAACAGACCCGATTTTTCACCCATGTCAGAGTCGGACAGCCGTTCATAGTGAAAGCCGACGGAAGAAGCAGGATCGGAATCATCACCCCGACATACAGTCAATCTGATCAGTCTCTGCCGAGGGAGGCGAAATAATCCCAGATAGCATCTTTGGGAGGAGGAGCAATGATCGAAACTTTCTCCTTCCTGATCGGATGTACAAATTCTATCTTCCGGGCGTGCAGATGGATCTTTCCGTCCTTGTTCGTCCTGGCCGCTCCGTATTTGATATCCCCTTTGATATGCGAGTTCATGGCACTCAGCTGTGCCCGGATCTGATGGTGCCGGCCCGTTAGAAGCTCTATCTCCAGAAGGTAATACGATTTGGAAGCTCCGATAACAGAAAGGTTCATCCGTGCTTCCTTGCTGTTCTTCCGCGGCTCGGCAGTAGCGTACGACTTGTTCCTTTTCGTGTCACGGGTAATATAATGGACTATGAGCGGATTATCGAACTGAGGGAGCCTGTCAACTACGGCCCAGTACCATTTCTTCACCAGTTTCTCATCTCTGAATAGAGCGTTCATCCGTACAAGAGCCTTCTCCGTCTTCGTATAGACGACGATTCCGCTCGTCGGACGGTCGATCCTGTGAGGAATTCCGAGAAAGACATTCCCGGGTTTATTATATCTTTTTCTAAGATAGTCTTTGACCTTGTCTGCCAGAGTGATATCTTCAGTGATATCTTTCTGAACAAGTTCCTTGGGTTCTTTATTCACTATGATCAGGTGATTATCCTCAAAAAGGATTCTCGGCCTAATATTTTCCATCTGACAGCTCCTATCATCCTTCGTCATCGAAGGGGTCGATTCCGTTGAACAGAGAATCTTCGTCACCGTTCACGCTCTTGGGATCCTTCTCATTCTTGATCCGGATACTCTGTGCCTCTTTTGTCGTCAGGCGGACACCGTTAGCTTTTACCCCTTTTATGAGAAAACGGGAGAAATAGGTTTTATCTTCAAGACTCTTGTATCCTTTTCCTTTCTTGAAGATGATCGTAATACGGGCATCTTCGAGTGTCGACAGGGTATACAGTTTGAAATTCCCCTGAGGAATCACATTGTAGGTCTTGTTGGTGATATATCGGGTTATTCTGAACCGCTTGATGAACAGATATTTCAGACTCTTCTCCTGATAGATAACCGTGAATACGACTTTTTCCATCTCATCTTTATCTGCAATCGCCAGGTAACGGACTCCTTTACCGACGAACAGTTTTTCAGGCGCTTCGCATACGAAGTAGGTCCCGTCCTTTTGAATGATCAGAATCTTATCGAATGGAGAGACTGTGAGTTTTTCAACTCCCTTTCTCAGTCCGTATCCAAGATATCCGGTGGCATCGTCATACTTCAGAGAAAGATTCCTCTGGGCCGCTTCACGCACCAGAACTTTCTCGAAGGACCCGATAGTAGTCTTCCGTTTCGAATCTTTCACGACAGGGTCATTTTTCAGCTCGCCGAGAAAGTTCAATGAGTATTCGATGATATGGTTCAGATGATACTCTATTTCTTTCAGTCTCTGATGAATGTGCTCTATCTCCTGCTCATTCTTCTCGATATCAAACAGACTTATCCTTCTTATGGGAATTTTCAGCAGACGCTGAACATCTTCGATCGTGATTTTTCGGATCAGCTGGTCTGAGAAGGGAGTGAAACCGGTTATGACGGCTTTATCGACTGCTTCCTGACTCTTCTTTGTCTCGATTCTTTTATAGATTCTCTCCTCCACGAAGATTCTCTCGAGTGTCCTGTAATGGAGAGTATCATTAAGCTGTTCTCTCTCAAGTTCGAGTTCGCGTCTGAGAATCCCGACGAGAGAACCGGAACTGTAATCGATGATTTCCGATATGGAGAGAACTTTGGGCATATTGTCCACTATCACCAGAGGGTTGACCGAGATCGACTGCTCGCAGGCAGTGAACGCATACAACGCATCGACAATATCCTGTGAATAGGTGTTTCTTGCAAGAACGATCTCGATATTCACTTTATCTGTCGTGAAATCATTGATCGCCGATATCTTGAATTTCCCTTTTTTCGCCGCATCTTCGATCGATTTGATCATTCTTTCGGTCGTCACAGAGAACGGAAGCTCCTCGATAATGATCCGCTTCGGATCCTTCGTGTTCAGCTTCGCCCTCACGAGAACCTTTCCTCTGCCGTCATCATAGGAGGAGACATCTATCAGTCCTCCTCCGATAAAGTCAGGATAAAGAACAGCCTTCTCGCCTTTGAGAGAACCGATCATCGCATCGATCACCTCTTTGAGGTTATGGGGAAGAATCCTGGTCGACATCCCGACAGCGATCCCTTCCACCCCCTGAATGACTACTATAGGAATTTTGGCCGGGAACGCTACCGGTTCCTTGTTTCTTCCGTCATATGAATCGATAAAGCTGGTGAGCTTCGGGTTATACAGTACTTTTTTTGCAAACTCCAGGACCCGGCATTCGATATATCTCGGTGCCGCGGCAGGATCTCCCGTCAGAGGATTTCCGAAATTCCCCTGACGGTCTATGAATAAATTGGCATTGGCAAGATTGACAAGAGCATCTCCGATCGAGGCATCCCCGTGCGGATGGTACTTCATACAGTGTCCGACTACGTTGGCCACTTTATGGAATTTCCCGTCATCCATCTCGAACAGAGAATGTATGATCCTTCTCTGTACCGGTTTCAATCCATCCGCTATATCAGGTATCGCCCGGTCTCTGATCACGTATGATGCATATTCAAGATAGTTTTCTCTAAATATTGATTCGGCATGACTCATTATATGAGGTTCTCCATAATAAATTCACGACGGGTCGGGGTGTTGTCTCCCATATAGAATTTCAACGTCATGTGCATTTCCCTTGAGGAGGATATGGAAATCGGTATGAGCCGCATATTTTCCCCAATAAACTGTCTGAACTCTGAAGGGTTGATCTCACCAAGTCCTTTGAATCGTGTGATCTCGGCCCCTTTCAGCTTGTTGACCGCTTCATTTTTTTCAGTCTCGCTGAAACAATACACGGTCTCTTTCTTGTTTCTCACTCTGAACAGAGGCGTCTCGAGAATGAAAAGGCGGCCGGAAAGAACCAGATCTTCGAAAAAGGTAAGGAAATAGGTCATCAGCAGATTTCGTATGTGGAAACCGTCAGTATCTGCATCGGTCGCGATGATGACCTTCCCGTATCTGAGTCCCTCGACCCCGTTCTCGATTCCGAGCGCTATCATCAGATTGTAGAGCTCTTCATTTTTATAGATGTCGGTTCGTTTCTTGTCGAATGTATTGAGAACCTTCCCTCTCAAAGAAAAGATAGCCTGTGTATAGACATCTCTCACGCTGGTCATGGACCCGGAAGCCGAATCTCCCTCTGTCAGGAAGATCATCGAGCGCTCCCCCTTCTCCTTGTTCTGATTCATATGATACTTGCAGTCTTTGAGCTTGGGAATGTTTATGGCGACTTTCTTCGCGGCCTCCTTGGCAGCCCCCTTTACCGAAGCAAGCTCCTTTCTCAACCGTTCGTTGTTTGCAATCTTATCTCCGACCTTCTGAGCCTCTTCCGGATTCTTCAGAAGAAAATCGACGATCTTTTCCCTTACCTCCTGGATGATCCAGGAACGAACCTCGGTGTTCCCGAGCTTGTTCTTCGTCTGGCTTTCGAATATGGGATCCTGCAGCTTTATGCTCACAGCACCGGTAAGACCGTCACGAACATCAACGGCAGTGTAGGATTTTTTGAAAATCTCGTTGATCCCTTTCAGAATACCTTCTTTGAAGGCCGAGAGGTGCGTTCCTCCGTCACTGGTATGCTGCCCGTTCACGTAACTGAAATAGTTTTCTCCGTAATTGTTCGTATGGGTAAAAGCAAACTCGATCCGGGAATTCCTGTGATATACGATCTGATAAAGGCCTTCCGATCCGACCTGCTTGTCAAGAAGATCATACAGCCCGTTCTTGGAACTGTAGTTCTTATGATTGAATTCCAGCGTCAATCCGGTGTTCAGATAGGCATAGTTCCACATTCTCTCTTCGAGAAAAGAGCTGTTGATCTGATAATCTCCGAAGATCTCGGGTGAATGATCGGGAATGAACTCGATCAGGGTACCGTCCCGTTCGGTCGATGGACCGCTTTTCTGGTTCACCAGAACACCTTTTGAGAATTCGGCTTCGAAAAACTCTCCATCTCTGTAGGAGACGACCTTGAAATAACTCGACAATGCGTTCACGGCCTTCGTTCCGACACCGTTGAGCCCGACGGAGAACTGGAACACTTCATTGTTGAATTTTCCTCCCGTGTTGATGAGAGAGACACAGTCGATCACCTTTCCGAGAGGAATACCTCTTCCGTAATCCCGCACACTCACCAGATCATCGGTGACACTGATGATTATTCTGTTGCCGGCATTCATGATGAACTCATCGATACTGTTATCAATGATCTCTTTCACGAGGATGTATACTCCATCTTCAAAATGGGAACCGTTACCCAGACGTCCGATATACATACCGGGCCGAAGACGTATATGCTCAAGAGCAGAAAGAGATTTGATCTTGCTCTCATCGTAGGCCGAAGGCCCTTTAGGAGATTTCTTCTTTGCCATAATTTCCCATTATATACATTATCCTGTAATTATAAAAGTCTGCTTTATCACCGGATCTCTGATCCGCTGTTCACCTTACTGTCTATGTAGGAAGGATATTGTTTGATATCGAATTTCCTTTTCAGCCCCTTGTCGTTCATGTAGCGGACCGATCCGAACACCGCTCTGGTAGACCAGGGCCGATCATGCTTTCCGAAACACCACGCCACACCCGCATAGCCGTTCGGGTCTCTTCCGTCCAGCTGGTAACGGTTGTTCAGCTTCAAGGCTGTCTGAAAGGCGATGAGGGGATCTTCACTCCATTCTATGATCTTCTTTCCCCAGTACATTCTCATGTAATTGTGCATCGTCCCGTTTTCCCGGAGATCTTTCTGTGCAGCATTCCAGTACGGATCGTGAGTGATCCCTTTTTCAAGCTGATCGAAGGTATAGAGATATGGACGAATGTCAGAAGAATGCTCACCAAGCGTCTTCTTCGCCCATTGGGGAATCGATTCATAACTGTCATATTGGGGATTATAGAATACATAGTTGAAGGCCAGATGTCTTCTTACCACAAGCTGCTCGAGAAAATCCTTTTTATCTTCGCAGTCACAGGCGGCAACCTTTCTGTAGATATCAACCGGTGAGATCTGCCCGAAGTGAAGATACGGACTCAAACTCGAAGAATACTCTTTCAGCGGATCGTTGTGAAATTCACTGTACCGGTCAAGATGATGTTCGATAAAATAATCCAGAACTCCCTTTGCTCTGCTCTCTCCTCCTTTAAACAGAGAAACAGGTTCAACCGACCGGTCGATATCCAACCGGGTAATGACTGATCCGGCATCACCGTCATATATATCATCGAGGGGCAGATCACCATCAAAAAACTGCCCGCGGTACTCGCAGGCACAGTCGTGTTCGCTGAAATAATGAACCATCCTCCAGATCTTTCTGCGCAAAGTCGCGGCCGAGTACTCCTCCTTGGAACTTGCACTACGGACAGGAACGATGAGATTTGATTCCACCTGTACGAAAGGCACTTCGATCATCTTCTCGAGCCAAAGATGGTTGCGCCTCTGATGTGTCAGATAGGGCATATCGGCTACGACCATGACGGCATTTCGGGCCATAATTGCAGCCCCTTTTTCAGGAGAACAATGACCGATAACCATCCTGATGTTCATCTGCTTCAGAAGACTGTAGAATTCGATGAGGCCTTCGACCATGAATGTGTAGTGACGCAGATTCGCCTCCGGGTAGTCGTCCGTGATACCGAAATAGACGACCAGAGGCTTACCTGTTCTCTCGGCAGTCTCGATGGCAAATGAGAGGGCATAGTTCCAGGAGACTCTCGGCGAGATCTCAGCCCAATAGAGAACGTATGCGCCGTTATTATTCACTGTACTGTTTCCACCGAAGGTGAGCCGCTCATCAACAATCATTTTTACTCCTATACAGGTTTCATTGTATACTCAAATCAGGATAAAGGAGAAAAAAAATGAAACAATCTCTGATCATCACATATCTGCTGTTCATTCTGATCATGTATGTACACCTCATCAGTCTTCTTCATCAGAAGAATATGTGGAGAAAGACGACCAAGGCTCTGCTGATGCCGTCTCTTCTCTTTCTCTATATTATCCAGATTGAACAGCCTTCACTTCTTATCATCCTGGCACTTATATGCTCGTTTCTGGGAGATGTCGGATTACAGCTCGCAAAAAGAGAATCAAAGCAGATCGAGCTTTTTTCGATTGCTCTGTTCGGCTGCACCCATCTTTTGTACATCATCTACTTCTTCGGTTCTCTGTCTCCGTACAAGGCTTCCTGGATCCATGCAGTCCCCTACCTGTGTGCACTTTTTCTCATCATATATCTGTACATACAGAAGAGGATACAGTCCGCTATCCAGCTTGTCTACGCTGCGGTCATCTCCTGCATGGCAGCATCTTCCTGCCTCTATATGTTCTATCATAATTCTATATTCTCGATTCTGGTGTTCACAGGAGCTTCCCTGTTCATCTTCTCCGACTTCCTTATCTCCCGGCAGATGAACGAAGGACACCAAAAGGATGAGATAGCTGTCATGGCCACCTATATTCTTGCCCAATTCCTCATAATCGTTGGAATTATCGGATGAGATAAAGAATAAAACCTTGCACCTTTATGAAAAAGTTGTGTATAGTTGTCTTCTATGGAAGATCCTTTATCGCATAAACAGATAGTTTTTTTACCGCACATGTGGAGGAGAGCATGAACCTTCACATCATAACGATCATTGTGCTTCTGGCACTTTCCGCCTTTTTCAGTTCAGCTGAAACAGCGTTCACATCTCTGTCCTTTCTGCAGATCAGGATGCTCGAGACCGATAAACGGAAAAGGAGCACCCTTGCCGCCAGCCTTGCGAACACTCCAGACATTCTTCTTACCACGATCCTGATCGGAAATAATATCGTGAATCTCAGTGCTTCGGCACTTACGACGACACTTGCTCTTTCGATCTGGGGAAACAAAGCTGTAAGTATTGCAACCGGAGTGCTCACACTGCTGATTCTGATCTTCGGAGAGATAGTTCCCAAACAGCTTGCTATAACCTACAACACAAAACTGGCACGTTTTTGTGCCTATCCGTTGAAATTTCTCACGGTAATACTGTTCCCCGTGATTAAAATCATACAGGCCATCAGCTCCCGCATCACATCTCTTTTCAACCATGAGGCGGAAGGTTCTCTTTCGCTCGACTCGCTGATGCATGTGGTCGATGTTGCCGAAAATGAAGGAATAGTGGACGAGTATGAAACCTCTCTCGTACAGAGAGTGCTCCATTTCAGTGAAGCCTCAGTGAAGACCGTGATGACTCACAGGACAGACGTATTCAGCCTGAACGATGAGCTCACTCTCCGTCAAACATATTCATCGATCATCAACAGCGGATATTCAAGGATCCCGATTTACCATGACAGTCCTGAAAATATCGTGGGAATCGTCCTTATTAGAGACCTCCTTCCTGCACAGTTCGAGCAGAAGAGCGATCAGCCTCTCTCTTCGTTTCAGCATGAGGCTGTCTATGTCCCGGAAACGAGGAAGGTCGATGATATGCTCTTTCAGTTCCAGCAGGATCAGCTGCAGATAGCGATCGTATTGGACGAATACGGAGGTCTATCCGGTGTGGTAACTCTCGAAGACATCATCGAACAGCTCTTCGGGGAGATCTATGACGAACATGAAAGCGGCCACCATCTGCGCATCCAGGAAGAAAGGCCGGGAACATATCTCATCAAGGCGGACACTTCACTCCAGGAGATCAGTGACGAACTCGATCTGCATCTCGAAATGGGAGATCTCTCTAAGACTCTTGCAGCCTACCTGATCGAAGAGCTTGGATCGATACCGACTGCCGGAGAGACAGTCAAATCAGATTTCGGACTGTTCACGATCACCCAGATGAATAACAAGAGGATCGAGTGGGCAAGATTGATGCTAAAGTCACAATAGATTGAAACTTGCATAACGGACCTCATTGACAGGTCGAATTGTCAAGGGTATGATTCGCGCATGAGTACCTATCCATTTAAAGAAATTGAATTGAAATGGCAGAAATTCTGGGAAGAAAACCAGAGTTATTCTGTAAGTGAGGATCCCTCTTTCGATAAAGACAAAAGGGTATACGTCCTGGACATGTTCCCCTATCCTTCAGGGGCCGGACTGCATGTGGGCCATCCCGAAGGGTATACGGCTACCGACATCTATTGCAGATTTTTGAGAATGAACGGCTATAACGTGCTTCACCCGATGGGCTTCGACTCTTTCGGTCTGCCGGCCGAAAACTATGCGATAAAAACCGGCACCCACCCGAAATCCACGACCGAAGCCAATATCGATAATTTCAGAAAACAGATCAAACGCCTCGGGTTCTCCTATGACTGGTCCAGAGAGATATCTACTCATACACAGGAATATTACCGTTGGACCCAGTGGATCTTCCTTCAGCTTTACAAAAAAGGACTGGCCTATGAATCAGAGACTCCGATCAACTGGTGTCCGAACTGTCTCACAGGTCTTGCGAACGAAGAAGTAAAAGACGGAAAATGTGAGCGCTGCGGTACTCTGGTCACCCGCAAGAACATCCGCCAGTGGATTCTGAAGATAACCGATTATGCTGAAAGACTGCTGGAGGATCTCGACCTTCTTGACTGGTCCGACTCGATCAAGGCGATGCAGCGCAACTGGATCGGCAGAAGCGAAGGGGCGAGTGTCACTTTCTCTGTAGAGCACACCGGTGATGAACTGGAAGTATACACGACCCGGTGTGACACCCTCTTCGGTGCCACCTATATGGTAGTAGCCCCTGAACATCCTCTGGTACCGACACTCACCACAGAAGATCAGAAAGAGGCGGTCGAAGCCTATATCCGTCAGGCTTCGAACAAATCGGATCTCGAACGGACCGACCTTGCCAAGGACAAGACAGGGGTATTCAGCGGTTCATATGCGATAAATCCTGTCAACAACGAACGCATCCCCATCTGGATAGCAGATTATGTACTCATCAGTTACGGAACCGGAGCTATCATGGCCGTTCCTGCTCACGATACCAGAGACTGGGAATTCGCGAAAAAGTTCTCTCTTCCGATCATCGAGGTCCTCAAAGGCGATAAAGACGTCCAGCAGGAAGCTTTCGTCGGTGATGGAATCCATGTGAATTCAGGTTTCCTCGACGGCCTCGATAAACAGGATGCGATCGATGCGATGATCGAGTTCCTTGAAAAGAAAGGGATCGGAAAGAAGACTGTCAATTATAAACTGAGAGACTGGGTATTCTCCCGACAGCGCTACTGGGGAGAACCGATCCCGCTGGTGCACTGCGAAAAATGCGGTACGGTCCCGGTACCTGAAGACCAGCTTCCTCTCACACTTCCAGAAGTGAAAAGCTATAAACCGAGCGGTACGGGAGAATCTCCTCTTGCGACAATAGACGAGTGGGTCAACACTACCTGTCCGGTATGTCACGGCAAGGCGAAAAGAGAAACCAATACGATGCCCCAGTGGGCAGGTTCCTGCTGGTATTATCTGCGCTATCTTGATCCTCATAATACACAGGAACTCGCAAGCAGAGAGGCAATCGAATACTGGATGCCGGTGGACCTGTATGTAGGAGGCGCCGAACATGCGGTACTGCACCTTCTGTATGCCCGTTTCTGGCACAAGGTTTTGTATGATATCGGGGTAGTGAATACGAAAGAACCGTTTCAGCGCCTGGTGAATCAGGGGATGATCACGAGTTTCGCATACCAGAGAAAAGACAAATCACTGGTTCCGGTCGATGAGGTGGAAGAGACAGCTCCTGAACAGTTCGTCGAGAAAGCCACGAACGAGCCTCTTGAGAGGGTCATCGCAAAAATGTCGAAGAGCCTCAAGAATGTCATCAACCCCGATGAGATCATCAGAGATTACGGGGCGGATGCTATGAGACTGTATGAGATGTTCATGGGCCCTCTGCAGGTTTCCAAGCCATGGTCTACTTCAGGCCTGTCCGGAGTATACAGATTCCTTGACAGAATCTGGCGGCTCACAGAGAGAACTATCACAGATGAACAGCCCGACAAGGAACTGCTGAAGACACTGCACAAGACGATCAAGAAAGTGAGCGAGGATACAAACTCCCTCGATTTCAATACCGCCATCAGCCAGATGATGATCATGGTCAATGACCTGTACAAAAGGGAGACATTGCCGAGGGCCGTCTGGGAACCCTTCATCCTTTTACTCTCACCCTATGTGCCCCACCTGAGTGAAGAACTGTGGCAGCAATCCGGTAACACGACTTCTGTCGTCTCTCTCAAATGGCCGGAATATGATGAAAGTCTCACAGTAGATGATGTTGTACAGATCGTGGTTCAGGTCAACGGAAAGCTGCGCGCCCGTTTCGATGCTCCGAAAGGAAGCGATAAAGACTCTATTCTCGCTCAGGCGAAAGAGATCGACAGAATAAAGGAACTTACGGAAGGCAAGAGTGTGATCAAAGAGATTGTCATACCCGATAAACTCGTGAATATCGTAGTGAAGGGATGATTGTCAGAAGACCGCAGGCGGGGAGGAAACTCCCCGCTTCTTTTTATCTTCCCTGAAATCGTGCCAGCCCTCCCAGTGAAGTCTCCCGGTACAGAGGAGGCAGAGCCTGGCCTGTCTCCATCATCACTTCTATCACAGTATCGAAAGAGACCTTATGGCGCCCGTCAGATAACAGGGCATAGCTTGCATGATCAAGAGCTCTCATTGCGGCCATGGCATTTCGTTCGATGCAGGGAATCTGTACGAGCCCCATCATCGGATCGCAGGTAAGACCAAGGTGATGTTCCAGTCCCATCTCGGCCGCATACTCCACCTGATGGATACTGGCTCCGAGCAGCTGGGACGCAGCACCGGAGGCCATGGCGCAGGCGACACCTATCTCCCCCTGACATCCCACTTCGGCACCGCTTATCGATCCGTTGAATTTCACAAGAGTTCCGATGAGACCTGCCGTAAGGAGGGCCCTATATATTTTGGTATCTGAAAGATGATACTGATTCTTCATATATAGCAGGACTCCGGGAAGCACACCGCAGGAGCCGCAGGTGGGAGCTGTGACGATCTTTCCTCCTCCTGCATTCTCTTCGGCCACCGCAAGTGCGTAACTGAGAGCACGAGACTGCGTCCCCAGAACTCCTCCCATGTCTTTCGCCTTTGTGAAATACTGGGAAGCTTTGCGGGGAAGCTTCAGACCTCCGGGCAGAACTCCCTCCTGATCAAGACCCCTGCGGACCGAATCGGTCATGACCGACCAGATCTCTTCAATATACTCCAGGATAGTATCTGATTCATATTTCAGCGCAAACTCCCACAGCTGAATTCCTTCCCTGGTGCAGTACGAGAGGATATGATCCATCCTGGTGAGATACTGAGGGTAGACTTCCTTCTTTTTTTCCTCTTTATTCTTTTCATTGACAATCTTCCCACCGCCGATACTGTAATAAGTCTCCCGGCCGAGTTCTTTGCCGTCCGCCGAGAATGCGACCAGCGTGAGGGCATTTGGATGAAAGGTTTTGAATTCTTCGGGAAACCAGAATATCTCGATTTCTTTCGAACTGCACGAAAACACTTCTTTTATTGCATTATCGGTGAGATGTCCTTTCCCGGTTGCGGCCAGTGATCCGTAAAGACAGGCATGAAAGTGATCCGACGATCCCCATTGAGACAAAAAATCTTCTGAAGCATAGCGGGGGCCCATCGTATGACTGCTTGAAGGACCGTATCCTATGCGAAACAATTCTCGTATAGATTCCATGGAGAGAGTCTACCCTGTTTTGAAAGAGATTGAAAAGGTATTGCCTTCAGTGCTCCAGCAATAACTGATATTCTTTATCACTTATCGTAAAAAGAGAATCGGGGGTCTTCATATAGTAGGAGATAGGGTATTCATCACTCTCGGGAACAGAGAATACGGCAACGAGTCCTTCCCCGTAATTGAAAAAATGATGGGTACCGGGCGGCAGGGATGGAATCGTCACTTCTTTGGAGCTGTTTTTATAGAAAGAGGGGATCAGAGGAGAACTGCTCAGATATTTACCGGCAGGGAAGGTGTCGAGAGTCGTAGAAAAGAGCGGTTTTAGCACGATATCATTACTCTCATATTCTCCTCTGATGAGCCGGGCGGCAATCTCATAGTAATCCGCCGACAGCAGCGAAGCTTCGCTTTCGGCAATATCCTGAAGTATCCTGTCGACGTTGATATTCGAGACAACGGCCCCCCATCCGGATACGAACCGGATGAGCACATCACACATAGGCCCTTTTTCGTAGGTAAGGTATCCAATCCTGTCATCCGAAAGCGGGGTGAGTGCCGTTCCCGCAGGAGGCAGATAGCCCAGAGGATAAGCCGCGAATATATGGGTATCAAGAAGGGGAAGCAATAGTGTTACTTTTCTCGTACCGACCGAAAGGTGGATACTGTGGACCTCATTCTCACAGGAATACAGCAGTGTATACCACATTCTTCTGCCGCTCTCGAGTTCCCAGTTGTGATCATCAGACAGATAGAGAGTCACTTCATGACTTTCCACACAACTGCCGGCTAAAAGGACAAGAAGGAAGACTGTTATGATGCCGAGCGTTCTCATATCATAAAGAACGCTCTTCGCATCTGCCGTGCTTTACGCCCTGTCTCCTTTGAAGGTTCCGAGAACCCTGAAAGAATCACAGTGTTCTTCTATTTCCCCTATCGCCTTTTCGAAGGTGGGACTCTTTATCAGTTCCGCTTCAACGAAGAACGAGTACTCCCACGGTTTTCCCGGGATCGGTCTGGATTCGAGTTTTTTCATGTTCATCCCGTAATCTGACAGAGTCTTGAGTACCTCGAACAGCGAACCCGGACGGTCATGAACGGAGAATACCATTGCGACTCTGTCGCTTTCGATCGCCGAGCGGAATTCCTGAGCATCCTCTTCTCTGGAAAGGACATAGAATCTCGTATAATTTCTGCTGTTCGTTTCTATCTCCTCTTTGAGAACTTTCATATGATGTCGTTTCGCCGCATCGATGCTCGCGATCGCGGCACAGGACAGATCGGCCAGGGAGGCAAGGTGAGTGACCGCCCCTGCCGTGTCGAAGAAGGGGACAGCCTCGGCATGTGAAAGTTCGTTGGTCAGAAAATCGGCGCACTGGGCAATTCCCTGCGGATGTGAGTAGACCTTCCTGATATCCTCTATCTTCGAATCGGGTAGTCCTATGAGGTTGTGTTTTATCCGTATCTGTTTCTCTCCGACCACAGTAAGATCGGGGTATGAATTAAGCAGGTCAAGAACCTCGTTGATCGTCCCGCCCAGAGTGTTCTCCACGGGAAGAACCCCGTAGCGGGCCTGTTTCGAATGGACTGCCTCGAATGCCGCGGCAAAGGAACGGCACGGAAGGACCTTCGTCTCCTGATCGAAGATCTGGTAGACCGCCCTCTCACTGAAAGCGCCTTCTTCTCCCTGGAACGCGACAGTCATCTCTCCGGACTGTACGGTATCAGCTGATTTTTCCGTATTCTCCAGCATATGTATCCGGGGAGTTCTTACCAGAGATTTACCGACAACCGGGGCAAGCGCCTGAATATCTTTCATCAGTTTTTCGAACTGGGCCGGATAGAGCGATTGAGGACCGTCCGACAATGCTTTTTCGGGTTCATTGTGAACCTCTACGACCAGACCGCTTGCTCCCGCGGCCACGATTGACAGCGACATGGGAATCACCATATCCCGCAGCCCCGTTGCGTGGGAGGGATCTGCTATCACCGGGAGGTGGGTAAGCTTCTGAACCACCGGGACAGCACTGATATCAAGGGTATTTCTCGTCGCCTTCTCATATGTCCTGATGCCCCGCTCACACAGGATGATCTGGTCGGTACCGCTTGCCATCAGGTATTCGCTCGCCATGAGCCATTCCTCGATCGTGGCGGCGAGTCCCCGTTTGAGCAGGACAGGTTTCCCCGTCTTTCCGACCTCCTTGAGAAGCTCGAAATTCTGCATGTTTCGGGCACCTATCTGAAACATATCGACGTAGTCGAGCATCATATCAACATCTTTCGGACTGACGATCTCGGTGGTAACAGGCATATCGAAGGCTTCTCCGGCCTCTTTCAGGTAGATAAGGCCCTGTTCACCAAGTCCCTGGAAGGCATAGGGAGAGGTCCGCGGCTTGAATGCGCCGCCTCTGAGTATGACCGCTCCGCTGTTTCTGACGCTCTTTGCGATCGACATGATCTGTTCTCTGCTTTCAACAGCACAGGGACCTGCTATCACGGCGATTCTGTTGCCCCCGACTTTCACATTGCCGACCTGAACGATGGTGTCGCTCTTCTTCAGTTCCCTCGATGCGAGTTTATAAGGTTTCGAGATCGGAATCACATCAGCGACTCCGTCGAGCAGCGATACTTCGCGGATATCTATCCGCATGGCTCCGACTGCTCCCAAAATCGTCTCTTCCTGTCCGACGATCTCTCTGACTTTGAACTTTCTTTCTTTGAGAAATTCTTTTATTGCATGTTTTTGTGTGTCACTGATGTGTTTATTCAAAATGATTATCATAATGGTCCAAACGCTAAAACTTTTACCCCCTATTGTCAAGATAAATGGAGGTAAAGATGTTGCTCCGACCCCTCCATTCTGCTATCTTCTCCTGTATGGAACAATCTAAGCTCATCTATTGGGATTCCTTATTCGAGACGATCAGAGAAACGGTTTCCAAAGGAGGATCTGCACTGCCGTCGGTTTCTGCAGTCGCAGAGAATAACTCCTCTGCGTTCAGGGTTCTGATTGCGACCATCATCTCGCTGAGAACCAGAGACGAAGTGACCCTTGCGGCATCCGAAAGGCTGTTCGCGGTCGCTGATACTCCCGAAAAACTGGACAGTCTTGACGAAACAACGATCGCCGGACTGATATATCCTGCAGGCTTTTATAAGACGAAAGCCGCCAACATGAAAAAGATCGCCTCTATTCTTATAGAGACATACGACGGCAGAGTCCCGGACACACAGGACCAGCTCCTGTCTCTTCCGGGAGTCGGTATCAAGACAGCCAATCTCACACTCAATCTGGGTTTCAATATCGAAGCTATCTGTGTGGACACTCATGTCCACCGCATCAGCAACAGAATGGGATGGATATCGACGAAAAGTCCCGAAGAATCTGAAAAGGAACTGCAGAAAATCATGCCCAGGCATCACTGGATACCCTTGAACGAACTGCTGGTACTGTTCGGTCAGCAGGTGTGCACTCCCCTCTCTCCGCACTGTTCGACCTGTCCGTTCGACCTCACCTGCGCCAAGGAGGGCGTAAGCAGAAGCAGATGATCAGAACGTCGCTTCGACGACCTTCCTAACCGCGGCAGCTTTACCCTGCGTGTAGAAATGAACGCTCGGGACTCCCTGTTCGATCAGTGAAGCGACCTGCCGTATGCAGAAATCGGATCCTATCTTTCGGATTTCTGATGCATCTGCGGCATTCTCTACCGCATCGACAAGCTCTACAGGCAGATCCACATTGAATGTCTGAGGCAGCAGCTGTACATCCCTTTTTCTCTGGAGGGGTTTTATACCGGGAATGATGGGAACATCTATATGATGAGCTGCACACCGGTCCACGAACTCGAAGAATCGGTCGTTGTTGAAAAAGAGCTGAGTGACGATGTACTGTGCACCGCTGTCGACCTTGCGCTTGAGCATCTCGATATCTTTCTCGATATTCGGGGCCTCGATATGCTTTTCAGGATATCCTGCGACTCCTACGCAAAATGATGTGCAGTTACCACCTGAATACTTTCCGTCCAGATATTCTCCCTGATTCAAGCTTGCAATCTGGGATACGAGTGCATCACTGTGATCATATCCGCCTTTAACGGCACTGAATCTGTGCTCGCCGTGCACCGGATCTCCGCGGAGGACCAGGACATTCTCGATATTGAGAAAGTTAAGTTCGACCAGCTGGTCTTCAAGCTGGTCCTTCGTATTTCCGCCGCAGATGAGATGAGGAACGACCGGAAGGGAATAACGGTGCTGTATCGCGGCTGCGAGGCCTATCGTTCCGGGTCTCTTTCTCATCATTCGTCTCTCGATCGTTCCATCGGGGTGATCGATATAGAAGACTTCCTGCTGATGACTGGTGATATTGATATAAGCCGGGTCGAAAGGAAGCAGCGCATCTACCGTCTCATATACATCTTCGATAGTATGTCCTTTGAGAGGAGGAAGAAGCTCGAACGTAAAGAGAGGCCCGCTCCTCTGATTCAGAATATCAATAACCTTCATTTCATCACTCCTTTTACCTGTCTGAGATCTCTAGAGAAACATAGTGCAGTAATGTATCTTTATCGACGCCGACAGAAGCCGCATATTTATCGAACTGGTCGGCACGTATAGTTGTAAGAGGAAAATAGGAACACCTTTCATCGGCAAAGTAGAATCCGCAGACAGAACTTACCGGATCCATCGCCATCTCGGAGGTGAGATTGACGCCAATCGACTGCCGGGCATTCAGGAGGTCGAAGATATCCTTCTTCATCAGATGGTCGGGAACGACCGGATATCCCACTGCGGGACGGATGGAAGAGACCGGTGACTGAAGACCCCATGCAGGATTGACAATCCGGTGATGCAGATATCCGCTCAACGATTCGGCCAGTGCATCGGAGATTGTTGAAAGAAGGAGTGAAGAATAGACATCCGCTCCTTCTGTCAGCTCCGACAGGGTAAGAGCACTCGATGCGACGAACATTCCGATGGTATCGATGTGCCCGTCGTGCACATAGTCGCTCAAAGAAAGGCACAGTCCTGCCGAATCGGGAGACTGAGAACGGAGGAACGTCAGAGATTTGAGAACGTTCCTTTCTTTGTCGAGGATATGAATTGTTCCGTCCTCTCCTTTTTTCACGGGGAAAAGGCCGTATACGGCTTTGATCCCTTTCACGAGGGTATCTCTCACCTTTTTCGATGAGAGAAGGTCGAGAGCTTCCTTTTTCACCTTTTCGGCTTCTTTGGACTTGCGGGGAACAGTCCACCCTTTATAGAAAAGGTCCCAGTTTATCCCCGAAATAAGCTCATCGAGATCGATATCTGTCACGGTAGAGATAACAGGAGAGGACTCATAGAATGTGGGTGCTTTTTTCACATGCCGCCTCATCACCGCTTCGGCAAACGGAAGGTTCTTTCTCTTTCGTTCATTAAAACGGTTCTGCAGCTCTCTGTTGCGTTCCTTCACTCCTTCGATAAACGAATCCCTCTTTTCGGACAACAGCTTCAGGGCGATTGAAACGGTCTGGGTCGCATCCTTTCCGTAAAACGTCAGGCCGGGATAAAGAGGTTCCAGCTTCAAAGCTGTATGGGTCTCGCTGGTGGTTGCTCCGCCGATAAGAATAGGGATATTCATCTGCTTTGACTGAAAAAGAGAACACAGCGATGCCATCTGGGCGAGAGAAGGGGTGATCAGACCGCTCAAGGCAACAAGGTCGGCCTTATACTCCATCGCCGCAGACAGGATCTTCTCGGGAGGGACCATCACGCCCAGATCGATCACCTTGAAACTGTTGCACGTCAGCACGAGAGAAACGATATTCTTTCCGATATCGTGGACATCTCCTTTCACCGTGGCAAACACCACGGTCCCGATCGTATTTTGACTTCCGCTCTCATCTGATATCAGACGGGGCTGCAGTATATCTACTGCGAGTTTCATCACACGTGCCGAGCGCACGACCTGAGGGAGAAACATCTCTCCTTTCTGAAAGAGCTCTCCCACACGGTTCATACCGTCCATCAGAGGTCCTTCGATGATCTTCACAGCATCCATCGATGCTAAAGAATCGAGATCCTCCTTCAGACTGGAATCATCCCCTGTAATGAGAGCTTCGGTGAGTTTTTCTTCGTGTGTCAGTCCCGGTTCATTCTGCGAAGGAGTTTGGTTCTTAATTGTATTGGGTTTCTTCTTCTGTGTGGAAAGTGCAAGAGCAAGCAGATCATCGGTGGCTTTCTTTCCGTCATTATCCGACAGAATAAGAGCTTCTGTGATGATTGCGCTCTCTTTCTCTCCTATTGAAGAGATATCGATACGCTGCTGTGGATTGATGATCGCCATATCAAGACCGTACTCTCTTCCCAGCCGGAGAAAATGTTCATGAATTGCCTCTCTCAGATAGGTATTCCCTCTGAAACTGAAGCTCAGATTACTTATCCCTCCGCTGATTTTAACAAGCGGAAACCGCTTCTTGATCCATTGCGAGGCTCTTAAAAAATCAAGAGCATATCTTGAATGGTCTTCAATTCCCGTCGCGATCGAAAGAACATTCGGATCGAAGATGATCGATGCAGGGTCACAGATTTCTCCGCCGACAAGCAGATCGTATGACCGCTGTGCGATCTCGCACTTCCGTTCGAAGGTATCGGCCTGCCCCGACTCATCAAACAGCATCACAACCATCGCAGCTCCCATCTTCGAGATGAAACGGGCCTTCTCGAGAAACAGCTGCTGCGAATCTTTCAGGCTGATCGAATTTACGATCGCCCTTCCCTGAAGCTCCTTGAGAGCGGTAACGATGACATCCCAGTCGGAAGAGTCGATCATCACGGGAACTTTGGCGATATCGGGTTCACTCAGAATATGCCGCAGAAGATTTCTCATTTCAACAGGACCATCCATCAGAGGATCATCCACACACAGATCGATTATCTGCGCACCGGCTCTGATCTGGTCTTTGAGGATTTTCAGTATACTGCTGTAATCATGGTTCTTCAGAAGTCTGGCAAATCTTCTCGATCCGCTGACGTTCGCCCTCTCTCCGATTACTGTGATCCCGTCCGGAGAACCGCATGTAAAACCGTCGAGGCCGCTCAGAACGAAAGATCGTTCTTTCGGGATCCTGGATGGGCGGTCATGCTTCTTGATTTTCCGGGAAAGGGCATAGATATGGTCTTCGGTCGTTCCGCAGCATCCTCCGACAATATGCAGAAGACCTTTTTCCAGCAGAGGATCAAGATACGAGGCGAACTGAAACGGCGTCTCCTGGTAATTGCCGTCTATATCGGGGAATCCGGCATTAGGATGGGCACTGATCGGAAAAGGACTTATCGTATCGAGCTTCTCGAGCAGCGGGATCATCTCCCTGATTCCGGTAGAACAGTTCATACCGAGAGAGAACAGAGGATAGGAGGAAAGAGAATAGACGAATGCTTCGATACTCTGCCCCGAAAGGGTTCTTCCGCTGTTGTCGCTGAAAGTTGCAGATACCATCACAGGCTTGTCCACACCGCGTTCTTCCATCTCGTTGAAGATCGCAAAAAGTGCAGCTTTGGCGACGAGGGTATCGAATACTGTCTCTACGAGAAACAGGTCGACATTACCGTCAAGCAATCCTTTCACCTGCTCGCTGAACACTTCGACGAACTCATCGAAGGTAGCTCCTCTATCGAGCAGATCATCACTCGAGGTTGAAAAACTCGCCCCTTTCCCGGTAGGACCGATAACACCTGCGACGAAGGCATACCGCCGTTCATCTTCTTCTTCCACGGCCTCGACAGCAGCCCGTGCTATCTCGGCAGAGGCAAGATTCAGATCCCGCACATAACCGGAAAGATGATAATCCTCCAGCGATATCGCATTCGAACTGAAGGTGTTGGTTTCGATGATATCAGCTCCGGCTTTCAGATAGCTGTAGTGAATATCATAGATAACATCAGGGCGGGTCAGTGACAGCAGATCATTGCACCCGAAAGCCGCTTCTCTGTCATCGATTGTAAAATCATCCGGTGAAAGATTCAGCTTCTGGATCGTTGTCCCCATAGCCCCGTCGAGGAGCAATACCCTCTTTCCCATCAATGTCCGCAGATATTCACTTCTGTTCATTAGCCGTTCCTTGAAATAAGAGTGTACCAGAGAATCAGGGGGTCACTCAATGGTTTCGACTTTGATCAGATGGTAAGAGGGCACCTCATACGGATGAGCTCTTTTGAGAGCACGTACAACATCGGCGACATACCGGTCTTCGACTACGGTCTCGATTCTCATCTCTTTCACCTTCTCCACCTTATTGCTGGAACCGATGAAAGGAGACGACCCCTCCAGCGGACGAAACTGCCCTGTTCCTTCGACTTCGAAACAGCAGCTGTCATATCCTGAAAAGCATCCTGCTTTTGATGCGAATATCGCTTCTTTTACCTGATCGGCATAATCAGATGGAACATGAAATACAAGAACGTACATAAATCCCTCCCGCATTCAGAGAATACACCCTCAAAGAAATCACATCAAACTCCTTTTTTTTCCAATCTCATTGCTCCGTTAGCAAGATTCTTCTATAGTGAATATATGAGCATTCGAATGATCGCATTTTTGGGAAATCCGGGATCACTGTACACAAAGACTCGTCATAACAGCGGAATGCTTTTCTTCTCTTCGGTCTTCAAAGATTCTCAAATTCCAATGACGAAGAAATTCCACGGACTGCATGGAACATGCCGGATAGGAGGGAGGGTTGTCAGGCTTCTTCTTCCCCAAACTTATATGAATGAAAGCGGAAAGAGTGTCGGTGCGATGTCAAAGTTCTTTTCCATTCCGTCCGAAGAGATCCTTGTCGTACACGATGATCTGGAACTACCCTTCACAAAAGTCACCTTACAGAAAGGAGGGGGGCTCGGCGGTCATAACGGGTTGCGCTCTATCGTGAAAGCCACAGGTTCCAAAGAATTTCTCAGACTACGCATAGGAATCTCGAGGCCCGGAAACCGGGATGTCAGTTCCTACGTCCTTTCCAGGTTCTCGAAAGAGGAAGAACCTCTGCTGGATGATATCTTCCATTCAGGATACGAACTGATAAAAAGATATTTCGACACTGAAGGTATTGAACAAATCCTCCCGATTTCCCGCTCTTTCGAGTGATTATTCCGCTCGGGAGAATGTCAATTATTTATTGACTGAGATATTATTGGAAGAGATACTATATAAGATGAAAACTTACAGGGGGAATTCATGGAATCCAGAGATTTACGCATCGCATTGAAGACAAGAGAAGAGATTCAATACAATGAACCTGTTTTTGATACTCAAAAAGAGGTTCGGCAGATGTATCAGCAGGCGAAAGATCTGGCATATATGTACAATACACACCCAAATGCCAGAAAAAGTGCAGCCTATATCTCCTGCGCCAAACTCCATGCCACCGGAGTCCTCCATCTTTTATACCAGTCGGTTGTCAGCGACTACATTGAAACCAAGAACCCCGCCTTCTTCCAGCAGCTTTCAAAACAGATCAAAAAACACCATTTCATCGATGATGTTCTCCGATTTTACTCGAAGCAGTTTCCTTCACTCCTTCTTGATGATAAGGATCCTGAAGAGAGGCTTAATGAAGAACATACCCGGGGACTGTTCCTTCACCATGTTCTGACAGAAAATCCGGCGGTGATGAACGCGGTCTCACCGCTTATCAGCCCCGAAGGGATTCAGTTTCCTCCCGCTAACAAAGCATTCTCTGTTCTGCTTGACGGGTATGTGAAGGCAGAAGCCTCGATGAAGGAAAATGAAGAGGAAGACCTTTTCACCTTTCTGACAACTCCCGCCAGACTGCATCCCGATTCCCTGATAGAACAGATCAGCTACATCCTCATTCATTGGGATACTCTGATTCCGCCTGCATTACGGAAAGCCCTGCTTAATGCAATCGATGTGGTGAACGAGGAAGAAAAACCCCGGTTCAACGGCAGCCCCGGACCTGCACGGATTCCCAGTTATGAACATCTCGAGAATGAATACGAGGCCTTCAGCATCGATGAGGACTGGATGCCCAATGTCGTGATGATGGCAAAAAGTACTCTCGTATGGCTCGATCAGCTTTCCAAAACTTACGGTTATCCCATACGCACACTGGATGCAATCCCTGACGAAGAACTCGATCTTCTCAGAGAGAGAGGTTTCAACGGATTATGGCTGATCGGTATCTGGGAGAGAAGCGAATCATCGAAAAAAATCAAGAATCTGTGCGGTAACAGTGACGCTGAAGCTTCAGCCTACTCTCTCAAAAGCTATAACATCTCCGACACCGTCGGCGGCTGGAAGGCATTTCACAACCTCAACGAACGATGTAAAACACGACATATCAGGCTTGCCAGCGATATGGTCCCGAACCATACTGGACTCGACAGCGACTGGGCAGTCAAGCATCCGGAATACTTCATCAGTTCACCTGTCTCTCCTTTTCCTTCATATACCTATGACGGAGAAAACCTTTCGCCGAAACCTGAAATCGATATCCGTATAGAGGATCATTACTATGATCAAAGCGATGCCGCTGTGGCCTTCCAGAGAAGAGATATGCAGACAAACGAAATCTCCTATATCTACCATGGAAACGACGGAACTTCGATGCCCTGGAATGATACCGCACAGCTTGATTTCCTCAATCCGGACACAAGAGAGGCTGTCATACAACAGATTCTTCATGTTGCCAGAAATTTTCATATCATCCGGTTCGATGCAGCGATGACACTGGCGAAAAAGCATATCCAGCGTCTGTGGTATCCGAAACCGGGTACTGCCGGCGATATTCCCGGAAGAGCGGGATACACAATGAGCGACGAAGAATTCAATCGAAGAATCCCGAACGAATTCTGGAGAGAAGTCGTAGACAGAGTCGCTCAGGAAGTACCCGACACTCTTCTTCTAGCCGAGGCCTTCTGGATGATGGAAGGATTTTTCGTCAGAACACTGGGAATGCACAGAGTCTACAACAGTGCCTTCATGAACATGCTGAAGAACCAGGCGAACAAAGAATACCGCGACACGATCAAGAACACGATCTCCTTCGATCCCGAAATTCTCAAACGTTTCGTGAATTTCATGAACAATCCTGATGAGGATACTGCAGTAGCTCAATTCGGAGATGGAGATAAATATTTCGGTGTCGCCACACTGCTCTCTACGATGCCCGGTCTTCCGATGTTCGGTCACGGACAGATCGAAGGTTTTCACGAAAAATACGGTATGGAATATTCCAGAGCATACTGGAACGAATATCCGAACGAACAACTGATTGCGGAACACTACAGAAGAATATTCCCCCTGCTCCGTCAGAGATATCTGTTCAGCGGAGTCTCTAATTTCGAGTTCTTCGATGTGTCGGACCACAACGGAATAAGCGAGTCGATCTTCGCCTATGTGAATGGTATCGAGAACTCCAGAGCAATGGTATTGTACAACAACAGTTACGAACAGAGTCAGGGAACCCTCTATTACAGTGCTCCCAAGCTGCACAGAAAGCAGAACGGAGAAAGGGAGATGAGGACGACAACTGTCAGAGAAGCACTGGGATTGACCGAAGAGGACAATTCCTTCGTGATCTACGAACAGTTCCCCGAAGGCCTCACCCACATAACCAGGTCCGACAGTCTGAGCAGAGAAGGCTTCTGGGTCTCTCTGCAGGGATATGAGACGAAAGTGTATCTTCATATCAGAGAGGTCATCGATGAAGACGGTTCATATGATGCTCTGTGCAGAAAACTGGACGGCAGGGGAACCTATTCGTTCGAACGAGACCTGTTATCGATCAGGATGACTCCTCTGCATAAAGCTCTTGAAAACTTCTCATCGGCCAAGATGCTCGATTTCGTGCACAAGGTTGTGAATGAACAGAAGACAAGCAGCAAGGAGATAAGAAAATATGCGCTTCTCGCAGGAGAAGCCTATGCACGGTTCTCGACAGTCTATGATCTGCTTTCTCCGGTCACAAAAAAGAGTCTGGCAGAGCCGGTCAAAGAGATTGAACCGAAGGATATGCTGATGCTCATTCAGAACCTCACATCCTGTTTCATCAACGATATGGAACATTCCTTCTTCGTGACGGGAGGAAAACTGATGAGAGAGCTTCCTGTGCTCATAAATGCATCCTTTCTGCTCAATCTGTTTATAGATACACACAGTACTGTGGAAAACGCCCTGATCACCGCCGATTCAGTGGTCCTCGAGAAGATTTTCTGCGGTTCTTCGATCGATGTTGAGAACGAATACCGCCTGAGGGAGATTCTGCAGGGAGCAGCTCTGCTGTGTGTCATTCCTCCGTGTATCGAAGAGGAACTCAAACAGGAGGCTCCGGACCACAGAAAATGTCTTACTGCACTGATGGAAGACAGCGGGTTCAGACAATTCATAGGCTACAATGTACATCAGAACATCACCTATTACAGGAAGGAATCTCTTCAGGAGGCAATATTCTTACTGAACCTTTCTGTCTCGATGAAGGGGGGACAGGTCGCATGTGAACGAATGACTCGGATGGCAAGAAACTGGCTGCTCAGCGATTCTGTTGCTGAATATAGAGTTGAATCATTATTAAGAAAGGCGATCAGAGACTCTGATTGACTTATCACCATCAATAAGATAGGGTAAATATTATGAAAGCATGGATAATTTATATCGGGGCAACGCTGTTCGGCTTCGCAGCTTCAACGCTACTTGGAGCATGGCAGCCGTATATATCTTTTATCGGTTTCATGGTACCGATAGTAAAAGATCTGACACTCTTTTTCCTCTTTCCGCTGGTATTCATCCTCTTCACTGCCGAGAGCGCTTCGCTGAGAAGACATAAAGATACCTCGCACCTCTATCTTTCGACGATATTCTGGTCGCTGGCGACCACATTGCTTCTCACGTTAGCCGCTATGGGCCTCGCAGTCGCTCTTCCGAAAATCATACAGTTTTCCTTCCCTGTTTCTACCGAGGCACTTCCCGCGGTCGAAAGAGTATCATTCAACCAGATCAGAGATCTTCTCTTTTCGGATAACGCTTTCACCCAGTTCACCAGGAGCACTTCATCTCTGTTGCCGATTCTGGTAGTCGCCGCAGTAGCAGGCTACGCATTGAAACCCGATTATGAGGCACTGAGACCGGCATACGTGGTCACCAACAGCTTCGCTGAAGTGGCTATGCGTCTGAGCAGAATCATTACGATCTCGTTATCGATACCTGTCTTCTTCATCAGCGCAGCATTCACGACTGAGACTGCTCTGATTGATGCTGTATACGCGAGCATGCCTCTGACTCTCTCCTTCCTCGGTCTTTCTCTTATCGCTGTGATCATCCTGCTTCCGCTTATCTATGCAGTTTTTACAGGCTTCAGAAAGGGAAATCCATACAGACTCCTGTTCGGAGCACTGGCCTCTCTCATAACAAGTTTTCTCTTCATGAGCACTCTTGAAAGCACGATATCGATGATCGCATTGGGAGAGCACAACAATAATGTAAAGAAACGGATTTCAGGGACGGCATTCCCTCTCTATACGATCATCGGCAAAGGGGGGAGTTCCATGATTGCGACCTTCACCCTCATTATCGTCCTTCAGACAGCACAGATGATGGAATTCAATCTGATGACGCTTGTTGTCATCGTGTTGTTCTCCTCTCTGGTCTCCCTGCTTTCATCCTTCGTTCCGAGATTTGAAGTCGTATTCATCATGATGTTCACTTTCTACGGTCTGACGGGAACTTTTCTGCAGGAGACTCTTTCTCCTGTGATCATCCTTCTCCCTCTCATCCAGGCATTCGCCGCACTCGTCGATACAGGCATCGCGATACTGGGAGCATCATTCACTTCCCGTCTTATCAGTCAGGAGGACAGTCCCCTTTATCATCAGATGATGTGATGAACGATGAAAAAGAACACGGCCATTCGAACCATACATATCATTTTATGGAGCCTGCTCTCTGTTGTCTGGATATCCACAGGGATATCACTGCTTCTCAGGTCCGCCATCAGACAGGCAGTTGAAACATCATCCGACACTCTGGTACAGATGATCGATACCAACCAGATCATCACTGCGATTCTCTTTGCTGCGGGAACATATATCGGAGAGATTCACTCACTTCTGCTCCCTTCGACTTCAAAAAATGATGTGGACAGAACCATATTGCCTATAGTGTTCTTCTTTTTTTCCCTGCTGTATATTCCGACTCTGGTAGGATACCTTCAGGTGAATTCCCTCTACATCTTTCCCCTTGCGCTTTTCGGAAAGATCTATATCGGAAGCGCATTCTATTCGTTCGTGCTTTTGGTTCTGACCGGTATATATTCAGTAGGGATAAATGCGTCTAAAATGTATCAGCATATCATTGTGACGGCCGTGATAAGTCTGTTCATAGTATCTCTGATACCTGTAAACAGTGCTCTTTACCCGCTTGAATATCTCAGATGGACCTCAAGCACCCTATTCATCTCCGTCATCTCTGTTCTGACAGCTCTGTCAGTCTTCACGATATGGTCCGTCAATAAAAAAGAATCAACGCAGTACAGTCTCCTTCGGAGTATCCGTCTTACGCTGATTCAGATAGGGGCGGCTGGTTACATCCTGACACCCCATTCACGTATCAATTACCTATGTATTGCTCTCTATCTGGCCGGCATCGGTCTCGGGTTCTACCGGGACCGCTTCAGCCAGCTGTAATACTATTTCAGATTGATGATGCTCTTATCATAGTCTTCAGGAGGATCGAATCCGAGAAGGTTGAATACTGTCGCCGCGATCGATGATATTCCAAGACCCGTATTGAGATCCTTCTCATATTCTCCCTGATAAGCCGGATCGTATATGATGAAGGGAACAGGATTGAGCGAATGAGAGGTCTTCGCCTTCGGAGATCCGTCCTCTTTTCTTTTCACTTCACCTTTTTTATCATGTTCGAACATATCATCGGCATTTCCGTGGTCCGCTGTCAGCAGCAGAATACCTCCTGCTTCCTCGACGACCTTCTTCAGTCTCGCGATCTGAAGATCCATTCCTTCCATTGAACAGACTACTGCCTGATAGTTGCCGGTATGACCGACCATATCGCCATTGGGGAAATTAAGCTTGATAAACTGGTACTCGCCGCTTTTTATCACTTTTATCACTTCATCTGTGATCTCGGCACATTTCATCCAGGGGCGCTGCTCGAACGGAACGATGTCCGAAGGAATCTCTACATATGTTTCGAGATTCTCATCGAATTTACCGCTCTTGTTTCCATTGAAGAAGTAGGTGACATGTCCATACTTCTGAGTCTCGCTGATCGAGAACTGCTTTACACCGCTGGAGCATAAAAACTCGGCCATGGTTCTGTCTATCGCCGGAGGGGTGACAAGATACTGCTTTGGAACATGCAGGTCTCCGTCATATTCCATCATTCCGGCATACTGGACTTTCACATGCCGTTTCCTGTCGAATTCTGTGAGCTCTTCAGCTTCGAAGGCTTTAGTGAGCTCCAAAGCTCTGTCTCCTCTGAAGTTGAACAGGATGACGCTGTCATCATCGACGATCTGTCCCACCGGTCTGCCGTCTTCAGCGATGACGAAGGGAGGCAGATCCTGGTCGATCGCCCCTGTCTCTTTGCGCAGTGTTTCGATCGCCTCGTGAGCTGAAGAAAACATTCTCCCCTCTCCAAGTACATGGGTATGCCACCCGCGTTCGACCATCGACCAGTCTGCATTATAACGGTCCATAGTGATGGCCATTCTTCCTCCTCCGCTGGCGATGATGGCATGAAAGGAATCGTCATTCAACCCGTCCAGAAATTCTTCGAAGGGATCAAAGTACTCGAGGGCACTGAGCTCACCGACATCACGGCCGTCCAGCAGTGCATGAACTCTCACCTCTTTGACACCCATCTCTTTAGCCTTGATAATCATTTTTCTCAGATTATCGATATGGGAATGAACATTCCCATCGCTGAGAAGACCTATGAAATGGAGGGTGGTCCCGTGCTGTTTGACATTATCGACAAGGTTGTTCCAGGTCTTTCCTTTGAACATCTCACCGGATTCGATGCTCTGAGAGACAAGTTTTGCCCCCTGGGCAAAGACTCTGCCGCAGCCTATCGCATTGTGTCCGACCTCGCTGTTTCCCATATCATCGTCGGAAGGAAGTCCGACTGCAACACCGTGAGCCTTCAGCTTCGTCCATGATGTCTCTTCATACAGTTTGGTAAGCGCTGCAGTCTTGGCATCCCGGACGGCATCACCTTCACTGTATGCTCCGAACCCGACTCCGTCCATAATCGCGAGAATTACAGGACCCTTTCTTTTAATCTTATTATTCTTCTTCAATGGTTTTACCATCACAAATCTCCTCTATGCTCTCAATATATCCATTATTGCTCTATGGGTAAAGTAACCTCTTTCAGCCATTCTTTCTGATCGTCGTTCAGCTCTCTCGACAGTTCGCTGTATACCCATCCGTGATAGGCATTGAGCATCGCAATCTCCTCTGTATTCAGCAGCGAAACATCAATGAGTTTTCTCTCGAATGGACAGAGAGTGAGCACCTCGAACGTATAAAACGGGCCGTAGGAGGTTACGGCCTCTTCGAATACGGTCACCAGATTCTCTATACGGATTCCGTATTCTCCCTTTCTGTACAATCCCGGCTCGTCACTGAGAACCATACCCGGTTCAAGGGGAACCTGGAGTGTTCTCGGAGAAATATTCTGAGGCCCTTCATGAACGTTGAGTCTGTGTCCGACCCCGTGACCGGTTCCGTGTCCGTAGGAGAGACCGGATTGCCACAGAAACTGACGTGCCAGCACATCGAGTTGATACCCTTTCGTCCCTTTCGGGAAACGGGCGGCACTCAATGCGAGATTTCCTTTGAGAACAAGAGTATAATCCCGTTTCATCTGATCGCTTACGCCGTTGAGAGCAAGTGTCCTGGTGATATCGGTTGTCCCGCTTTCATACTGTCCTCCGGTATCAAGGACCAGAAGTGTATCCCCCTGTAGAACACTGCAGCTCTCTGATGTGGCACTGTAATGTTCCATCGCTCCATGAGGACCGAATCCTGCGATCGGTGCGAATGACGGTCCGAGATACTCTTCACTTTCTTTTCTATAATCTTCCAAAAGCCGGGCGATTGAGATCTCGGTCAGATCCTCTGTGTCATTCGTATCGAGATGATGGAGGAATTTTACAAGAGCCAGTCCGTCGAGATAATGGGCCCGTCTCATTCCTTCCACTTCAACTTCATTCTTCTTCGCCTTCATCAAAGTGGAAAAATTCGCACCTTCTATCACAGCCCTGCATCCGCCGAGCTTCTCGTACATCTCCATTGTCGTACATTCATCGCTGATATACACAGATAGACCTTTTGAAGTGATTCTTTCGACATGTTCCATCACCGACCGGTACGGTACCACAGTGATTTCTTCAAAGAGTCTCTGTAGCAGCTTTGTGTCAAACCGGGATTCGTCTGTACAGAGGATAACTTCATCACTTGTGATGATGAGATAGGAGAAGAATACAGGCGTATGGGGAAGGTCTCCTCCCCGAAGATTCGTTATCCAGGCGATATCATCCAAAGTTGAGATGATCGTGGCATCTGCGCCTGCACTTTTTACTTTATCTCTGATTCTGCCGATCTTGTGACCTCTGGACTCTCCTGCAATCTCGACATTCATTTCCACTACCGTAGAGAACGGGTTTTCCGGTCTTCTGACCCACAGCTCTTCAAGGAAATCATCAAGAAGGACAATCTCGACCAAAGCAGGCTCGAGAATCTTCTTCAGAACACGGTAGGAAGCTACACTCAAAGTAGTCTTGTCCAGTCCGATACGACGAATCGTATCGCTTCTGCTTCTTATCCAGTCGAACGGATCCAAAACTCCCGCATCTCCGAGTCTTTCCAGAATGACCGGAGTGTTCTCTGTCTGTAAAGCTCCCTGAAGATAATAGCGGGAATCGACCCACAGATGAGTCTCATTGCGTGTGACAACAACTGTCCCTGCAGACCCTGTGAACCCGGTTATCCATTCCCGGGAACGATACCGGTCACTCACATACTCGCCGAGGTGGACATCCGTCCCGCTGATGTAAAGAGCATCCAGATCATGAGATTCCATAAAAGACTGGACCGATTTAATTCTTTTTTCTATTGTGTTCATGTTTCTTGCTTTTTCCTTTTGTCTCTTTTGACATTTTTATTGCATGAAGTCTTTTTGCTGTCGGGAACATCACGATTCCGAAGATTATCATGAGCAGTGAAAGGATCTGCCCCATCGATATATTCAGTAAAGAGAGGAAGAAGGCAGTAGTCGACGAATCGGACCCGGCCGCGATGATGTAACCAAGCTGACTGTCGGGCTGTCTCACATATTCGATGATGAATCTGAACACCCCGTATCCGACAAGGTACCAGGCGATCGAATATCCGTCATATTTTCTCCGTTTCTGAATGACGAAGTACATGAACAGAAACAGAACGATTCCCTCGAAGAACGCTTCGTAGAGCTGGCTGGGATGACGCGGCAGATTGATGAGCTGTCCGAGCTCATATTCTATGCCGATAGAATCGGCAAAGGTCCGTACCCACTCGTAATTGGTGGAAAACCTGGGGGCGGCGGGAAAGATCATTGCCCACGGTACATCGGAAACTCTTCCCCACAGTTCTCCGTTGATGAAATTCCCCAACCTTCCGAACGTATATCCAAGAGGAATACCGGTGACGAGAATATCACCTATATGGAGGAAAGACATCTTATACCGTTTTGAGAAGATATATGTTCCGGCAACAGCTCCTACGAGTCCTCCATGATAGCTCATTCCGGGCAGTCCGACGAACCGTCCGTTTTGAAACGGCCAGAATATCAGCCACGGTTTCGTCCAGTAATACAAGCTTCCGTCATACAGCAGTGTAGAAAAGAGCCTGGCACCGATTATCAGACCCGTTATCGCATAGAGAAAGAGTGTGAGCGTATCGTCGTTGCTGATACTGATATATCCTTTCGTCCTCTGTCTTATAAACAGAATATAGGTGACAAAAAAGGCGACAATATACATCATCGAATACCATCGGATCGGAAGAGACGTGAAGATGAAAGGTGAAATCCAGTCAGGATAATTTACAAAATTCAACATGGCGAAAGTGTAATCTCAGAAGCCTTTGTGGTCAACCATATCCGCAGAGGTAGCCACTGCGCATCTTTTGAATTATATTTTCCATATGAGAAGAAAACTTGTAATAGCAGTGTTGCTGATTTTTACCGCAGGCATGACGCTGTGGTCCAACGGAAACGAGGAACAGATCATACAGGACCTATTTCAGGACGGTACGATTCAGATTGACGAATCGGCTGATGAAATCAGTCAGAACATAGAGAAACTGGAACAGTTATACAGGATCGTTGACAGGGATTTCCTATTTGATATCGACCACAAGGCCGTTTATGAAGAGATGGCTAAAGGACTGTTCGAAGGTCTCAATGATGAATACTCGGCCTATATCGTCTCCAAAGAAAGCACCGATTTCAGTGAAGATACATTGGGAACCTACGGAGGGATCGGAGCATATATTTCCAAGAACTATCTGGAGTATCGCGATTTCACGAAGCCGGAAACCTACATGATCAATATCACTTCGGTATTCCCCGGATCTCCGGCGGAAGCGGCGGGACTGCTGCCGGGAGATCTCATCAGCCATATCGACGGCGAACCGGTCGATGATCTCGAGGCGGAGGATTCCTCATCATCTCTCAAAGGTGAAGCGGGAACTGATGTCGTTCTCACAATCTACCGTAACGGAAGAACCTTCGAAGTGACTGTCACCCGGCAGAATATCCAGACTCCCACGGTTTCGGCATCGGTCATCGGTGATGATATGGGATATCTGCAGATCACCCAGTTCACCGAATCAACTGCTATGCAGGTTCAGCAGAAGCTTGAAGAGATCGGGATTTCCACTCTCAGTTCACTGATCATCGATCTGCGCAACAATCCCGGAGGGATCGTAGACGGAACGCTTAGAATCGCCGATATGCTTCTCGATCAGGGAATCATCGTGCAGATACATTCGAAAAGCGCCGACAAGGAGAGAGTATACATCGCCTCCCCGCCGGTTCTTGTTCCCGAATCGATACCGGTCGTCCTTTTAGTGAACGAAGGAAGTGCTTCCAGCTCCGAAATACTGGCGGGAGCTCTGAAAGATAATGAAAGGGCAACTCTCATCGGAACGACGACCTACGGCAAAGGATTGATACAGATC
Source organism: Sphaerochaetaceae bacterium (assembly GCA_028532915.1). Taxonomy (GTDB): domain Bacteria; phylum Spirochaetota; class Spirochaetia; order Sphaerochaetales; family Sphaerochaetaceae; genus SABI01. The sequence goes on from JAQQAI010000023.1 coordinate 39,979, forward strand.
GTAAGTCCGTTCGATGATGGATACTACACTCTCACGTGGAGTCAGTACAAAACACCCGACGGCAATGATATTCATAAAGTCGGCATTCCTGTGGATATTGAAGTGGATGCCATGACAGTCGCTGAAGAAGATATGGACGAGTATCTGAATTTCATCCAGAGCAATATCGCCAACGATTTCGTACAGGACCATCCTGAAGGAACTCAGGAAGATTATAATAAATTCCTGTCTGAAGAACTTCCGGAAGAGAGAAACCTTTCCGATGATATTTACCGGCTCATTCTGAGAAGAGCCTATCTGATGGAGCTTCCCTATGATGAACGTCCTATCGCGGATGTCGAATATGATGTCGTGCTGAAACGGGCAGTGGAATTTCTTACAACAGGCAAATAGATGAGAGTTTACATACTGCCGAGTTCCTTCAACGGAGAGAAAGAGATAACGATAAAGGGAAAGGACTTTCACTACCTTGTGAGAGTCCTGCGCCTGAAACCTCATACACCCTTCACCGCCCGTGCGGCCGACGGGACATTCTGGACGCTGACGATCAAGAAGATAGGCCAGATGTCACTCACTGCCGAGACAAAGCGGGTGGAGGGAAAGGCCGAAAGCACCACAGATACTCTGAGCTGCTATGACGGAATCTTTCCTCCGATACATATGTATCAGGGAATGAGTAAAGGAAAGAAGATGGAAATGATCATCAAAGCCTGCACGGAGCTGGGAATCCACAAGATATCCCCCGTCCACTCCTCCTTCTGTGTCGCAGATATCACGGCAAAAAAACAAAGCAGGATAGAACGGTATCAGAATATCGTAAAAGAGGCCCTGCAGCAAAGCGGGTCTCCCGTCATGACGGAGGTCGGCGACCTGATCCATATCGGTGACCTGAATAAAGAGATCGAAAATCCATCCCGCCTCCTCGTCTTTCATCAGGTGCCGCAGAAAGAATCGTCATCGTTGTTCTCGATTCTGCGCAGATTGATCGACCAGGACCCCTCGGAAAAGATATCGCTGCTTGTAGGACCGGAGGGAGGCTTCTCTGATGATGAGGTTTCAGATCTGGTCAGCCACGGAGCAAGACCTGTATTTCTTCACACCAACATCCTGCGCACGGAGACCGCAGCCGTCGCGGCGGCCGCACTTACACAGCAGTATGTTATTGACCTTCTCTCTCATAAATAAGACATTGCTCAACTGCAGCAGAGGCTCTTACAGTAGATAGCACACAATAATCTGCAGGAGCCTTTTATGTCTCTCTACCTTTTTACCAGAAATTCAAGACTAAGATCGAACATAAATACGCAACTGAAAAAAGGCTGTATCTCGGCCGCCGACAGGCATTCGCTCAACTGTATCGGAAAAAAAATTGCAGCAGACCCCCACCCTGTTCTTATTATCGATGAATCATTCAATGAAGAGGGGATCCTTCCCTTCGTTGAATACTGCATCTCGCAGCATATACCCGGACCGAAGATATTCATTCCAAAAAGAAAGACCGAGCAGAGCGATTATGTTTACGATGGGAATCATGCGATTCTCTACAGACCATTCTCTATAGAACAGCTGCTGGTATGTGCAATCCGGTTAGGGTCTGTAGAAGCGGTCGCCGAACATATCAGCGATGAGATGAGAGAATCGATCGAAAAGAAGTACTGTAAGAACTTGTATTCCACCTTTCTGGTGGGCGATTCTGACCATATCAGGGAGGTAAGAGAGATCATCCGGCAGATAGGAAACCGCTTTGAATATGTCCACCTGAACGGAGAGTCGGGAACGGGAAAGGAAATCGTTGCATCTCTTCTCCACTATGAAAGAAATATCAGCAGCCCCTTTGAAGCTGTGAACTGCTCGACGATCCCGCCCACACTGGCCGATGCTTTTCTGTTCGGAGCGAAAAAGGGGGCGTACACGGATTCTAAAAACGAACAGAAAGGGTGTGTGAAACGTGCTGATAACGGAATCCTCTTTCTTGATGAGATCGAGGACCTGCCTTTCGAAATTCAGGGAAAACTTCTTAGAGTACTCGAAACCAAAAAATTCACCTCTCTGGGCAGCGATGAGATCGAAACGAGCAACTTCAGACTCATCACTGCGAGCAACGTAGATCTCAAGCAGCTCGTATCTCTCAAACGGCTGCGTTTCGACCTCTATCACAGGATCAACAAGGTAGTGATCACGTTACTTCCTCTGAGAGAGAGAAAAGAGGATATCCTGCCGCTTATCGGGCACTTCATGAACAAAAAGCATGAGAAAAGAGAGATCGAAAAGGAAACCCTCGATTACATGCTGACCTACCACTGGCCCGGAAATGTCAGAGAGCTGTTCAATACACTCGAACAACTGCTTCTTTTCAATACTCATACCGAGACGATATCGAAGGAAAACATCGCAGTCGATTCGATCTTCAACAGAACATAAAACGGAACTTGCTCCCATTTTATATTGTTCCGGTTTATCGAATAGAATTGCTCAAACATCCACGGGGAAAAATTTTTTCAGATTTTTCTTGCATTTTCCAGTGAAGAAAATGTATTGATCAAGAATGCATTTATAAGGAAAGAGATGCAAAATTTTTACTAGCAAACAGGTCAAAATAGGAATCTGTGCAGGTGTGAACAACTCATAACAACTTGTGGATAACTTGTTGATTCACTGTCGATATTATCTATAAAAACAGTTATAAGAATAACAATAAAAGTTATATAATTATTACTTAAACCCGGTACCGGTAATTATCATATAATTATTTATATCATATAAAGATACATATTACGTATTGTATAGTATGCTACACCTCTCTGTAATCTGTACAAAAAGAGAGAATATCCAATCTTCTACCGCTGTATGGAAAGGTTGTGGATAACTTGTGTAATTGTCTTGTATCATCTGTGGGAAACTGGATAGTGTGAAGAGAGAAATCCTTGAATATTATGAGTTTAGCTTTCTCTTTTTATCTTCGCTCCAATCTGCAGAAGCTTGCCGGTCAGATCCTCATAGCCTCGCTCGATCTGGTAGATGTTCTGGATGATAGAAGTCCCTTCGGCACATAGTGTCGCGATCACCAGAGCCATGCCCGCTCTCACATCGGGCGATGAAACGATTGCAGGTTTAAGAATGTTCGGCCCCTGGATCACGGCCCGGTGTGGATCACACAGAATGATATCGGCTCCCATACGGATAAGCCAATCAATGAAGAACATCCTTGATTCATACATCTTCTCATGAACCAGTATTGTTCCATTCATCTGAGTTGCCGCCACAGTTATGATACTCAGCAGGTCTGCCGGAAATCCGGGCCACGGAGCATCATCTATCTTGTTGGTAAAACCGCTCACACTTTTTGATATGATTCGTTTCTGATTCTTCGGGATAATGATGGAATCCGGACCGCTTGCTTTCCAGCTCAGTCCTATCTTTCTATATCCCTGTTCGATCACCATAAGATCATCTCTGCTCACATTCTTCAGTTCAATTTCACTTGCGGTAGCACCGGCCAGACCTATGAAAGAACCGATCTCCATATAATCGGGTCCGATAGAAAAATCACATCCATGCAGTTTCTCAACACCTTCGACGGACAGCACATTGGAACCTATCCCGGAAATCTTCGCTCCCATGCAGTTGAGCATCCTGCACAGATCCTGGACATGAGGTTCGCAGGCGGCATGGACGATAGTAGTGCTCCCTCTGGCCATAGAGGCGATCATGATGACATTCTCGGTAGTGGTCACTGAGGCTTCATTCAAAAATATTCTGTTTCCGACAAGTTCGTCAGATTGAACAATAAGGTATCCGTCATCATTTACATGACAGGATGCTGAAAAGAGTTCCAGAGCATCAATGAGAGTATCTATTCTTCTGAACCCTATCACATCACCGCCGGGAGGCGGAAGCACGAGGCTCTTCGCCCTGGTGAGCAAAGGCCCTACCAGAAGAAGGGAAGCCCTTATTGATTCAACATGAGAGGGAGAAAGATAAATTGAAGACCAGTCGCATCCAAAGCTGTCGATCTCGCAGGTATGATCATCATGCAGTTTCACATCCACGTTGATAGACCGCAGCAGTTCTGATAGAACCTTGATATCTTCGATCAGAGGTATGTTGCGAAGTATGATTCTCTCATCGCTAAGCAATGCTGCGGTCATAGCTGCCAGAGCCCCGTTCTTGTTTCCGCTTATGGTGATCTGTCCTTCTAGAGGTGTTCCCCCTTCAATCACGTAACTTTCCATTATTCTATCGTACTCGGGAACAAACCTTTTGACAATCAGGTTGTTTATCATCGCAAAGCAAAGTAAAATAGCTCTATGGCAAATGACACGTTACGGGTATACGGAGTAGGAAATCCCCTCATAGATATAATCACCTTCATAGAAGAAGTAAAACTGGAACGCCTGGGAATCCATAAAGGTGCCATGCATCTGATAAACATCGAGCGCAGAGAAGAGCTTCTGAAAATCATAAGCGATATGGAAGTTGAATACTCCTGCGGAGGTTCCTGTCCTAATACGATACTTACACTCGCATCTCTCGGCGTGGGGACAACTCTCGCAGGGAAGGTTGGTAAAGATGAATTCGGAAGAATCTATAAAGAGAAAGTTACCGGACACCATGTCAACGATGAGATTACCGTATGCGATGAGGCGACAGGGTCTTCGATCATATTCATCACCGAGGATTCAGAGAGAACCATGAACACATATCTGGGAGCAAACCGTTTCTACAACAGAGAGGATATCGTCGCCTCTTCTATTGCCGATGCCGATTTCTTCCATTTTACGGGATATATGTATGATACACCTTCGCAGAAGGAAGCCGTTCATATTGCTTTGGATATTGCCAAAAAAGCCGGGACGACGATAACCTTCGATATCGCAGATATCTTTGCAGTGGGAAGAAACAGAGATGATTTTCTCCGTCTGATAGAAACCTATGCGGATGTGGTGTTTGCAAACAGCGAAGAAGCGAGAATCATCTTCAATCATTATGACCCGTTTGAATGCTGTAAATCGATGGGTAAACTGTGCACCACGGCAATAGTGAAGAACGGAAAACTCGGTTCTTTCATCTCCCATAACCGGAAAATCCATAATATACCGGTTGAAGGCCCGAGCACGCCGGTAGATACGACCGGAGCAGGTGATATCTATGCTGCAGGATTCTTATTCGGATTATGTAATCATCTGGGCATCGAAGAATCCGGATATATCGCTTCCTATCTTGCAGGAGAGATCATACAGCAAAGAGGAGCGCAGTTCTCGAAAGAGAAAGCGCTCCTGATAAAATCGATGCTGGAAAATAAATTTGATCTATAATGTGCGAGGTTTGGGAAGTATCGTCTCCCAGGGAACACCATCCTTGCCGAAATGACCGTAATTCATATTATCTCTGTAGATGGGTCTGCGCAGATCAAGATGCCCGATTATTCCTTTCGGTGAAAAATCGAACTCTTTATAGATAATCTTCTCAATTTCACTATCGGGAATGAGGCCGGTATTGAACGTATCGACTGAAATAGAAACAGGATCTGCAACACCTATAGCATAGGAGAGCTGAATCTCGACTCTTTTACACAATCCCCAGGCAACCAGATTCTTTGCAACGAATCGGGCCATATAGCATGCGGAGCGGTCTACCTTCGACGGATCTTTTCCGCTGAATGCCCCTCCACCGTGCCGGGCCATTCCGCCGTAGGTATCCACGATGATCTTTCTGCCCGTGAGTCCTGTATCTGCTGCAGGACCGCCGTCAACGAACCTTCCTGTCGGATTGATATGATAAACCGTTGCATCAGAAAGAAGACCCGTGTCCTTCAGAACATATTCGATTATTTCCTTTTTGATGAATTTTTTCAGATCTTCATTGGAAATCTTACTGGAATGCTGATGAGAAAGAACGACAGTATCAATTGCTACCGGACGGTCGTTCTCATACTGCAGAGTAACCTGAGCTTTTGAATCGGGACGCATCCATTGAATGCCTTCAACCTTTCTCAGATGAGCAGCACGCTTTAAGAGCATATGAGAATACATGACAGGAGCCGGCATCAACTCGGGTGTTTCATCACAGGCATAACCGAACATCAGCCCCTGATCTCCTGCGCCCTGACTGCCGGAAAAAGAGGTTTTTTCATCGACGCCGAGTGCGATGTCAGGAGACTGGGTATGAAGCAGCTGCTTCACCTGAAGAGAGTCTGCACTGAATCCGAGAGACGGATCGTCGTAGCCGATCGACCGGACAACTTCCCTCACGATCTTTTCCGTATCAAAGGATGCTGTTGTAGTGATTTCTCCTCCGACAAGGACGAAATCCGTGGTCGCGAATGTCTCACACGCGACCCGGGAATTTTTGTCAACATCAAGGCAGGCATCTAAGATAGCATCAGATATCTGATCGCATACCTTATCCGGGTGTCCTTCACTAACCGATTCACTGGTAAATAAGTGTTTTTTCATTTGATGTAGCCCTATGTTTATTGGCGAAGAGGCGGCAGTGTATCGTCAACCAGGATCCTGACCTGTTTGAACAGACCATCACCCTCGCTCTTGGTTTCTATTCCATCAATGTCATTTAAGGCAGTATGTATCAATCGTCTTTCGAAAGGATTCATCGGTTCGAGCAGCTGACTCTTTCCGTTCTTCTTAACATTCTGAGCAGTCTTATAAGCCAGACGGACTATGAATTCCTCATGGCGCATCCTGTAGTTCTCGCTGTCCACGACAACTTTCACATGAGAAAGAAGCTGTCCGGCATATACATTCACAATAAGCTGAATTGCATCAAGATTCTTTCCCTTCTTTCCGATGATGATGGCAGAATGCTCAGAAACGATATTCAGACCGATCTTCCCGTTTCTGCGGAAATTGATTTCCACAGTGCCGGGGTATCCCATCTTTAAAAGAAGAGTCGACAGAAATTCGACTATCTTCTCTTCGAAATCTTCATCGAATGAAGTCTCCTCTTCTTTTTTCTTTTCCTCTTTCTGCTGTCGGACATGGACCCGGATCTTCACGTTCCCTTTTTTAAAAAGAGAACGCTTTCCGGTGTCTACTACTTCAATATCAATATCTTCCTGAACCAGCTGAAGCTCTTCCATCGCCTTGGCGATCGCTTCCTGTTCGGTTTTTCCTTCAAATTCTCTGACCATAGGTATCTTCTCCTAATCTCAATTATTTCTTTTTCTTCGTCTTCTTCTGAACAGGAGCGATGACCGGACCTTCAGCAGCTTTCTTCTGTCTTCGTTTATTCACAAAAATCTGCTGCCCGATTGAGATCACATTCATGACCATCCAGTAAAGTAAGAGTCCTGAAGGTGCATTATATAAGATAAAGAAGAACATAATCGGCATACCGAATTTCATAAACTTCCCGGTCATTCCCGACTGGGGAGTTCCCGCCTGACTGATACTGAACGAGAAGATCATCGATGTTCCGTACAGGATGGGGAGAAGACGAATATCACTTCCGATAAGAGGAAGACTCAAGGGTGCAAAGTTGATGATCGATTCAGGTAATGAAAGATCACTGATCCAACCCGGAATGAAAACCGCACCACGTAATTCAAAGTGTTTGTTCAACAATCCGTAAAGAGCAATGAAGATCGGGAACTGGAACAGCATAGGAAGACATCCGCCTAAGGGGTTGATCTTCTCCCGTTTATACAATTCACTCATCTCGGCGTTCAGCTTCGTGGGATTGTCTTTATATTTAACTTTCAGCTCTTCCATCTGGGGATTGAGAGCCTGCATCTTGGAAGTCGATTCCATACTTTTTCTGCTGAAAGGCTGCAGGGCAACTTTAATAAGAATTGTAAGGAGTATGATAGCTACACCATAGTTGGGAATCAGTGAATAGAAGAAACTGAGCAGCCATTTGAGGATATTTTCAAGCCATCCCAGCCATGAACTGCTGTCCAGAGCCTTCTCAAGGTTCAGATCTGATAATCCGAACCCGTTGTCGGCGGCATCATTGTAGATACTCATCTCGCTTTTCAGCTGAGGCCCTACGTAAAATCTGAACGTATCGGAGCTCATGGAAGCCTTGTATGCAGGTCTGGAGTAGTACATGTGAGATTCGAGAGGTATTGAGGTATTCTCCGTTTCCGTCAAGGTAATGGTGTACCGGGATGCATCAGGAATCGCTATAACAGAAAAGTATTTACCTGCCAGGGCGGTCCATGTCACAAATTCATCTGTCGTATAAACCCCGTTCTTCAGCTTAGCAGTGCTTTTTTTGCCGTCCTTCTCTATATAGAATCTTCTATAGGTATAATTTCCATCCGGAGTTGTATCGAATGAAGGTCCGAGCTGCGGTGCAAATCCGAGAGTATAGGCATATCCATTATAATTGAGCGGAATTGCCTCATTTTCGCTGTTGAGCATCTCGATCTCGATTTCAAACAGATAATCATTCTCACCAAAACGGTAGGTCTTCGTAATAGTGAAAGTGCTGTCTTCTCTTTCCCCGTTATCATCGATCATTGCAAACTGCTGGGTGAATACCACTTCGTTACCGTTGATCGAATAATCGAATACTGCGTCGATAGGTTCGGTAGTTCCGTTTCCTGCATACATATTGAACGCATTGATGGAAGTCCCGTCATTGAAGATCATTTCTACGGGCTCACCATCATCGAGATGGTCCTTCAGTTTCAATGAAGATATCGCAGCACCTTCAGGTTCGAATTCTATGGTAAAAACACCGGTCTCGTATGTGAAAGAATCGTCTGATGCAGCCTCTTTGACCGGGACGAACGATCCCGGGATTCCGGAATCCCAATCTACGTCCGAAATATTATATGATGTTGCTGTATCACCGGTTTCTTCCTCCGCTGTACCGGTCGTCATCACAGTACTGGCTGTCTCGACCTGAGTGACAGGTTCAGGGGGAAAAAATGTTGTCTGAATAGTCAGACCTACAACTATGACAATTACCGAAAGGACAATAGCGATTATGGTATTTTTATCCATATACACTCCTAATTTTATGTGATTGAAAAAAGTGAAAGAGAAAACACAGAAACAAGCTCTCTAATCTTGCTGATAAAGATGAGCCTGTTTAAATAAACGAGTCAATTCTTTTTTTTGTTGTTCATGAGATACTGCCTTTCTGGGGTACACCACGAATGCAAAATCAAAACCAGTATTAAAGCTATGCTTTTCATTTCGCCATATCTCTTTAATCTGGCGTCTGATCGTATTTCTCTGTACGGCATTTCCGTAATGCTTTACAGGAATCACTATGATACGGTTTATAGGAAGACCGTTTCTTGCGATACGGAGTCTTACACCGTAGCAGGAATAGACCTTCCCCTGTTTAAAAATCGCATCTATCTCTGGTTTCTTTTTGACAATTTCTCGTTTAGTAAGGCTTTTTCTCATCACAGACGCTTAATTTTTTTCGCCCTTTAGCTCTTCGACGAGCCAATACAAGTCGACCACCTTTTGTTGCCATTCTTGCACGGAATCCGAATTTTCTATTGCGCTTTGTTCTGCTTGGCTGGTACGTTCTTTTCATAGGAAAAATCTCCAAAAATTATCGCTTTACGCGGGATTTATCTTAAATTATGGGAACAAGTTCCCGAAAGGGCAGTATATAGATGCATCGGTGAGGTTGTCAATACGTTCACCTCATTGATTTTACACTAAGCCCCTTGATATCGAGTCCGGGATACTGTGTCGCTATTCTCGCCAATATTTGTTTTTTCCTCATCAAAAGCATTGAAGACCAGGCAGGATGATCGCTTTCAACTACCAGGACACTCCCTCTGATCTCAAAAATCTTCGTATGAGGCGCAATATCAGGACCGACGATCTCGACCCATTGACGCCTCATCTCGGCAACCTCATCGTCAGGGTCTATCTTCAGTCTTGAAAGAAGAATATCCAGCAGGTCTTTCAGCGGCTGTTCATCCATGTTCAACACACTTCCCTTCATCTATATCATAGACTATTCTATCATCCGTTCCCGAGGCAAGAAAATATTGTTCATCCGGTAAAAAAGTGAAAAAAGCCTGCTCATATCCGGTAAGCTGCTGCAGAAAACGTCCCCGTTTGGTTATATCGAGTTCCAGAAGAACATCATCTATCAGAAGAACTGGGTTCTTCCCTGTCTTCTTCCGGTAAGTGTGCATCTGGGCTATTCGGAAAATGAGAGAGGCTAGCCTCAACTGTCCCGTAGATCCTTTATGTGTGAACTGGACATGATCATCCATCATGACGAACTGATCTCTGTGTATACCTGTTACTGTCGTCTGCATCCTGATATCCCTGTCCAGATTCTCTTCCAGTCGTTCAACGATATCCTCTTTTGTTTCACACTTTCTCCACGAAGGTCTGTAGCGGATATGGATAAGAGATGAACTGTCTGACACATCGTTGTAAAGATCGGGAAATATTTCATTGAACTCATCGACCATAGCCTTTCTCTGCTGTTGTATTCTTATTCCGACTTCGGCGATCTGCTGATTATACAATGGCAGAATCTGGATATAATTTTCTTTGATCGCAGCATTTCTCTGTTTCAGAATGCTTTTATATCTGCGAAGATCATCAAAGAACAACGGGTCGTACATACTCATCGTCTGATCAAAAAATCGCCGGCGGTTTTCAGGAGTTCCCCGGACGAATTCTATATCATCGTGAGAAAAGACAATGCACGGGATGTTGTACATGAGTTCTTTTCTGTCTCTTATCTCTTTTCCGTCGATCCTGATTTCTCTTTTGGACGGAGTGAAGGAGAAGAATATTGTCTGATGCAGTGAATCATCCGATTCCGCGACCGCGGACAGAGAAAAATTATCATGTCCATGTTTGCACATAATCGCGGAAACATTTGTTCTGAACGATGAACCGTAACAAAGTGTATAAAGAGCCTCAAGAAAATTTGTTTTTCCCTGACCATTCTTTCCTACAAGGAGAATCTTCTTTGCATCAGTGGGAATAAGAGTATCTTCAAGGTTCCTGAAGTGTTTGAATCCTACAGAAAGAAATTTCATTAATCAATCTGCATCGGCATAATGATATGGAAATAGTCCTTCTCCGGATTCGGCTTTACGCTTACTGCTTTATTTGCCTCACTGAAGCACAGATCGAACTCATTCCCGGCCATCACTCTCAGCGGACTGACAAGATAGGAATAGTTCATCGCAAGACGTACCGAAGGTCCGCTATAAGTACACGGAATGATTTCTTTTGCCTGTCCGAAATCGCTTTCTTCGCTGCTGATGGTAACAAACCCGTCTTCAATGTCCAAATATATTCTTTTTGCCTTGTTCTCAACCAGAAGGGAGACTCTCTTGAGAGCTTCATTCATCTTTTTGATATCAATCGTGCAAATGTTGGGCTGTTTGGCAGGAATGACTCTGCGGTAGTTGGGGAACTGACCTTTAATGAGAGTCGAATACATGAACTGGCTGCCGAAAGATGCGAATATTATTGAATCAGTAATGGAAATTGATATTTCTCCTTCACCTGTTCCACCTTTTTTGAGCAGTGAAAGAAATTTGGCAGGAATGATTATCGGTGCAAATTCAGGAAAAGACTGTTCGAAAGTACGTTCGATCAGTGAAAGCCTTCTTCCGTCGGTGGCAACCATGTTCAATGTCATGTTCTGCTGTTCAAGATAGACACCGTTCATGAAATATCTTGTTTCATCGTCACTTATCGCAAATATGGTCTGATCGATCATCTCAAACAGGTCTTTCTGACTTACGGAGAAGAATTCTTTTGATGAGCTCTCAAGTTCGGGGAACTTGTCAGAGCTGATGGTCCGCAGGGAGAAATCTATCGATTTGTTCTGAGGATGAATGAATAGCTTTTCACCGATCTCTTCGAAGATGATATGTTCATCAGGCAATGCTCTAAGAATTCCGAGAAACTTGTCTGCAAAAACTGTAGTGGAGCCTTCTTCGATTGTCTCGACTTCGATTGTTGTTGTAAAGCCGATCTTCTGGTCGGTAGCTTTGATAGTCAGCTGGTTATCACTTGTTTCGAGCAGAACGTTCGATACGATGGATAACGTGTTTCTTTGGCTGGTGAAATCCAGAGCTAAGACAATCTCTTTCAATAAGCTATTTTTCGGGCAGACGAACTTCATCTTGTTACTCCTATTTTTATTATAATACTATAACAGTCGTAGTAATAGTATCGTGTATACTGTGGAAAACCTCAATAATTCTTTATGTAATAAATGCATAAAAAATTACAAGTTGTGGATTACACGGGGAGTTTCTCCACATTCTTTCCACCGTTATCCACAATGTAAATTAATTTTTTTCAGTTATCAACAATATATCATCATTTTTTACACAACTTGTTAGATTATGATTCTCTCTTGTAATTCTGAACCTGACGGATGAGATTCTGGATCGAATTGCTCATTGCAATGTCATTTTTGATCATCGCTTCAACACGCTGTACCGAGTGCATTACAGTCGTGTGATCCCTTCCTCCGAACTCATATCCTATCTCCGTCGTGGAATAATCGGTAATAGAGCGGGCGATATACATGGCGATCTGACGCGGCAGAACCACAGATTTGGTCCTCTTCTTTCCTTTGATATCATATACGGAGATGTTGAAATAATCGGATACGACACGGATGATGGAATCGACGGACATTGTCTGATCTTTCGACAGAGAATAGGTACTCCGCAGCTGTTCCCGGGCTATATCGAGGGTTATCTCTTTGTTCAGCAGATTGCTGTAAGCTATCAGTTTTGTCAGAGAAGCTTCCAGGTCTCTTACGTTCGTATTCACACTCTTACTTATATATTCGAGTACATCACTTGCGATATGACAGGTTTTGATCTCGCATTTCTTTCTCAGAATCGCCAGTCTCGTTTCAAATGATGGAGGCTGCAGATCGACGTTAATCCCCCGTGTAAAGCGGTTTTTAAGGCGGTCAGTGATATCCTGAAGTTCGTTTATCGGACGGTCACAGGTGAATACAAGCTGCTTATTCGATTCGAACAGATTGTTGAATATGTGGAACATTTCTTCCTGGGTGGATTCTTTGCGCTGCAGAAAGTGTATGTCATCGATGAGAAGCACATCGGCCTTTCTATATTTGTTTCTGAACTGGGGAGTCTTCTTTTCTCCTATTGCCATGATGAACTCATTGGTGAACATCTCGGCAGTCACGTAGATCACCTGAAGTTCAGGCGTGTTTTCCTGAATATAATTCCCGATTGACTGGATCAGGTGAGTCTTCCCCAATCCTACACCGCCGTATATCAGACAGGGGTTGTATGAGACGCCGGGATTCTTTGCGATCGCCATGCTTACATTGTAGGCGAAAGCACTGTTCTCACCTACAACGAAATTGTCGAAATGATAAGCAGAATTTATATTGGGATCATTCGGTTTTTTCTGAGCCTTGGGCATGACAGCCTTGGAAAACTCGGCGTTAACAGCAGACTGTTTCGGTTCTTTGGGCTGATGAACGGCTTCACCGGTTTCTTCCTGTTGTTTCAATATGATCTCGACACTGATCTTCTCTCCTGTAAGTTCTTCCAATATAGAGAGAAAACTGTTCATATACTGATTTTGAATATAGTCACGGATAAATAGTGAAGGAACTGATAACACCACTTTGTGATCAGCCGATTCGACATATGAGATCCTGTGCAGCCATGTTACACATTCTTGTTCTGGTAATGATGATTCCATTCTAGAAATCACTTCCTGCCAGAACGGATAATAGTTCCATTTTTGTTGTAGCATGGTCATTATAATAGCCCAGCCAATGGCGATTGGCAAGGTATTGGGCCACAAGTATATGAGCGGAGAATTAAAGTATGTTTAAATTGCTATAATATAAAGAAATATCATATTCCTAAAATACCTTTCACCCCTTTACATTACCACTAAAAGATGGTATTCTGATAAGGTATTCAATTTTTTATCATATAAGGATATAGTGATATGGAAAATAGCATTTTGGAAGGGGTGCCAAGCGGTACTGCGTCTACTCATGAGCAGGCATCTAGTGCAAAAAATTCGAGTTCATACACCGCTAGTAATATTCAGGTTCTCAAGGGGCTGGAGGCTGTCAGAAAACGGCCCGGAATGTATATAGGCTCAACAGGTCCTGAAGGACTGCACCACCTTGTCTACGAGGTAGTAGATAACAGTATCGATGAAGCAATGGCAGGGTATTGTGATACGATACATGTAACAATAGAAAAAGATAATATCATAAGGGTTGAAGATAACGGACGGGGAATACCTACAGAGCCTCACCCTCTTGAAAAAATAAGTTCTCTGGAGGTCGTTCTTACCCAGCTGCACGCCGGAGGTAAATTTGATAACAATACCTATAAGGTTTCCGGAGGACTTCACGGTGTCGGTGTCTCTGTCGTGAATGCCCTTTCCGAATGGCTGGAGGTCACGGTTCACAGAGATCCGTCAATATTCTACCAGGAATACAAGAAGGGCGTTCCTGTAGCGCCTGTATCCACTGTCGGAGAGACCGGAAGAACAGGAACTACTGTACGGTTTAAATTCGACCCTTCGATCATCGATGCGACCGAATACAGTTACCGCGTTCTTACCGAACGATTCAGAGAGCTGGCTTTTCTCAATAAAGGAATAAAGATCTCAATCGCGGATGAAAGAGGTGAAGAGAGAAAATTCACAGAATTTCACTTCGAGGGAGGAATCCGTTCCTTCATTCAGCATTTGAATGAATCGAAAAAGACCGTTCATCCTGATCCTGTTTATTTTGAAGGCGAACGTGACAATGTCAAAGTCGAAATCTCTTTGCAGTATAACGACCGGTATGATGAAGTGTTGTTCACTTTCGTCAATAATATAAACACGAGAGAAGGCGGTACTCATCTGGCAGGGTTCAGATCAGGGCTTACCAGAGTTATGAACGAACAGCTTAAAAAGTCGAAATTATCAAAAAAATTCGGAGAATCTCTGGCAGGTGATGATTTAAGAGAAGGTCTCACAGCTGTGATTTCCATAAAAATCCCTAATCCCCAGTTCGAGGGACAGACTAAGATGAAACTTGGAAATCCCGGAGTTCAGGGTATAGTCGCATCATTGATGTATGAGAAGCTGAACAACTTCTTTGACGAATATCCTGCTGTGATCGAGGCTATTTTGGATAAGGCTATTCTTGCCGCAAAAGCCCGGTTCGCAGCCCGTGATGCACGGATGAGAATCCGTAAGACCAGTGAGGGGGTGAGTCTTCCCGGAAAGCTGGCTGATTGCGCTGAAAAGGATCCTGCAAAATGTGAAATCTTCATCGTTGAGGGAGATTCGGCCGGAGGCAGTGCAAAGCAGGGCCGTGACAGACAGTCTCAGGCAATTCTGCCGTTATGGGGGAAGATGCTGAACGTGGAGAAGGCGAGAGAGGAGAAGGTTCTCGGAAACGAAAAGCTTCAGCCGGTAATCGCCTCACTCGGTGCGGGTCTGGGTGCTCACTTCGATGTGTCGAAAGCACGTTACCATAAAGTAATCATCATGGCAGATGCCGATGTAGACGGATCGCATATCAGAACACTGCTGCTTACCTTCTTTTTCAGGTATATGAGAGATCTCATCGAAGAAGGATATGTCTATTTCGCGATGCCTCCTTTATATAAGATAACCATCGGGAAAAAATTCTTCTATGCATTCGATGAGGAAGCAAGAAAACAGATTCTGGAGGAGAACACCAAAGATGGTGCAGATATCTCGAAGATCCCTATTCAGCGTTATAAAGGTCTGGGAGAAATGAATCCTGACCAGTTATGGGAGACAACAATGAATCCCGACACCAGGTCTCTTACACAGGTGACGCTGGAAGATGCCGTGGAGGCTGATCAGGTCTTCAGCATGCTGATGGGTGAAGAAGTTGAACCAAGAAAGAAATTCATCGAAGAGAACGCTATTTACGTCTCTAATCTCGATGTGTAGATAAGGAATTCAGTAAATGATTGAGACAACACAAAATATAATCAAAGCTAACGTTGCAGATGAGATGAGAGTTTCTTATTTGAATTATGCAATGAGTGTTATTGTTTCCCGTGCATTACCGGATGTCCGGGACGGATTGAAACCGGTTCACCGGCGGATTCTGTATGATATGCATGAAATGGGACTCCGTTATAACACACCTTTCAAGAAGGCTGCAAGAATCGTCGGAGATGTTCTCGGTAAGTATCATCCGCACGGAGATGCATCAGTTTATGATGCTCTTGTACGTCTTGCGCAGGATTTCTCACTCAGGTATCCGGCAGTGTTCCCGCAGGGAAACTTCGGGTCGATCGATGGTGACCCTGCAGCTGCTATGAGATATACGGAAGCGAAGATGTCGAGAATCGGAGAGGAGATGCTTGCCGATATCCAGAAAGAGACAGTGGACTTCGGACCAAACTATGATGATTCACTCACGGAACCGACGGTTCTTCCTGCAGCGATCCCCTTTCTCCTGGCTAACGGAAGCAGCGGTATCGCTGTCGGTATGGCGACGAACATGGCTCCTCATAATCTTACAGAGATATGTCAGGGAATTGCCGCATATATCGATAATCCCGAGATCACTCTGATGGAGATGATGGAATACATCAAAGGTCCGGATTTTCCTACCCGGGGAATGATCTGCGGGCGTGCGGGAATCCTGAGTGCTTTTGAGACAGGAAGAGGAAAGGTTGTAATCCGCGGGAAATACGAGATTGAGACAACGAAATCAGGGAAGAACCAGATTATATTCACTGAACTCCCCTATCAGGTTAACAAGGCAGATCTCGTGAAGAAGATCGCCGAAGTCAAGAAGACCCTTATTCCTGGAATCAGCGAAGTGAGGGATGAATCTGACAGGGATGGTATCCGCCTGGTCATCGAGCTTAAAAAGAGCGCAGTTCCCTCGGTTGTCGTCAATAAACTGTTTGTACGTACTCCACTGCAGACTAATTTCAATGTGAACAATCTTGCTCTGGTAAATGGAAGACCGAAGCAGCTGGGACTTCTTGATATGATCTTCCATTATGTCAATCATAGAGCTGAAGTCGTTGAGCGAAGGACAAGATATGATCTGCGCAAAGCGGAAGAACGCGCACATGTACTTCTGGGCCTGAAGATCGGTCTTGATAACATCGATGAGGTCATCGCGATCATCAAAGAGGCGAAAGATAACAGCACAGCGATTGAAAAATTGATGGATCGCTTTAATCTGTCGAAGATTCAGGGACAGGCGATCATTGATATGAAACTCGGAAGACTGAGTCAGCTTGAGACTTCCAAAATCCTTGAAGAATTGGAAGATTTGAATAATAAAATTATATATTATAAAGAATTATTGGCTGATAAAGCTAAAATCCTGCAGGTTGTAAAAACCGAGATTCTCGAAATTGAGTCTAAGTACGGTGATAAAAGAAGAACCGAGATTTCTAATTATGAACTGACAGGAATGGTCGATGAAGATTTCATCAAAGAAGAGGATGTTGTAGTGATTATGACATCTAAAGGCTTTGTAAAGCGGCTGCCCGTAGAAGAGTACAGAACACAAGGCAGGGGCGGAAAAGGTGTAAGAGCCGCCACCTTACGAGATGAAGATCTTATCGAGCATGTCTTTGTGGCATCGACTCATGATCACGTTCTGGCAGTATCAAGTATCGGTAAAGCCTACTGGATCAAGGTTCATGAAATCGAAATCGGAAGCAAGACTTCAAAAGGTGAAAGCATCAGAAAGACCCTCCCTCTGGAGGATGGTGAGGAAATCACTTCATTCACTCCATTCAGAGATTTCGATGAAGATACCTATCTGTTTATGGTGACAAAAGAGGGTGTTGCCAAACAAGTCAACCTCCCCTTGTTTAGAAATGCCAAAAAGCGAGGTATAACAGCAATAATCCTAGATGAGGGCGATGTTCTTCATTCTTGTGTTCTGGTAAATGAAAATGATGACTGCATGATCGTCACCAGACATGGAAAAGGACTCAGATTCAACAGTTCCGATGTCAGAGCGATGGGCCGTTCATCCAGAGGTGTACGTGGTATACGACTTATCGAAGATGACCAGGTTGCAGGTCTGCTGAAGGTTGATGACGATAAACGTATTCTGCTGATCACAGAGAATGGACAGGGTAAGCAGATAACCTTTGATTCTTTCCGCCCTCATGGAAGAGGTACGATGGGTCAGAAGATCTACACGTTCCGTGAGAAGACTGGATATATAGTAAGAGCTCTGTCGGTCAATGATGACAACGACATTGTGATTATTACTACACTCGGTCAGTCCATAAGAATTCCGGTTGCAACTATTTCTATTCAGGGAGCATACGCTTCAGGTGTAGTGATAGCCAAACTTAAAAAAGGAGATTCTATTCAGGCTCTTGCAGTTGCCGATGCAGATGATGCTGAAGAGGAAACGGACGAAGAGACTTCAGATGATAGTGAATAGAAAAAGACATGTATAACAGCAGCCGTCCGAAATCTCGGGCGGCTGTATTGTTTCACGTGAAACATTGTTTGCTTAGGAAATAAAAAACCACCTTTCGGAAAGAAGGTGGTTTTTTTTAATGTTTCACGTGAAACGTGAAAGAACTGCTTATAGCTCGTTTTCGTTGATGATTACAAGATTGGGATCAACAACACTTCTGATATAACGTTCGACACCATTTTTCAAAGTCATCTGACTCATCGGGCAACCAGCACATGAGCCAACCAAACGAACAACAACTTCGTTACCGTTCATACTGACAAATTCAATATCTCCACCGTCATTCTGCAAGTCGGGTCTAATATCTTCAAGGGCAGATTTTACTTTATCTAACATAGGATAATCCTCCATATAAGTTCTTTGTATAATGTACTGTTTAGATAAATGATGGTCAATACCTCGATTGATTGGTGACAAGTGAAGAAACTTTCGATATAGTAATGATATGGGTACAAAAAAAATCATATTTTCCAATCAGAAAGGTGGTGTTGGTAAAACCACGACAGCTGTAAATCTCGGTGCTTACCTTGCACAGATGAATAACAGAGTTCTACTTATAGATCTTGATTCGCAAGGGAATATGAGCAGTGCGGTCTCTGCCAGTTCCAGGCTTCCCGGCAGCTACGATGTGATAGTAGGGAAATGCACTCCTGAAGAAGCATATCAGAAGACACCGGTGGAAAATCTTTTCGCCATTTCCGGCGGAATACATCTGGCAGGATTGAGTGTTGAGCTCGTGAATGAACTGGCACGGGAGTTCTTCCTGAAAAATACACTGGCTCAAATAGAGAACGAATGGGATTATATCCTTATAGACTGTCCACCGTCACTCGGACTGGTTACGATTAACGCGATGTGCTGGGCCGATCATATCATCATCCCTCTCCAATGCGAATATTTTGCGATGGAAGGCTTGAACCTGCTGATGAGGACGATCGAAAGCGTGAAAAAACAACTGAATCCCCATCTGGATGTACTTGGGATAGTGTTTACCATGTATACTTCCAGGACAAGACTGTCCAATGATGTCGTGGAAGATATTACGAATTATTGGCCTGAAAAGGTGTTTGAAACGAAGATCCCGAGAAATGTAAGACTGTCCGAAGCTCCGAGTCACGGACTCCCGATAAGCCTGTATGATAACTCTTGTTCCGGTGCCAAAGGGTATATGGAATTAGCGAAGGAGGTAATGGAACGTGTCTAGTAATCAAAGAAAACATGGTCTTGGGAAGGGAATCAGTTCCCTTATGGATGATTATTCATTTGATGGAGTATTTAATTCAGCAGCTCTTGAGACGCCGGGCGATGGTGAATATGTCATGCTCGAGATCAATCGTGTGCACCCGAATCCCAATCAGCCGCGTAAGCAGTTTGCGCAGGAAACCCTTGATGAACTGGCAGAATCAATCCGCACCCAGGGAATCATTCAACCCCTGATAGTTGAAAAGATAAGTGATGACGATTTTGCTATAGTAGCTGGTGAACGAAGATATCGTGCTGCTCTCAGTGTAGGCCTTGAAAAGATTCCGGTGATCGTAAAAAAATTCTCCGATATGAAACGGCTTGAAGTCTCTCTCATAGAGAATATACAGAGAGAGAACTTGAACCCAATTGAAGAAGCTAAAGCCTACGTATATTTATTGGAACAGACGAATATCAGGCAGGAGGAATTGGCAAATAGAGTGGGAAAAAAGCGTTCGACTATCACCAACAGTATCCGTCTGCTACAGCTTCCCCGCGAAATGCAGAACTCTCTTCTGAAAGGTGAATTCTCCTCAGGGCATGCGAGGGCTCTTCTTTCTGTTGTTAATCCTTCTGATCAGGATTATCTGTATGAAAAGATCGTGAGGGAGGGAATGTCCGTAAGAAAAGCGGAAGAGCTGGCCGGCGATCTGAATGAGGGGAAGAGGATAGCTAAGAAAAGACAAAAAAATAGCGGTAAAGTTAAAACTGCAGATATCCTCGCAATCGAAGAAAGACTTATCGAAGCCTGCGGAACGAAGGTTGAGTTGAAAGGAACGCTGCAAAAAGGTAAAGTGGAGATCTCTTATCACAGTATGCAGGAACTGCAGCGGATTTACTCCCTGATCGGAGATAAAGAAGAAACTATTGAGTTATAAATTTATTATAAAGGAATGTTTATGTCACAGAACTTGAAAGATGGTGTGTACGCAAAAATCACCACCACAAAAGGAGAGCTCTTGCTCTCACTTGAATATCAGAAGACTCCTATGACGGTCGCAAACTTCGTCGGTCTTGCAGAGGGACAGCTGAATCTCAAAAACCCCGGAACGCCTTTTTATGACGGCCTTACTTTCCATAGAGTCATAAATGACTTCATGATTCAAGCCGGTTGTCCTTTGGGAAACGGTACCGGCGGTCCAGGATATACGTTCCCTGATGAATTCGACGATTCTCTCAAACATACCGGACCCGGAGTCCTTTCTATGGCGAATGCCGGTCCTGGAACGAATGGAAGCCAATTTTTCATTACACATGTTGCCACACCATGGCTGGACGGAAAACATTCCGTATTCGGTTCAATCGTTGAAGGTCAGAATGTTGTAAATGCGATCGAGCAGGGCGATAAAATGGAAAAAGTCGAGATACTTCGTGTAGGTGAAGAAGCTGCTGCATTTACTGTCACGAAAGAAAGTTTCGCTGAAGACGTGGTAAACGCGGAAAATGTGGTCAAAGAGAAAATGAGTGCTCTTCAGAAGGAACTTGAAAAAGAACTTGAGAACAGATGGCCGAATGCTGTTTCGACACCTTCAGGCCTCCGGTATGTTGTGCTTCAGGAAGGGTCAGGAAATGAAAGCCCTAAAAAAGGGCAGAAGGTAACGGTTCATTATACCGGGACTCTTATGGATGGACGAACGTTTGACAGTTCGGTTGCCAGAGGCACTCCTGCAGAATTCGCAGTAGGACAGGTAATCGAAGGATGGAATGAAGCTCTTGTCACCATGAAGAAAGGAGAAAAAAGAACTTTGATCATTCCTCCTGAACTGGGATATGGAGTGCAGGGGTATCCCGGAGTGATTCCTCCGAATTCCTATCTGATTTTCGATGTTGAATTACTCGATTTCTAGATAAACAATGAAAAAAGAATCTTCGGTCTTTATTTGTAATGAATGCGGTCACAGCGAATCAAAATGGCTGGGCCGCTGCCCCGACTGCGGAGCTTGGAATTCTTTTGAAGAACAGGCAGCACCCTCAAAGAAGGGGAATACACGTTCTTCGCAGAATCCGAAAAGTACAAAGCTTGTTCCTCTTTCCGATATACAAATAAATAAAGGCTTTAGATATAAATCTAACATTTCGGAATTTGATCGTGTTCTCGGCGGTTCTGTCATGCAGGGAGGCTCTATACTCATCGGTGGAGAACCCGGTATAGGAAAGTCCACACTCATGCTGCAGGTTGTCTCTTCGCTGAAAGGTAAGAAAACCGTGTATGTATCAGGAGAAGAGTCGGCTCAACAGGTGAGATCGCGGTGTGACAGACTGAAACTCCCGCTCGATTCTATCTTATTGTACAGTGACACCCGTCTGGAACAGCTGCAGGATCTCATACGAAAAGAGAAACCAGACGTAATGGTCATAGATTCTCTTCAGACACTGGTGAGCGAACAGATAGGTTCCACTCCCGGCTCTGTTAATCAGATGAAAATGTGTTCGATGGAACTTGTTGATACTGCGAAACAGTATGACTGCACGCTGTTTCTCGTCGGTCATGTGACTAAAGACGGTCAGATTGCAGGTCCGAAAGTGGTAGAGCACATCGTAGATACAGTGCTCTATTTCGAACTGGCAGACAGCGGGGCGAGAATCATCCGCTCGACGAAGAACCGGTTCGGGTCAATCGATGAGATCGGAATCTTTCTGATGAGTGAGAAAGGTCTTATCCCGGTACCTGATCCTGCCGGCTTCTTCCTTAACAAACGTTCTCAGACTTTATTGCCTCCTGGAATCGCATTCGGAACCATGGTTGAAGGCAGCAGGACATTCCTCGTAGAGATTCAGGCACTTACCACACCGGTGAAAAACGGGGGATATTCAAGGGTCTACTCTGAAAGAATCGATTCAGCTCTTGTTTCACGCATCGCCGCAGTACTTGAACGGCATGGACAGATCGGATTCTCTCAGCATGACCTGTATGTAAATGTCGCAGGAGGAATCAGGTTGAAAGAGGTAGCTATCGAGCTTCCTCTGGCTCTGGCTCTATACTCTGCGGCAACCGGTAATCCGCTTCCCTCCGATATGGTATCGATGGGAGAACTCTCTCTCGCAGGAGAGATCAGACCTGTCGGGTTTGCCCAAAAGAGGATAAAAGGGGCTCATGATATGGGATATACGACAGTCATCATCCCCGAATCAAACGGAATCAAAGCTCAAAGCAATCTGATCAAGGTGGCTGATCTTCAGGAGACTCTTTCTCTGGTCAAAACCTTGAAAATACGGGATAGTAAGCACTCCTAATTAAATATAGATATTTATAAGATATAGAAATAATAATTATTATTCCTCATATGTATGTTCTTGTTAAGCTATTAGTAAGCAAAGCTTATTATATATTTCTTCATAAACGGACTCTATCAGGATGACAGAAGATTATTTCCAATCTTTTAATAAAATGAAAACTCCTGAACCTGCTTTAATTTGGAGCCCTTACTAATCACAGAAGCTCTATCAATGTATTATAAATCAGAAAGAAGCACCGCCTGGAAAGCGATGCCTATTTAATAAGGAGAGCTTATTTATCCAAGACTTGAGATAAGCAGGGGGAATGCGATGAATGTTCCGATAGAAGCGAATATGCTGGTTGTGAAAAAGAGCATCAGCGCATGAATGATCCGGTTGGAGAACCACCCTTTGAAGTGGAGGACATCGTCCGAGACTTTTTCGAAATCTTTCACTCTAGGTTTTCTCATCGTAACTTCCAGGATTCCCGCCACCATACCGACTCCCAATGTCGGACTGAGTGCCGTTACGGGGGCTGCAAGCATTGAGACGATTATCGTGACAGGATGGCCTAAGGAGATGAGCGCCGCTATACCGGTGAGAGAAGAGTTGAGAATGAACCAGTAGAGAAACATTGTCAGCCCCTGATCCCATCCTGAACGGACAAAACCGATAGCGATGATTCCCAGCAGGGCTATGACGATTCCCCAGGATAATATTTTTCCTGCGGGAGATGGAGCGGGTTCTTTCGAAATTTCTTCAAGATTGAAGTTATCGCCGTTTTCATCAAGCTTTTTCATATGTTCGATGAGTCCCGGTACGTGCCCGGCTCCGACAATCGCGACTATCTTGTCTCCCTTTGCCCTGTAAATCGAGGTTGCCAGATACTGGTCTCTCTCATCGATGAGAACCTGTTTGACCGTCGGAAGTTCTTTTGCCATCTCATCGAGCATCGATTGAAGCATGTTCGTTTCTTTGAGATGTTCTATATCCTCATCGCTGATCTCTTCTCTTGAGAATGCTGCGGACAACAATGTGCTTATCAGCTTTGCCTTGTTCCACCAGTTCGATAATCTCCATGCTCTTTTGAAAGTCACCTGGATCTCTCGGTCACACAGAATCAGCGGGATATCCCTTTCGGTTGCTATCTGGGCCCCTTTCATGATCTCATCGCCGGGAGAGATTCCAATTTTATCCCCAAGTTTCTTCTGGTAGGAGGAAAGAGCCAGATTCGCAAGAAGGAGGAAACCCTTGTTCTGCCGGAGTACCGTTCTGATATCAAGGTTTTCCCAACCTTTATCTTCGGTCTTTGAACTGTATCTGCCTTTATCGAGCTCTACACAGATGCTCTGCGGATTCTCTTCATCTATCGTCCGCTGAACTTCATCCACACTGTCATGGGAAACATGGGCTGTTCCAATAAGAATGATCTCTTTTCCGTCTGCACATATGATCCTATGCTGAGTATCTGATATCCGTTCAACGTTCACTGATGAATCCTCCATTTACTATATTAAATATATCTATGATATAAAAAAGGTACAACACTTCTTTTCCCGGGGAGAGAAATATGCTGTACCTTCTTCAAAAACGGCTATACAGACTCTTTTAAAATCATAAACTGCACCGCAGTCTCGAACCGTTTTTCCTTATATATCCGTATATATGCCTGAGATGTATCACGGGAAGCTTCATCAGCGATGAACCGGATGAACAAAGGAACGATCTGTTCCTGCTTTTCGGGAGTGAACGGGAGCTGTTCGAAACCGTAGAGTCCCACCGGAAGAAAGAAACCGGCTTCAGCCGTATCAGAGGGCAGCTGGTAAAAACTGCTGTTATAAGTAGTGGTAAATCCCAGTTCATCATTGTACTGTATATCTGAGAGCAGCAGGCAGTCGGTGCCGACCTCCATTGAATCGAGAAAATGCAGGATCGCTTCATAGATGTCGCCGACGGAACTGCTTTGCAGAGATAAAGGAATCGGTGTGGAAAATTTCATGATTTGATGTAGATGTAACTGACGGATCAAAGATTTGCCCCTCCTTCTGGATATAAGGAAAGTGTAGTGAAAAGCGTGACTAAAGTACAGTATTCTGTCCAATATAGTAGAAGAAGAAAGACCATTGTGCTCAAGATTACAGACGAAGGTTCTCTGAAAGTTTATGCTCCCGCAGGAACTTCCCGGACAAGGATCGAGAAAGTGGTAAACAGTCACAGCAGCTGGGTCGAACAGAAGATCAGGGAGGCAGGCAGTCTGCCTCAGCAGTTACCCTGCCATACCTACACGGACGGGGATGTGTTCTTTTTTCATGACGAACCATATGTGCTTCGTCTGGTTAAAAGTGAGATACCCCGTGTGTACAAAGAGGACAGTGAGTTGTTTGTCTGTGCACCGAATCTTTCCAAAAAAGAGGTAAAGAAACTGATAGAGCAATTCTATGATGATTATGGACTCTCCCTTTTCTCCAGTCTCGTTCTCAAATGGATCAGAAAGCTCGGACTTGACGATGTTTCCTATGAGGTTGTGATGGTAAATTATCCTAAGAGGCTGGGAAGCTGTTCTTCGGGACATGTCCTTTCCTTTTCCAGAAGATCTTTGATGCTTCCCCTCGATCTATTGGATTATTTAGCCCTACACGAAGTGGCTCATTTAGTGTATTTTAATCACAGTGTGGATTTCAAAGGGCTGCTTGCCTCTCATATGAGTGATTATAAAGAGCGGTATAACAGGATCAAACAGCTTCGTTACAGGATATCACACATTTAGATGAGTAAAAGAACACTTACTCAATACAGCTTTTAGATATGCTATACTATCAAGACGATTGGATGATGAATAGGAGATTTACATGAAACCTAATAAACTGGCAGAAGGTGTTTACAGAATTTACGCCGATATCGGAAACAGAGATCTGTTTGAAGGCATCTGGCCGCTCCCTCACGGAGTTAATATCAATTCATACATCGTACAAGGTGAAGATAAGCTGGCTTTTATCGATCTGGTTAAAGACTGGGAGGGAGCCCTTGAAAAAGTGAACAGTCAGCTGGCATCTCTGGGCTACTCTTTCAACGACGTCGACTATCTTGTTCTCAATCATATGGAACCCGACCATACAGGGGCCTTGGCCGATATGGTCGCTCGGAACCCTCATATGGAGATCCTCTGTACAAAAAAAGCCGTTCCTCTGGTCTCTTCTTTTTATAATGTGGAAAAGAATGTCCGCGCAGTATCCTCAGGCGATACGGTTGATCTGGGAGGAAAGACCCTTGTGTTCACAGAGACCCCGAACATTCACTGGCCCGAGACGATGATGACTTTCGTTCCTGAAGATCACATTCTCTTCTCCTGTGATGCCTTCGGTTCTTTCGGCACCTATGAGCACGGATTCGATGACGAGCTGACTCAGAAAGAATGGGATCTTCTGATCCCTGAAACTCAGCGATATTATGCGAATATCGTCTCGTCTTTCAGCCAGTTCGTTACCAGAGGAATCGAGAAACTCTCCGGTTTTGATATTAAAATAGTCGCTCCAAGTCACGGAATCGTATGGAGAGAGAATCCTCAGAAGGTGATCGATCTGTACAGCAGTTATGCACAATGGATGAATAATCCCCCGTCAGATACAGTCACTATCATCTACAGCAGCATGTACGGAAACAGTATCAAACTCATTCCCGCAATAAAAAAGGTTCTGGAGGAAGAGGGCCTGAATGTCCTTATGCATGAGGTACCGAAAGAACATTCTTCTTTCGTTCTTTCTTCGGCTTGGGGATCCGGTGCTCTTGTGATGGCGATGCCTACCTACGAGTACCGCATGTTCCCTCCAATGTACCATATTCTCGATATCCTCGAGCGCTCCCATGTCAACAGGAGAAAAGTGATGAGAATAGGTTCATACGGTTGGTCGGGGGGAGCTCAGAAGCAGTTCGACCCTATCGTAGCATCGTTGAAGTGGGAATGCCTCGGGACTGTCGAGTATCAGGGAGCACCTTTTGAAGAAGACGAGCATAAAGCGGTCGAAACAGCCCGTGCTCTGGCTTTGAGTTTGAAAGAATCTGAAAATCAATAAAATTCAATAACGGGAAGCAGATATTCTTTGCTTCCCGTTCTCTCATTGTCCTATTATGGTGCACAGACGGCGGAGGAAGGCGGCCATCCTCTCGGTCGATGAGATGGAAACTCTTTCCTTTATTGAATGCGCATCCCAGATATCGGGGCCGAAGGAGACCGAGTCCATCCCTTTTACCCTGTCATTGATGATCCCGCACTCAAGACCTGCATGAATAGCCGTTATCTCGGCATCTTTTCCTGTCATTTCCTTATAGGAGCGTGCGCAGAAGCGGGCGAGCGGAGATTCAGGATTCGGTGTCCATGCCGGGTAGGAGTTGCCGATGACCGTCTCAGCGTTTGCGACCTGAAAAGCAAGAGCCGTTATCTGTGCGATTGCGTCGCGAGCGCTTGCGATCTCACTTCTATGCGAACTGACCAGGGAGATCGTGTCCTCACCGGTCGATATGATTGCAAGATTCGCACTTGTCTCAACAAGTCCCTTTATATTCCCGCTCATTCTCTGGACCCCATGCGGAGCGAGCATGAGAGCGCTGATCAGCGTCTTCGAATCTTCGGATGACATTGCTTTTACGTCCTGCTTCTCTGATCTGTCGGCAGTAAGTGATATAGACTTCTCGATAGTCCTGTATTCGTTGCTGATGATCTGAACGAAGGATGATACCGCATCTTTCATCTGAAGAGAATCAGAGACGGCAACAGTCGCACGGCAGCTGCTCGGGATCACATTCCGTTTGGTTCCACCCTGAATAGAAACGATCCGGACGGGACTCTGTTCACTTATTGAATAGAGGAATCGGGTAAGGAGCTTGATGGCGTTTCCTCTTTGAGTATGGATCTCACCTCCGCTGTGTCCTCCCAGAAGTCCGGACAGTTCCACATCGTAGACCACAGAATGATCTGAAAGGGGCTGTCGTTCAATTCTCAGTTTTCCGTCAACCTCATTTCCACCGGCGCATCCGATGAAGAAAATACCTTCTTCCTCGCTGTCTATGTTGAGCATCCTTCTGCTGTCGATGAGAGACCCGTCCAGTTCAAAGGCTCCGGTAAGACCGGTTTCTTCCTCAACGGTGAATATTGCTTCCAAAGGACCGTGGGAAGCACTCCTGTCGCTCAGAAGATCCATAATCAGAGCGACAGCGATGCCGTTGTCGGCTCCCAATGTAGTGTCATCCGCCGAAAGAATGTCACCATCGACAACGAGCGAGATCGGATCTTTCGTGAAATCATGGGAGGAATTTTCTCCTCTGACGCACACCATATCCATATGTCCCTGCAGAGCCAGCGGTTCTACATGTTCCATTCCCGCAGTCGCCGGAGCTTTGACTATCACGTTGCCGGCTTTGTCTACCAGCGCTTCAAGATCATGTTCTTTCGCCCAGGAGAGTATGAACTGCCGCACTCCTGATTCATTTCCCGATTCTCTGGGTATGTCGGACAGCTGTTTGAAATATTTCCATAACGGTTTATTGAAAAGAGAGTTCATCTATTCCTCCTGATTCAGTTCTGCTGAAAATTGTCTCTGATAAGATTGCCACGAATGAACAGACCTTTCAAGTTGATCCGGTCATCAAATACGACGATATCGGCAAGATAACCGGGAATCAGTTTCCCTTTCATCGAGATGTTGTAGATCCTCGCAGGATTCGCCGAAGCCATCTGTACTGCAGATTCGACAGGGACTTCCCAGGATACGAGATTTTTGACTCCCTGGATCATCGTCAAAGCGGAACCGAGGATCGTTGACGGATCGTTCTTCCTGTGGAAGGCTCCGTCCTCATCAAGTACTGCAGGTTCACCGTTCGCTATCAGTTCGCCTTTCATCTGTCCTGTCGGTTTTAACGCATCAGTCACAAGGACGACATTTCTCACACTTTTCTCTCTCAGAAGGAGTTTCACGAGTTCCGGGTGAACGTGAACGCCGTCCCCGATGATCTCGCACTGCATGTCCTCTTCGATCATGATAGCTCCGACGGTACCGGGGTTTCTATGATGGAGGCGGCTCATCGCATTGAAAAAATGTGTCGAGTGAAGTATTCCGACCTGCATTCCTTCTATGATGTTCTCATAGGTCGCATTTGTATGCCCTGCTAGTAAAACGATACCCTTTTGAACCGCTGATAGCGCTAATTCTCTCATATTTTTCAGTTCCGGGGCTACTGTCATGCAC
The DNA here is from genome assembly GCA_028532915.1 of Sphaerochaetaceae bacterium. Taxonomy (GTDB): domain Bacteria; phylum Spirochaetota; class Spirochaetia; order Sphaerochaetales; family Sphaerochaetaceae; genus SABI01. The sequence goes on from JAQQAI010000023.1 coordinate 69,108, forward strand.
ACGACATGTCCTTTCCCCGCTTCGATTATCTCATTGAAAAGATCGAGATCCACCCGTTGTATTCCCTCGGGATTCTGTGCTCCGATACGTTCGTGCGAGATGAACGGCCCTTCTACATTGATACCGAGAATCTCCGCTCCCTGTTCCTTTCCGATCGCTTCCACGATCGCTTTGATAGAAAGCAGCATCCTCTCCTTCGTGTCTGTATACACGGTGGGGAAGAAGCCTGTCACACCGAAATCGGCAAGACGTTCTGACATTTTCAGGATGGAAGAGCTTTCAAGATCTTCCGTTCCGTATCCGCCGATACCGTGGATGTGAGTATCGATGAACCCTGCAGAGATATATGCGCCGTTCACGTCTATTACCTCGGTGCCTTGAGGAAAATGTTTCTGCTGGAAACGTTTCATATTGAAGATGTCGCCTATATATCCGTCGGCATCAATGAACAGACCGCAGTTCGGAATCTTGATCGTCCCGGTAACGACTGTACCGTTACACAATACTTTAGTAGCCATTGAGAACTCCTATATAACAAATATAGGGGGGCAATCAGGTGCGGTCAAGCTGTATGTCATTCCTGCTCGACCAGACGGGTGATCCATTTCTTTCTTCCGATTCTGATCGATCCGAGTATTCCTTTGTAGATTTCTTCAAGACCGACAAGAAGATAGATGTAATAGATGGGGATGTTGAGAAGGAGGACACTGATGAATGCGATAGGGACTCCGATTCCCCATACCCCCGAAATCTCGGTGAGCATGGAAAAACGGGTGTCGCCTCCTGAACGGAGAACGCCTACGACAATCATCATTGAAAGAGCTTTGAACGGAACCAGAAAACTCAGCGACCTCAGAGAAAGGGTCGTGATCGTGAATACATATGGTGAGAGACTGAATATTTTCGGAATGACCCCGGAAAGAAGATAGAGAGCTATTCCCATGATACATCCTACTGCGACTGCGATCTTCATAAGTCTTATCGCATCTTTATGAGCTATATCGGGTTTGTTCTCACCTATCTTGTTTCCGAGCATGATCGCTCCCGCATTGCTTACTCCGATGAGGACGACAAAGAAGAGATGTTCGATGGACTGGCTCACATTAACCGATGCGATAACGCTGGTTCCCAGTTTTGCATATGCGACCTTGTAGGCAGTCATTCCCAGAGACCAGAACATTTCATTCAGTATCACCGGAAGACACGTATGAAAGAAGGTTGCCACATCGGTTCTGCTGAAACTCACCAGAGTCTTCACCGGTGCGGCGACAGCACTCTTTTTGCGGTATATGATAAACAGAAGCAAGGTCATTTCGAGTACCCGGGCAGTCAAAGTCGCGATCGCGGCCCCTTTTACTTCCAGACGTGGAAATCCCAGTTTCCCCAGAATGAGACCGTAGTTCAGTATCACATTGATGACAAGAGAGATGACCGATATGTACATCGGTGTGCGTGCATCGGTAGTACTCCGCAATGTTGATGAAAATACCATCACAACTGCAGTAGTAATATATGAGAAACTCACTATCCTGAGATAATCGACTCCGTAGGCTACCACGACCTCATCGTAGCTGAAAATATGCATGATGGCCCGGGGGAAGAAGAAAGATACTGAAGCGCTGATAAAAGCTCCGATCAGGCCGACAGTAAGAGCTATCCCCATCGTCTTCTGAAGATTGCGTATCTGCTGAGCTCCCCAGTACTGGGCGACGAAGATTGCAGACCCGCTGCTTACTCCGAAGTAGAACAGGTTGATGAGAAAGAACATCTGGTTTGCCAATCCGACAGCTGCAAGAGCCTCTTCACTTACTGTGGTGATCATCAGCGTATCGATGAAAGATAGCGATGAGATCAGCAGATTCTGTATCATGATGGGAACAGAGAGATAGATGAGACGCCCATAGAAGTCTCTCATATAGGTGCTGTTACTGCGGGAATGTAATGTGTTCACCTGGATGATGTACCACGTTTGCCCGTTCTGGACAACCCTCTGTCTGAAGGACCGGAGAGCAGAAGAGGAGCAAGATCGCTCCTGCCTGTCTTCCGCAATGCCTCCAGTACCATCTTTCTGTTCTCTTTACGGTTGAAATGGAGAAGGGCACGCTGAAGATGTCTTTCTCTTCCTTTCGGTACATACACTTCTTTGAAATTACCTGAAGGTCTCGGATCGAGCCCCGTGTAATACATGCATGTAGAAACAGTGCCGGGTGTAGGATAAAATTCCTGCACCTGTTGTGGAATGAAACGGTGCTTTTTCATATAGAGGGCAAGTTCCACAGCATCTTCGAGTGTAGTGCCGGGATGGGCAGCTATGAAATAGGGAATGCAGTACTGCTCTTTTCCTATTCTGTGAGTCTCTTTGTAGAATGTATCGAGAAATTTCTCATAGACTGTTACATCAGGTTTTCCCATCGCATCGAGCGCATTGGCCGCAATATGTTCGGGAGCGATTCTCAGCTGTCCGCTCACGTGGTGAGATACCAGCTCTCTTATGAATCGTCTGAGCGTTTCCTTTTCTGCTTTCGCCAGAAGATAATCGTAACGGATTCCCGAGCGTATGAAGACCTTTCTGACTCCCTTTACACTGCTTATCGCACGAAGCCGCTGCAGATACGCCTCATGAGAATCCTTCAGTTGACTGCACGGTGACGGATAGAGACATAGTCTTGACCGGCACGGACCACTTGTCTTCTGTTTCTCACAGGCTATATCCTGGAAGTTGGCCGTAGGGCCGCCGACGTCACTTATGATACCCTTGAAATCGGGATGAAGACACATCGATTCGGTCTCTTCTACTAATGAGGCTACCGATCGGTTGGAGATGATCCTTCCCTGATGAGAGGTTATCGCACAGAACGAACATGAACCGAAGCAGCCGCGGTTGCTCGTGATACTGAATTGTACTTCATTGAGAGCAGGAACTCCTCCCGCCTCATCGTATTTCGGATGCCATGATCTTGTGTAGGGAAGAGTCTGAACCTCATCGAACTCCTTCTGGTTCAGAGGGCGCATCGGAGGGTTGACCAGGACGACCTTGTCGCCGCATTTCTGCAGCAGTACTGTATTGTCGAACGGGTTCTCATGCTGTGATACTGTGAAGAACGCCTCGGCATAGGCTCTTTTCCCTTTTCGTGTCCCTTCGTTGCTTTTCTTGTCGCGGTCGCTGACCTGTTCGTATGAGGGGAGAGTCACGTAGGATACCGAATCTCTGCATTCTTTGTACTTCTGCAGTTCTTTCTCTTTGACGATGACCGCGGTTCCGGCAATATCAGTGATATCGTTGATGTGCTCGCCGTTTTCAAGACGGCGGAGCATCGAGAGGACCTGCAGCTCTCCCATTCCATAGATGAGAGCATCAGCCTTCGAGTCTATGAGGATGCTTCTTCTTACATTATCGTTCCAGAAATCGTAGTGAGCAAGTTTTCTTAAAGATGCTTCCATCCCCCCTATGATCACAGGGAGGGAAGAGCCGAATGCCTGCCTGGCTTTGGAGACGTAGGGAATCACAGCCCGGTCGGGACGCCTGCCTCCGATTCCTCCGGGGGAGTACGGGTCATCACTTCGCCGTTTATTGTTGGCCGTGTAGCGCAGGACCATCGAATCGATATTCCCGCTGCTTATCATGACGGCAAGACGGGGAGAACCCATAACGAGAAAATCGTCGAGATTGTTGATATCGGGCTGGCTTATGATGCCGACCTTATACCCGCGGGATTCCATCAGCCGTCCCAGCAGTGCACTTGAGAACGACGGATGATCGACATAAGCATCACCGCTGATGAACAGAACATCCAGCTGTTCGAATCCGAGAGAGATCATCTCCTCCCTGGAAGTCGGGAGAAACGGTATTGAAAGGTTCTTACCAAACATCTTTTTCTTACTCAAATGAATTTCCTTACCTTCGTCTTCAGATAAAGAGTATCATATCAGAGCTCTCTGATTCTTAATAGGTCTCCCTGAGATGTCGAATCTCAAGATGCTCCGTTTCTTCCTCCGACAGCTCTCCGTTCAATATCCGTATAGTCTTTGTTTCGTCCGGCATGAGATGGAAAAAATTGTCACTCAGCTGAAGACGTCTTTCTCTGAGGTCAATACTGCAAAACAGTGCTGCCCTGTTGCTTGACAGCTCGATAGCCGTTACCTTCTTTCCCTTTTTGATGAAGTTGATGTCGAGGCGGGACGGCTGCAGATCTGCTTTTTTATATGAGGTCGGAAAGTAGAAATTCTCAGTTCTTTCTCCTTCATCACTTTCGAAAACGGCACGGATGAGGTAGCTTTTCCTCCTGTCAGTCTCGTCCGGTTCCAGACGGTATAGTTCAGCAGATTCCTGACTGCCGACAGTCACATCATTCATCGTTATGATCGTATCTGTATCACCTTTGTAGAAGATCCGGTCTATTGTGAGTTTTCCCCGTATCTTCTTCAGGGAATCGTTAACGGCCAGAAGATGTATCGTATCATCCTTCTTTTGAAAAGTGAGTATGAATGGTGCGTAGAAATGGCTGGCGGCATAATGGAGTGCCTTCCATTTTCCTCCGTATTCGATGGAAGACCATGAGGCTACCGGCCAGTTGTCGTTGAGCTGCCAGTACAGAGTTCCCATGCACACAGGTCGTGAGCTTCTCCAGAATTCAATAGCAGTTTGTACTGCAAAAGCCTGCTGGACCTGACTGACATACAGCTGGTCTTTGAACGTCGAAGGAAGATGGAAGTATTTGAGCATAGTCGAGAGAATGATCGTATTCCCTCTTTCGTTACGCTGATGATGCTCCATTATTTCACCGGAGAGATTGAAATCTCCGCTTGAAGCTTCTCTCGTGCCATTGTGGGTAATGACAGATTCTAACAGAGGATAGGAAGGAAATGACTGAAAACCGAATTCCGAACAGAACCGGGGGGTTACGTCCTTGTAGGCTTCGATATCCTTTCCTTCGTGCCATACGCTCCAGTAGTGCATATCTCCTTTTGTATCATCATGCCAGCAGTCCGAATAGTCTCCTTCTCCTGCCGAAGGTGAGGATGACCACCACTTTCTGTTCGGATCGAGGTCTTTGACGATTCTTCCGACGACTCCTTCATTGAGCCGGTCATAATCGATGATGTAACGGTCTCTGTTCTCCCGCGAAGAGTCGAACCATGTGAGTGCTCCGACATCTTCGTTGTTCCCGCACCACAGGGCAATCGACGGATGATCTTTCAGGCGTATCACCTGATACTCAACTTCCTGAGCGACAGAATCGAGAAACCAGGATTGGGAAGGATAAAGAGAGCAGGCAAACATGAAATCCTGCCATACGAGCAGACCCAGCCGATCACACAGCCGGTAGAAGATCTCCTGTTCGTAATGACCTCCTCCCCACACTCTGATCATATTCATATGTGCCGATGCTGCCGAGGTGAGAAGATCTTCGTAGCGTTCATCGCTGTAGCGGGAAGGGAGAGCGTCCATGGGAATCCAGTTCGCTCCTTTGGCGAAGACGGGAATCCCGTTGACAATGAATGTCATGGGAATACCTTTTGCATCAGGTGTAGTGTCGACGACGATCTCCCTGAATCCGATCTCTTTCTCTTTGCGGTCGTTGTCCGTTGTGACTGTAAGACGGTAGAGGGTCTGCTCCCCGTATCCTCTCGGCCACCAGAGCTTCACATCATCCATCCTGATCGTATGGACGCTTTCGTTTAGACCTTCTTTCAATGTGAGCGTGTCTCGTATCTGAGTATCTCCGATAGAGATGTGTATCGCAGATGTTCCTTCCGCCGGAGAAACTGTCCGTGTGTGGACCTCGACTTCCCACGAGTTCCCGGTTCTTTTTATATCGGTATGGACGGAGTCGATGAGTTCGAACGGGGTGGAGAGTATCGATATCTCACCATATATCCCTGCGGTCATCAGACACGGTCCCCAGTCCCATCCCGAGTGACATTGTGCCTTTCTGACCAGATTCCGGTGCATCGACTGTACGGGATAAATAGAATGTTCCACCGGGTATCCGAGAGCTCTGCTTCGTTCGAGAGCGCATCTTTGAGCCGAATGAAAGAGTATGGAAATAGTGTTCTGTCCTTCGATAGCGACATCATCCAGAGGGACTCTGAGCGCTGTGAACATATTGTCGGCCGTTTTGACCTTCACTTGGTTGCAGAATATGTCTGCTACTGTATCGATGCTCTCAATCTCAAGATAGAGGTGCTTATTTGACACCGAATCTTTATCTAATACTATCGTTCTTTCTATTTCCCAGGTTTCATCCGCCAGATGCCGGAATTCTTTCTCATTGCAACCGAGGTAGGGATCATCGATCACGTTCTCTTCGATGAGGGCGGAGAAGATATCTCCGGGGATCTTCATCGGGTATCTGTCGGCCGTGCTTATACGTTTGAGTGTCCACGTTCCGTATAGTGAAATCTTTTTTGTCATATAATCCCTTCCTTTCTGTTCTGCCGCTTTCAACAAATTGAATAATTTTTCTTGACAGGTGAATGCCTCTATGTGATTATATGGTTAGTTGGTTGAAAAATCAACTAACTAATTTGAAAAGTGGATGAGAAGATGAAGAGAACGAAGAAGATCAACCAGGCGCGCATCATGAGAGAAATCTGGGTCAACAAGAAGACGACCCGGATAAATATCTCACGTGCTCTATCTCTCGATAAATCAACTGTTTCGTCGGTAGTCAATGAACTGATCGATAGAGGGATGATCCTGGAAAAAGAAGAGGGGAATTCGGGACCTCACGGAGGCAGAAGACCTATTCATATTACGTTGAATAAACTTTACGGTTGTGTTCTCGGAATCGAGTTTCGTCCCGAATTCTATTCTGCGGTACTGCTCGATATGGAGGGAAACATCATCTTCTCGAAGACGAAGGAGATCAGCTTCAGGAAGAATGACATCACGACGGTTCTGAACGGAAGCATCTCTGCTCTGATCGAAGAGATTAACCGGTCCTATCCCCAGCTTCTGGGAATCGGTGTCGGTATATCCGGTGTCGTAAACCCCGAGGACGGGGTGATTCAGTATTCACAGCCTCTGGGGATATCTGACGGGTATGATTTCTATCATGAAGTGTCGGTCCGCTATGATATCCCTGTTTTCGTCGAGAACGATGCCAACGCATGTATCTGGGGAGAGTTGACCTTCCACCGGAGAAAGGAGCTCAGGGATTTCATGTTCCTTCTTCTCGAGTTCAGAGATATCGATGAGCAGATCTACGATGAGAGCAACCGTATCAGTATCGGTATGGGGTTCGTCATAAACGGTATTGTCCACTACGGACATCAGTTCTCGGCCGGTGAGTTTCGGTCTGTCAACTACAGAGAGAATTCGGTAGGGCAGCTCTCTCTGACAAGTGAAGAGCATCAGCGGCTTTTCGATGACCCTGAGGTCTTCAACCGGTTCCTTCATGAACTGGGCGCTCATGTCGGATTGATCACCAATACGCTCAATCTGAGTCACATCATTCTGGGCGGGGCTTTCGAACGGCTTGGCGATCAGGTGAAAGATGTGTTCGAACAGGAGATACGGAAGAACTGGCCGTATCCCTATCCGTATGTCGTGCGTGATTCCATCTGGTATTCGGCGTTCGGTGAACAGGCTGTGGCCTACGGAGCTTCAGCGATGGTGCTCAATACGTTGTTCGGGGATATCGAGATCATGGAAGGTCTTCGATTCACGCGGAATGTGAAAAACAACCTGGTGATTTTCTCCTGATTTTCATTCGGGAGAAACGGGTTTAAAAAAATATGTACATCTCGAAAGAGAAGGGAGGATGTATGAAAAAAGGTAAAGTATTTGTATTGGCTCTTCTTGTCATGGTGATGATAGTTCCGTCACTGTGGGCACAGGGAGCACAGGAAGCCGGAACCGATGGTAAGGTGGTAGTGAAAACCATGGCTTACGGCGACAATTCCAATCAGGAAGGCGTGAACTGGGTTCGTATCGTCAATTCTTTCGAAAAAGAGAATCCCGATATCGATATCGATTATGAAATGCTCTACGATGAAGCTTATCATCAGAAGGTTGTAGCACGGCTTGCAGCAGGAGATGTTCCTGATCTTGCATACATGGGTGCAGATGCACGTTGGGGACTTCCCTGGAAAGAGGCTGGACAGCAGTTTGACCACACAGAATTCCTCGACCCCGACTATTATGATCTCAACCTCATCCCGCCGATGGACATGAACGGAGAGATCTACGAGATTCCTCTCGGGACAAGTAATATCACGACAGTTCTGTTCATGAACACGAGACTGATGGATGAACTCGGATTGAGTGCTCCCGAAACATACGAAGATATGGTCGCTATGGTTCCTGTTGCACGCAAGGCCGGTATCGAAGTGCTGACCATCGACGGTGCTGACGGCTGGGCCTGGGGTTCATGTCTGATGTCCGCAGTAGTAGCCCGTATGTCCGGCGATCCTCAGTGGGTGTCAAAGGCAGTCGCAGGTGAATATTCTTTCGACGATAAGGTGATGATCGATTCTCTCTCCTTCCTCAACCGGATGGTTGATGATGGTGTTCTTCTCGAAAAATCAGTCCTGGTCGACTACGGTGCCAATGTTTCCAACTACAACAATGAAAAAGCTCTGTTTATGGTACAGGGACAGTGGGTCGCAGGCGGAATCGAGAATCCTGAAGTGGCGAATGCTACCAAGATGATCGCATGGCCGACACTTCCGGGCGAGAAACCCGGACTCGAAGGTTCTGTAGCCGCGGCGATTCAGGTCGGATACGGATTGACGAAGCAGGGTGCATCTGACCCCGAAGTCCGTGATGCTGCACTGAAATTCCTCCGCTACTTCTTCAGCCATGCCGAGACGACTCAGAGACTGCGTGACGGTGCTATCGTCGCTCCGATTCTGAAAGATTTCGAAGTTCCTTCAGATCTTCCTTCAATCGTGAAAGAGAAAGTCGCTCTTGCTCAGAGAGCTCCCAACACCGATGTTATCGATGCTTTCTTGAGCGGTGATGCAAACGAAGCTCTGAACACGGGAATGCAGAAGATCGTCAGCGGTCAGTCCACTCCGGAAGAGGTCGCAATGCAGGTTGAATCACTCGTTCAACGTTAACTATGAGAATGAGCAGAGAGGCTTCGGCCTTTCTGCTCATCGTCGCTTTTTAGAAGCAGGAGACATTCGATGAAGAAAAGAGATATTCAGGCATTACCTACTTATCTCATACTGGTAGCGCCGGCATTGCTTATTTACCTCTTTGTTGTCGCTTATCCGATAGGATATTCGGTATGGCTGAGTTTTACGGACTTCAATCCCAACAAGGGGGGACAATGGGACTGGGTGGGAACGCTTCAGTACTCCACGATGTTCAAAGACCCGAATTTCTGGCATGCGCTGAAGAATAACCTGATCGTCGTGGCGGTATCAGTCTTCGGTCAGATCCCCATAGGTTTTATTCTCGCCTACATCCTCTACAGGAAAAAGGTGAAGGCGGTCCATTTCTTTCAGACTTTCGTCTTCCTTCCCCAATTCTTATCAACTATCGTGATAGGTATATTATGGAAGCGTCTGTTCCAGGCGGACGGTCCTATCTCACGGATCATTCAGATAGTGAGCAAAGACCCTCAGGCACAGTTTGAACTGATGCTCTATGCAGACACGGTCATGATTCCGATCGCTTTCGCGCTCATCTGGGTCTACACGGGCATGTATATGACGATCTTCCTGGCAAATCTTCAGAAAATCGATGACCACCTCATCGAGGCGGCAAAGATAGACGGTGCCACCGAATCTCAGATCTTTTTGAAGGTCATAGTTCCTCTCCTTGCCGGAACGATTCTGGTTTCTTCGATTCTTGCGATTGCCGGCTCTCTTCGCGGGTTCGACCTCATATTCTCGATCACGACTCAGGGGCTGCAGCGTAACAATGCGATGGTTCTGCCGATATTCATGTATCAGTCGGCTTTTCAGAACTATACGAACGAGATGCGCTTTGCCTACGGTGCCGCGATATCGAATATCATAGTGGTTATCTCATTGATTCTCATCGGTATAAGCCGTCTGGTGGGAAAGAAGACCGATTATTAGGAGGGGATGACAATGGAAAAGAATACATCAAAACATATCATCGGTCGGACTGTCGCTTATATCGTGTTCATCAGCTGGACACTGATAACGATATTGCCGATATTCTGGATGGCTTATTCCTCTTTCAAATCGAACGAGGAACTCACAAGAAATATCTACGCTTTCCCGTATGAACTGTTCCATAACGAAGATGATGTCTATGAAATAATCGCTCCGCAGCTCAACGTTACCCCCGATTATGATACGGAGACCGATACGCGTGAGAGGATGATCATCGAATCGACATCGATAAGTCCGGGAAGGAGACTGATGGTCCACTTTCTGGTGAAAGAGGACCTTCCTCAAGAGATCCTTTCAAGAGATATAGGAGACACCCTCACTTTATCTGAACTGCCTAAGCAGATGAGACGTGAGATCAGTCGCAAGACGATGCTCTTCAACTACACTTCCGCAATACAAAGAGGAGGGCTCGCGCAGAAATTCCTCAACTCGCTGATCTATGCGGGTGTCTCCACCTTCCTTATCAATGCACTCTCCCTTATGGTCGCATTCGCTCTGAGCAAGATGCAGTTCAAAAAACTGTCTCTCATAGTCGGAGGCCTCATCGGGTTCGGGTATCTGTTGAGTGTGAACTCCGTGATCATCCCGCTCTTTCTGATGCTGTCGAAAATGGGGCTGACCGATACTCACATCGGTATCATCCTCGTCTATACGGCCTTCGGTCTTCCGCTTGCCGTGCTGCTCGATACTCAGTTCATCAGCGGCATCCCCGGCAGTCTTGTCGAATCGGCACGCATCGATGGTGCCTCGACATGGAGAGTCATTGTCTCTATCATTGTACCGATGGCGATCCCGGTCACTGTCACAGTCAGTATCATCACCGCACTGGGAATCTGGAATGAATTTCTGCTGGTGCTGGTACTCGCCAGTTCCGAGTTCACAAAATCACTTCCGGTCGGAGTCTTCTCTTTCTCGAGTCTGACCAGTACACAGCTCGGCTGGCAGCTTGCGGCACTTATGGTGGCAACGGCCCCTGCGATGATCGTCTATTTCATTTTCCAGAGACGATTGACCGAAGGTGTCGTCGGCGGAGCAATCAAAGGATAGAATATGGATATTTTACACAATCACATCGGATTCACATCAAACGAAGTCAAGCGGGTCGTGCTTCAGTATGCGTCAAAAGAGGAGCAGCAGCAGTTTCAGTCTGCTGAAATCGGGATTTTCGAATACCCGGGGGATAAGAAAGTCCTGGACTGCAGGAAGATCGGAAGCGGAACGGTAGATAACTGGAAAGGAAGGTTCTACGACTGGTTCGACTTCTCTTCCCTCGAAAAAAAAGGAACCTATTGCGTCAAAGTATCATCAGAGGGCAGAACCTGCAGCGGATTCCCGTTTATCATAGAAGACTACATGTTTTCATCTACACTGCTCAGCGATATGGTTTTCTATCTCAAAGGGCAGCGTTCAAGCGGCCGATGGGACGATGTCGATAAAGCTGTTCCTTTCTATGGAGAGAGGGAAGGTACAGTCGATGTAAGAGGAGGGTGGTTTGACGCATCGGGAGATTACAGCAAGTACCTGTCTCACCTATCCTATGCCAATTATTTGAACCCGCAGCAGATCCCTCTCACCGTATGGTCGCTTCTCTATCTTTTTCAGACTCTTCATTCTCTGCCCCGGCACAAAGACACTCTTCTTACCGAGCGGGCACTGGAAGAAGCTCTGTGGGGTGCAGATTTTCTCATGAGAATGCAGGATGAAGAAGGATACTTCTACATGACAGTTTTCGACAAATGGAGCAAGAAAAGCGAAAAGAGAATGATCTGTGCCTTCAAGACCCAGAAAGGACACAGACTGGAAGAATATCAGGCGGGATTCAGACAGGGCGGCGGAATGGCTGTCGCTTCGCTAGCCTATGCCTCGATGGCGGTACCTGAGATGAACGTTCCTTCCGATTTCAGTGCAGACCAATATCTTTCTGCCGCGGTCAAAGGTTACGCTCACCTTCTGGAACACAACAGGGAATATCTTGATAACGGCAGAGAGAATCTGATTGATTATTATTGTGCATTGATGGCCGCAAACAACCTATATAAGGCTACGAAAGACAGGTTTTATCTGGAAGAGGGTGCTAAATGGACAGCTCTTATCAGAGAGCTCTACAGTGATGATCAACGCTCTTTTCTTGTTGAAAAGGGGAATGACAGACCCTATTTCCATGCTTCCGATACCGGACTGCTGTTCATTGCTCTGATGGAATATTATCAGGCGGCACAGGAGGCTGATTCCTCGTTATACGAGTTTATCGTCGAAGCTTTTAAAGACCTTCTCGACCGTGCTGACCGGGTGACTAATCCTTTCACCCTTTCCCGGCAGAGAGTGAAGCCTGTAGGTCAGCCGTCCTGCGACAGTTTCTTCATCCCTCATGAAAATGAGACCGGATACTGGTGGCAGGGAGAGAATGCCCGTCTGGCTTCTGAAGCCGCCGCATCGTTGGCTATGGCCCGTCTGTTAGGCCGAAAGGGTGCAAATAAGGATCTGATTGGAAAACTTGAAATATTCGGACAGTCACAAATACATTGGATTTTCGGGTGTAATCCGTATAATATGTGTATGATACAGGGGCATGGAAGAAACAATCCCCGCTACGAAAAGCATTATCCGAATGCTCCGGGTGGAATCTGTAACGGGATTACCGCAGGATACCTCGATGAGACGGATATAGCTTACCTTCCCGAGGAGGTCGAAGGGCAGGGAGACCACAGATGGCGCTGGAGTGAACAATGGATTCCTCATGCTTCATGGATGATGGTCGCCATGTGCAACCTGATCATATAGAAGGATATATGGAAAGACATACACCGGTTTCGTTTATCATTCCTCCCCGTCGCTTCAAGAAACTTGATGACGGGGTTTTTATCTTCTCCAAGGCTCTGAAACAGGAGATCATCAATTATACGATCGGAAATACTCTTCCTTTTCCTGTATCGGTCCGCAAGGGTTCGCATCCTGAACAAAAGGGATTTAATTATTTCAGGATCACCATTACTGAAAGTATGATCGAGATATGGGGAGAAAGTGATGAAGATATCTTCACTGCGGTTCAGACGATCAAAGTGATGCTCACCCTCTGTGAGACCGACAGTCTTTTGACGATGGAAGTGGTCGACTGGTCGGATATCAAGAAACGGGGTGCCGTTCTCGATATTTCACGTGACAGGGTGATCTCCCTCGATTCTCTCAGGTCGCTCATCGATTCTTATGCACTTGTGAGAATGAATCAGCTCATTTTGTATATCGAGCATACATTCGCCTATGAAGGGCACCGGATAATCAATGAAGATTCTTCACCATTCACAAAAGAAGAAATCCTGCTGATCGACGAATATTGTGCTCAAAGAGGTATAGAACTCATCATCAATCAGAACTCTTTCGGTCATATGGAACGGTTTTTGAAACATGACAGATACCGTTCTCTGGGAGAGAATCCCGACGGATTTACCGATCCGTGGGGGCACTTCAGAACTGTCGACACCACAGTATGCCCTACAGATGAAAATGTACTTGATCTCTTTACCGACCTATACGGTCAGATCGCCCCGCTTTCCAGATCACGTTTCTTTCATGTCGGAGGAGATGAGCCCTGGGGCTTCGGCGAGGGGAGAAGCCGGGAAGAATGCGAAAAAAGAGGAATAGAAAATGTCTATGCCGATTACATGAATTCTCTGAATGCAATTGTCAGTTCTCTCGGGAAAAAGATGATGATCTGGGCTGATTTCGTCATGAGATACCCTTCAATCATTTCGAAACTCAGAAAGGGTACTGTTCTGATGCAGTGGGGGTATGAAGAGAGTCATCCGGTAGATCAAGAGTGTGCGATACTGGAAGCTTCCGGGTTTCCGTTCTATGTATGCTGCGGTACTTCTGCCTGGAATTCACTGAGCGGCCGCTGGTACAATGCGCTCGCTCATATCACAAAGGGTCTTGCATCAGCTAAAAGTTCGAACGCTGAAGGTTTCATGATCACCGAGTGGGGAGATAACGGACACATCCAACAGTTTCCCATCCAGCTGCCGCCTACCGTATTCGGTCTGTGCGGCGCATGGAACAGCGACACTATCGACAATCTGAGTGTGCCTGTCACACTCTCCAACCTTTTCTCCCTCGTTCCCTCACTGGTTTGTGAAGGCAGAACCTATTCATACTGTGCCTATGCCCTCCTTGCGAAATCGCTGTGTGATCTTGCAAAGATAGGAGAGCTGTATGGCAGCCATATTCATAATACTACTCTGCTCGGTGCGATTTTGACCTATCATCTCTATCCCTATAACAGAGAAGCTGTGAGAAAAGCGAAAGGGTACACATTCACAAAAGAGAGATTTGCGATAAAAGAGGTTGCGAATCTATTGTTCTCCTCGTTGTCACATATTGATGCCTGCATGAAAGATGAGATTCTGTTCACTCTGGAGCTTCTACAGTTTCTCACCCATTACGGTGCGGCCCTTCTCGATACTCCCGGTATTCAGATCACACAGATCAGGAAGGACGAGAGACAGAAACTGGCAGAGAGTCTCGAACTGCTGAGTTTGCAATATGAATATCTGTGGAGACGCAGGTCCCGTCCGGGAGGACTGAAGGAGAGTGTTCAAATCTTCGAATCTCTCATTCAGGAACTGACTGACCCTTCTTTGATTGTCTAGACTAGAATGGTTGTCTCTGTGTATACATAATGATGGCTTATTCAAAAGATATTGAATGGAAGAAACAGATCATCATATTTCTGCTCGGACAGAATATCTCATTGTTCGGCTCTTCTCTGGTGCAGTATGCGATCATGTGGCATATAACGATGACTACCCAGTCCGGATTGATGATGACCATCTCCATTCTCTGCGGCTTTCTTCCGACATTCTTCATCTCCCCGTTTGCCGGAGTGTGGGCTGACCGGTATGACAGGAAGAAAATTATACTCATCAGTGATTCACTGGTAGCTGTTTCCACTTTGATCCTGGCCCTTGTCTATGCGATGGGATATACCCATCTTTATCTTCTGTTCATAGCTTCCGCGGTCCGTGCTGTCGGGGGAGGTATTCAAAGGCCGGCCGTAAATGCGTTCGTTCCGGAAATCGTTCCGTCTGAAGAGCTTCTTACTGTCAACGGGTACAACAGCAGTTTTCAGTCGGTCATAAATGTCGCCAGTCCTGTCGCAAGCGGGTTTCTTCTTTCGATAGCTCCTCTGTTCTACATCTTTTTCATCGATGTCATCACAGCGGCCTTTGCAGTGCTTCTTCTGCTGTTCTTTGTGAAAAGGATCTATCATCCTGAAACCCAACCGGATGATGAATCCTCTTTCGTAAAGATCAGAACCGGTCTCAGATATATTGCATCTCATCCTCTTATCAGAACGCTTTTTCTCTATCTTTCGTTCTTTTACATTCTGGTCTCTCCGCTCGCCTTTCTCACTCCACTGCAGGTGAGCCGTTCCTTCGGCAATGATGTGTGGTACCTTACGGCACTGGAAGCCTGCTTCTCTTCGGGCATGATCGTCGGAGGTTTTCTGGTTGGATTTTTCGGGAAAAAAGCGAAAGAGACGAATCTTCTCAAGGCTTCCTTCGCAGTGTTCACTCTGACGACGCTTGCTTTGGGGATAGTGAGCGATTTTGCCCTCTATCTGGCGGTCATGGTTATCTGCGGAGCAGCTATGCCGTTATTCGACCCTCCTTTGATCACGATAATGCAGCGGGAAGTCGACCCTGAATATATGGGCAGAGTCTTCTCGGTGGTCGTTATGATCCCGAGCGTCTTCATGCCTCTTTCTATGGTAGTTTACGGTCCTCTTTCCGACATAGTCCCGATCGAGTCCGTTCTTCTGGTCACAGCTTGCCTTATGGCTCTCCTCACTGTTTCGATCGTTATGAACAAAGCGGTAAACACCTATGCGGAAAAGAAAATGTAAGTGAGCGCTTTGAAAGTCCTGAAGGATTGCATCAATTTTGCTAAATTGTTATAACCTGAATATCTGACCATAGAAAAGGAGAATTGTATAGAAATGAAGAACTGACAATCGAAAATCAGGATAACACTCATTCGAACTTGAGGGGTCTTGGTGTATTCGATTGGTATCTTCGTACGATTCTTTACCGATAGTATGCCCCTGCCCCATGCCGTAGGAGGTTTCATGGGCACACCTTCGATTCATATTTCATCATTGCACTTTCAGTATCCGCATACAACACATCCTCTTTTTGAACATCTCGACATCACTTTCAACACCGGCTGGACTGCGGTCCTCGGGTCCAACGGTGCTGGAAAGAGTACCCTGATGAAACTTGCATGTGGAATACTTCCTCCCGATAAAGGCAGCGTCACATCAGCAGAACATGTAGTCTATGTCGACCAGCGGACAGACTCTCCTCCCGAAAGCTTTCTGAGTTTTACCTCCTCCTATGATCGTGAAGCCTGCCGTCTGCACGGACTGCTGCAGATCGAGCGGGACTGGTTCTACCGTTGGGAGACTCTCAGTCACGGAGAACGCAAACGGGTTCAGCTTGCCTGTGCTCTGTATGAGAATCCTGACGTTCTTGGGGTCGACGAGCCGACAAACCATCTTGATGAGCTTTCTGTCAGATTCCTGGGGAATGCCCTGAAAGGTTTCAAAGGGGTCGGTATCCTTGTTACTCACGACCGCAGTCTTTCAGAAATGATATGTACGGATACGGTAATCGTTCATGCTCCTTATGTGAGGATGATGCACTGCGGACCTTCTCAGGCCCTGAAAGAGTCGAGTAATCTTGCAGCATCTTCCGGTCGGGCGCTGCAGCAAAACCGCCAAAAACTTTCACGCATAAGCTCAGAGATGAAAAGAAGAAGTGAAGTAGCCGGCGTGCAGGATAAGAGGCGCTCCAAACGGAACATAGATGTGAAAGATCATGACGCAAAGGCAAGAATCGACGGAGCACGTGTTTCCGGTGCTGACGGGAAGGCTGGAAGGCTGAAAGCTCAACTCGAAGGGAGAGTCTCTGACATCACCGCCTCAGTAACGGACATGAGAAGCCGTTATGAGAAGGATGTGCATCTTGATCTTCAGCCTTCTTTATCGGGAATAACGATCACTTCCGTACAGCTGAGGCGGGACACGGTTGTGAAGATCCCTTCAGCTCGTTTGAGATTGGGGCCCGAAAAGGAACTTTGCTTCGAATCAATGGAGATTCATCCGTCTGACCGTATTGCCGTCTCCGGCGTGAACGGAAGCGGAAAGACTACCTTCATGAAACATGTACTTTCTCTGGCCGGGGCAAACGGAATAGATGCCTCTTATATCCCGCAACAGCAGAGCGAATCAGAGTGTGCTAAGACTCTTGAGGACCTGAACAGTCTGGACCGTGCGGCAAAAGGCCGTGTGATTTCCAGTCTGAACAGGCTGGGAAGCGATCCCCGACTGATTCAGTCTTCTGCTCTAGCCAGTCCGGGAGAGGCCAAGAAACTGCTGCTTTCTCTTCTTTTCGAAAAGCCTGTATCGGTTCTGTTTCTCGATGAACCGACCAATCATCTCGATCTGCCGGCACGTTTGGTTCTTGAAGAAGCGTTGAAAGATTATGAGGGAGCACTATTGTGCATAAGTCATGACCGGTTGTTCATTGAAAGATTGTGCACCACGGAATGGAATATCCGGGAGAAAGCAGAAGGGGAGATGATGATGACCGCATCGGAACTAAAATGATATAATCATATTTTCAAAGGTCTAATTCTTAATATATTTGAAAAATAGAGATATTTAGAGTATAATGCAGTCTTAATACCATCCCATATAAGAAGGATACTCTATGGCTTCATTACATCATACACCACCATTGTGCATTATTCTGAATCCGAACGCTGATAAAGGGCGTGCCGGACGGAAACAGAAGAAGATTGAAGCCTTATGTAAAACCTACGGTCTTTCATACACGATCCTTCTTACAAAGAAACCATTGGATGCGATCAATCTGGCAAAGCAGGCCGTCCTGGACGGCTATTCGACAATTGTCGCTGCAGGGGGAGATGGAACTGTCAACGAGGTCGCAGACGGAGTCGTCAGGGGAATTCGGGAAAGGAAGCTCTCGTATGCCCGATCTCCGGTCGTGGGGCTCATTCCGATCGGAAGAGGAAATGATTTTGCCTACAGTGCACATGTTCCCCGGTCAATCGAAAAGGCTGTCGAGCTTATCAGTATGGAAATGTGGAACGCCACCGACTACGGCGAACTCATAGGAGGACGTTACGAGAGCGGCAGATGCTTCCTAAATGGAGTGGGAATAGGTTTTGAACCTCTTGTAAATTTCATGGCTTCCGATTTCAAGAGAATCCACGGGATGGCCAGTTATCTTGCCGGATTCATCAAGGTGATGATGAATTATCCAAAGGCGATTTCGGTCAAAATGGTACTTGACTCGTCTGATACAATAGAAATTGAGACACAGCAGTTGTCTTTTTGTAATGGGAGAAGGATGGGTTCGATGTTTATCATGGGACCTCAGGCATCTATTGATGACGGGCTGATCGATGTAGTCTACGCGAACAGACCGCTGAAAGGAAGGGAGATAGTCCGACTTGCATTGAGATTCTTCAAAGGAACGCAGTTGAGAAGTGCTGAATTCTCTATGAAGAGAGCACAGAGCGTGACCATAACGACAGCAGATAACTCCATTGTGTGTCATGCTGACGGTGAAGAGGTCTCCAGAGGGTGTGATCAGATTGAAGTCCGGTTATTCCCTGGAGAATTGAAATTTTTGAGAAATATATAGTCGTTATTTGACTATTATGATAAGACATTGTATTCTAAAGATTGTGCGCTTTTTAGTGTATAGGTATATAAATAGGAGATTCACTTGATTAAAGATACGGTACCCGCAGTACATTTTTATGACCAGGATTTTGTCGATATGTATGATAGAACCTGGGTCTGGATTGATGAAAATTGGAACCAGGGAGTGAAGGGGAATTCTCTGAGCGGAGGATATCTGACCTATCCCGGACAGAAGACATTCAATCAGACTCAGGCAAGCATGTCTGCGCTGTTCCTAGTTTATAGCAATCAAACCTATTCACCCTTTCCTCTGATCGATTATTTCTATTCGAAACAGGAGGAATCCGGGGCCATCCGAAGCGATTACAGTATGGAAGACGGTTCTCCGATCTTCACCGAAGACAATCCGGAAGGCATCTGTTCTCCGCTGTTCGCATATATCGAATATGGATTCTACCATAAGATCGGAAACAAGAAGCGCCTGAAAGAGGTCGTCCCGATTCTTGAAAAGCAGTTTGACTGGTACAAAGAGACCTGTCTGAGGGAAAACGGACTCTATTCGGTTCCAAACGGAGCTCTTTCGACGGGAAACGTCGACAGGGAGGAGACCTTCTATCCGATCGATTTCAATGCCCAGCTGGCAGTCAATGCTCTCTATCTGTCTGCTATCGGCGACATTCTCAATGACAAAGAACTTTCATTCAGATACAAGAGACTCTATTTCTCGCTGAAGACCAGGATAAATTCGATGATGTGGGATAACGACGACTTTTTCTATTACGATCTGAATGCGAAAGAACAGAAGATCAAGAAAAAGCTGATCACCTCATACTGGACCCTTCTGGCAGAGATTCCAAATGAAGAGAAGGCTGACGGGTTTATCGCACAGCTGAGTGATCCCGAACAGTTCGGAACAGAGAATCCGTTTCCGACCATCCCGGTGAGTGATCCCGATTTCAGTGAACTGGGAGACGGATACAACGGAGGCGTTGTTCCTTTCCATACCTATATCGTGGTAAAAGGACTCGAACTGTATAAGCGTTTCGAATTTGCCAGAGAGGTCGCGATCAGACACCTTTATTTCATACTCGATACACTTCATCCCGACGGGGAGGAGACCGGAGATGTGTGGGAAGCATATCTTCCTTCGAAAGAAGGAGCCAGCAAGTGTGATACTCTCGAAGGCTTTCCTGTCAGACGGTATCTGCCCATGGTGGGTCTCATCACGATAACTTTGATGATCGAAGATATCATAGGGCTCGTGATCTCTCTTCCGAGAAAGACTGTCGATTGGACTATGACAACCCTGGAAGTCATGGGGATCGAAGGATTGTCGCTGAAACGTAATATGATCACTATTTTAAGTAATAAGCAGCCCAGAGGATGGGAAATCCGGCTCGAATCGGAGAAGCTCTATTACTTTACGATCGAGATCATGGATGAGAAGAAAAAGAAGACATTGCCCATTCCATCAGGTAAATGTTCTATGCTGATAGATAAACTCTAAACAGAAGGAGACAACGTGGCTTGGTTGGGTAAAATAATCGGTGGTACAATGGGATTCTTCCTCGGCGGCCCGCTCGGGATGATCGCCGGGATTGCATTCGGAAATCTTTTCGATTCCTCGAATGTCCATAACGAATCAGAAAGACCTTCATCGTTCTCCTCTATCGATCAGACTCAGATGGTGTTTTTCGTCGGTGCTTTTTCAATGCTGGCGAGAATGGTGACCTCGGATGGTTCGATGGTCACATCCGAAAGACAGAAGGTCGAAGAGTTTATCTCCCGTGATCTGAAACTGGGTCCTGACGGAAGAAATGCAGCCTTGAGGGTCTTCAATGCCGCCTTGAGCAATAATGCCGGCACTTTCGATCAGTTTGCTCTTCAGTTCTACCAGAATTTTTCTCATGAGAGAGCTCTTTTGGAACTGATGATGGATGTTCTTGTGAGAGTAGCAGCAGCCGACGGGACGATCAGCGATCCCGAACGAAAATTGATCGACAGCGCTGCAAGAATATTCAGAATCAGCGATTCTCTTCTTGCCTCAATCATCAAACGCTATTCGTCTGTTTCAGCTTCTCCTGTCAAAGCTTATTCGGTGCTCAACCTGACACCGGATGCCTCGGTCGAGGAGATCAAGAAGGCCTACAGGAAACTGAGCATAGAGTTTCATCCTGACACGGTTGCTTCAAAAGGACTTCCCGAAGAATTCACCAGATTCGCGACAGAGAAATTCAGAGCCATTCAGGAAGCTTACGAGACCATCAAGACTGAACGCGGTATCAAATAGGAAGATTTTTCTCACAGATCCTTAAGATTTACATTTGTTAACCACCTTATGACATGAATTATGGTGCATTTTTCATGTATTTCAGAAATATTTTGATTAATTGACAATTAGTTAGTATTATCCTAGTATAGAGGTGACATAAGATACTGTTTGTAAAGAGTGTCTTATGCCTTTTGGAGGATAATTGAAAAAGACGATTGCATATATATTGCTAGTGTTTGCTCTGCTTTTTATCATTCCGTGGTCGCTGTGGTCCAACAGGCTGCTATTCGAATCATCTACGGGAACCGTTACCGATTTCGATCTCAATGAAACGAACGACAGTAAGAACCCGACAGTCTCTACGGGAAATATCAGCAGCTACGGAGGGAGTGCAGAATACTGGTCATATGACGGATTCATCGGAAGGCTTGTCTATCAGGGAGAGCCGAACCCCCTCTATGTGAACAATGTAGGCCCCACCGCTTCCAACACTTCGACACCGCCCCGTTTCTATTATACGAGAATCAGGTGGAATACCGGTACATCGGATTCAAGTTCATGGCGTGAAGTATTCTTTACCGCCAGGGTAAAAGGTGAGAAGCATAACGGGGGAAGTGCTGATCTGTCCGGCACCAACTTCGTCATCGAGAATCCCGGAGATTCGATAGATATCACTGTGAGTTCAGGAGAAAATATGTCCAGTGCCGGTGAAACCGCCTATAACAGCAATGGTGATCAGGGCACCTATAACAGCTCGACCGGTTACATCTATGCCCACCCCTACAAATACCTGTGGATCGATTTCACCGCAATAAGGACTACCAACAGGCGAAGAATGAACAGAGAATCCTATAAGGGGTATTACCAGTCCTTTGTCCAGATTCTCGGCGAAGGTGTTCAGCAGGTTCTCTCCCTTGAAGGCTATTACGATCCTTACAATAATGATATCGACCCTGACGCCTATTCGTTCTCGATCGAACGGCTGGCACCCGATCTGATACCCTTTCAGACTCTGATCACCCATACGACTTATCAGAACAGCCTCCTTGCGGGATCGGTACGCTATCATTCGACCGATGATGATGCATCAGCTTCGGTAGGATTCTACTCCGATTCTCTCGGTACCGATACAGATTTTCAGTTTACTTCACAAGTCGGCGGAAACACTGTTTCTTTCCCTTACTCGGTGGTATTCGATCCGGTTCTCTGCGGAAACAAGAGTCAGCCGAGTGTGGTCTCTTCTACGAATAACAGCTTCGAGACGACTATGGCTACAGTCAGTTCCGTCATCGATACCCAGTCAAGTTATGAGAATGTACTGACAGGAGATGTGAGAATCTTCGTCAACTCGGGACTGAACAATTCGAGTTATCCTGCTGCTACCTACAGCTCGATCATTTACGCTATCGTCACGACGGACTGATTACTCATTGTAGGAAACTCTTGAACGCAGAGCTCTCGATAGCGTGATCTTGTCGGCGTATTCAAGATCTCCGCCGATCGGGAGTCCTGATGCGATCCTTGTTATGGAAAGAGGATAGTCCTTGAGCAGATGGCGAAGGTACATCGCGGTCGTATCCCCTTCTTCGGTGGGGTTGGTGGCTATGATCACTTCTTTGAAGTCACCTTCATCTATCCTTTTCAGCAGCTTTCTGAAATCAAGATCATTCGGTCCTATTCCGTCCAGAGGGGATAGAGCACCGCCGAGCACATGAAACAGTCCGTTATAAGCTCCCGAGTTCGAGATCGTCAGAACGTCCTGCGGCTGTTCAACGACACACATTATCGATCTGTCTCGCGAAGCACTTGAGCATACTTCGCACGGGTCGCTCTCGCTGAAAGAGTTGCATATCGAGCAGGGGAAGATCACATCCTGTATCGTTTCGATCGTATGCGCGAGCTGTCTGTTATACTCTTTATCGGTCTGGATGAGATGGTAGGCGAGCCGGGATGCGCTCTTTACACCGATCCCGGGGAGTTTTGAAAGATGCCGTATGAGCTGTTCCAGAGTCTGCATGTGATCTTATCCTTTGAATGCTGCGGGGATGTTCATGTTTCCCGCCATTCCCATAGCCTCTTTCTGCAGAATATCCTGAACTTCCTTCACCGCCTGATTGAACGCAGCGGCTACAAGAACTTCCAGAGTCTTTACGTCATTCGGATCAACGATTTCAGGTTCAATGTGTATACTCTGAACTTCCATCTTTCCGTTGACCTTCACTTCAACCATTCCGCCGCCGCTTGACCCGGAGGCTTCAATG
The DNA here is from genome assembly GCA_028532915.1 of Sphaerochaetaceae bacterium. Classification (GTDB taxonomy): domain Bacteria; phylum Spirochaetota; class Spirochaetia; order Sphaerochaetales; family Sphaerochaetaceae; genus SABI01. Next base: position 92,467 of record JAQQAI010000023.1, read on the forward strand.
CCGTCAAGTTTGGATTGCATCTGCTGCTGAAGGTTCTGCATATTTTTAAATAGTTCAAATGGATTCATATTCCTTCGATTCCCTCTTATTTCGTTAATATTTCACCGCGAAACATATTCGCTATTGTCTGTATGACTGTATCGTCTTCTTTCACTTCTTTTTCTTCGGGCTTATCGATATCGAATACAACGGAGCCGTTGAATCCGCAATGCTCGAAGAACATCTTCTGAAATCTTTTCATTTCCTCTTTTGCACTGTCGAGAGCATATTGGGAGGAGAAGACAAGACGGAGAGAATCTCCGCCGTCCTCTACTTTCACCACCTGATGAAGCAGCAGGCCCGCACTGTCTCTCTGTTGGGCCATCTTCTGAATGAGAGAGCTGATCGTCTGCTGGTCTATATGTTCCCTCTTTACCACCGGTTCGGGTTCGATGTTTTTCTGTATGACTTGTTCTTGTTCTTTTTCCTCGAGTTTCTGACGGACCGGTTTGACAGGGGGTGGTGTTACGGCTTTTTTCACAGGTGATACGTTCACCGATATTTCGCTGCTGTCTGTCAGAGTCCCTTTTAGTTCCCTGATCTGTTTGACCAAGGTGGCCGAGGAGGCCATATTGGCCAGATTCAGCAGGCGGCTTACTGCAAGCTCAAGTTCGAAACGGGGGCTGATCGAATACCGTATATCTTTGTAGAGCTGAAGGAAATAGTGGAGTGCAGCTTCCAGCTGCTCCTCATTATAAGATGCAATGACGCGGTCAGAGATGTTGTGTACCTGCATTCCGAGGATCGATTCGCTTCTGATATTTCTTTTGATGAGCAAAAGAGATCTGAAATATGATGCGATATCTTTGATGCACTGTTCTACGGAAATCCCCGAATCAAGCAGCTGTTCGAGCAGAACAAGCGCCTGTTCTCCCTGATTGTCGCATACGTGCTGTATCAGAGTATTGATTGAATCAACTCCCGCTATTCCCAGTTTCTTCAGAATCTTATCCAGAGTGATCGTTCCTTCACTGAAGGATAGGATCTGGTCGAAGAGGGTGTAGGCATCTCTCATCGAGCCTGTCGCTTCCTTTGCAATCCAGAAAAGAGCATCATCTTCCGCTTCGATACCCATTTCGTCTACCGTCTCTTTCAGAACGGTTTTTATCGTCTCGAGCGGGATGAGCTGGAAATTGAACTGCTGGCATCTCGATCTGATTGTGGCCGGAACTTTATGGGTCTCCGTCGTGGCAAAGATGAACAGAACGTATGATGGAGGCTCTTCGATCGTTTTTAAAAGAGCATTGAAAGCACTTGTGCTGAGCATATGAACTTCATCGATGATGTATATCTTGTAGCGTGAGCTTTGAGGAGGGAAGAGCACTTCATCCTTGATGATCCTGATATCGTTTACTGAAGTATTGCTCGCTCCGTCTATCTCGATGACATCGGTCGAGTTTCCGGCCGTGATTTCCCTGCATGAAGGACAGACACCGCAGGGGTAGGGAGTCGGTCCTTTCTCGCAGTTGAGAGCTTTTGCCAGAATCCTTGCCGACGAAGTCTTTCCGACACCTCTGGGGCCGCTGAAAAGGTAGGCATGTGCGAAACGTCCTGATTCAATCGAGTTCTTTATCGTGGAAACAACGAATTCCTGACCGACGAGAGTGTCGAACAGCTGAGGTCTTCTCCTGGTTGCAGTTACTTCATATGCCATACTGATTCTCCTAAGTGACCTAACATATCATACACCCTCGAGGAAAAAAAGAAAAACCCCCTCGGGCGAGATAAATCACCTGCGTCTCATCATTTGTTCACTTACCGCTGCTACCTTCCGGTCCTGACGGGGTTGGGTGAAAAATGATAGCACAGAATCTACCATCGGCACCAAGGGGGAAACGGAGAGAGAGGGATTCGAACCCTCGGAGCCCGGTTAGAGCTCACACCCCTTCCAAGGGTGCACCTTCGACCACTCGGACATCTCTCCAATGAGTCGATGTAAGAGAAGCAACGGAGAGAGAGGGATTCGAACCCTCGGTACCAAAACATGGCACAACGGATTTCGAATCCGTCTCCTTCGACCTCTCGGACATCTCTCCATGCGGCATCAAGCCGATATTGTAGCCAAGAGGATTCGAACCTCCGACCTCCAGATCCGCAATCTGATGCTCTATCCAGCTGAGCTATGGCTACAGGTCTACTTCAATGAAGATAGACAAAAAAAACGGAGAGGGGGGGATTCGAACCCCCGGTACCGTTACCAGTACAACTCCTTAGCAGGGAGCCCGATTCAGCCGCTCTCGCACCTCTCCAAGGAACAGGTAAAATACATTACAGTCCTTAATTGTAAAATTCTCGGAGAGAGAGGGATTCGAACCCCCGGAGACTCGCGCCTCAACGGTTTTCAAGACCGCCTCCTTCGACCGCTCGGACATCTCTCCAATCAGGATTCCCACTATAGTGATACCATCATTTTTTGTCAAGTAAATCATCCTATTTACAGGTGATATTGTCGAAAGAGGGCCCTTCGAATGAATGTTGATCAACCTTGACAATATGGCTGTATCTGACAATGATAGATGTATTGGAGATACTATGGCCAGGGTGAAAATGCAAAAGCTGAAAGCCTCGAAGATGGCTCAGCAGGCGATCGATAGAGTCGCCCTTCTGATTGAGATGTTCGGCCCGCGACTGGTAGGGGATGAAGCAACCGATCGTACGAGTGATTCTCTGCATGAAGAATTGTCTTCATCTTGTGATTCTGTTTACAAGGAACAGTTCGAAGTCCATCCAGATGCGTTTCTCGGGTGGATTCGTCTGATGGTGCTCTCATATCCTGTCGCCGTGGTGATGCTCTGGCTGTCTCAGCCCTATCTTTCTCTTATTCTTCTGTGCGGGGGAATAGGGATAATGGTGACCGAGTTCTTCTCTTATCGTGAGACGATCGACCGCTTCTATCCGAAAAAGACGGGAACCAACATATACGGTGTGATCGAACCTCAAGAAGAGGTGTTGCAGACTGTCATCTACAGCGGACATCATGACAGTGCCAAAGTCTTCAGTCTCTTTGTGAACAATCGGCAAACATACCTGCCTAAAGTGATCAGTGCACTTCTATCGTACGCCTTTCTGACACTGCTTTCACTGATTGAAACGTTTCGTCAGCTGTTTCAAGGGACGTTCTTTTCTTTCGGATCTGTTCCCGCTGTGATTCTCGTTCTCTACATTCTCGGGACTGCGGCGACATATGCTGTTTCTCTTCTGTGGTTCTTCGAAGGAAAGGAAGGCTCTCCCGGAGCAGGTGATAATCTCATCGCATCTTCGATCGGTGTCGAGCTTGCCTCCTATTTCAGACAGAAGCGGATGCAGGGAGAGGCTTTGAAACATACCCGAGTCATCATCGCCAGTTTCGATGGTGAAGAGGCGGGACTGAGAGGGAGCAGGGATTTCTTCAGCCGGCATATTGATGATCTGTGCAGCGGAAAAACCTACCATTTCAATGTCGATTGTCTGTATGACCGGTCGCATATGACTTTTTTGACCAGTGACCAGAACAACAGAGTCCCGCTTTCGCAGCAGATGGCCACCGACTGCGTGAATATCGCCAAATCGATGGGATATGAGGCTAAAAGTCGGAAGATCGCGTTTCTTACCGGCGCAACTGATGCTGCCGAGTCGGCAAAAAGAGGGATAGAGGCGACGACCCTGATCGCAATGCCCTGGAATAACAGTGAACGTTCAGAGGTCTACCATACACCGGACGATACTGTCGAACAAATCGATGAAGTCGCAGTCGAACAGACTGTCTCGATCGCAATCAGGTTTATTGAACGTCTCGATACGGACTGATGGTCCCGTTCGTCAGATTGATGAGATGTTCTTTTACCATATCCTCGACTGACTTCTCGCAGGTGAGCGTCAAAGTCACATCACTCAGAAATGAGCATTCAATCTCCCGCTGATACTCTTTCAGATACATCGAAACCCGATCATAATGCTCATAGGGTATCGAAAAGGAGAAGGTCGCGGTGTCGACCAGTTCTTCGGAGGCTATGTTGTTCACTACCAGATGAGCTGCTTCGGTATAGGCTTTCACCAGGCCGCCGGTTCCAAGGAGCGTCCCTCCGAAGTATCTTACGACGCAGACGATAATGTTGGTGAGACCGCTTCCTTTCAGAACTTCAAGCACGGGACGTCCTGCAGTGTTTTTCGGCTCTCTGTCATCGCTCGCGCTGAGAAATTCACCTGTTCTGCCGATGATCGCCGCATGTACGACATGATTTGCCTGCGGGTGTTCTCTGCGGAGAGTGTCAATGATCGGTTTTATCTCTTCTTTCTGATCGATATAACGGCCGATGCCGATGAAGCGTGACCGTTTTATCTCGATCTCATCTGTATATGATTGTGTAGGAACTCTCATTTGCACACCTGAACACAAAAGAGGAGTCTATTCTTCTTCCGTGTCGTCAATCGTTTCGATCTGATGCGAGAGCATCTTCTCTCCGTCGAAGATGAAACATCCGTTTACCCGCATTCCTTTGATTGCGGGAGGAAGCCACAGCACGTCGTCTTCCCACATCTTGTCATACGGAAGTTCGTCGACTTTGCACCAGAAGGGAAGAGCTTCGTCGGTTTCGATAAGTTCGCCTTCGTATTCGCCGGCAAAGAAGATATAACCGCGCATCTTCAGCCCGTCGGTGAACTGGAAATCCAGACGACCCTTGTAGGTGACCGAAGGGACACTCAATCCTGTTTCTTCCGTGATTTCCCTCATCGCGGCCTCATCTGCCGTTTCGCCCTCTTCGATGTGGCCTCCCGGAGCATTGATCAGCCCTTTTCCCAGCCCTGTCTTCTTGTGGATGAGCAGTACCTGATCATCTACGAACAGGTAGGTGAGAACGGCGACTTCGGTCGGTTCCCACTCATCCCAGTCTATCTGCTGCACATCGGTGTATTGGGAGGGTGTGACGATAGTCTCTTCGGGTTCTATGGCCTCTTTTTCATCACTGATGGTTTCAGGATGTTCTTTGGCGTAGCATTCGTCACAGAGATTGTCATCGAAGTTGACAATCTGGGTGAAGTTCAGTTTAACTCCGCATTGCGCACAGGTATTTCTGAACAGGAGTATGCGTTTGCGGAAGGGATAGGCGATGGCCACCGTGAGAGCGAGAGCCGGGACAGCCAGATAATGGGGCCATCCTCTGGTGATGATGATGACAATAAAGACTTGCCAAAGCATCGCCAATGAGGCAATGATAAGAGTGGCGATCCGTTTGTTGTTACTTCGTGGGACATGTTTTCTCTGATACATGTTTATCACCAGGATGGCAACGAGAAACCAGAGATAATTATTTGCGATTGTTTCGAGTATCATGGTGTTGACAGTAGCCTTATGATAGGGAAAAATCAAGGGGATGATCTGACGTCATCATGAATTTCAGGCAATGGAGCACTCCGCTGCCGGCACATGGAATATCAGATCAGTTCATGGAGGAACAAAATCATATGATGAAAACAGAAGAGATAGCGAAATATATCGATCACACCTTACTTGCGAGTAATGCTACCGAAGACAAAATAATCCAGCTGTGCAGTGAAGCGGTCGAACATTCATTTGCCTCGGTGTGTGTGAACAGCTGCTGGACAAGCGTATGTGCGCGGCAGCTCAAAAACAGTGATGTGTCTGTCTGCACTGTAGTAGGATTTCCTCTGGGAGCCATGAAGAGCGAGAGCAAGGCATTCGAAGCTGCACAGGCGATCGCCGATGGAGCCGATGAGATCGATATGGTCATAAATGTGGGCTTGCTGAAACAGGGAAGACTTGATGCAGTCGAAAAAGATATCGCTCTGGTCAAAGAAGCATGCAAAGATAAACTGCTCAAAGTGATCATAGAGACATGCCTGCTCAGTGACGAGGAGAAGGAAACTGCCTGCCGCCTTGCGATGAATGCGAAAGCCGATTTCGTGAAGACTTCGACGGGATTCTCGACCGGCGGTGCGACAGAGAAGGACGTTGCTCTGATGAGATCTGTCGTCAAGGATGCTCTCGGGGTGAAAGCAAGCGGAGGAGTGAGAAGCTACGAGACTGCAGTTGCGATGATCAGCAGCGGGGCCACCCGTCTGGGAACCAGCAGCGGTATCGCCATCGTTCAGGGAGCTTCGTCCGATGGTGCGTACTGATGGCATTCAGGTTCTTCCCGACGACTTCCTTAAAAGTCTCGGGTTCCCTTCTATCACCGTTCATGAGACTTTCACCCATTTCGATTTCACCTTACCGGGACGGAGAGTTCTGGTAATCGGTCCGATGGGGTCGGGAAAGACCGAGTTTTCGGCAAGGGTCTGGAGAGATGCCGCGATCGCACAGAAGAAAAGTGATGTTATCAAAGCTCTCACCAGTACCAATGGTGTAGACAGAAGAAAGGTCTTCTTTGTCAGGTCCCAGATTGACGGCCAGCGGTTCGTCGATTATCCGAGTGACGCGCTTGCGTACCGCAACGGATATGTCCGCTGCGGAGAGAATATCGCTCATATAAGAGATTCGTTCGGTCTGGAGCAGGTCCTTGCCGACCATCCGGATATCGGAACATTCATCATTGATGAAGCTTCCTTTTTCGATGAGAGAATCGCATACGTAGTTCGCAATCACTCTCTTGAAAGAGGGATCCTGTTCATCTTTCCTACGCTGATTCTCAATTTTCGTCGTGATATCTTCAACTCGACAGCGCGTCTCATGCTCGATATCGCTACCGATGTCATTCCGCTTACTGCCTATTGCGAGCATCCCGACTGCATGAAAGATGCGTTTTATACCTACCGCTATTACAGTGTCGATGGAAAGGAATGTCCAGCACTCTTTTTCGACCCTCTGATCATCGTCGGAGGAGATACTCACAAGAACGACGCTCTGAGTCCGAATTACTGCTCAAGATGTGATGAACACCATTACCTTCCCGGGAAGGAATACACGTTCTTTCACCTCAAGCCGCTTGGAGAAAAAACCACCCACGGAGATGAGAAGCCTCTGCGGCAGGAGATGTACAACCTTACTCATGACGTTGAGAAATCTGAATTGTACAAGCACATGATCGAGCGTTACGGGGATAGGGAGGATTCTGGGATCTTCATGAATGCTCTGCTTCCCGGGGCTCTTGCGGAGAAGGCTCTGATCTATCTGTTCTGCGAACAGAATCTGATCACCGAGGATCTGCTGGTACGGTTCGCGTTCGATCTCGATCTGGACAGGGCCTATATGACTAAAGTCCTTTCTGACAATCTGCGGCCTGTGAGTTTTGATCAGCCGTTATTATCTCCTGTTTTGTCATAATCGGAGGCATTTTATTCTCTTTGATTTGACAACAATTCCCTTGGAGGCTAGAATATGATATTATCGTATATCATAAGGAGAAACACATGAAAAAAATTGTTGTTGTTCTTTGCGTTCTTTTGGTTCTGACCACATCATTGTTCGCTCAAGGTGACATGGAATCAGGTGAACAGTTGTTGAAGGTCGGCATGGTCACGGATGCCGGAACTATCGATGACAAATCATTCAATCAGGGAACTTGGGAAGGTATTCTGAAAGCTGAGGAAGAAGGCCTTGTCGAAGCAAAATATCTCAAACCGTCAGGGACAACCGAGGCTGACTATCTCAAAGAGATCGGAAACCTCTACGATGCAGGTTATCACTTCATCGTTACTCCGGGATTCAAATTCGAGACAGCCATCTTCGAGGCTCAGGACAAATGGCCTGATGCCAAGTTCGTTATTCTTGATGGTGAACCCCACTCAGCTGACTACTCTGAATTCAGAATCGAAGACAATGTCGTAGGTGTCTACTGGGCGGAACAGGAATCAGGGTTCCTCGCCGGTATCGCAGCAGCTCTTCAGGTTGAAGAGGGAGAATTCGGATTCATCGGCGGAATGGAAATTCCGGCAGTCCAGAAATTCAACTGGGGATTCCAGCAGGGAATCATGTATGCGAACGAGAACCTCGGAACAGATATCATGCTCAAAGCAGAAAATGTTATCTATCAGGGTTCTTTCGATAACGTTGCTGCAGGACAGCAGATCGCTGCCAGCATGTTCGACAAAGGTGTCGACGTGATCTTCGCAGCTGCAGGCGGAGTCGGTGTCGGTGCTATCAATGAAGCAAAGGCAAGAGCAAAAGCCGGTCAGGACGTCTGGATCATCGGTGTCGATGTTGACCAGTATCCTGAAGGTCTTTACACAGACGGCAAATCAATCATTCTGACAAGTGCAATGAAATACCTTGACCGTGCTTCATATGATATGATCAAGCATGAGCTCGCCGGAACGTTCCCGGGCGGAACGACTCTGAGACTGAATGCTACCAATGACGGTATCGGTATTCCTGTAGAGAATCCTAATCTTGATGCTGATGTCGAAGCTAAAGTTGCCGAGATGTATCAGATGCTGAAAGACGGATCTATCACTGTTGCTGACACACAGATCTCAGGTCTTTACAGATAAGTAATTATAAGAACGTTGTTTTGTTCAGGGCCGCCGAATGGCGGCCCAAGTAATCTTAATATGAGAGTCAGACGCACTGACATACGGTGCCCTCAAGGAGGCTGAAGCCTAATGAGTCATGTAATCGAGATGTTGAACATCAGAAAAGAATTTCCCGGAATCGTTGCCAATGATGATATCACATTGCAGGTCGAGAAAGGTGAGATCCATGCGATACTCGGTGAGAACGGAGCAGGGAAGTCGACGTTAATGAGTATTCTGTTCGGGTTATATCATCCTGACCGCGGAATTATCAAGGTGAAAGGAAAAGAGGTGAAGATCACAAATCCCAATGATGCGAATGATTTGGGAATCGGGATGGTTCACCAGCATTTCCAGCTTGTTCAGAATTTTACTGTAACAGAGAATATCATTCTGGGAAAAGAAAGTCATTTCATCCTTGACCGCAAAAGTGCAGCGAAGAAGATAAAGGCTCTCAGTGAACAGTACGGACTGAAAATCGATCCGAATTCAGTCATTGAAGATATTACCGTCGGAATGCAGCAGAGAGTTGAGATCCTTAAGATGCTCTACCGGGATGCCGAGATTCTCATCTTCGATGAACCGACCGCTGTTCTTACTCCTCAGGAGATAGAAGAACTGATGCAGATCATGAGGAATCTGGTCAAAGAGGGTAAATCGATAATCCTTATCACGCATAAGCTTGATGAGATAAAGGCCGTAGCCTCGAGATGTACTATCATCAGGCGGGGGAAGATGATCGGGATTGTCGATGTTGCAACTACAAGTCAGGCCGAGATGGCTTCGATGATGGTGGGACGACCTGTCAGTTTTAAAGTTGAGAAAGGGGAAGTTGAAGTCGGCTCTCCTGTGCTTGAGATCTCTCATCTGAATGTTTTGAACGTCAAAAAATATTTTGCAGTCAAGGATTTCTCGCTTACAGTCTCCCGGGGAGAGATCGTCGGGATCGCCGGAGTCGATGGGAACGGTCAGAGTGAACTGGTTGAAGCGATAACGGGACTGAGACCGATCGAATCGGGGACTCTCACTTTTAACGGGAAGGATATGACCCATTATTCGATTCGTGAGCGTAATGAGGCCGGCATCGGTCATATCCCTGAAGACAGACAGAAACGGGGTCTCGTGATGGAATCCTCCATCAGTGACAACATGGTGATCAAAGAGTATTACCGCGAGCCGTTCAGCAAGAACGGAGTTCTTAGACAGCAGGTGATCGACAAGCATGCCGAAGAGATCTGTGAAGCATTCGATGTCCGTTCCGGAGAAGGCATATTCAGCCATGCGGGTAAACTTTCGGGAGGAAATCAGCAGAAGGCTATCGTCGGAAGAGAGATGGTTCTGGAACCTGATCTGATCATTGCGGTACAGCCTACGAGGGGCTTGGATGTCGGTGCCATCGAATATATACACAAGAGACTTGTCGAACATCGTAATAAAGGCAAGGCTGTTCTGCTGGTCTCTTTCGAACTCGATGAGATCTTCAACCTGTCCGATAGAATCGCTGTCATGAACAGCGGAGAGCTGATCGATGTGGTATATACCCAGCAGACCAATGAAGATCAGGTCGGACTTATGATGGCCGGAGTGAAAAGCAAGGAGGCAAGTGTATGAGTACCAAAGTTAAAAGCAACGCTTTTCTTGTTGCTATCTCTGCTGTAATTCTGGGACTTATTGCCGGCGGACTGCTGATGATGGCGATAGGAAGTAATCCCTTCGAAGGCTTCTACTATCTGTTCCGAGGCGGTCTGATGAGCATGGAGAGGGTGGGAAACACGATAGCTACCGCGATCACCTTGATGCTGGTAGGACTTTCGGTCGCCTTTGCATTCAAAACCGGTCTGTTCAATATCGGCGCTTCCGGACAGATGCTTATCGGCGGCCTTGCCGCAACTCTGGTTGCTCATTATGTCTTTCTTCCCCGGGTGATCTATATTCCTGTGATCATCCTGGCGGCGTTTGCTGCCGGAGCGCTGTGGGGTGTTATCCCGGGTTTTCTCAAAGCGAAATTCAATGTTCATGAAGTCGTTGCGACGATCATGATGAACTGGATCGCCTACTGGTCGATCTACTATTTCATACCTGCCTATCTGAAAGGGCCTTCACTTGAGACCGAATCGAGGTCGATTGCCATCGAACAATCCCTGCGGTCGGACTGGCTTACAGATTTCTTCGGCGGCGGGTATATCAATCTGGGCATATTTGTTGCGGTCGTGGCAGTGATAGTCGTGAAATATGTGCTGGATAAAACCACCTTGGGATTCGAACTGAAAGCTGTAGGGTCGAACAGGTTCTGTGCAGAATACGCCGGCATCAAAGTAAACCGGAATGTCATCATCTCCATGATGATAGCCGGAGGACTTGCCGGTCTTGCAGGAATGACTTTCTACACTGGATATTCGAGGAATATACAGATCGGAGTTCTGCCTTCGATGGGATTCGACGGAATCGCCGTTGCCCTGCTGGGAGCCAGCAATCCGATAGGAGTCTTCTTCTCGGCACTGTTCTTCGGGCTGCTGCAGTCGGGAAAAGGGTTCATGAACGCGATGACCGATGTTCCTCCTGAAATTGCGGATACGATTATCGCTACAATCATCTATTTCACCGCTACAAGCGTTCTTTTCAGCAGATTCTGGGATAAGGTCGGAAAGCGCAAGAAGGAGCGCAATGACGCAAGAACGGCAAAAGCTGAAGCACAGGAGAGTGATCATGAGTAACGATAAAGACATGAAAACATTATTCAGGACATACAGGACTCCCATCATCGTCATCGCTGTTCTTCTGATGCTGGCCCTGTTTTCCGAAAGCCATCTGATCCGCCTTATCATTCCCTATGCGATCGCATATACGATTCCTCTTTTGGTAACAGCTCTCGGAGGACTCTACAGTGAACGTTCGGGTGTGACGAACCTGGGGTTGGAAGGATTGATGCTTGTCGGTTATTTCGCTTCGGCGATTACCATCAAATTTACCGAACAGATCTCCTATTCTCTGGCGATCCCGCTCGGACTGTTCATTGCAGTCATTGCCGGGGCACTGTTTTCGATGCTGCACGCTTTTGCATCGATCAATCTGAAAGCCGATCAGATCATCAGCGGTACCGCGATCAACATGCTCGCGAGTGCGCTCACAGTCTATCTGGCCAGAACAGTAGCCGGAAGCGGAAATGTCCGTATCATGCTGGGTATTGTGAGACAGGACATTCCTGTACTGTCTAAGATACCGGGTCTCGGGACGCTCTTTTTCACTCAGTCCTACTGGTCTACATGGGTAGCTCTTGCTATCTGGGGGCTGTCATGGTTTCTGTTGTACAAAACTTCCTTCGGATTGAGGTTGCGGGCCTGCGGAGAACATCCCAGTGCTGTCGAATCTGCAGGTGTGAATGTTCATAAGATGAGGTATTTCGGGGTAGGAATGTCAGGTGCACTTGCCGGTCTCGGAGGTGCAATCATTCTTGTGACCTATTCGGGAGAGTTCAACGGAACTGTCGCAGGACTCGGTTTCTTGTCTATCGCCGCGTTGATATTCGGTCAGTGGAAGCCTCTCGGGATTCTTGGAGCGACATTCTTTTTCGGAACAGCGACAACGATCGCGAACGTTTCTCAGGTTATTCCCGAATTCGGCGTGATTCCCCCGGTGATCTTCAAAGTCTTCCCGTATGTTGTCACGCTGCTCGCGCTCGTCGTGTTCTCCAAGCGTTCGGCTGCTCCGAAGGCTGTCGGTGAACCCTATTAGAAAAGGAGAAAACTGAATGTCAGGTTTGAAAGAACGTCTGCAGGAATCTGCTTCATATGTGAAAACCATCATCGGAGACAAGGAAATCTCCATCGGAATGATCCTGGGCTCCGGTCTGGGAGTACTCGCGAATGAATTGGAACATGCCATCACAATAGATTACAAGGATATTCCGAACTTTCCTGCTTCCACTGTCCCCGGTCATGCCGGCCAGCTGGTGATAGGAGAACTCGGCGGAAAGAGGGTGATGGTGATGAACGGTCGTTTCCATTACTACGAGGGACACGACATGCAAACGGTCGTGTTTCCGGTGCAGATGATGAAGATCCTCGGGATCAACCAGCTTCTTATCACGAATGCCGCCGGATGCGTGAACACCTCCTGGTCTCAGGGAGATCTGATGGTGATCTCCGATCATATCAAACTCATCAGTGACAATCCGATGCGCGGACTGAACGAAGACAGCCTCGGAGATAGATTCTTCGATATGTCGACAGCTTACTCGAAACGACTCAGGAATCTGGCTCATACCTGTGCAGGTAAGATCGGAGTAACACTGAGGGAAGGTATCTATCAGTTTTTCGCAGGACCTTCGTTCGAGACTCCCGCAGAGGTCCGTTTTGCACGGCTTTGCGGTGCCGATGCAGTCGGTATGTCCACCGTTCCCGAGGTTATCGCAGCACAGCATGCTTCCATGGAAGTGCTCGGCATCTCATGCATGACGAACATGGCCGCAGGGATTCTCTCTCAGCCTCTGAATCATCAGGAAGTCCTTGAAACAGGAGAAAGAGTGAAACACACATTCATATCGCTGGTGAGAGAGATCGTCAAAGAATGGGAACAATAGATATAGAACAGATCATAGCGGATTATAAACTTACCCCTCTGGATCATGAGGGGGGCTATTTTCGACGTGTCTTCGAAAGTGCATCTCAGGTTGAAACCTCTTCTTTTCAAAGTCCGTTTCATAAAGAGGTACTCCCGGCTGTCAGTGCGATATACTATCTGATAACCTCCGACAGCTATTCGGCCCTTCATCGTCTCAGCTCCCATGAAGTATGGACCTTCATCTGCGGAGATCCCGCAGAACAGCTTACGATAGATCCTTCAAATGTACTTACCGTGAACCTTATCGGCTCTCAAGTTGGCAATGGTGGCATCTCGCATGTTCCGTCGCGTTATTGGCAGGGGACAAAACTGATCAAAGGAGGCGAACATGGATTCGCTTTATTTTCAACGGTTGTCGTTCCAGGCTATGATCACAGTGATTTTACCATGGCCGATGCTTCCCTTCTGAACTCACTGGAGCAGAAAGAGAGGGAGCTTGCCCGCCAGTTTCTCCCTCATGGAGGTACATTATAATGGATATGCATCTGAAAGGAGCCTGCGCTGTGGTCACAGGCGGGCTGAGTAATCTCGGCAGGGCAATCTGCACCTCTTTGGCCCGGGAAGGGGTTTCTATCGTATTGACTTATACGGGTGAACGTAAAAAGGAAAGCGCCTTTTCGTTCGCCTCTTTTTTACGGGATACGTATCACTGTAAGGCACAAGGGGTGCAGCTCGATGTGACCGATGAGAAATCGGTGGCAGATGGGATCGATAAAGCTCTCTCCATCCTTCAGAAGATCGATATCCTTATCAACAACGCGGGGGTCTTCACCGTATGTCCGCAGCGTTCGCTGCCTGAAAATCAATGGGATCAGGTCATGGATGTGAATATCAAAGGAGTGTGGAGAATGGTGCGTCACACTCAGAGTCTATTGGAAAAGACACACGGAGTTATCGTGAATATCAGCAGTATCAATGCAGCGCGACCGGGATTCGACCATACGAGCCATTATGATGCATCGAAAGGTGCTGTCAGCGCATATACCCGTTCTCTGGCGAAAGAACTGAGCGAATTTGGAATACGGGTGAATGCTGTGGCTCCGGGACTGCTCGATTCCCAATCTCTACGCGACAGTGCTCCTTCACTTGTTTCTTCCTATATTACACGAAGCGCGCTCAACTCGCTGGTCGAAGCTGAAGAAGTCGCCTCTCTTGTCACCTTCCTCGCATCTGACCGGTCAAAAGGAATGACCGGAGAGATACTTACAGTCGATTGCGGATATGGTATGATGTAAACGATGAAAATACTCTGCATTTCAGATGACAAGGATGTATTGGTTTACTCTCCAAATATTGCTCAGCGCTATAAGGATGTTGACATGATCCTTTCTGCAGGTGATCTTCCTCTGAAATATTATGAATATATCGTATCCTCCTTGAATAAGCCTTTCTATTTCGTCTTCGGAAATCATCATACCGAGGAACTCACAAGATTCAAGAAAACTGATGTTCTGGGGCCCTCAGGGGCTATGGCGGATTTTGGAAAGCCTGTATTCAATCAGGGGGTGGGTGGCGATTTTATTGACGGAAAAGTTGTCCGTGATAAAAAGAGTGGGCTGATCATTGCCGGACTCGGCGGTTCCATGAGATATAATGACGGCAGACACCAGTTTTCTGAAACTGAGATGTTCTTCAGAATCCTTTCTATGATCCCCCGCCTTATCTATAATAAGTTGCGCTACGGACGATTTGTCGATATCTTATTGACGCATGCTCCGCCGAGAAACTACGGAGATAAAGAAGATCTCTGTCATAGAGGTTTTTCCTCTTTTCTGCTGTTCATTAGATATTTCAAACCGAGATATTTATTGCATGGTCATATCCATCTGATCGACATGAACGCCGAGAGAGTGAAAGAGTATCGCGGTTGCAGGATCATAAATGTATACAGCTCCTATGTGTTACAAGAGGATGAAAGAAATGGCCAAGGGCAGCTTTGAAAGCAGAGAGGATTTTTCGAAAGCACGGGTGAAAGCGAGGATGCAGAGTCTGCTTTCTACCATGCAGTGGAAAAACACGACTTTACTCTCTTTCTACGATGTCACCAATCTGGTGAAACCTAAGGTGGAGACCTATAGAGGGGTCATGCCGATAGAGATCGACAAGATCATCGGGTCGGAAAATCGTTATCATGATTTCACCCTGGCCTTCTTTCCCCGCAAGGATATGCTGCGTTCAAGATGGCAGAGTATCGACGATGCTCATCTTAAGAATGTTGATCTGCCTCCCATCAGCGCCTATAAACTCGGTGATTATTATTTCGTTCGTGACGGCAATCACAGAGTATCTGTTGCAAAGATGCAGGGCGTCGAATTCATCGATGCGGAAATCGTCGAGCTTGATTCACAGATAAAACTTGAACCGGGTCTTACCAACCGGCAGCTGACCAAACGGGTCGTCGAGTATGAAAGAGAACGGGTTGTGCAGGAGTATCATCTTGATCAGATATTCGATATGGAACACGTGAAATTCTCGTCGCCGGGAATGTATGCCGAACTGATCAATCATATAATGGTTCACAAGTATTACCTCAATGAACACGAGAGTGAGGAAATTCTCTTCGAATACGCCGCAAAAGACTGGTTTGACACGGTCTTTACCCCGATATTCAACCAGATAAAAGAAGATAAGATCCTCAGGTCCTTCCCGGGAAAGACTTACGGGGATCTCTATCTCTGGATAGTGAGAAGATGGGATGATTCGAAAAAGAATAACGAACACGACAGTTCCATCGGAAAGGCTGCCTCCGATACGAGACGAAAGCTCGCTCTACCGTATTTCAGAAGACTGAAAGAGCACGTGAAAAGTCTACTGGGCCTCGATTGAGAATGTGAGGGTATCTACGTATTCCCCTTCAGCTAAAGCGGCGTCTTCAACTGTGATGATCTGCATCGAACTGTTGATATCATATCCGCTGGAGGAGCTGAACCCTGTCATGTTGACCGCTACTCCGGGTGTGACTGCCACCTTGGTCCCTGATCCGTAATCAAATTTGAGAGTATAGGGGATGTAGTATCCTTCAAGCACTGTGTGTTTCATTCTCATCTGTGTGCCCGTCACATTCGTACTGGTGATGGTCATCGTCACCTCCTGATTACCCGTGAGGGTATAGGCAACTTCCTTCACGGTTCCCAAAGTGATTGAGACCGGGGAGGCTTCCAATATCGTGAATTCGGAAACAGATTCTATGATTGTATTAAGATGAAGTTCGACAGGAGGGGCAAGAGCAAATATCTGTGAGGTGCTTATGAGTGCAAAAAGTGAGAGAATGATAACTTTTGAGACAATATATTTTTTTATTATATTCTGATATTTTCTCTTCATGTGTACGAATATAACAACAGAGTGTCACTTATGTCAATAGTTGCTATTTGCAATATTTTTATTTTATTTGTATATTGATTATAAGAAGATAATGTAAGTAATTATTTTGTAATATATTAGATGTAATTATTCATTATAATCTTGTTTTTAGGAAAGAATATGGCATGTTGTTGTTTAAAGGTTTATGAATAAATAGAGATATCAGGTTGCCTATCTTATGACAAAACATCGGTTAAATCCTTGTATACTATATTGTAAATGTTTTCATATACCAATTTAGTGAAATTTATGTCATTATATAACAGTAGGAGAAATATCCATGAATACGTCATTTAACCCAGGTACAAAATCGGCCCAAATTGCTAGAAAGATTGAAGAAAGGATTTTGGCAAAAGAATATAAGGCGGGGGATCCTCTCCCATCACAACAGGAACTTGCTGAAGAATTCTACGCCAGTTCCCGTTCGATCCGCGAGGCTTTCAAGCATCTTGAGGCTAAAGGTCTTGTCGAGATCAGCCAAGGTAGAAGAGCAACTGTAAAATCGAATAACCTTGATCAGTTTGTGGCTTCTTTGTCTACAACGCTTATCAGCAATCATAATACTGATAAAAAGCTGCTGCTTGATCTGATGCAGGTGAGGATCACTGTCGAGGTTTCCGCGGCGAGAGAGTTGAGCCGGTCTGACCAGAGAAGCATACTTGTAAAAGCCCTCGATACTCTCACTACCAAGATGGAAGCCCTCATCCCCCGGCTTGAAGCAGGAGAGAGCGAAGCGTATACCGAATGGAATTCGCATGACTTTACTTTCCATAAGAATCTGATCGATTCGAATGATAACGTGATCCTTACCGCAATCTATGAGAATCTCTCTCCCATGCTCTATGCGAGTATGGAAAAGATCACAAGCACTTTCACGGAGATCGAGAAGAGTACAAGAGAACACAGATATCTTGTCGAGGCCCTTCAGAACGGACAGACCGATCTGGCAGTAGCTCTGGTCCTGGTTCACCTTACCGCTATACGTGGTAAGCTGGAAGCTGCGAATACCTGATTTACCGCTCCTGATGACATGAGTGACAGTTATTATTGCTAAACTCATGTCATTACATCGTCAAAAAATTATCCCACTTGCCAAAAAATAGCATATGTTGTATATTTATTGATGTATCAGGAACAATGTTGTGTCATTAAAGTGATTATTATCTGACATAAGTTGTTGATACAAAGGAGTGTAGATACATTGGATACTATTCAACATGTGTCTCAGAGAGAACTGCGGGGGAGAACAAAATCAGCCCGTATTGCAAACTACCTTGAAGAATTGATTCTTACGAAACAGCTTCAGGAAGGGGAATTGCTCCCTTCTCAAAGCGAATTGGCGGAAAAGTTCGATGCATCTTCACGATCTATTCGTGAAGCATTCAAACAGCTTGAAGCAAAGGGATTGCTGAGCATCAGTCAGGGGCGAAGAGCCTCTGTTAAGTGTAACAATCTTGATCAGTTTGTAGAATCGTTGACAAGTTCGATAATACGTAGTGGATCTAGTGACACTAAATTATTGCTTGACTTAGTTCAGGTAAGGACATCAGTAGAAGTTTCAGCGGCAAGAGAGTTTTCGAGAAATCCGAAAAGAAAAGAGGTCGTAAAAGATCTTTCCGATATCGTGGGAAAAATGCATCAGACTCTGGATAAGGCAATGAATAAAGATGCGAAGGCGATCGAACAGTATCGTTTTCATGAATCAAACTTTCATAAGATCCTCATCCGGTCCAACGGGAACATCATATTGGACGCGATCTATGAGAATCTCGCACCGATGCTTGATGAAGTACTGGTATTTTCCGCGACGAAAGGCGAGGAGTTCGAGAAAAAAGCCAGAGAGTATCAATATATTGTAGAAGCTCTCGAGAACGGTCAGACCGATCTGGCAGTAGCTCTCGTTCTTGTGAACCTTACTGATGTGAAGAAGAAGATCGAACGGCATGCTGAAAGTAATCAGCAGAAAATGTCTTTCGCATAAACCTTGGAAAATTTTCATGGAAAGAACCCTCCTGCTTTCACGGCAGGAGGGTTTTTCTATTGAACAGATGAGCTGTGTTGTCATACAGTGAAGAACATGCAGGAACGTGAAATAATCAGACTGAGGCACATCAGTGTCAAACGGGAGGGGCGGTATATATTAAAGGATATATCTCTCTCGATCAACGAAAATGAGAATGTTGCGATCATCGGATCCAACGGAGCAGGAAAATCGACACTGGTCAATGTGATGTGTCAGTATATTCACCCGCTTTACAGCGAAAAGAGTGAACGGTTTCTGTTCGGACAGGACAAATGGAATATCGTGGAATTGCAGAAAAGACTCGGAATCGTCAATCAGGAGCTGCAGTATCTGTGCAACTCCGATTATACGGTGAAAGAGATCGTCCTTTCCGGATTCTTCAGTTCTATCGGTCTTGATTTTCATCATCAGGTCACTGAGCAGATGATAGAGAAGGCTGAATCGATACTCGCTGATTATCATATGATGCACTTTGCCGATAAGCGGATGAACAGTCTCAGCTCGGGGGAGACGAAGAAAGTCCTTCTCGCCAGGGCGAATATTCACAATCCGAAAGTCATGCTTCTTGATGAAGGGAACGCGAATCTCGATCTTCCGAGTAAAAAAGAGTTCGTTTCTCAACTCGACCGCTTTGCGTCCAGCGGGAAAAATATTATCTTAGTCACTCATGATATCTCTCAGATTATTGAAGAGATTGAGCGGGTGATCATATTGAAAAATGGCCGGATCTTTCGTGATGGACCTAAAATGGAAGTCTTGAAAGAATCGGTACTCAGTGAAGCTTTTGATACGAAAGTATTCGTAAGTGAACGGGAAGGCAGATTTAACGCTTGGTGTTGAATCGAGAACATAGTAGTATAGGGGTATAATACCCGTCATGGAGGTTGATATGGATCGATGTTCAATAATTGTACACAGTGTGAATGGGAATAACTATCTCATCGCGTCTCACATGCAGGAGATCATGAAAGAGAAAGGGGTTGATGCCCGTCTGTACCGTGTCGAAGATGAAGACCTGCACATCTGGGCGAACAAGAGTGATGCTGCGAATGACTATTATGAAGATATACAGGCTCTGCCGGTTGTCAACGAGTCGGTCCTGGAGAAATCCCAGATGATCATTCTCGGTTCTCCCACGACATTCGGAAACGTGAGTGCCGAGATGAAAGCCTTCATGGATTCGACAGAACCGCTTCTTGAAGATAATATTCTCGAAGGGAAGTTCTTCGCCTGTTTCACAAGCTGTACCTACAGCATCTGTGAAGGAGCCTTCTGTATCGACAGCATGGTCCACTTTGCACAGACCCATAAGATGATCCATCTCCCTCTGGGAATACATGAGGACCTCTCCTGGGCAAATCAGCCTGTAAGCGGAATCGTCCATCTGGCAGGTAAGGATAACGCTATCAGACCGAGTACCCAGCTGGGTGATGTGATTCAGGTTTACTGCGAGATGCTCAGTGAATATATGGTGGACGACGAAGAATAGCAGATGTTCTTAATATCTGAAGTAGAAGCAAACACCGCTGAAAAGCGGTGTTTTGTCATATGTTGAGCATAAAGGTGGTACATATCTTAGGAAACTTAGGACATCTGATAGATATATTTCGGACAAAAATTGAAGAAAAAGTGAAAAGAATAAATGAAAAAAATAGTAGTTTTGGTGATAAAATCACCATATGACATACAAAAGTAATAAGTTTGAAAAAAAGTAAATAAATTAACTCTTTATTATATAGGAGTTTATAAAATAATTTAAAAATATTATAAAAATTATCGAAATTTATAATAAATCTATTGACATAAGTTATGAGTCGTAGTATCTTGTGGTCAGATGATACAGAAAGTTAAGTCATCTGAAGAAGAATATTAAGGAGAATTTGATATGAAAAAAATTATTGCTATCTTATTAGTTTTGGTAGTCGGGTTTGCAGCATTTGC
>JAQQAI010000024.1 GCA_028532915.1 Sphaerochaetaceae bacterium
TGTCACTATCGGTGGCCTGGATGGATAGACAGGATGAACACATACGGGCTTACCCGGTCGATGTCTAAGAAAGGTTGCTCTCCAGACAATGCCGCATGTGAAGGATTTTTCGGAAGACTGAAGAATGAGATGTTTTACGGCGAATGATATGCCCCCATAGAAGGTAACACATTTATCTGACCGCCCCCGAAGGGGGTAACACTAGATATGGTGACTGCACCCATCTGGGTTACACTCATCGAATATACCTATATTTTAATCTTCTCTTATGAGAAGTCAATATTTTTTATCAGGAGATACTATAACCGGAAGAGTTCCTCTCGGGTTTCGTTCTCTGAAAGCGACAGGACTCATTCCTCCCAGATACTCCTTGCAACGAACCTCATTGTAGTAGGGAATCCACTCCTCTATGAGCGGCAGAACTTTGCTCTGTGAGATCCGACGATCTTTGAATTTCGTTTTTCCGAACCGGTTATAGTAACATTCAGTCTTTAGAATCCCATTAAAAGATTCCAAACAGGCATTCTCCCAGCACTGTCCTACATACGAGCAGCTCTGACGAAATCCAAGAGCTTTCACCTTTGCTTTGTACTCGAATGCAGTGTAGGTTGATCCCTGATCACTATGAATGATAGCATTCTTCTGCGGCCCAATATGTTCAGTCAAGTTGAGAATAGAGTCAATCGTGAGCTGGGTATCGATTCTGTTGCTTAAAGCATATCCGACAAGCTCTCCATTGAACAGGTCTTCGATCGAACAGAGATACCAGGTCTGCTCTAGACAGTACAGATATGTGATATCAGTACAGAAGATTCGACGAGGAGTACCTGAGAAAAAATTTTTCTTGAGCAGGTTAGGAGGAACATTATCTTTCAGCTCCCTGCGCCGCTTGTACTGCTCAGGTGTGAACTTTTTCCTTCGAACGGATGAGAGCAGATCATGCTCCTGCATAAGTCGATACACCCGCTTTTCGTTGATAGGACCTGCATTATACATCGTGTTCAATTGCATGGTTATCTGTCGATAGCCACACCCATATCCAGTGCTCTCTTGAATCGCTTCGATCAAACTTACTATGTCAGAATCAGCATTCGGTTTAGATAGAAATCTTAAGTAATAATAGTAGCTCTTGCGGGATACTCCTGCGATTGCACACATCTGTCTCACACTTTTCGCTCCGGCTTCGAGACAGTTTCTGATAGCCTGATATCTTTTTTTTTATGGGTTTTGGAAGCATCAACTCCGTAGGATTCCATAAGTTTTTCAAAATACAGAAGTTTATTCTTCAGAAAGATATTTTCTTCCCGGAGACTTTTTATGATGGTCGCTTCGCTCTCTTCATTCTTATGTTCCGGCATATTCTCGGTACCTCTCGTCACAGGCTCTCCCATCTCAGCCAATGCAAGATCTGTAAGCATGTGATCTATACCCAGTATACCGTAGTTCTGTGCTTCTTGAAAAAGAACCTCTTTGTTTTTCACCCAGTACATAACTGCCTGCCGAGTTATTCCAAGTTCCCTGCCAATCTGAGGATAGGTTTTGATGCCGGCTTCATGTTCCAGTATTGCCCTGATCTTTGAGAATAGATCGATTCGTTTTCTCATTTCTCATACCTCCTACATGTGGTGTCACCCTGTAGGGGGCTGTCATCAATTTTCTGTTACCTTTTCGGGGGGCAGATCAGAATGGGATCACTATCATCATAAACAGAGAGAGGACATCCTTTCACACAACGGCAGACTCCCTGTTCTCGGAGATTCTACTACTCCTTAACCATGGATATGATGTCAGGTTTATATTATGCTGCGACCCGAAATCAAGTCCAAATCTGAAAATATTAATTTATTTCGGGAAATGGTATCACCTGATGGGCTCAGCATAAGCTAACCGGATGTTTTTCTTGCTGCAAAGGTGCTGAAACGATGCTCAAAAGTAGGTGTTTTTCCTGTTTCTTCTGCAACCGGATTCCTATAAAGAAATTAAATTGAAGTGATGTACCACGCACGGTGTGTTTGCGAATAGAAAGTATTACTATTATAGTTTTTAGCAAACGATTCATGGGTAACAAAGACGCTAATATCATCATCATTAGTGTCCAGGATTATACAATTTGCTTGATTGTTAGTTATATACTTCAAATCACGGTTACGCCATGAAGAGTAATCCAAATCCGCACTACTGGCATTACCGAATAATGTTAACTTGGGTTTTAAAGTATCCAGATAATCACGATTGCCACCACTTTTTCTGCCATGGTGTGGTGCGAAAAGGATGTCGATATCCATTACATCGGATTTATGGTTCCTAAGGATGTAGTCCCAGGTTTTTTCTGCTGAGTCACCACCAAAAATGATTTTTTTACCCGATGAGGTTCGATAAAGGATAACATAGGAGAAATAATTATAATCACAACTTGTATTTGCTTCATCAACCAATTCTCTTGTTGGAGCTATGACATATAGTCCATCTGCGCCGGATTTCCCATTTTCATCAATATTATAGAATTGTCCTTTAGCTCCTGCATATAAATGCAGAGTTTTAGGATCTTCATCCTTCTTTCGGATTTTTTGATAAAAATCCCAATCTGATTTCTTATAATGTCCCCATTCTGAATTGGTAGGAATTTGCTTGGTATTATCAGT
>JAQQAI010000025.1 GCA_028532915.1 Sphaerochaetaceae bacterium
CTGGGGTCTTTCGTCCCTGTACCAGGCGATTTTAGGATACGTATAGGTGAAACTCAGGATATTAGGATTGATATGATAAAAATAGAGAGGATCAAGTTCTTTCAGTACATCAATTGCATGTGCATGCCTGTTATCACTTCCGGCAATGCTTGTTGATAAAATTGTACCATCTTTTCCTATCGGAACTACCGCTTCGGAGAAGGACCCGACCGATAGGGCCGTGACAGGATCACCTTTTTCTTTTGCAACCCGGAGGACTTCCCTCACAGTCTCAAGAATCGAGTCGAGCATGATTACCGCATCGAATTCCATCTTCCCGGGTTCTACGAGCATCGGAGGATATGATCTGCTTGCCATAGCAACAGGATTTCCTCCCACACTATATACTGCTGTCTTGCAGCCGGATGTTCCTATATCAATTCCCATCAAACTCATCTATTTCCGCCTTAACAATTTTTCTGCTGATCCTTCCAGATTGAGCCTGTTAATGATCTCAAGCATAGTCTCATAAACAGCATTCTGAGCCTGTTTTATCGAAGTATCCTTCAAAGCTTCATACGGTTGTCTGATGTCGGTAGCAATATTCAGTTTTGCGATTCCGTGATTGAAAGAATCTTTCAGATAGGGAAGGGCGATACCCGACCCTCCGTGCAGCACCAGAGGAATCTGCAGAGCTTCATCGAGCATCTGAAGATGTTCGATATTCAGCCGTGCAGTCACTTTCTTTTGTTTACGTGCACTTGCTGTGATCGCTCCGTGAACACTGCCGACAGCTACAGAAAGCCAATCCACTCCCGTTTCTTTTACAAACCTCTGTGCTTCTTTCACATCGGTGAATCCTTTTCCGGATTCGAACAGTTCATCATAATCCGGGATTCCATCACTTTCATGTCCCATGACAGCTCCAAGTTCAGCTTCGACAGGAACATCGGTTTTGTGGGCAAGCTCAACGACTTCCCTGACAGCCTTGATATTCTCCTCAAGATTCAGTCTGGAACCGTCGATCATCACTGATGAATACCCTGCGTCCAGCGCTTTTGAGATATCCGACATATAGTCGATTCTCAGATGATCTTCATCGATTACCGGAATATGATCGAGATGCAGTGACGTACATTCGGGATTTCCCACCCTCCTGTATTCAGATGCGATATCTTCCTGACTCTTAGATTCGAATTTCACCCATTCAAGTCTTGCGACTGTAATCAGACCGAATGTGTTTTTTTCTTCCAATGCCCTTACGACCGGTTCCATCATAGGGATATAGGGGATATTGAAAGCCGGTAAGACAGTATGAACCTTCTTGGCCATTTTCATGACCTCAGCGATATGAGACATTGTATCCTCCTTGGCGGGTATGTCGGAAATTAATATTCTGTGATGAGAGGGTATTTAGCCTTCTCGTCTTCGATAATAGCGGGGAACCTGGGAAGTTCTTCCAGGAATCGGTTATCAACGGTGTCATCATTTACTGAACTGACTTCACCGAGAAGGATCGTTCCGGTTCCCTTCTTCCCGTAGAATCTGTGGTAGGTTCTCGTTTCCAGCGTGATGCTCTGACCGGGATGTACTTCGATGGGAACACCCGGTTCTGTTGTATATCTTTTGCCGTCCATCGAATAACTGACCGGAGTGTCCGCAAGCTTTTCATCTGATGTGCTGTTCCATAGTTCTACTATCAGAACACCGCCTCCGCGATTGATGATATCTTCCATCTTCGACCAGTGGAAATGGCAGGGAGTTTCCTGTCCTTCTTCGGTGATCAGAAGTTTCTCTGCATATAACTTCGGATATTTTTCCCTATCGTGCTGATTTCCGTTTCTCAATGTCAGCATCACAAGGCCTCTTGAAGCAAAGTCATTGCTTCCGAAATCTGTTATATCCCATCCCAGCATATTGTCTTTGATTTCCTGGCATTCACTCTTTTCTCTTTCCCAGTCCTCGGGGCTCCAGTAGGAGAAGGAAGGAATCAGGAATTTATGTTTTTCGATAAGCTTGATCGAATTGTCGATAATTGTGTTGATCTCTGACCGTTTCATGTTACTTCACCTCTTTTAATGTTTGATTGTATCTGTCGAAGGCTACTGCTGCTATGAGTACCAGCCCCTTAACGAACTGCTGAACATAATCGTTCACATTCATCATTATCATTCCGTTGGTCAGTACTCCCATGATGAGAACACCGATGACAACGAATCCGAGTCGACCTTCACCGCCGTTTATGCTTACTCCTCCGAGGACGACAGCCGTGATGATCTCAAGTTCATATCCCTGGCCTGCGTTGGGTTGTCCGCTGTTGATTCTTGAAAGGAGGATGAGACCAGCGAGTCCTGCCATCAGACCATTTACTGCATATACGATATACTTGACTCTCTGAACGTTGATTCCCGAAAGCCTTGTGGCTTCCTCGTTGCTTCCTACTCCGTACACGTATCGGCCGAAGCGTGTCTTTGCCAGCAGAAGGATACCGATTACGAACACTGCAAGCATGACAAGAACGGGGATGGGAATCTTCCACACATATCCCTGACCAAGTTTTGCGAAATTCGAATTGAAACCGAACACGGGCAGTCCTCCGGTGATGATGAACGCCAATCCTCTCAAAGAAGTCATCATACCGAGTGTCGTTATAAGTGGGGGGATTCTCAATCTGTTGATGAAAAACCCGTTCAGAAGACCGATGAGAACTGCTACTGCGAGCATTATCAGACTTGCGAGAACAGGATGCAGCCCCTGCAGCATCAGTTTGGCGATCCCTACACCAGTAACTGCTATCAGAGAACCTACAGAAAGGTCGATCCCTCCGGTGAGCAGGACCATGGTCATCCCTACAGCGGAAATCCCGATGATTGAGACCTGTCTCAGAATATTGAAAATATTCAGAGGATTGAGAAAGTTCTCAGACGTAAAGCTGAAAAAGATTATGAGCATTAATAGAACGATAAAAATGCCGTAATTCGATAGGTAGTTCCTGATAGTCTTATACTTATTCATAGTTATTCTCCAACATTGAATGATGCGTACTCAAGGATCTTCTCCTGAGAAAATTCATCTTTCTGTAATTCTCCGCTTATTTTTCCTTCGTGCATGACGAGGATTCTGTCGGACATTCCGATCAGCTCAGGCATCTCCGAAGAGATCATGATGATACTCTTTCCCTTCTCGGTGAGCTGTCTCATAAGAAGGTAGATTTCGTGCTTTGCTCCTACATCGATCCCGCGCGTCGGTTCGTCAAAGATCAGTACCTGGCAGTCCTGAGCAAGGATCTTCGCTATGACGACCTTCTGCTGATTCCCTCCGCTGAGAGTTTTTACTTTGTAGTTCAGATTATGGGCCTTGATCTGCAGTTCCTTTTTCAATTCATCGCAGATCTTCTTCTCTTTCGCATTATTGATGAAGATTCTATCTGTGATTTTCTTGAGAATTGAAAAAGACATGTTGGTCTTTATCGGCAGATCGAGAATGAGTCCGGAATTTTTCCTGTCTTCAGGAATAAGTCCGATACCTAATTCCAGAGCCTTGTCGGGTGAAGGTATGCATTCTTCTTTTCCATTGAGTCTTATGCATCCTCTGGTTATCTCGTCAGCGCCGAAGATTGCCTGAGCCACCTCCGTGCGTCCCGCACCGATGAGCCCTCCGAAGCCGAGAATCTCTCCTTTTCTCAAGTAGAAGGAAACATCCTTCAGTTTTGAATTTGATAAATTCTCTACTTCGAGAACCCGCTCTTCTTCAAAGCTCGAAGTACCCGGGAAATCCTGAGCGAGATCCCTGCCGACCATAAGAGACATCAGATGCTTGATATCGGTCTCTTTTACATCCATGGTATCTATATAGGTACCGTCTCTCATGACCGTGACCCGGTCACAGATATCGAAAATCTCCTCGAGTCTGTGGGAAATATAGATGATCGTAACACCCATCTCTTTGAGTTTTGCGATTATCGTGTACAATGCCTTTGTTTCGTTTTTGGTTAGAGGGGCTGTCGGTTCATCCATGATAACCAATTTTGCATTCTTGGAAACAGCTTTCACGATCTCAACGATCTGCTGATACGCCATTCCCAGATCCCTCACTCTTGCTTCGGGGTCGACTTTTACACCCATATCGGCGAAGAGCTGTTCAGCCTCTTTGTTCATCAGTTTGGTATCACGGAACCATCCATTCATCTTCTCACAGCCGTAGAAGATATTTTCAGCGACTGTGAGCAAAGGAATAAGGTTCAGCTCCTGGTAGATAGCAACGATTCCTTTTTCAAGCGCATGGGAAGGAGTAATCTGGTCGTATTCTTCTCCTTCAAATGAGATCTTTCCCGCTGAGGGGGTCTCTGCTCCGGTGAGGATCTTGATCAGAGTCGATTTTCCAGCTCCGTTCTCACCGATGATCGCATGAGTCTCTCCTTTTTTGACTGAGAAGGAGACGTTGTTCAAAGCTGTGATCCCTGCGTAGTATTTTGTAAGACCTTTTATTTCAAGTAAGTCGATGGACATCATCTCTCCTTAGATATTTCCCGATAGATTTCTCTATCGGGAAATTGTTCAAAATCGAATTCTAGAGGTCTTCCTGCCAGATGGTTTTCATTTCCATGTAGACTACTTCAGGTTCTGTTGGGAAGCCTTCTGTTGCATACTTGTAGAGCATATCTGCTACGTAAGCACCGCTGTAGTAGGGTTGGATATCAACGGTAGCTCTGTAGATGCTTCCGGGTTCCTGCATCTTTGCAAGAGCTTCTGCTGTTGCATCGGCTCCACCGACGAAGAAATCAGGAGTATCCAGACCCATGGCCTTCACAGCTTCATATCCGCCGAGTGCACCGGAGTCGTTATTACCTGTGATTACCTTCACATTCGGATGATTCTGCAGAACGCTTTCAACGATCTTCATCCCTTTCTCAGGACTGTCACCGGCCTGACGGGCAACGATAGTGGCTCCGGGAGCCAGAGATTCGATAGTATCCTGGATACCATTTCCACGCTGGATTACAGGTTCGACATTATCCTGACTGATGATGATGACTTCAGCTGTTCCACCAAGTTTTTCGTTGATCCATTTAGCTGCGTTCTTACCGATTGCGACACCGTACTGATATTCATCAATAGTATAGATTCCGTGAGCGTTATCGATAGGCTGAGCTTCAGATACAACTCCGATACCAGCTGCTTTAGCAGTTTCGACGATCGACTGAAGAGCATTCTGGTCGATAGGGGAGATCATCATTCCGTCAACCTGGGACATGATGAGGTTTTCGATGTCGTTGACCTGTTTCGCCACGTCATATTTGGCATCGACGATAACAGCCTCGACTCCAAGTTCTTCACAACGGTCTTCGAAGCCTTCCTTTACTGCGATAAAGTAGGGATTCTCAAGACTCATGATAGAGAAAGCGAATTTCATTTTCTTCTCACCTTCGTTCTCCTGTTCGCCTGAAGCGAAGATTGGAGAGACCAGAAGGGCAGAGAACATCGTGACAGTTACTAAGATAAGTAAAAATCTTTTCATTTTTCATACTCCTTTTAATGTTTTAAAGCGCTTTAGATAAATTTAAGCATACCACTTTCCAATTGTCAAATATTTTATTTATTTTTTTAAAGCGCTTTACTTTTTACTGAAATTGTTCCATTTTATAGATACCGTAATTTATCTTGAGAGCTCTTCTTTTTTACTGATATAATGATTACGGTATCTGATATGAGGTCAAAATGGTAACATTAAAAGATGTAGCTCAGAAGGCAGGAGTTTCTGAAGCAACTGTCTCACTGGTGCTGAACGAACGGCCGGGAGTAAGTCCCAAGACCAGAGCAAAGGTTTTGGCTCTGGCGCATGAACTCGGGTATTCTCCCAATGCCGTCGCCCGTTCTCTGGCAATGAACAAGACAAGCACGATCGGACTGGTCGTCACAGATATTGAAAACCCATTTTACGGGAGTCTGGTTCATTTCCTGAGTGAACATGCGCAAAAACAGAACTATTCTCTTCTCATCGCTGCTTCAGGCGACGAGATCGAGAACGAAGATTCTATCATCAACGTGTTTTTATCCCGGCAGGTCGACGGAATCATCATTGTCCCTTCACAGAACGTCAGAACGAATTATCAGATATTCAAGATGCTCAAGAAAAGAGATATTCCATTCGTCTTTGCCGTCTCCTATTATCCTGAGTACGGTGATGCATTTGTAATGACCGATTACAGGGCAGGCAGCTATAAACTCACAAAATATCTTCTTTCTTTAGGACACAAAAAGATTGTTCACCTTACCGGGCCGAATTCTGAGGCACCTTTGAATAAGGAGAGAATCAGAGGATATCATGAGGCACTGGACGAATGCGGCCTGGCGGATAAATCCGAAATCATAAGCTGTTCAAAAGCCGATTTCTTTTCCGGTTACCAGGAGGTGAAGCAGCTTCTCTCTGTAGAGAAACCTGATGCTATCATTTCCATCAATGATATTATGATACTCGGTGCAAGAAAGGCGATCTCGGAGGCGGGATACAAAGTCCCGAAAGATATCTCCATCGCCGGCTATGACGATGTCTCTTTTGCCTCGATCATCGAAACCCCTCTGACGACTGTGAAACAGAATATCGAAGAGATTGCAAGGTTGTCGATAGATCTTGTCATAAAAAAGATCGAAGATCACACCATAGTCCGGTCACGACTGCTTGTCGCTCCCGAACTCATCCTCAGAGATACTACGGCACCCCATTCTGATCAGGGCGCTTAACGGCCCTGATCAGCTGCAGGATTACAGATCAAGCAGATCGTAGTTCAAATAGGTCGAAAAGGCCTCAATCAGAGCCGATGCGACATGACCCTTTCCTATCACAGTATGGTGACGGTACCCGTTTTTACCCAGCTTGTTCAGTTTCGGCTGAAGATCTTCAATTCTGGCGACACCTGCACATCCGAAATAGCCGTCTTCGATCTCATCGTCAAGGAATTCACCCTCTCCGACATAGAACTCCAGTTTACCGTTTTCTGTTTTACAGTTCAAAAAGGTCATCGGGAAAGAATCGATCCGTCCCTCGTTGCTCCCCCAACCGGTACCGGGGCACACTTTTGCAAACATCTTGTGGTCTGTGACAGTTCCCTTTCCACGCATCAGTGACTGGGCGACAGGTCCGCAATGGAAGAGAATGACCTTATCAGGATCATCACCGTAATTGTTGTTCCAGTCGAGACAGGCTGCAGGATAGCTTGTTGCCAGCTGTACTGCTCTCATGCAAATGGCTGAATTAAGATCAATCTCACATGAAGCTACCATCCCGCGGTCATTCAATGCACTGAGCAGCACACACGGAGCAATTCCCAGGATATTCTCCATCTCGTCCCAGCATCTGATCGTAACCGCATCAAGATCGTATTCGCTGATATACTCTTCGATTCCTATGAAGACTTTACCCAGCATGATCATTTTTTCATCGGGGACATTCGAGCAGTTCGTATAACCGTTCAAAAATTCGATCTTCGCTGCCACCTGCGGATCGTCATCGCTCATTTTTGACACCTTATCGATCAAAGAAGAGAGATCGAAGGTCTCAACAGTGATTCCATACTTCTGCAGTGCTATCTCATCATACCTGACAGTCTTGAAGGCTGTCGTTCTTGCACCGATCACTCCGATCGAGAATTTTCTCATACCTCTTACGATCTTACAGACAGATGCGAACTCATGAAGATTACTGTTGAAGGTATCACTGAGAGGATGTACTACATGAGGTTCAAGAAGAGTGAACGGTATCCTGTACTGATAAAAGACATCAGAGATACTGAATTTCCCGCAGAAGGAATCCCTTCTGTTCTCGAAATCCATCTTCCCGATCTCGTCGGGATATGCCTGTATCAAAATAGGTTTCTTACAGTTGCTCAAAGCGGAGATTGCACCGTTCTCATCGCCGAAATTAGGAAGGCAGATGATCACTCCGTCATAGTTCTGTTCGTTCGCGGCCAACCAGTCAGCATAGATCTTTCCTTCCTTTCTTGATTCAACAGCACCGTAACGTGTCAGTTTTTCATCGAGAATGATGTATTTGTATCCAGCTTTCGTTACCGCTTCAGCCATTTCTTTTCTTGCGGAAGCTATGAGCTTTTCGGGAAAGAAGCCCCTGTTTCCGAAGTATAGGGCAAATACGACCTCTTTTTGTAATGTGTTATCCATTGAAGAATACCCCTTTTTGTATAGAGTGCGTGTATCGATACACGATGAAAACAGTATACAAGTAACAATATACATTGTCAAATTTTATTTGAGAGTATAGAATCAGTTCGTGAAAGGTTGTTGAAAGGAAGGTTTCTGCATACATGGCGAATATAAAACAGGTTGCAAAACTGGCAGAGCTGTCAGTCTCATGCGTATCCAAATATCTGAAAGATCCATCGAGCGTTCTTCCCTCTTCGAGAGAGAAGATCGAAGAAGCGGTAAAGGAACTGCAGTACGTACCTTCGACCGTGGCGCGGAATCTCCGGAATCAGCGGACCGGGATCATTAAGATCATTACTCACAGCATCACCAACCAGTTCTTTGCTGAATTCTTCGAATCTCTTCGAACAGAACTGGAGAAAAGCGATTATATCGGATCTCTTCAGACACTCTCCCATCATGAGAACAGATTGTTCTCCGTCAGAGATTTCGAACAGATTGACGGTGTCATCCTCTGTTTCATCGAAAACCATAAGACGCTGGATTCGATCGCGAAAAACATTCCTTCCAGCATGCCTATGATCAATATTCACGGTGAAAAGGGTTCCCACGGTTTCCCGTCGATTCTTACAGACGTAAGACAGGGATCATATGAGGCAACCTGTCATCTGATAGCACAAGGGGGAACTCATCTCGCATATATCGGCGGCTATGCCGACAATACGGTTTCCTCTTTGAAAAAGTCAGGATTTATGCAGGCGGTAGAAGACAGGATGGATATCACAGGTCCGTTATATTCCTGCGATAACGAATTCAGTATGCAGGCCGGTTTCGATGCCGCAAAACGGCTGTTCGGTCATGATAACAGTATCGATGCGATCTTCTGCGAAAATGACCTTCTTGCTGCAGGGGCGATCCACTATCTTCATGATTCGTCCCGGAAGATTCCGGAGGAGGTCCGTGTCATCGGTTATGATAATATCCCGCTGGCCTCGATGTTCATCCCTCCGATTTCCTCCGTTTCAATTCCCGTAAAAGAAATGAGTGTGGCAGCAGTATCCAAGCTTCTTGATCTGCTGCAGTCGAAAGAAGCAGAAGATGTCCGTTTCGTTCCCAGACTTTATATCAGATCGAGTACATGATGGTAACTGAAAAGACCAGAGTGTTATCAGGTTTCTGCCGGAAGCACATTACAAACAGTTTTCGATATACGCTTTCTGTTTTTTCGCCTCTTCGATGAAGACCAGCATGTTTTCGAGAGGAACATCTCCTTCAACAGCATGAGAAGGGGAGAAAATGTAACCGCCTTCTGAACCGATATTCAAAAGATGATGGGATTCCTTTCTTACATCTTCGACAGTTCCGAACGGAAGTGTCTTCTGGGTTGAAAGACCTCCCCAGAAAGCCAGTTTTCCCCGATATTCTTCGAGAAGGAAATCTATATCCATCACTTCCGGCTGGAACGGATTGAAACACGACAGGCCGATCGAGACGAGATCAGAAAATAACTCATCAACATCACCGCAGGAGTGGATGAATACATACTTTCCCCGTTCGATGACGGCTTGATACATTTTTCTGACATATGGGAATATGAATTCCTTCCACAGTTTTGGTCCCATGATCAGTCCATGCTGTGATCCCCAGTCATCACCGAAATATACCGCATCGATATCATATGTGCATGCTTTATCAAGTTGAGCGATGTTGTAATCTGCGATTTTGGAGAACAGTTCATGTATGAAATCGGGATTGATATAAAAATCCATCAGTACATTCTCGATCCCTCTCATGGACCATGCTCTTTCATACAGTGAGAAACCGATATCGAAGACTCTGAAACTGTCGGGATTCTCTGCGATTTTAGATTCGATGTCATCGAAGAAACGGTGATCAAGAGGGTCGGGGAACTCATAGCCTTCGAGAGTAGGTTCTTTCAGTATCACATCTTCCGGAAGACCGATGTCTTTCTCGACATTCCGATCCCATACGACACCGAAGAGGTCCTTGAACCTGTTCCCTTCCAATTCATCGAAAAAGCCGATGTCACTTCCAAGTTCTATAAAATGATTATCAAGTGATTTTTCCCAATCCGGACCAAAGTGATCTCTCAATTTTTCTATGGCTTCATATGTAAATCTGAATGACCAAGGTACATATGGCGGTTTCTTTCCGTCCAAGACCATCTTCACTATATCCCGTTTAGATATTCCCATCACACGCCTCCGAATTCATGATAAATGGTCTATTGAGGAACCTATGAGTTAGAATTCTGCTGAATATATGGAAAAATCTGCTGTTTTCTATACTCTGAAGGAGAAACAGCGCATTCCTTGCGGAAGACCTTCGAAAAATATTGTGAGTCCTGGAATCCGACAGCTGAAGCAACTTCTGTGACAGACATATCAGGGTAATGGGTAAGAAGGAATCTGGCCTGTTCCATTTTCAATTGCCTCACCAGTGATGTGTAGCTTATTCCGTAATGCTCTTTCACCACATGAGAAAGACGGGATTGCGACAAGTTCATCGCTGCACAAGCGCTTGAGAGCGGCAGCATCTCATCGATATGCTGCTGGATGTACGCAGAGAGTTTTGTTGATACATTGGAATCGGTCTGTTCTATCATATTGTTCGAGATCAGAAGATCCATCAGATAGGAGAACATCTCGATTATCTGCATCAGCTCTCTTTTGCCTACCATCGGTCTGGATACGAAAATCTCCTCGAGCTTTTCATCGTGTGTCGCATTCCATTGAGAACTCCATAGGACAGGCGGAAGTTCTTCAGTACGAATCTGTCCGATCATCGCATATCCCAGAAGATTTTCGTGCCTGATCAGCGGTTTCACCACCTCGGTCATTCCTCCGTGGCACGTATAGGTGACCAGTTTTTTCCTTGTATAGGCCAAAATCCTCCCTTCTCTATCCTCTGCGCTGCAGGCAGCAGCACCTCCGGGGCACATCCTGACTGACCGGCAGTACCTGCATATAGAGGCATCATTGCCCACTTTCAATTCTCTTCCGTCAGGAGAGAAGAACGCTATGCGGATTCCGAACAGCTGATGAAAATTATTGAAGATCTTCTGGACATCCTTATGAAAAAGAAAAGATAGACCCATCTCAGACATTCCCCGTTTAGTAGATTGATTCATGAATATATGTAGAATACTGCATCACCCCCGTTATTTCCACGATTATTGATTGCAGATGTTCACTTCTAACTGAAAACAGGATGAACTTTTTTTGTGACAGTCCGTATTGTGTGCTACCATAGATGAGACTGAGGATCAGCACTATGAATTCAGAGCACACACTTACAGTAGTATCAGATGACAAGAGAATCGAATTGCCCATCAGAAGGGGGGAGAATGTGTTCAATGTTCTCTCTGATTCCGGGTTTGCAGATCTTGATGCTCCCTGCGGAGGCAGCGGATTGTGCGGAAAATGTCTTGTCGAGGTGATCGGAGATGATCCGTGCCAGATCCATCCTGACGAGAGAAGACTGCTGAGTTCTCAGCAGCTGCAGTCTCACCAGCGTCTGTGCTGCAGAATGTTCCTTACCGAAGACGCGGATCTTACTATCTCCGTGGTGAGCCGCAAAGAGGGGGCGAAGATCGTCAGCTCCTATGAGAATGATGAAACATATCACAGGGAAAGAAGACCATTCTCTACGCCGTCCTACGCGTTCGCATCTGATATCGGAACGACGACAGTCGTCGTCTATTGTGTCTCTCTCGAAACCGGAGAGATTCTCGATCACCGCTCCTCATTGAATCCCCAGTCGTCATTCGGAGCAGATGTGATATCCCGTATCGAATATTCCCGCGAACATGAGACAGGGCTTTCCGCGCTGCATGAGGTGATCGCCCATCATCTGCATTCTCTGATGATGCAGATGATGGATGTTCACCATATCCATCCCCAAGAAGTTAAAGAGATCGTTGCGGTGGGAAATCCGACGATGATCCATTTCCTTTTGAAAAAAGATCCGGCCGGCATAGCGGTCGCCCCCTTTATTCCATCGTTTTATTCACGTCAGCAATTGACGGGAACCGATGTCGGATGGGATGACCTGTCTGACGCTGCTCTCATCATCCCGGGCCTGGCATCCGCCTATATCGGAAGCGATATTACGGCAGGAGTGTGTTCCACCGATATGCTTTCTTTTGGCAAAAGAACCCTCTATATCGATATAGGCACCAACGGTGAGATCGTATTGTTCGACGGAAAGACTCTCCACTGCTGTTCATCGGCTGCGGGTCCCGCATTTGAAGGCGCATCGATCAGCTGCGGCATCGGAGCTGTGAGAGGTGCGATCGATCACATATGGCTCGATGCTTCTCAGAACGTATGCTTCAGTACCATCGACTCTGCACCTCCTGCAGGCATCTGCGGCTCTGCCGTGATCGAG